>NZ_BOMS01000082.1 GCF_016862315.1 Actinoplanes palleronii | reverse complement strand
CGGAGCGCACCGCAACTTCACACGTTCGGTCGTCCCAGCCCGTGCGTGGGGAGTTTGGGTGCGGAGCGCACCGAAAGTCCCCACACAGAGCCCTCCTGATGAGAAACCCGTCCCCGAGGAAAGGAATCACCATGCCCAGCATCCCCCGGCTGGTCGCACCCGTGGCGCTCGCCGCCACCGCGCTCGCCCTGCTGACCGGTCCGGCCCAGGCCGCCGGCACCGCCGCCGCCACCGCGCTGGCCGCGAACCAGGCCAGCCACGACAGTGCCGCCGACCGCGTCTGGAACGAGGCGGACGTCGCCGCGGTCACGCTCACCGGCAGCAGCGCGACGACGACCAGTTCCGGCGTGACCGTCTCCGGCAGCACGGTGACGGTGACCGCGGCCGGCACGTACCGGTTCTCCGGCACGCTGACCAGCGGCCAGATCGTGGTCAACAGCACCGGCACCGGCATCGTCCGGATCCTGCTCAACGGGGTGACCGTGACCAACACGGCGGCGGCGATCAACATCGTCGCGGCCGACGAGGCCCTGGTGTACCTGCAGGCCGGCACGACCAACCGGCTCACCTCGTCGACCGGGAACGCCCTCGACGCGGCCGCCGACCTGACCATCGACGGCACCGGTTCGCTGAACCTGACCGCGACCGCCGCCGACGGTGTCAACACCGCCGACGGCCTGGTCGTCGACGCCGGGACGATCACCGTGACGGCCGGCGACGACGCACTGCGGGGCAAGGACTACCTGATCGTCAACGGTGGCACGATCACCGCGACGGCCGGTGGCGACGGCTTGAAATCGGACAACGCCGAGGACACCACCCGCGGCTACGTCTATGTCGGCGGCGGCTCGGCGAACATCACCGCGACCGGTGACGCGGTCACCGGGCAGACCGACGTGCTGCTGGCCGGTGGCGCGCTCACCCTGAAGTCCGGCGGCGGCAGCACCGTCACTCCGGGCGAGACCTCGGCGAAGGGCCTCAAGGCCGGGGTGCTGGTGGCGATCAGCGGCGGCACCGCGGGTGTGAACGCCTCCGACGACGGGGTGCACTCGGACGCCACGGTCACCGTCGACGGTGGCACGACCACGGTCGCGACGGCCGACGACGGGGTCCACGCCGAGGGAACGGTCACGGTCAGCGCGGGCACGGTCAACGTCACCAAATCGTACGAGGGTGTCGAGGGCCTGAAGGTCTACGTGACCGGCGGCAGCGTCAGCACGACCGCGTCGGACGACGCGTTCAACGCCTCCGACCCGACCTACGGCGAGATGCAGAACTCCCCGAACGCCCTGATCTCGATCACCGGCGGCACGGTCGTGGTCAGTGGTGGCACCGACGGGCTCGACTCGAACGGCGCGTTGAGCATCGGTGGCGGCACCGTGGTGGTCAGCGGCTCGGCCACCCGTGGTGGCGGTGAGGGCGGCCTGGACTCCAACGGCGCGCTCACCATCACCGGCGGCACCCTGGTCTCGTCCGGGATCAGCGCCAGCACCAGCACGCTGCCCACCTCGGGACAGGGCTGGGTGTCGTACACGTTCAGCGCGAACCAGGCGGCCGGCACCGTGGTGCACCTGGCCACCACGTCCGGCACGCAGCTCGCGGCGTACCAGTCGACGAAGGCGTTCAAGCAGGTGGTCTTCTCGCTGAGCGGGGTGACGCGGGGGACGACGTACGCGATCCGGACCGGTGGCACGGTCTCCGGCACCGCGGTCGGCGGCGGCTACTACACCGGCGGCACACTCTCCGGCACCCAGGTCGCCACGGTGACCGCGGGTACCCGGTGACCGTCGGTACCCGGTTCGGAAACCGTCCGTGACCTGCGGGTGGTCCCGGTAGTGACCGGGGCCACCCGCCCTCTCCTGATGTGACGGCCTTCGATACATTCGACGCGCATCGGACAGGGGAGGGCACTGAACGTGACCGGCACGGGGGCTGAATCCGGCGATAGCGCGACACCGGACCCCACTTCGCAGCCATCGACCAATCCGCTACCGGATCCGACGTTCGCAGCGCCCGCCTGGCCGCCGCCGGCACCGCCGGTGTCCGAGTGGGCGCGGCCACCTGAGGGCCCCGAACAGCCGGCGTACCCGTTCCCGCAGCCGCCCCCGCCGGCGGCCTACCCGCCGCCCGGCTATCACGCCGCGCCCGCGTGGCCGCAGCCCGGGACCGCGCCCGCCTGGCCGCCGCCCGGAGCTCCGCCCGCCGCACCGGCCGGGGTGCGCACCGGCGTGATCCTCGCCGTGATCATGGCGATCGCCGTGGTCGCCGTCGGCGGCCTGTACGCCACCTCGCGCGGCCAGGACGACCCGCCGCCGATCGCGAACCTGCCGTTCAGTCTCCCGTCCGGCTTCCCGACGTTCCCCAGCCTCCCGGCCCTCCCGACCGGGACCCCGGGTGTCCCGGGGGTCAGCGAGCCCTCGGTCGACGAGGGCCCGCAGGCCAGCACGTTCCCGGCCGGGGACATCGACGACCTGGACCGGGTCTGCGACGAGAACGTCTACTACCCCGCATCGCCGAAGCGGACCGGCAAGGCCCCGCACCCGGTGGTCGTGCTGAAGAAGGACAGCCCGGACGACGTGCGCTTCCAGGACCGGGTCTACTACTTCCGGGACGAGGGCACCACCAAGGCGCAGGAGCGGATCTGGGGCTCCGACGACCCGGCGAAGGTGCAGCTCGTCGCGTGCACCGACCGTGCGGCCGTCGGCACGAAGATCCGCAACTGCAAGTACGACGACCCGGCGCCGGACACCCTCGCGCTGTACCGGGCCACCTGGCGTCTGCGGATCTACGAGGTGGCCACGCACCGCCTGCTGCTGGACAAGAAACTGCCCGGTGACGAGCAGACCTGCCCGTCCTCGGTGCTGGTCGGGCCGGACAAGAAGATCTATGCGACGGCCGGTGACCGGGCGGTGCTCGCCCAGCTCCGGAAGTTCGTCACCAAGTAACAGCAGTGACCTGCCCGCCACCGGGCCGTTGGTCCCACCGTGATGAACGGCGATCGGTGGCGGGGATGGTCCGGGATGTTCAGTCGGTTGAATAAACCGCCGGCCCCGGTCCCGGCGCCCCGGCCGGCGCCCCGGGTGATCGACGCACCGGCCGTTGACCTGGTCGAACGCGTCGAGCTGCAGGCCCGCCTGTGCGACCTGCTGCTCGCCGGGGACGCCGGCCTGCACGGCCCCGGCGGCTTCGGCAAGACCACGCTCGCCGAGCAGGTCGCCCGGCTCCCGCGGGTGCGGGCGCAGGTTCCCGGCGGCCTGCTCCGGGTGAGCGTCGGCCAGCGGACCACCGGCCCGGCCCTGGCGGACCTGCTCGGTGACCTGATCGAGCAGCTCACCGGGGAACGGCCCGCCACGGTCAGCCCGGCCCAGGCCGGTCGGCGGCTCGGGACCGCGTTGGATCAGCGTCCGCCGGTCCTGCTGGTGATCGACGACGTATGGACCCGGGAGCAGCTGGAACCGTTCCTGATCGGTGGTGCGACCGCCCGGCGGCTGATCGTCACCCGGGTCCGCGACCTGCTCCCGGCGGACCTCCCGCGGCTCGCCGCCGACGAGATGACCCCCGGCGAGGCGACCGCGCTGCTGACCGGGGGCCTGGGCGCGCTGTCCGGCCCGGACCGCGCCGCGCTGCTCGCGCGGACCGGGCGGTGGCCGCTGCTGACCGCCGTGGTCAACGGGGTGCTGCGGCAGCGCCCGGCGGCGTCCGACCTGCTCGACCGGCTCGGCGCGGAACCTGCGGTGGCGCTGGACCTGGCCGTGCCGGGGGAGCGGGACCGGGCCGTCGACCGGGTGGTGCGGGCCGCCCTGCACCTGCTTCCGGAGGCGGACCGGCACCGCTACCTGGAGCTGGGCGTCTTCCCGGCCGGCGGGTCCGTCCCGGACCGGATCGTCGACCTGCTGTGGTCCGGGACCGGCGGGTTGTCGTCGGGCGAGGCCGCCCTTTTGCGTACGACACTGGCCCGGCTCCGGCTGGTGGAACCGGGCGACGGCGGGGTGCGCCTGCACGACGTGCTCCGGACGTACCTCCGCGAACGCCTCCCGGAGCCCGAGCTCGCGCGAGTGAACCGCCGCCTGGTGGAGCTGGCCCGCCCGCGCAGCGGCGGTCCGTGGCCGGCGCTGCCGCGAGCGGACCGCTACCTGTGGCGGCACCTGGGCTTCCACCTGCGCGAAGCCCGCTGGTGGGACGAACTGTTCGCGGTCGTGACCGATCTGGATCGGCTGGCCGTGGCGATCCCGTTGGTCGGCGTGGCGGCCGTGGTGGCCGATCTGGATCGCCTGCCGGATCAGCGCGCGTCGGCGTTGCGCGCCCGGTTGTCCCGCAGCGCCGGCCTGCTCCGGCCGATCCGCCCGGCCGCCGCCTTCGCCGATGTGCTGATCGCCCGTCTGGCCGGCGCGCCCGAGGTGGCCGCCGAGGTCGCCGCGTTCGCCGCCGGGCAGCGCGGCCGGGCCGGGCTGACCGCGCGCTGGCCGCTTCCGGACGCCGGGCCGGAGAGCCTGACCCGGGTGATCACCGGTGGCGACGGGTGGCTGGACTGCGCCGTGACGTCCGCGCGGGGCTGGATCGCCAGCGGGGGCGAGACCGGCGCGGTGAGCCTGCACGACGCGGCCACCGGCGCCCTGCTGGGCCGGCTCCTCGGGCACACCGCGGGGGTGAAGGCTCTGGTGGTGACGCGGAACGGCGAGGGCCTGGTGTCGGCCGGCGCGGACCGGACGCTGCGCCGCTGGGACGTGGCCCGGCGCTGCCCGGAGCGGATCCTGTGGACCGCGCCGGGCGAGATCCTCGGCTGTGCCGCGTCGCCCGGCGGCGAGCGGGTCGCGGCGGTCGACAGCCGGGGCGAGCTGGCCGTTTTTGAACGCGGGGAGCGGATCTTCGCCCGCCGGGAGCCGGAGAAGCTCGTCGCGTGCGCGTTCCTCGGTGAGGACCTGGTGTTCACGGTGACGTCGGGCGGCGCGGTCGTCCGGCACGACCTGCGCACCGGGACGGCGGCGCCGGTGCCGGCCGGGTCGCCGCGGGAGTCGGTCACCGCGTTCACCGCGGACCCGGGCGGCGCGTGGCTGGCCGTCGGCCGGGCGGACGGCGGGATCGAGGTGCACCCGCGGGACGGCGGGACCACGGCCGTCGCGCTGGTGGGACACCGTGGTTGCGTGAGCACGCTGGCCGCCTTCGGCGACCAGATCATCTCGGGCGGGGAGGACGGGACGGTCCGGGTCTGGGATCGGTACGGCGGTGAAGTCGCGGTCGTGCGCGCCCACCCGGGCTGGGTGACGTCGTGTGTGGTCGCCGCGGACCGGCGCACCCTGATCACCACCGGGAGTGACGCGTCGATCCGGGTCTGGGACGTGCCGCGGCTGGCCCAGGAGACGGTGGCCGGGCCGATCACCTGGGTGACCAGTTGCGCGGTCGCCCCGTCCGGTGGCGAGGTGATGACCGGCGAACGGGACGGCGCGGTGCGGGTGTGGCGGACCGCGGATGCGGTCGCGGCGCCGATCTGGCGCGGGTCCGAGCCGGTGACCCGCTGCGGGTTCGGCCCGGGCGGCGCGTGGGTGACGGCGGTCTGCGGCGACCGGCTGGTGCTCCTGCGGCGGGAGCCGGACGGCGAGTGGGTGGCCGGGGAGCTGCCCGGGACGTCCGGCGGGGTGGCCGCCCCGGATCAGGACCTGCTCGCGGCCTGGGGTCCGGACGGGGTGCTGTCGGTGCGCCCCGTCTCGTCGGTCCTCGCGCCCGGGCCCGCTCCGGAGTCGGCCGCCGGCAGCCTGCTCCCCGGGGCGTTCGTCGCGGGCGCCGAGGTGTTCCGGCAGGCGATCGGCCGTCCGGTCCGGGCCGCGGCGTTCCTGCCCGGGCATCGGCTGATCGTCGCCGACGACACCGGAGCGCTGACGGTCTGGCGCTACCGGGCCGGCCGGATCCGATCAGTTCCCGGCCGGGCCGGTGCCGGCCCGGGTGAGGTCCGGGCGATCCAGGTGGCCGGGGATCGGGTCGTGGTGGTCGACCCGTTCGGCGTCGCGCTCTACACGGTCCGCGGTCTGCGTCTGGCCGGTGCGGCGGAGTTCGGCGACGGGCCGGTGACCGACGCCGCGGTCTCCTCCGACGGGCAGTGGCTGGCGACCACCGACGCCGACGGTGAACTGCGGATCTGGCCGCTGACCGATATCGACGCCGGGTTCGAGCCGGTCGCGGCGATGCGGGTGGACGGCGCTCTCGTCGGCTGCGCCTGGGCCCCCGGCAGCCTCGACCTCTACGCTGCCGGCCGGCGCGGCACCTACGCGTTCACCTTCCGCACGCCACGGGTGGCACCGCAGCCGGCCACCGGTCCGCGGCCCGCCGGGCGACCGTGGGCACCGCGGCTCCGGCCAGTGCGCTGACCAGCGCGACCGTGCGCACCGCGGCCTGGCCGGCGCGACCGTGCGCACCGCGGCCCTGGCCAGGCCGTGCGTCCCGGCGGCGGCGAGCAGGCGGGCGTTCCCTCCCGGTCGGCTGCCCGTAGCCTCGTCGCCGGGTGGGCCGCAGCCGGCCTGCCGCGCCGTCAGGCGGTCAGTTCGGCCAGCGCGGCGTCGAAGATCTCGTGGTGGCGGGCCACGTCGTCGAGGGTCGTCTCCGGGCACATCAGCGCCATGTTGTGGAACGGGGTCAGGAGCACGCCGCGGTTGGCCAGATAGACGTGCAGGAAGTCCTCCAGCTCGCCGTCACCGCCGGCCGCCGACTCGGTGCCGTTGCGGGGAGCCGGGTCGGCGAACCGGTATTCCACCCGAGCGCCGAGGCGGCTCACCGACCACGGAACGCCGTACGCTGAAATGATCTTTTGAATGCCGTCGGCGAACGCCGACGCCGTCGTCAGCATGGTGGCGAACGCGCCCTCGGTGAGCACCTCCTCCAGGGTCGCGCGGGTCGCGGCCATCGACACCGGGTTGCCGGCGAGCGTGCCGCCGACCCCGCCCATGTCGATCAGGTCGAGGTCGGCGCGCCCGAGGATCGCGTCGGCGAGCTCGGCGGAGAGCCCGTACGCCCCGACCGGGATGCCGCCGCCGATCGCCTTGCCGATGGTCAGCACGTCCGGCGAGAGATCCCAGGCCCGGGTCGCCCCGCCCGGCCCGGCCGAGAACGTGTGGGTCTCGTCGTTGATCAGGTAGGTGCCGTACTTCCTGGTCAGCTCGCGGACGCCGGCCAGATAACCCGGCTCGGGCAGCACGATCCCGATGTTGGTCAGCGCCGGCTCCATCAGCACCGCGGCCACGTCGCCGTGCGCCAGCTCGCGCTCCAGCCCGGCCAGGTCGTTGAACTCGGCGACCCGGCTGGTCTCGGTCACGTCGACCGGCGCGCCGACGTTGCCCTCGCGGCTCTGCCCACGTCCGTCCGGACCGACAACGATCAGCGACTCGTCGACCGAGCCGTGATAGCAGTAGCTGTTGACCAGGATCTTCGGCCGGCCGGTGACCGCGCGCAGCAGCCGGATCGCCCACCGGTTCGCGTCGGTCGCGGTCAGCGCGAAACTCCAGAACGGCAGCCCGAACCGGCCGGCCAGCTCGGCGCCGACCGCCGCGGCGTCCTCGGTCGGCAGCATCGTGGCGGCGCCGCCCAGCTCGCCGAGCCGCCGGGTGACCGCGGCGACCACCGGCGCCGGCGAGTGCCCGGCCATCGCGCCGGTGTCACCGAGGCAGAAGTCGAGGAACTCGTTGCCGTCGATATCGGTCAGCCGGTTGCCCCGGGCGGTCTTCAGATAGAGCGGGAACCCGGCCGCGTTCTTGTTCATCCACGTCATCGGGACCCGGCCGAAGAGATGGTCGGCCCGGCCGTAGGCGGCCGCCGACCGGGGATGCCGCGCGGCGAAAGCGGCTCGCTCACGCTCGGCGAGCTGCTGAAGAAGTAGGCGGTCAAGCCCGGAATCCGTCGGCATGAGGCGAAGTTATCAGGGATTCCACGGCTTCGAATCAGACCCAGGTCTGATTTCCGCAAGAACTCCGTAGTGATCGGAGAGGTAGCCCGACCGGCCGCCGGCCAGCGGCACCTCATCCCGCAGGATCAGGTCGGCCCGCGCGGTGACACCCCGGGTCAGCACGTGATCAAAAGCGGGCGGATGGGGCCACTGCGGCGTCGGCCGATAGGTCGGCCGGGTGTCGCCGGCCATCGCGTCGGTGAGCCCGGCCCGCACCCGGAGCTCCTCGAGGGCCGCGCTGCCCCGGGGTAGGTTCAGATCCCCGGTGACCACCACCGGCCGCTCCGGATCGATATCGGCCAGCAACCGGGCCACGACGTCCAGCTCGGCGCGCTCGACGACGGTGTAGCGGTTGCCCGGCGACCAGTCGTCGTCCCGGTTCGCCGACAGGTGGGTGTTCACCACGACGAGGTCGCCGATCTCGGCGATCAGCGCGCCCTTGCGCATCAGGAACTCCGGCCGCAGCGGCCCGGCCAGGGGAAACCGCACGAACCTCCAACGCGTGACCGGTCGACGGGAAAGAAGGACAAGACCCCCTTTCAGTACGACCGAGCCCGCGTACGCCGTGTGCGCAAAGCCCTGCCGGAGCAGTCGCACGTGCGCGCGGTACATCACCTCCTGCAGGCAGACGATGTCGACATCGGACTCCCGCAGGACGTGGCCGAGCGCCCGCAGCCGCGGCCGGACGTCCCCGGTGAACAGGGCGTTGAACGTCAACAGGCGCATCCGGCGAGGCTAACCAGTCACTTCCCGGCCGCCTTCAACACCGTGACCGCCCCGTCCCGGCCCGCGGTCACGTACAGCCGCAGCCCGTCCGGGGAGAGTCCCACCACCCGTGGACTGTCGCCCACCTTGACCGTGGCGGCCACCTGCTTCTTCTTCAGGTCCAGTACGGAGAGGGTGTCCGAACCCTCGTTCACCACGTACGCATGGACGCCGTCCGCGGACACCAGCACCGCCTGCGGCAGCTTGCCCACCTCGTAGCGCTTTGTCAGTTTGAGGGTCTTGGTGTCGTAGGTCTCCACGGTGTTCACGTCGTAGTTGGTGACCACCACGGTCCCGCCGTCCGGTGTGACCGCCACGCTGTGCGGCGACTTGCCGACCGCGATGTTCGACAGCACCTTCAGGCTCTTCGTGTCGATCACGGAGAGCTTGTTGGACTCGTGATCCGACGTGTACGCCCGGGAGCCGTCCGGCGCGAAGTCCACCCAGTGCGGGTTCGGCGGCACACTGATCTGCGACAGTTTGGCCAGCGTGCCGCCGTCGTAGATCTCCACGCGCGCGCCGTTGTGGATCGGCAGCCAGACCCGCCCGTCCGGCGCGACACCGGGCTCGAACGGCCGCGGCCCGGTCGCCACCGACGTGATCACGCTGCGTTTCGCGGTGTCGATGACGGTCATCCCGTTGGCGCTGAAGTCGTCCTCGAACATCGACGCGTACAGCTTCCCGCCGTCCTTCGACAGCGCCAGGAACCGCGGGGTGTTCGGCACGTCGACCGAGCTGGTCTTCTTGCTGCTCGCGTCGACGAAGAAGACCTTCTTGGCGCCCTGATCGGCGACGTAGACCGTCTTGTTGTCCGGCGAGACCACCACACCCTCCGGCTCCCGCCCGACCCCCTTGATCGTGTCCAGCACGACCGGCGTCGCGAGGCTGACCGGCGCCGGCGCCGCGGCCGCCTCCGACTCACCCGGCACGGCCGGCTGCGATGATGCGGTGGACGGCGCGCCTCCGGTCTGCTGCGGGGCCGCCGTCGTCGGCGCGGCGCTCGGCTTGTCCTTTCCGGACACGTACCGAATCCCCAGATAGGCCCCCGCGGCCAGGAGCAGCGCCAGAAGCAGCACCCCGGCGACCCTGAGGCGCCGCCGGCCCGCCGGCGGATTTTCGGTGTACGACCCGTCGCCGCCCGCGGGCGGGACGCCGTCCGGCTGCTGCCAACTCGGCGAGTTCGGCCACCCGGCCGGTGACGTGGGCCAGGAAGTGCCGGCCCCGGACGCCTGGCCCGGAGGGGCGCCGGCTCCGGGCGTCTGCGGCCACCCACCCGCCGCTGCCGCGGTCGTCGTCTCGTCCCATCCGCCGCCTCGTCCTCCCGTGCCGGCGAGCCCGCCACCCTGTCCGCCGCCGGCAGGCTGGCGGGTCGGATCGGTGCTGCTGGGGGTGGCCGGCCATCCGGTGCCGGCGGCCGGCCCGGGCCATCCGCCCGCACCGCCCGGTGTCGCCGGCCAGCCGGCACCGCCCGGCGTTCCGGCCAGCCCGCCGCCGGCAGCCTGAGTCCAGTCGTCCGGACCGCCCCACCCGGTCTGCCCCGGCGGCGTTCCGGCCAGCCCACCGCCGCTGGTCGGTGTGCCTGCCACTCCGCCGCCCGGCGTTCCGGCAAGGCCACCGCCGCTGCTTGCTGTGCCTGCCACTCCGCCGCCCGGTGAGCTGGCAAAGCCGCTGCTCGCTGAGGTGCCGTGAGTCGTCGCCTCGTCCGGTGCCGGCTGCGCCGACTGCGGCCAGCCGGCGGCCGCGGCTGCCGCGGAACCGGCCTCCCACGGAAGCCCTTGCTGAGCCCCGCGCCCGGCCTGGACCGGGGCGGCTCCCGCGGTGTCGGCCCCGGCAGCTTGCCGCTCCGGCGGGGCTGCGTCACTCGCGGCAGGTTGCGCCGGCCATCCATTACCGGGCTGCGTCCGGTCGGCCGAACCCGCGGTTCCCGCACCGGGCCATGGCCCTGCCGGACTTCCCGAGACCGGCGTGTCAGCCCCGCCCTGCGGGCTGGGCCAGGTGCCGGTGGGGCTGCCGGAGGTCGGTGTCTCGGCCGAAGGGTCCGGCCAGGTGCCAGCCGTGCTTGCTGAGGTCGGGGTGGTGGCTTGTGGACCGGGCCAGGTGCCGGCCGGTCCGTCGGCGGTCGGCGTCGTGGCCTGCGGGGTGGGCCAGGTGCCGGTGGGGGTGCCGGACGTCGGCGACGGGGCCTGGGTGCTCGGCCACGTTTCGGCCGGGCTGCCGGAGGCCGGTGCGTCGGTGCTGGTGCGGGGGCTGGGCCAGGAAGCGGCGATCGGAGCGTTGCCGGCGACCGGGCCGGGCGGTGCCGGTTCGCTGCCGGGGTCGGCGATGCCGCTGGTGTCCGCCTCGTTCGCGCCGGAGGTGTGCGGTGACGTGCCGGGCTCGGCGTTTGCCGGGGTGGCAGGGCGGTGCGGGTCTGCGGCTTCGGGCTCCGGCGCCGGCTGACTCAGCCAGCCGCCCACGAATCCGCCGGCGAACCCGGCGGCCGCGGCACCTGCCGCAGTGGCGGAACTGGCCCGGTCATCGTCGTCGCGGGGCGGGTTTCCGCTGGTCTCGTCGGTTTCAGCGGCGCTCTCCGGTCCAGGCCGTGCGGGTACGGCGCCGTTGCTCTCAGGGTAATTGGTCATGATGTCCTGGGGGGATTCGGTGTCGGAGGTAGCGGCAGGCTCGATGCTGTCCGGGGTCGAGCCGGCCGCGCTTGCGGAGGGATCATCGGTTGTTGCGGGTTCCTCGCTGTCCGCCCGCGCGGGCGGCTCGTCGGCCGCCCTTATGAACGGCTCATCGGGCGTCCTTACGAACGGCTCATCGGCCGCCGCCGGGTCCTCGTCGGCCGCCCTCGCGGGCGGTTCGTCGGCCGCAGCCGGGTCTTCGTCGTCCGCCGAGTCGGCATTGCCGGCCGGGCTTGCCTGCCCCGCCCGCAGGTCGCCGCCGCCGGCGGTGATCGGCGCCGTTGCGGGGGCGTCGTGAGCTTCGGCTTCGTCGGCATCGGTGACGGCGGGGGACTCCGGATGTTCGGCTAGGGACGCCGAGCTGGCGTGCCAAGACTGAGAGTCGCTGCCGGAAGCCGCTCGTCGCGCGTCCGGCTCGGCGCCGGACGTGGGTCGCTCGTCCTCGAGGCCGGGGAATCCCGTGGACGGTCCGCCCGACGAGGCGTCGGACCAGGCCGGTGTGGCGTCCGACCAGGTCGGCGTTTCCTCGGGCTGGCGTTCCTCACCCTGGTAGCCGGCTCCGCTCTCGGCCTGGTCGCTGAGGACAGGGCCGCCTGCCGGTTCGGCCGGATTGTCGATCTTGGCTGGGCCGTTTGCTCCTGCCAGGTTGTCGGTTCCGGCCGGGCCGATGACGTCGGTCGGCTCATCGATTTCGGACAGGCCGATGACATCGGTCGGCTCATCGACTTCGGACAGACCGTGGTCGCTGGGCAGGTTCGACTCGGTCGGGATCGAGGTGACGGCCCCGGTGACGGGTTCCGCGTGGGTGCCGGCCTCGCCCCAGCTGTGGTCATCCGCGGTTTCGGCCGCGCGCGGCGGTGTGGGTTCGATGGCCGGTGCGCTGGCCAAGACCTCGGAGGAGCTGGGCCACAGGCCGGGATTCTCTGCGCGGGCAGACGGCTCTGCGGGCGAACCGGGCCAGATATCCGCCGGCCGAGTTCCTGCCGCCTCGGCCGCTGCCACCTCGTCCGCCACAGGCGCGGACAATGCAGACTCCGCCATCGTCGGCTCGATCGGTCCCGGCTCGATCGGTCCCGGCACGGTCGCTCCCGGCACGGTTGCTCCCGGCTCGGGCGCTTCCGGCTCGGGCGCTTCCGGCACGGTTGCTCCCGGCACGGGCGCTCTCGCTGCGGGATCCGCCGGCTGGGGTGTCGGCGGCTCGGTTGTCTCGCGTGATGCCGTGAGCGGCCGGTCGGCGGCCAGATCCGTCGCAGAGTCCGAGCGTGGACCGCTCGGCGGGGACGGCACCATGCTGTCTGCGTCAGGCGGGACCTCCAGCCGGATCTCGGCAGTCTGCTCCGTGCCGGTCTCAGGTGCTCCACCGACAACAGGATGTCCGGAGACCAGGCGAGCGGCACCCAAGCCGGCTGGATCCCGTTGCTGCGGGATCGAGCCGTTGGCGTCGCGGCCGGGCGTGTCCTGGTGTTGCGGATCCGAACCGTCAGGCGCGCGGCCGATCGTTTCCTGATGCTGCGGGATCAATCTGGCAGCGGCATAACCGCCCGCGGCCTGGTGCTGGGGGAGCGTGCCGGCAGCAGTATCACTGGTCCGGACCTGATGCTGGGGGATCGCATCGGCAGCAGCGCTGGTGGCGATCTGGGTGACATCCGGGTCGCTGGGATCGCGGCTCTGGAAGGCGCCGCCGGATGTGCTGCCGGACGTGTCCTGCTCCTGAACAGGCTCAGGGACGTTGCCGCTGGGGGCCGCCCTCTGGGCGGGGACTTCCGCGGCGGGCGAGCCGTGGACCGAGGATGCCGGTCCGGACGGCTGGCAGGCCTCCGGGGAGGGCGCCCACCAGGTGCCGCTCGGCGGTGACAGGTCGTCGGTGGCGCCGCCGGACCAGGAACGGGGCGTCATGCCAGGCCGATGCGGTGCCCCTGACCAGGGGCCTTGCGGTGCGGGCGCCGCCGGCTCCGTGTCGTCGGCCCGATGACCCGTCTCATCCCGCGCCGGAACGGCCGCGTTTTCCGGATGCTGGGCCGGCCCCTGGGCGCTGGGAGACACCGGATGGCCGGGAGACACCGGATGGCCGGGAGGCATCGGATCGGCGGGAGATATCGGATCGCCGGGAGGCGTCGAGTTGGCAGGAGGCATCTGGTTGGCAGAAGGCACCCGGGTGCCAGGCAGCGGCTGGGCAGCGGGAGAAATCTGACTCGTGGCCGGTGCCGCGTCGCCTGATGCCAACGGCCTGGTCGCCTCGTCCTCCGGGTGCGCCCCGGGCCAGGTCCCGCCGGGCGGACGACGCTGGGCCGGAATGACTCCGGCCTGGTCGGACGTCTCCACGCCCCGGCCTGCCCCGCCACCGGGCCGGCCGGCCGGGTTCTGGGCGGTCCACGGTGACTGGTCGGGCTGCCAGCCGGACCGAGCCGGCCAGGGGTCGACCGGTGGACCGGAAGCCGGTGCGGTCCACGTCGGTGCGTCCGGCCAGGGATCGATCGGTACGCCGAGCGGAGGCTGTGTCGGCCACTGCCCATCGGGCCCGCCGGAAGGCGGCGAGCCGTTCGGCGCCGACGGCGCCGAACCCGCCCACGAACCTGCCGGCGGTCCGCCCGGCCCCGAACCGGTCAGTGAACCGTCCGGCCAGGAACCCGCAGGCGCTCCTCCCTGCCAGGAAGCTGGAGCCGCTCCCTCCGGCCAGGATTCAGCAGGCGGTCCTCCCTGCGACGAGCCGGCAGGCGGTCCACCCGGCCAGGAACCAGGAGGCGGTCCGCCCGGCCACGAACCGGCAGGCGGTCCGGAGGCAGGCTGATCCGGCCCCCAGCCAGCTGCTGGACCGGAGACCGGCCGACCCGACTGCGGATCGAACGGTGCACCCGGCGGAGGCTGGTTCTGCCAGGCCGCCTGCTGCGCATCGGGCCACTGGCCGGCAGGTCCGCCAGCGTGTGGCGGGGCTGATGGCGGGCTGGTGGGCTGGTTCTGCCAGGGAACTCCCTCACCGGACGCGGGCTGGCCAGTCCACGGCGCCTGCCCCGGCTGCGGTCCGGTGGGCACGCCCGGCTGCTGCGGCCATGGGACGCCGCCGGGTGCCGACGGGGCAGGCCACTGACCGGTAGGCGCGCCAGAAGTAGGCCAACCCTGCTGGCGGTCGAACGGCGAGCCGGAGCCCGGCTGGGCCTGCTGATAAGAGCCGGAGCCCGGCTGGGCCTGCTGATAAGAGCCGGAGCCCGGCTGCGCCTGCTGATAAGCGCCAGAGCCCGGCTGCGCCTGCTGATAACTGGACGGCGCACTCGAGGTCGGCTGATTCTGCCAATCGCCGCCGGGGCCCGGTTGGCCCGGCCATTGGTCAGCACCGCCGCCACTCTGAGGCGGCGGGCCCGGCTGCGGGCCATAAGCCGCGCCGGACACCGGTTGTCTGGGCCATTGGTCTGCGCCGCCGGCACCCTGCGCCGGTTGCGGCCCGTTGGCTGCGCCGGACACCGGTTGTCCAGGCCACTGACCAGCGCCCGCGCCGCCCTGAGGCGGCGGTCCGGGCCATTGGTCGGCGCCGCCACCCTGGGGCGGTTGCGCTGGTTGCGGGCCATAGGCCGCGCCGGACACCGGTTGTCCGGGCCATTGGTCAGCGCCGCTGCCCTGAGGCGGTCCGTAGGCTGCGCCGGACACCGGCTGCCCAGGCCACTGACCAGCGCCCGCGCCACCCCGAGACGGTTGCGGTCCGTGAGCCGCGCCGGACACCGGCTGCCCAGGCCACGGAGCGCTGCCGATCGCCGGCTGCGCGGGCCACCGCCCGCCCTCCGCCGGCGGTCCGGGCTGTGCGGGCCATTGGCCGCCCTCCGCCGGCGGTCCCGGCGGCGCGGGCCGCTGCCCAGCCGCCGCCGCCGAAGCCGGATAGCCAGGAGGCAACGCCAACGGCGCCTGCCCGCCCCACGACGCCGCGGCGGGCTGGTCGCTCCAGGACGCCGCGGCGGGCTGGTCGCTCCAGGACCCCGGCGGCGCGGCGGCAGGCGGAGGCCCGGCCGGCAACGCCAACCGCGCCCCCGGCTCCGGCTCCGCGAGCGGCGACTCCGCCGGGGCGTCCTCCGACACCTCACCGGTGACCGCCAGCTGGGCGGAACCCGCCGGCCCGTCCAGGCCGACGACCCCGGCCAGGCGGCCCACGGTCGGGAACCACGAGATCCGGAGCAGTTCGCCCTCCATCCGGGCGTGCAGGCCCTCGCCCGACGTCGTCACCGTCGACGCCGCGAGCAGCGGCGGCCCGACGACCGGCACCCGTATCGTCAACTGCCTGGTGCCGGGGGCGACCTGGCCGAAGGAGAACGACGGTTCGGCGAGGCGGAGCGAGGTGCGCCGCAAGGCGGCGGAAGCGGCGGCGGCGACCCGGTCGTCGCCGGTGGCCATCCGGGTCAGGGCGGCGCGGGCCTGAGCGGCCCGGTGCAGGTCGGTGCCGGCCGCGGCCGCGGCCATGTCGGCGATCATGGCCATCCGGTCGCTGCCGGGTTTGCGGACCTTCGAGAGGTACGGCTGGCGGCCCGCCCCGAACACCCAGTTGCGGACGGACGGGTCACGTTCGCGCAGGTGGTCGAGGGTCTCGTCGATGCCGGCGTAGCCGTCCCGGTCGCGGTCGGCGGTGCCGCCGCGGATGGTGTCGGCGAGCAGGCCGGCGAAGGTGGGTGGTTCCGGGCGGGCAGCCGCGGTGATCACCACCCGGCTGCGGCCGCCGGCGGAGCGCGCGGCGCGGAAATACGCACCGGCGTCGACCGGGCCGCCGGTGCGCCCGTCCAGGACGATCAGGATCTGGCCGGCCTGGCTGCGGTGCATCAGCGCGTCGATCCGGGTCACGTCGACGGCGGTGTCGGCCGGGCGCTGCATGACGGTGTCCGGGGTGGCCAGGTAGAGGCCGCCGCCGGGGCCGGAGAGCAGGATGCCGCGGAAGTAGACCAGCAGGCAGTCCTCACCCGTGCGCCCGTCGCAGAGCGTCTGCAGGCGTTGATAGGTGCCCCAGGTGTCCGGGTCCTGGAGGAACTCCACATCGAACCCGCCCAGCGCCGGATCGCCCAGGACGGCGGCGAGAGACCGCACGTCCGCGGACGGCACCGCATACCTGCGCAGGACGGGATCGTCGTGGTGTTCGACCGTCACCACAACCGCCAGCCGTCGCCCACTCATCGCATCACCCTCGGTCCATCCTGCGACCTTCAGGGCCGAGCCGGAACCCCTGGAAGATTACGAACTGTCCCGACGCGATGACCTTGCGTTGTTGATCTTTGTCGGTTTCCGGGCGTTGTGCGACGATCTAGCAGGTCCGACGTGGTCTTGCGCGGAGCATCCGAGGCAACAGCGGCGACGTGCCGTTTTCACCGGAGCGGGATGTCGGTCATCCGTCAGACCGCGCGGCGCACGGTCCGCTATGCAGATCAACACCATTTTCCGGTACGAGGGGAAAGCGCCCCGATCCGTGACCGGGGTGCCCACGGCTGATCGGTATCGGTCACACGGTGACGTCGAGAACGCGGCCGTGCGGCAGTTCCTTCTTCGGCTGGTCGGGGGCGACCGACTGCGCAGCGGCCCACACCGCGGCGGACGAGACGGTCTGCGTGTCGGTGACCGACTTCGCGGCGCCGAGCCGGGTGAGTTCGGCCTCCGCGGCGGCGACGGCGGCCTTGTCGGCGGCGATGGTCTGCGCGCTGGCCTGGACCGGGATCAGGTCGCCGGCGAGCTGGCGGCGGTGTGCCTGCAGCCGCGTCCAAGCCGCCTGGTGGTCGTAGGAAGTTGCGTCAACGGCGGTGATCGTGGCCATCGGGGTCTCCTCGGAAGAAACGAGCTGGCTACCGGACAGCCCCACACATCGGCGGTGCCGCTCCTGAGTTGCTACTTTTTCCGGCCGATTTCCGAGTGACCTAGGCGACAGTCGCGCTGCCGATCGGGCGCGGCCCGGTGTCCGAACGGGCACCGGGCCGCAACCGTCAGTTGGTGGCGCCGTTCAGCTCACTGGCCTTCGCGGGCCAGCTGGTGAGGCTCGCCGAGCCGCGCATACCGGCGGCGGCGATGGCCGCCTTCAGGTCGACCGCGTCCGCGGCGGCCAGCTTCTCGTACGTGGTGATGCCGGCCGCGGCGAGGGCCATCGCGACCTTCGGGCCGATGCCGGGGATCCGGGTCAGGTCGTCCGGCTCGTGCACGTCGGCCGGGATCGGCTCACCCGCGGCGTCCAGCTCGACCTCGACCGGCTCGGTGTCGACGATGATCGTCTCCACGGCCGGCTCGTCCTCGACGACGACCGGAGCGGCCGAGGTGGGCCCGGCGACGGCGGCGTCCGGAACCGGCGCGACGACGGCGGCCGGAACCGGCTCGTCGGCGACGACGGCGACGGGCTCAGCGACGACGGCAGGCTCGTCCACGGCGACCGGGGCGAGCGGCTCGATGATCGGCGACGCCTCCTCGGCGGCCTCGTCGACCGGCTCGTCGATGAACTCGCGGGACTCGGTGAGCTCGTCCGACGTGGCCGGGGCGGTGATCGCCTCGGCGCCGACCGGCGCGGACTCGCCGACCGGCTCGGCCACCGGCTCCGCGGCCGGCACCGGCTCGGATGCCTCGACCGGCTCGGGTGCCTCGACCGGCTCCGCGACGGCGACCGGCACGGTGTCGGCGGACGACGAGTCGACAGTGGTGGCCGGCTCGTCGACGGCCGGGATTGGCTCGGTCGGCGCCTCGGCGACCGGCACGATGACGGCGGTCTCCTCGGCCGGCTCGTCCTTCACCGGCTCCGCGGCGACCGGCTCGATGACAGCGGTCTCGGCGGCGGGTTCGTCGGCCGGCTCGATGACGACGGTCTCGGCGGCGGGCTCGGTGACCGGCTCGATGATCGCGGTCTCGGCGGCCGCGTCGTCCTTCGACTCGGTCGCGGCGGCCGGCTCGACGACGGCCACCGGGGCGGCGGACGAGGCGGTGGTGTCGGTGGTGGCGGTCCGAGCAGCCCCGTCACGGCTTCCCCGGATGAACCATCCGGCTATCAGGCCGATGAGGAGCCCGGCTACGAGGGGGAGAATTGAGTCCATAACGGGCCTCCGGGCAGGAGATGAGGGTGCGTGTGGTAGCGCGCAGCTTCGCACATCACCTTCAGTAGCCACGACGGGGGTGGTCACTCCGCCAGGTGGGTGGGATCGAGATGTGCCTCTTCGTGCCGCACGTACCGGTTCCAGGCGTAGGTGATCGCCCACAGTGCCACCCCGATCAGCAGCAGCACGCCGGCCACCTGGTAGTCGGTCGCGGCCCGGCCGCTCAGTGGACTGGCCAGGAACGCGCAGGCCAGCGCGCCCAGCACCGGGATCACCGTGGGGGCGCGGAAGTGCTGGTGCTCGACCGGGTCCCGGCGCAGCACCAGCACCGCCACGTTCACCACGGTGAACACGCAGAGCAGCAGCAGCGCGGTGGTGCCGCCGAGCGCGGTCAGGTCGGCGAACCAGATCAGCCCCAACGCGATCAGCGTGGTGACCAGGATCCCGACCCACGGGGTACGCCGGGACGCGTGCACCCGGCCCAGTACCCGGGGCAGCACACCCTCCCGGGCCATCCCGTAGAGCAGCCGGCTCGCCATCATCATGTTGATCAGGGCGCTGTTGGCGACCGCGAACATGGTGATCCAGGCGAACAGCCAGAGCGGGAAGCCCGGCGCGCCGGCCTGCACCACCTTGAGCAGCGGGGTCTCGCCCTGGCCGAGCTCGGCCGGCGGGACCAGGGCCACCGCGGAGATCGCGACGAGCACGTAGATGACACCTGTCGCGCAGATCCCGATCAGCATCACCTTCGGGAAGATCCGCACCGGGTCGCGGCTCTCCTCGGCCATGTTCACCGAGTCCTCGAAGCCGACCATGGCGAAGAACGCCAGCGCGGTGCCCGCGGTCACCGACAGCACCACGCTGTCGCCGGGCGGGGTGTTGAACTGGCCGAGCTGCGACAGGTCACCCTCGCCGCCGCCCAGCGCCCACGCGCCGACACCGATCACGATCAGCAGACCGGTCAGCTCGACGCAGGTCAGCACCACGTTGGCCTTGACGCTCTCGCCGACGCCGCGGAAGTTGACCAGCGCGACCAGGGTCATGAAGCCGAGCGCGACGGCGGTCAGCGCGAGTCCTTCGCCGAGGGAGAGGTGCACCGCCGACCCGAAGTTGCCGGCGAACGCCTTGGACGCGCTGGACGCCGAGGTCAGCCCGGAGCACATCACCGCGAAGCACACCATGAACGTGAGGAAGTGCAGGCCGAAGGCCTTGTGCGTGTAGAGCGCGGCGCCGGCCGCCCGCGGATACTTGGTGACGAGTTCGAGGTAGCTGAACGCGGTCAGCAGGGCGACCACGAAAGCCAGCAGGAACGGCAGCCACACCGCTCCGCCCACCTCGTTGGCGACCTTGCCGGTCAGCGCGTAGACCCCGGTGCCGAGGATGTCGCCGACCACGAACAGCAGCAGGAGTCCCGGGCCGATCACCCGTTTGAGCGAGGGGTCCGCGGTGGTGGCTGTCATCGTCCTGGCTTACCCGTACCCACGGAAAAAACAACGCGGTGGTCACCGTCCGATGGGCGGTGACCACCGCAGAGTGATCTTTTACGGTACGGCGGGGTACTGCGTGACGTAGACCGGCACGCCCACCTTCGTCGTGTCGGCCGCCTCGCCCACGCCGTTGACCACGTGGTCGACGACGCCGGCGCTCAGGTTGACCGTCATGATGTGGTGCAGCTTGACGCCCGGGGTCTGCGGGACCTCGAAGCCGTTCTCGGTGTGGATCGACGGGTTGTTCTGGTTGAACACGTACACGCCGCCGCCGTACAGGTTGTGGGTCTTGACCTTGGCGCCGACCTTGTAACCGGCGTAGCCCTCGACCGAGCCGTTCATCCAGTCCGCCTGCGTCGGCGGGTCGTACGGCAACTCGTTCTGGTAGAGGACCGTGGTGCCGCCGTTGCCGTTCCAGATGGTGTTGTACTTCTGGAAGTGCTCGACGAACAGGCCGGTCGCGGTCACGTCGTCACCGTTGATGACGGCGCCGTAGGTGCCGATGTTGGTGTTCCAGCGCTCGGTGTCGCCACCGGTGAAGCCCTCGACGCCGTGGTCACCGCGCCACACCCAGGTGTGGTCGATCAGCACGTCGTCGCTGTTCACCTCGAGCGCCGTGGTGGCCTTGCCGATGTGCGGGCCGCCCACCCGGAAGTAGACGTCCTGCAGCGTGGTCGGGTTCTTCGGCGAGGTGAAGCCGATCCCGTGGTTGCGGCCGACGCGCAGCAGCGCGGACGACTTCTGCAGGCCCGCGTCGATGGTGAGGCCCGCGACGATCACGCCGGGGACGTCCGCGATCTGCAGCGGGGTGGAGCCCTTGGTCGCGGTCAGCGTGGCGTGGCCGAGGCCGAGCACCACCGTGTTCGGCCGCCACACGTTGATGGTGCGGTCGATGTCGTAGACACCCGGCGTGAAGAGCAGGTTCTTGCCCAGCGTGAGGGCCAGGTTGATCTTCGCGACCGAGTCGCCCGGCTTCGCGACGTAGAAGTCGGAGAGCGGGAGGGTACGGCCCGGGGAGTTCCAGCCGACACCGGACGTGTTGCGCTCGGCGGCCGGCACCCGGACCTGGTACTTGCCCTTGCCGTCGATGAACAGGTACGGCTTCTCCCGGCTGACCGGGGTCTTGTCGAGCGTGGTGTACGGCGTGGCCGGGAAGTCGGCCTCGCTCGGTGCGCCGACGACGCCCGAGAAGACCTGGTTCCAGACCGCGTTCGACCAGCTGGTGACCTCACTGTTGCGGGTCAGCCACTGCTGCTGCGAGCCGTTGACGGTGGCCGGCAGCTTGGCGTCGGCGATGAAGCCGCCGCTGGCGTACTGCGGGCCGGCGGTGCAGTAGTCCATCAGCGACAGCGTGCCGCCGGTGAACTGGACCCGGCGCAGCGAGACCGCCTGGGAGACGGCCCAGAAGTTCGCCGTCTGCCGGCAGCCGTCCTGGCCCGCGCCGTTGATGTTGACGGTCAGGTTGGAGACGGTGCGCCAGAAGTTGACGAGCGCCAGGCAGTTGCTGGTGCCGCCGTCGGCGAGGCAGCGGTTGTAGACCTCCACCTTGCCGTTGATCACCACGTCGCCGGGGTTCTCGCCCAGGCCGGTGATCTCGGTGTAGTAGCCCACCTTCACCTGCAGCGGCTGCTCGGTGGTGCCGTAGGTGCCCGGCTTGAAGAGGAACGCGTACCGGTCCGTGCCCATCTCGTTGTCGACCTGCTTGGCGTTCGCCGCGTCCAGGGTGGCCTGGATCTGGCTGACCGGCATGCTCGGGTCGAAGACGGTGACGTTCTTGCCCAGGTCCGGTGTGGCCGGACCGGGATGTGCGGCGGCCGGCGTGGCTTGCGTGGCGAGGCCGGTGATGGCCAGGCCGATCGCGAGCGCCGCGGCGAAGGCGCGCCTACTGCTCGTCATACGGAGGAGTCCCTTCCGAAACAAGATCGCAATGAACCTGGTCACGGAAGCAATCGGTGAGCCTGCATGTCAAGAGGGGCGCAACCGCATAGGCCGCTAACCCGGGCACAACACCCGGGTTCCGGAACGTGAATGTTATTCATCCCGGAACCGGTCCCGGGAGCGCTCTCTTTTGGGCGTTATGGGACCAGTGCCGCGAAGACCACGATGTTGCTGCGATAACTGCCCCGGTCCCGGTCGAACGAGCCGCCGCAGGTGATCAGGCGCAGCGCCGGGCCGGGCGTCGAGCCGTAGACCTCGTCGCTCGGGAACGCCTTCTTCGGGTAACTCGCGACCCGCGTCACCCGGAAACGCGCGACGGTGCGGTCGTCACGTCGTACCGAGAAGATGTCGCCCACCTTGAGCTCCCGCAACCGGAAGAAGACCGCCGGACCGTCCCGCGCGGTGTCCACGTGCCCGACGATGACCGCCGGGCCGGCCTCACCCGGCGTCGGCGAACCCTGGTACCAGCCGGCCGGCGCGTCCGACTCCAGCGGCGGGACGTCGAGCGTGCCGTCGTCGCGCAGGCCGATCGGAGTGACCGCGGTGTGTACGCCGATCGCCGGGATGTCCAGCCGGGTCGGGGGTGAGCGGCGCAGTCCCGTGGTGCTCTTCACGGTCCTGGTGGTGGTCGTGGCCGGGCTCGGCGCCGGGACGTCCTGCCAGGCCAGATCGGGTGCCGGGAGGGCGTCGTCGGTCCGCAGCCCGAGCACGGTGATCGTGGAGCCGAGGAGCGCGAGGATCACCGAGAAGACCGCGGCGCGGCGGTTGCGGACTCGCAGCCGCCGCCTCCGCCTGGGCTCGGCAAAACCCAGAGACAGGGCGAGCCGTTCCGTCCTGTCTGGCCGGCTCTTGGTGGTCCGGGTGGCTTTCTTCGGTTGTGTTTTCTTGGTGCGGGCGACCATCGCTCTGGTACGGGCGAACATCGTGCCGGGTCAGTCGCGGGTCGTGCGGCCGACCGCGTACCGTCCCGCGATCACCGCCGCGGCCAGCAGGAACACGCCGGTGATCAGCATGGCGGTGCGTTGCCCGCTGAGCCCGGCGCCGCCACCCGCGTCGACGCCGCCCCGGGGTGTGGCCCGGGTGTGCGACGGTGACGCCTTGGCCTTCGTCGAGGACGTGGCCACCGGGTCAGTGGTCGGATCGTTTCCGGTCGCGCTGTCGCCGGGCTGCGGCTCGGTCGTCCCGGCTCCGGGCTCGGTCGACCGTGGTGACAGGGTGCCGGGGGAGCCCGGCCCGGTGACCGGCGGCAGCGTCGAGGCGACCGCGCCCGGCGGCCCGGCGTCGGTGGTGCCGGCCGGCCGGTCGCAATAGGACAGCATCATGGCCAGCAGGATCAGCAGCAGGACCGCCGCGGCGAGGGCGACCAGCCAGTTCCGTCGATTCGCTGAGGTACCGGCCATGTCATGACCTCCGGGGTGACGCCAGGTCGGGCAGCGATACGGATGAATCGGAGATACACCGCATCACGGGGTGAATCGCTACGCTAGCGGCCACCCCGCCGGCCCGCACCGTTCTATCCGTGATCGGTCACTTCGGACTCTCGCTCGCTCGTACACCCACCAGGTACCCCACCCCACCCCTTTTCAATGCCCGCCGAAGTGCCATCCGCGTCATGGCAGACACCCCGCCCAGTTCCCAGGAGCCCCGCGCGCGCGGCGGCGGCCCTTGGCGGGTCCCCGGGGGTGTCTCGCGCCGTTCGCCGGCGGCGGGCCTTGGCTGGTCGCCAGGGGTGTCTCGCGCCGCGCGCCGGCGGTGGCCCCTGGCTGGTCCTCAGGGGTGTCTCGCGCCGTTCGCTGGCGGCGGGCCTTGGCTGGTCGCCAGGGGTGTCTCGCGGCGGGTTTGACACCCCTGAGGACCAGCCGGTGCTGCGGCGGTTCAGTCGGGTCTCGGGTCGAGCTGGTCTGAGGTTCAGCCCCGACCTCGGGTCCACGTTGTCTCGGGTTCAGCCGCGTGATTACGCCTCGGGAGGGGCGGTGCGTGCACGCATTACCGGATCGCGGCCTGATGCCGCCCCCTGGTGGGCGGCAGCCGCACGCATTGCCGGATCGCGTGCTGTTGGCGCCCCTGCCCCGCCCGATCGCGCATCCCCACCGCCCTTCGGGCGCGGGGTGAGTGCTGCTGCCGCCCTTCGGGCACGGAGCGATTGCTCCTGCCGCCCCTTGGGTGAGGAGCGATTGCTCCTGCCGCCCCTTGGGTCAGGGGTGAGTGGTCCTGCCGCCCTTTGAACGTTGAGTGCGGGGGCTGGCCGCCCCGGCTGGATGGTCAGCGGAGCAGGGCCAGGGTTACCAGGACGGCCAGGATGACCGCGGCCAGGGAGGCCAGCAGCAGGGGGTGGGTCAGGACACCCTTGGCGTGCCGGGCTTCGGGGCGTTTGTCCAGCTCGTCGCTGAGTGATGGGGGAGCGGCCGCCGGCTTGGCGCTCGCCGGGAACCTTGCCGGGCCGGAGGCGTCCACCGGTGGCATGGAGTAGTCGATGTGTTCGGCCGGGGGAGCGGCCAGCGCACCGGTGGCCTTGCCGGGCGTGGTGGCGGCGGGGAAGACCGCGCCGGCCGCGCCGGTGGACCGGGCCGCGAAGATCTCGGCGGCTTCCGGGTCGGCCGGTTCGACCGTGTGCGGGCCGGGGACCAGCGGCCCGGACGGCGCCGCGGCCGGGTAGTAGCCACCCAGCCCGGCGGTCGGCGGCAGCACCGCGACACCCGGTTGGAGATGGTCGGTCCACTGCCCGCCGTCCCACCAGCGGGTCGCGGGCAGACCGCTCGGGTCGGCGTACCATCCAGCGGGCTGCGCGGGGCTCGTCATCGGTGCAGATCCTCTTTCCGGCACGGGCCAGGGACGGTCTGCCCCATCGGCCCGGATCCCGCCGCCTTGAGACATCCCACCCGTGATCCGCGCCGCCGTGACCCGGCTGTCGAGGTGCACATCGGCCGGGGCGGATGCGGTAGGAACTACGACATGTCGATTCCTCCATCCGGCCCCCGGCAGGTTCCCGACCCGGCGGAGTCCGGGGAGAACCCGTCGGCGTTCCCCGACCGGCCGGCCGCGCCGGGCCGGCGCCCACCCCGCGCCGCGTCCCCGCCGGTGCTCGGCGCATCGCCACCAGCCGCCCCTGCCGCCCACCCGGGTTTCCCCGCGCACCCCGGTTTCCCCGCGCACCCGGGCCTCGCGGAACCTGCTTCGCCTCCTGGCGGTCCGGCACCTGCGGTGGGGCCGGGCGGTCCGGCGCCTGCGGTGGGACCGGGCGGTGCGCAGGTGATTCCCGGCTGGCACCCGGGTGTTCCGCCCAGCCTGCCGCCGCGGATGGGTCCGTCAGTGCCCCCGCCCAGCCTGCCGCCGCGGATGGGTCCGGCAGCGTTCCCGCCCAGCCCGATGCCACGGCCCGCCCCGGGCGGAATCGCGGAGCCCGGTGTGGTCCGGGCGGCGCGGTGGACCGCCTTCGTGGCGTTCGGTGGTGTGCTGGTGCAGTGGGTGATGACGATGGTTGCGCTGGTCACCCGCTCGATCGCCGACGGGGACTTCGGCGCTGACCCGGGCGGGCTGAGCCTGCTCTATCTCGTCGTCGCGCTGGTGCTGGCGGTGCCGTCGCTCGTCGCCTGGAGTGCGGTGCGGGTGTCGGGCGTGCGGCCGCGGCCGGGTGGGCTGGCGGTGTTGTGGACGCTGGGGCCGGCGGCGCTGGCCGGGGTCGTGTTCATCCGGGCCGGTGAGACGCCGCTGCTCGTCGCGCGGCTGCACGACGGGGACACCGTGCTGGTCACGCTGCTGTGGCTGGCGCAAGCCGGTGCGGTGGTCGGCATCTCCGCGTTGCCGATCACCGCGGTCTGCTGGCTGGTGCCGTCCGCTCGCCGGTACCTGGCACCGTTCCGGCGACCGGGCCGCGTCGAGCGGGGGCAGAAAATGATCAGTACGTCGTCGGTGCTGCTGGGGCTCGCCGGGGTGCTGGTTCCGGTGGCGTTCCTGCTGCTCACCACGACCCCGACGGCCGACGCGGTGGACCGGGTGGGGTGGGCCGTCGACCGGGCCGTCATCATCTCCGGCGGGGGCGCGGTGGCGGAGGTCTTCGCGTTCGTGCTGGTGGTGGCGGCCCGCCGGACCCGGGGGTGGACGATGCGGGCCGCCGCCTACGCCGTGACCCTGCTCGGCGTGCACACGGTGGTGTTCAGTGCCGTGGTGACCTGGATGGCGGTGGCCACGGTCGGCAACGAGGACGGCGGGGACACCGCGATGTCCTACACCTCGGCCGCGCTGGCGGCACACGTGCTGGCGGCGCTGTGCCACCTGACCGCCGTCCTCATGCTGGCGATGCCGGCCGTCTCCTCCTGGATCGACGCCCGACCCCCGGCCGACGTGTGAAGTTCGGGTGCGCTCCGCACCCGAACTTCACACACGTGGGGTTTTCCGTGACCACCC
>NZ_BOMS01000081.1 GCF_016862315.1 Actinoplanes palleronii | reverse complement strand
GGCGGTCTGTACCCCGGCGGACACACGACCTCCTGAATTTGATCTTGAAGTCAGACCGATTTCTGATACGCGCGGAATGTCCGGGTGGACAGCACCAGCGTCACCACCGCGAGCCCCAGCAGCCACCCGCCGCGGCTCGCCACGATCCCCCAGTCCGGCTCCGGTCGCATCGCCGCGCGGGCGCAGGCGAGGGCCCAGTTCACCGGGTTCCAGTCCGCTATCGATCGCATCCAGGACGGCATCAGCGACGTTGCCATGAACGCCGACGACAGGAACGTCAGCGGCAGCAGCAACAGCGTGTTGATCCCGATGATCGTCTCGCGCTGCCGGGCCAGCATGCCGACCGTGTTGGACAGCGCGCTGAAGATCGTTCCCAGCAGCAGTGCCGAGATCATCAGCACGGTCAGGCCGGCCGCGCCGCCCGGGTAGGACGCGCCCGCGGCCAGGCCGAGCAGGATGATCGCGCCGACCTGGACGGCGGTGCTGAGCGCCTGCTCCACCACCAGCGCGTTCATGATCGCTCCGCGGGCGATCGGGGTGGTGAGCAGCCGGTTCAGCGTGCCGCGGTCGATCTCCTCGAGCACGCCCATGCCGGACCACATGTTCGACGACACCGCGGTCATCGCGACCACGCCGGGCACGATGTAGTCGAGGTAGGACCCGGCGCCGAACCCGGGAAGTTCCACGACCCTGCGGAACAGGTTGCCGAACAGGAACAGCCAGATGGCCGGCTGCACGAGCAGGATGACCACGAACGCCGGCTGCTTGATCAGCACTTTGAGTCGCCGGTTCGTCATCCACCAGGTGTGCGCCACGAGTGTGGTCATGCCGCCACCCCCGGCGCACTGAAGCGACGTCCGGCGTGCCGCAGGTACACGTCGTCGAGCGACGGCCGGGCCACCGTCACGGTCGCCACGCCGATCCCGGCCGATTCCAGGGCGGCCAGGGCCGCGGGCACGGCCGCCGCACCGTCGTCGGCCCGTGCGCTCAGCGTCCGCCCGTCCAGGGCGACATCACGCAGGCCCGCGACGTGCGAGATCGCCTGCCGCGCCTGCGGGCCGTCCGGGGCCAGGTGCAGTTCCAGGTGTACGGCGTCCCCGCGCAGCTCGCCCTTGAGCTGCGCCGGCGTCCCCTCCGCGACGATCCGCCCACCGTCCACGATGGCCAGCCGGCCGGCGAGCCGATCGGCCTCGTCGAGGTAGTGCGTGGTGAGCAGGATGGCCATCGACTCGTCGGCCGCGAGCCGGGCGATCTCGGTCCACAGCTGGGCGCGGCCCTCCGGGTCGAGTCCGGTGGTCGGCTCGTCCAGGAAGAGCACGCCGGGCTTGTGTACCAGGGCGAGTGCCACGTCGAGGCGGCGTTGCATGCCACCGGACCAGCCGCGCACCGGTCGCCCGGCTGCCTCGGTCAGGCCGAACCGTTCGAGCAGCTCGTCGACGCGCCCCCGGAAGCCCCGGATGCCGAAGATCCGGGCCTGCAGGGTGAGGTTGTCGCGGCCGCTCGCCATCGGGTCCAGCGCGGACCGCTGCGGGACCACGCCGATCTCGCGGCGGACCCGGTCCGGGTGGCGCAGCACGTCGTGCCCGGCGACGGTGGCCGTGCCGGAGTCCGGGCGGGCCAGCGTGGTCAGGATCTTGACGGTGCTGGACTTGCCGGCGCCGTTCGGCCCGAGCAGGCCGAACACCTCGCCGGCGCGGACGGTGAGGGTGAGCCCGGCGAGGGCCCGCACCCCACCGGGGTACGTCTTGTGCAGGTCGTGTGCCGTCACGGCATCACTCATGGTGATCCTCACTCGAGGTCGCCACGGTCCGTGTCCGGTTATCCTGGTTGCTGCTACACGTCTCGGATAGCCGGGCCGTTCCCGCGGCCGGGTGGATGGGGCAGTCGGCCCCGGCTGGTGTTCCCGCACCGGCCGGGGCCGTGTTTCTCTTACGTCTCCGTCATGAACTCGGAGAGGTCTTCGGGCAGTTCACCGGTCTCGTGGAGGCGCCGCCAGGCGCCGATCCCGGCCATGGTGCCGTCGCGCAACTCGGTCAGGAACCCGGTGAGCCAGGCGACCTCGGCCTCCCGGATCGCCAGGCGGTACTCGCCCTCGACCAGGAACAGTCGCGGGACCTCGTGCGCGGTGGCGCGCAGGACCTGGCGCATTTGATCGTTCTCCACGGCGAGGATGCTGAGCCGCTGCTCGAGCAGCTCGATCACCTCGTCGGGCGGGAGCACCCCGACGACCGAGAGGGCCGCCTGCAGTTTCGGGAACTCCGCCTCCGGAGTGCCGACCAGCTCGCGCACCCAGTCGGTGAGCTCGGCGCGGCCGGCCGGGGTCAGCCGGTACACCGTGCGCTCGGGCCGGCGGCCTTCCCGGACCGTCTCCGCAGCGGCGATGAAACCGTGCTTCTCCAGGTTCTGCACCACCGTGTAGAGCGAGCCCCACTGGATCTTGATGTCCTGGTCCTTGCCGAACGCCTTGAGCTGGGCGGCGATCTCGTACGGGTGCAGCTGTTGAATGCTCAGCGTCGCCAGGATGTGCAGCCCGAGCAGGTTGCCGACCTTGCGCCGCTTCGCCATCTGCTCCCTCGCCTCCGAATGCTCGTCCACGAGTATTACGCATCCGAGTGGCAAAACGAAAGGCCCCCGGCACGCCGGGGGCCTTTCGGGCGGAAGTCCGATCAGGACTTGGTGATCACCACGTTGTCCACGGCCGCCTCGACCAGTGACGCCGTGCCGGTGTCCGCGGCCTCCACCTTCAGCCGGACGGTCTGGCCGGCGTACGCGGAGAGGTTCGCGGTTGCCGCGGTCCATGCCGCGGCCTTGTTCGCCGCCGCGGCGTTCACCGTGAGCAGCGCGGTCGTGGTCGTGCCACTGACCACCGAGATCCGCAGGTAGTCCGCGCTCGTCGCGTTGTTCAGGTACGCGAGGTACCAGGACAGGCCCAGCGTCAGCGTCCCGGCCGGCAGGGTGATCGCCGGTGAGGTCAGCGTGGTGAGACCGCCGTCCACGTCGTTGGCGCCCGCGCTGGCGCCCGCTGTCGCGCCGGTGACCAGGGCGTACGTGCCGCCGGCCGCGGTGCCGAGCTGGGTGGTGACGCCGGAGCTGGTGGTCGCCTCCGGGTCGCCGCGCTCGAACTTGCCGGAGGTGGCGGTGTCCGCGGTGCCGGCCGTCCAGCCGGTCGCGGTCTCGAAGGTGTCCGACCAGACCGTCGAGCCGGTCGGCGGGGTGGTCGTCCCGCCGTCGGCCAGGGTCCAGACCGCGTACGCGATGGCGTCCGAGTTCCGGTCCAGCGCGGTGTCGTTGATGTTCGCGGTGGTGTCACAGGACGCGTGGTAGCAGGCGTCGAACGCGGTCGCGGTGCCGCCCCAGAGGGTGACCTGGGCGGCCGTCTTGCGGCCCTCGGCACCGGTGAAGATGCCGCCGGCCGGGATGCCCGCGCTGATGAACGGGCCGTAGTCGCTGCGGCCGTCGAAGTCGGTGCCGCGGGTCGGCACGCCGATCGTGGTGTAGTAGTCGGCCAGGGTCTGCTCGATCTCGGCGGAGCCGGTCGGGCCGGGGCCGGAGCCGGTGTTGTCCGAGTTGTCGCCGTCGTAGAGGAAGTAGCCGGGGTTCGGCGACGCGACCATGTCGAAGTTCAGGTACCCGCCGATCGCGGACTTCTGCGCGGTGGTCAGCGAGTTGACGTACGCCGTGGACCCGCGCAGGCCCAGCTCCTCCGCACCCCACCAGCCGAACCGCAGGTGGCGGGCGGGCTGGAACCCGGACCGGGCCACCTGCAGAGCCACTTCGAGGTTCGCGGCCGAACCGGATCCGTTGTCGTTGATCCCCGGACCGGCCGTGACGCTGTCCAGGTGCGCGCCGATCATCAGGGTGTCGCTGGTGTCGCCGCCCGGCCAGTCGGCGATCAGGTTGTATCCGGTGGCTCCGTTGTAGGTGAAGCTCTGCTGCGTGGTGGTGAAACCGGCCGCGTCCAGCAGGCCCTTCACGTAGGTGACCGAGGCGAGGTAGCCGGGGCGGCCGTGAGCGCGGTTGCCGCCGTTGGCGGTCGCGATGCTCTGCAGCTGGGCGAGGTGGGCCTTGACGTTCGCGACCGGGATGTCCGGAGTCGCGACCGCGGCCTGGGCCGGCACGGCGGCAAGACCGGCGGTCAGCACGGCGACGCCGATGAGGGGGAGTGCTCGCACGGGGTGTCCCTTCTTGTCGAAGCATCGACGAGCATCTCAGGAACCGCACGCGCTCCCGTCATATCAATCCCTACCTATTTCCTAATGCGGCATCGATTGATCCGCCGGGAAATCAGCCGTAACGGGGGTGCCACATCTCCATGTCTGAATGACTAGTCTGCGAAGATCGCCCGGGCCCGACACGGCTCGCGGGCGTATCACCAACGGAAGGCAAGGGATGCGGAAAATCCTGGCGGCCACCGTCGCCGCCTCGGTCGGGCTGCTGATCGGGGCCGGTACGATCCCGGTCGCCGCGGCGGCCCACACCACGCATGCGAGCGCGAGCGGCTACACCCCACCAGCCATCGACTGGACCACCTGCACCCGGGCGAGCCTCAAGGCCCGTAACGCGCAGTGCGGTTTCCTGGTCGTCCCGCTGGACTACGCGAAGCCCAAGGGCACCAAGATCAAGATCGCGGTGTCCCGGATCAACCACAAGTCGGCCGCCGCGCAGTACCAGGGCGTCATGTTCACCAACCCGGGCGGTCCCGGTGGCTCCGGTCTGGGCCTGCCGGTGATCGGCGAGTCGGTGCCGAACGGCGCCGGCGACTTCTACGACTGGATCGGCTTCGACCCGCGTGGCGTCGGCTCCAGCGTTCCGGCGCTGACCTGCGACGTGAACTACGCCGGCTACAACCGGCCGTACTACGTGCCGGTCACCCGCAAGCTGGAGAAGACCTGGCTGAAGAAGGCCACGGACTACGCCAAGAAGTGCGACAAGGCCGGCGGCGCGCTGCTCGACCACGTCAAGACCACCGACACGGTGGCCGACATGGACACGCTGCGCAAGGCGCTCGGCGCCAAGCAGATCAACTACTACGGCTTCTCGTACGGCACGTACCTGGGCCAGGTCTACGCGACGCTGCACCCGGACAAGATCCGCCGGGCGATCTTCGACGGCGTGGTCGACCCGACCCGCGTCTGGTACGCGGCCAACCTGGACCAGGACATCCAGTTCGACAAGAACATGGACGTCTACTTCAAGTGGATCGCCAAGTACGACGCGGTCTACCACCTCGGCGCCACCGGCAAGTCGGTCAAGGCGAAGTACTACGCGACCCTGGCGTCGCTGCGTAAGACGCCGGCGGCCGGCAAGATCGGTCCGGACGAGTGGAACGACATCTTCGTCTCGGCCGGCTACTACGTCTACGGCTGGCAGGACGTCGCCGACGCGTTCGCCGCGTGGGTGAACGACAAGGACCCGTCACTGCTGCTGGCCAACTACGCCGAGCCGGGTGGCGTGGGCGCCGACAACAACTACGCGATGTACCTCGCGACCCAGTGCAGCGACGTCAAGTGGCCGCAGAACTGGTCCAAGTGGCAGCGGGACAACTGGAAGATCCACGCCAAGTACCCGTTCATCACCTGGAACAACGCCTGGTACAACGCGCCCTGCATCGCCTGGGGCGCCAAGCCGGGCACGCCCGTCAAGATCTCCGGCAAGAAGGCCGCCGGGTTCCTGCTGATCGGCGAGACCAACGACGCGGCCACGCCGTACACCGGTGCTCTGGAAGTGCGCAAGCGCTTCCCGAAGTCGGTGCTGATCGAGGGCGTCGGCGGCACCACGCACTCCGGCTCGCTGAGCGGGATCGCGTGCACCGACGACACCATCGCCACCTACCTCGCGACCGGCGCCCTGCCGAAGCGGGTCAGTGGCAACCGTTCCGACAAGCAGTGCGCGCCGGTTCCGCAGCCGGACCCGACCGCGGTCTCCACGCTGCGCAAGGGTGTCTCCGGCAGTAGCAGCACGCACGCCGTGCTGCAGGAGTCCGGAGCACAGCGC
>NZ_BOMS01000080.1 GCF_016862315.1 Actinoplanes palleronii | reverse complement strand
CGGCCCAGCCGGGACCGTGCGCCGCGCCCGCGGTCCGGGAGTGGTCACGGTCTCGCGCGAGACCACCAGTGAGCGTGGCTCGTAGCCTACGGACGGGCGCTCGGTATTCGTACCAAATGGGGGTTGATCGGTCCGGCGCCCGTGGCTATTTCTGGCGGCGGAGCTCGACGAGCAGGCTGTCGCGGTCGGTGAGGACGGCGCCGAGGATGCGGCGGCCGGCGGCCAGCAGGTCGGCGACGTCCGGGGTGCTCAGGGCATACATCACCAGGGCTCCGTCCCGGAACGACGTGACGATGCCGGCCCGGCGCAGGACGGCGAGCTGCTGGGACAGGTTCGACGCCTCGACGTCGATCTCGGCGAGCAGGTCGCGGACCGGTCGCGGGCCGTCCTGCAGCAGTTCCAGGACCCGGATCCGGACCGGGTGGCCGAGGGTGCGGAACATCTCGGCCTTCGCCTGGTACAGCGGCACTGACACGTCGGGTCCCCTCCAGTCATTCACACCGACCAACGCGGTGCGGGCGGCCCGGTTACGCCTTTTGTTCAGTTTCGGACTTGCAAAAATCTTCAAGTCACTCGCTGGTCATCTCAGAGTTCCAGGAATCCGACCCTCCAGATCGGACATCATGTGCGACGCGATCGGGCCGATGTCGGCGACTCTCGATGTCGACCGGAGCGATGCGACATGGGAGGACCCGAGATGCCGGACATGGACGTAGCCCTGAAGGACGCGATGCAGATCGACGGCGCGATCGGCGTCGCCCTGGTCGACCGCAGCAGCGGAATGGCCCTCGGCGTCGCCGGCGGTGACCGGAACTTCGACCTGACCGTCGCCGCGGCCGCGAACACCGAGGTGATCCGCGCGAAGTTGCGCACCATGGAGATGCTCGGCCTGCGGGAGAACATCGAGGACGTGCTGATCACGCTCGAATCGCAGTACCACCTGATCCGGCCGTTGACCGGGCGCACCGGGCAGGGACTCTTCCTCTACCTGGCGCTGAACAAGGACCGGGCCAACCTGGCGCTGGCCCGGCACCAGCTCAAGCGGATCGAGACGGGTCTGGATATCTAGCGGAGTACTCGTCGGCGAGCATGGCGAAGTCGACCTCCGTGCTCCACTCGCCCTTGAACAGCTCGTTGTGCACCAGCCGGGCCTCCTGCCGCATGCCGAGCCGGCGCAGCACCCGGGCGGACGGCTCGTTGCGCTCGTCGATCCGCCCGACGATCCGGTGCAGTCCCAGGTCCTCGAAGCCGAGTTTGAGCATGGCCAGGGCCGCCTCGGTGGCGTAACCCTTGCCGGTGAACTCGGGGTTCACCACGTACCCGATCTCGCCGCCGCGGTGCTTGCGGCTGTGCCAGAACAGGATCACGTCGCCGACCAGTTGCCCGGTCTCGGCGACCTCGATGCCCAGCGTCAGTGACTGGCCCTCATCGGTGAGGACGGTCGCGGACCAGTACGTCGTGAGCCGATCGGCGATCACCTCGGGGGTCATCGGCAGGAACGGCACGTACCGGCAGACGTCGGGGCGGCTGCGGTAGGCCAGCAGCGCCTCGGTGTCGGCGGCGGTCAACGGGCGCAGCAGCAGGCGCTCGGTGGTGATCGGATACGTCGGGCGCAACTCGTCAGGCGACACGCGAACATCCTGCCATCGCGTGCCGCCATTCGCACACCCGTTCGAGTTATCCACAGGCTGTGCGCACAGCCTGTGGGCGAAGAGTCAGCGCGCGCCCGCGTGCCGCAGCACGGCGGCCACCCCGCCGTGCAGGTTGTGTTCCTCCGGGTCGACCAGGACGATCGAGCCGTCCGTGCCGACCAGGGCGCGGAGCATCGCGGCGTCCGCGCGGACCCGTGGCGGATGGCTGAACCCGGACGAGCGGAGCAGCTCCGGATCGTCGCTCACCTGGTGCGGCTGCGGCCCGATCCAGAGCTGCTCGGTCGAGGACGGATCGTCGATCAGCAGCAGCGTGTCCACCTGACCCCGCGACAGGTGGCTCACCACCTCGGACAGCCCGTTGCCGGCGCTGTCGTCGCGTTCGATCTGGGAGTGGAACTGGTCGAGCACGTCCTGCCGGTGTTCCTCGAGTTCCTCGCCGAGCTGGCTGATCATCGGCATCACGTGCGGCAGCGGCTCATAGACCGCGATCGCGGCCCGTGGTGGCGCGGTCAGCGGCTGCCGCATGATCACCTCGCCGGACGTGGCGAACAGCGCGAGCCCGTGCCGCCCCGGCCGGCCCGGATGGTCCAGGACCGCGTCCTGCAGGGCGTGCACCGTGTGCGGATCACAGCCGGCCCTGGCCAGCGACTCCCGGGCCGCCTCCCAGCGGGGCTCGACAGAGGTGTCCCTGGCGTCCCGGGACGTGTCGATGTAGACCGAAGCCCACGGTCCGGGGCGTTCGTACAACGGGCGCAGCAAATCGAGTCGCATGTCCGGCCTCCCTGCAGAAATGGTGAGTTTTCGCAGGTGGCGGGGTACCCCGTCAGGCGCCGATCAACCGGGATGCTTGCGATTGAGCAACATCCAGGCGCCCGGCAGCAGGGCGCCCGCGAGGCCGATCTTCAGGATGTCGCCCATCAGGTACGGAACCAGCCCTTTGAGGAACGCGGTGGGCAGGTCCATGGTCGTGGCCAAGGCCAGCCAGGGCACACCGACCAGGTAGATCAGCAGGTTGCCGATCACCATGAGGCCGATCGTGTAGCCCGGGCGGCGGTCGGCGCCGAGCGCGGCGAGCTGGCCGACCAGGGCCGCGGCGATCACGAAGCCGACCAGGTAGCCGCCGGTCGCGGCGGGCCAACCGGCCGAGCCGCCGGCGAACCACGGAACGCCGAGGATGCCGGCCACCGCGTAGAGGAACATGCCGGCCGCGCCCCGGCCCGGACCGAGCACCGCGCCGGCGAGCAGCACCGCGAACGTCTGCCCGGTGATCGGCACCGGCGAACCGGGAACCGGGATGGCGATCTGCGCGGCCAGCCCGACACCACCGGCAGCGCCGACGGTCAGGATCACATCGCGCACCGCGGACCGGCCCCACACGTCGGCGAGCACACCGGTCGGCCGTCCGGGCACCACCGCACCGAATACGTCAGTCACCATGACGACCTCCCGTCCAGCATTGCCGGGAACCGTAAACACCGAAGATCACGAGAAGGCCTCGCTGTGGTCCAGGTCGCACCACATCGGACCCTTAATACATATTTGGTACGAATGTGGAGCGCTCGTCCGCAGGCTACGAGCCACGTCCCGCCCGTGAGGCCGCCGCGACACCGCGGCCACTCCCGACCGCAGCGCGCCTGCGGGTCCCGGCTGGTCCTCAGGGGTGCCTCCGCAATGCGGAGACACCCCTGAGAGCCAGCCAAAGTCGAGGGGCGCTGCCGTGACCGGCAGCGCCCCTCTCACCAACGCGCCCTGACTAGAGGGTGAGCGTCCAGGTGTTGATGTAGCCGGTGTCCGAGGAGTAGATGTCCTGGACCTTGAGCAGCCAGGCGCCGTTCGCGGCCTCGCTGGACAGGTTCTTCGTGTAGGTGGTGGCCACGTTGTCGGCGCTGTCCGTGCTGGACGTCGCCTTCAGGGCGTAGACCGTTCCGTCCGGTGCGACCAGGTCGACCTTCAGGTCACCGCGGTAGGTGTGGACGATGTTCACCGCGACCGTGGAGGTGGCCGAGGCGCTGCGGGCGCAGCCGCTGATGGTGATCGCGCTGGTGATCGCCGCGCCGGCGTCCGGGATGGTGACGTCGGTGGCGTTGGTGCCGCTGCAGCCGGCCGGAACCGAGGTGGTCGGCGAGGCAGTCGGCGACGAGGTCGGCGAGCTGGTGCTGCCGCCCGTGCAGGTCGGGTCGGCGGTCTGAGCCGGAACGCTGACGGCGTCCCAAGCGGCCTTCGTCGAGTTGAAGAGCGCGCAGGTGCTGTCCAGGGCCTTGGCCGAGGTCAGCGTCCAGGTGCGGTACTTCAGGTACGACGAGCTGGAGGTCTTCATCAACATCGCGTTGTAGAAGATCTTCGTGGCGGTCTGGATGCCGACACCGGTGAGGGCGCCGGTGCCGCTGCAGCGGGTGCTGGACGGCTGGCCGTTGGTCGGCGCGGTGCCCTCGGCGAGCAGGTAGAACCAGTGGTTGCCGGGACCGGCCGCCGCGTGGACTTCCTGGCTCGGGGTGCTGCTGGAGTAGCAGTTGTCGTCACCGGCGAGCGACGGGTTGTACATGTACCGGATCGGGCCGCTGCCGACCAGGTTGACCTCTTCGCCGACCTGGTAGTCCGGCGGGTCGTTCGGGTTGTTGGCGAAGGCCTCGGTGGCCGCGCCGAACACGTCGCCGACGAACTCCTGGGTGCCGTTGGCGGAGATGCCACCGGGGGTGTTGTCGTCGATGCCGTGACCGACCTCGTGGCCGACGACGTCAGCCGAGGCGATCCACTGACCGGCGGTGTTCTTGCCGATCTGGACCTGGGTGCCGTCGTAGTAGGCGTTCTGGTCGTTCAGGCCGACCCGGATCGGCCAGGCGCCGCCACTGCTGGTGAAGCCGGTGCGGCCCAGCCAGCTGGACAGCATCCCCTTCTCCTTCTGCGCCGAGTAGAACGCGTCGACGCAGCCGGTCTCCTTGACCGTGCCGACGCCGGTGCCCCACACGTTGTCGGTGCCGCTGAAGGTGGTGTTCGTCGACGCATCCTGGCAGGTCAGCGTCGCGATGCTCGGGTCCTTCAGGCTGTACGTGCTGCCCGAGAGGGTGGTGTCCAGGCTGACCGAGCCGTTGATCCAGCCGGTGCCGGTGCCGGCCACGTCGGTCACGTGCTCGTAGGTCCGCAGCACCTTGCCGGACGCCGCGTCGACGTCGACCGTCAGGCGGCTCGGGCCCTCGGCGCTGGTGCCCTTGATGGTGGACTCCCAGGCCAGGGCGGGGGAGCCGGTCGTGTTGAGCACGATGAGCTTGGTGCCCTCGACGCTGCCGACCGTCTTCAGCTCGCCCTTGGCGACCTTCAGCGAGTCAGCGGCGCTCAGGGTGGGCGTGGTGTTGATGGTGCCGAGCGGAGTCGACTGGGCCACCGAGGTGTACTTGACCTGGCCGAGCGCGTCGGTGACGACGACGCCGTCGCCGCCGATGACCGCAAGGCCCTTGTACGTCCGGTCGAACGGCACGTACTGGAGGGTGTCGGTCGAGATCACGTCGTGCTGGACGAAGACCTCGTCCGCCGCTGCTTGCAGGGCGGCGGGACGAGCCGCGAACAGAGCCGAAGCGGCCTGAGCCGCAGCCGCGGCGGGTGCCACCGGGGTGCTCGGCTGGGCGGTCGCCGGTCCGGCGAGCGCCACGGCCACCGTAGCGGCCGCGGTTGCGGCGACCACAGCGACGACGACAGGGGTACGGGATTTCACGCACATCTCCTTTCCCGCCCGGGGGGTTGGCGGGCGGGTCACGACCGTCCGTGGACGATGGGTCACACCTGGATGACTTGTGGTGAGACGTTAAGCATCGACGAACGTCACCGAATCAGGGAAAACCCTTGTGGTTCCTGAACGGCCGCTGAGAGAGCACTTTATTAAGGAACTTCTATGAACCGATCTCGTTGACCTCGGTGAACGGAGCGTCGTTCCACCAGATCGCCCGGATGATGAAGCTGTGGTTGGTTTCGTTGAAGTAAACCGCCAGGTCATCCGGCGCGGTCTGGGTCTTCTCCACCGCGAAACCGTCCGCCGGAGTCGCGGTCACCAGAGAGACCACACCCCGGCTGGTCATCCGGATCACCGCCTGGCCGCCCTCGACCGAGAACGAGCGCACGTACGTCTTCACCCCGTCGCTGCCGGTCGTGACGGTCCAGCCGTCCTCGGTGGTGGTGGCCGGCTTGGTGGTGGTGGCCGGCGCGGACGTCGGCTCGGTGGCCGGACTCGTGGCCGGCTTGGTGTGCTGCGGCCGCTTGGTCCCCTTGGGCGAGGCCGAGGTCTGCCCGGGCTCCGCGGTGCGGCCCGGCTCCGGGCGCGACGACGTGGACGGCGCCGGGAGCGGCGCGACGATGTCGGCGGCCGGGACCTGATCGATGTCGGGCAGCGCGCCGACATCGGGACGAGCGGCGTTGAGCACCGGAAGGAGCGCCACCCAGGAGAGCACGATGCTGGTAGCGGTCGCCAGGAACCAGCCGGCTACCGGCAGCCACCTCGAAGAGCGCACGAGGCTCATCCTCTCACCTGGTCCTATGGTGTACGCCATGGCGTTGATCCTGTTGGTCGAGGACGACCGCAACATCGCGGCCGCACTCACCCGTGCACTGACCGATGCCGGGCACGTGGTGCGCCCGGTCGGGCAGGCCGCCCAAGCGCTGAAGATCGTCACACAGGAGCGCCCCGACCTGGTCATCCTCGACCTCGGGCTGCCCGACATCGACGGCACCGACGCGCTGCGGATGATGCGTACGGTCTCCGACGTGCCGGTGATCGTGGCGACCGCCCGGCGCTCGGAGGCGGACATCATTGCACTGCTGAGCGCCGGTGCCGACGACTACGTGACCAAACCGTTCTCCGGCGGCCACATCCTGGCCCGGATCTCCGCGGTGCTGCGCCGGGCCCGCACCACCACCGAGCAGGCGCCGAACGCGATCACCGTCGGCGAGCTGGTGATCAAGCCGCGCCAGCGCCGCGCCGAGCTGCGCGGTGAGCCGCTGCAGCTCACCCGCCGCGAGTTCGACGTGCTGGCCTACCTGGCCGAACGGGTCGGTCAGGTGATCAGCCGGCGCGAGCTGATGAACCAGGTGTGGAACCAGGCCCGGATCGGCGAGGAACAGACGATCGACGTGCACATCTCCTGGCTGCGCCGCAAGCTCGGTGAGACGGCCGCCAAGCCGCGGTTCCTGCACACCGTACGCGGGGTCGGCGTGATGATGGTCGATCCGCAGTGAGGTGGGCGCTGAACCGGCTGGCGCTGGCGATCACCTCGATGGTGGCGCTCGCGTTCCTGGTCCCGCTGGCCGTCGCGATCTGGCAGATCGCCCACGACAAGGCCATCTCCGAGGCGCGCCAGCAGGCCACCTCGATCGTCACGGTGCTCGGCGTGAACGCCGAACCGACCGCGCTGACCAACGCGGTGGCCAGCACGTCGGCGGGGAGTGCCGGGCTGCTCGCCGTGCACCTGCCCGGCCTGGAACCGATCGGCAACTCGCACCTGAGCGACGCCACCGTCGAGCGGGCCGCCGCGCAGCGCCGCTCGGCGACGGCGGCGGCCGACGGCGGGGTGGCGTACCTGCAGCCGACCGTGCTCACCGACGGCCGCACCGTGGTGGTCGAGGTGTTCGTCACCGACGACGAGATGCGCCGCGGTGTCTGGTCCGCCTGGCTCGCGCTGTTCGGGCTGGCCGTGCTGCTGGTCGGCGGCTCGACCGCGCTCGCCGACCGGCTCGGCGCCCAGCTGGTGCGGTCCACCCGCCAGCTCGCGGCGTCGACCCGCCGGCTCGGCGCCGGCGAGCTCAACGAGCGGATCGAGCCGACCGGTCCGCGCGAGCTGCGGGACGCGGCGCAGGCGTTCAACACCATGGCCGGCGACCTGCGGCGGCTGCTGGACCGGGAACGGGAACTGGCCGCGGACCTGTCACACCGCTTGCGTACGCCGCTGACCGCGCTGCGGCTGGACGCCGAGGCGATCCCGCCCGGGCCGATCGCCGACCGGATGCGCCAAGCCTGTGACCTGCTCGACCAGGAACTCGAGGAGATCATCACGGGTGCCCGGCTGGGTGTGGAGGACCGCGGCAACGAGAGCTGCGACCTGGTCGAGGTGCTCGCCGACCGGCTGGCGTTCTGGTCGGTGCTGGCCGAGGACCAGGAGCGCCCGTGGGAGGTGGTCGGCGGGAACGAACCGGTGACGGTGCCGATGTCCCGCAGCGACGTGACGATGGTGGTCGACGCGATGTTCGGCAACGTCTTCTCGCACACCGACGAGGGCGTCGCGTTCCGGGTCAGCGTCTCGTCGACCGGGCTGCTGGTGGACGACGCCGGGCCGGGGATCGCCGATCCCGCCGCGGCGGTGCAGCGCGGGTACAGCGGGGCCGGCTCGACCGGGCTCGGGCTGGACATCGTGCGGAGAGCGGCTGACACCGTACGCGGGCAATTGATTGTCGGTCGAAGCCCGCTGGGCGGTGCGCGAGTCGGCTTCCTGCTCACCGCCGCTCCTGATGTTGATCTTGATCCGGAACCGCGTCGCCGCCGGCGTGCGACCTTCTGATCTTGGTGGTTTTACAGTCGCGTTAAGGCTTCGTTATGGCAGCTGCTCATAACGTTCCGGCTCGTAAGGAAGCCAGGACGAGCTGTCTGGAGACTGACATGCGCAGGAAGATCGCCTACCCGCTGGCCACCCTCGGGATGGTCGGGTCGACTTTGGTGATCGCCTCACCGGCCCTGGCGCACGGATACGTCTCGTCGCCGCCGAGCCGTCAGGCGCTCTGTGCCGCCGGAACGGTCACCGACTGCGGCTCGATCCAGTTCGAGCCGCAGAGCGTCGAGGCCCCGAAGGGTTCCAAGCAATGCAACGGTGGAAACGCGAACTTCTCGATTTTGAACGACAACTCGCGCAGCTGGCCGGCCAAGTCCGTGGGCACGTCGACCACGTTCAACTGGGTGCTGACCGCCCGGCACCGGACCGCGAGCTGGGTCTACTACGTGGACGGTACCGAGGTCGCCACGTTCAACGACAACAACGCGATCCCCGAGGCGACCGTCAGCCACACCGTGGATCTGAGCAAGTTCCCGGGGAAGCGGACGGTTCTCGCGGTGTGGAACATCGGGGACACCGTGAACGCGTTCTACAGCTGCATCGACTTGAACGTTGGTGGCGGGGCTACGTCCACTCCCACGGTCGCGCCGACCACGGCCGCTCCCACCGTGGCTCCGTCGGCTTCACCCACGACGGCTCCGACCAGCTCGACGACATCCTCCGCGCCCGCCTCCAGCGGAAGCGCCTGGGCGCCGGGGACCAGCTACCAGACCGGTGACGTGGTGACCTTCGGCGGAGCCTCCTACACCTGCCGTCAGTCACACCGGTCGATCAACAGCTGGGAGCCGTCGGTCTACACGCTCGCGCTCTGGCTGCCGCTGTGAAGCGCCGCCTGGTAGCCGTCGCGCTCGTCGCGCCGTTCCTGCTCGGGGCGTGCGGGACCGCTCCGTCGTCGCCGGCCGCCCCGGCCGCTCCTTCGGTGCAGACCGTCGCGGAGATCACCGCCGGCGCGACGTTCAACGCGAACGACGTGATGTTCCTGCAGATGCTTGCCGACCACCAGCAGCAGGGCCTGGAGATGGCCGCGATCGGCGCCTCCCGGGCCACCCGCCCGGACGTCGCGGACCTGGCCAAGGCGGTGTCGCTCACCGAGACCGACGAGCTGACCCTGATGCGCTCCTGGCTGACCGAGTGGCAGAAACCCACGACCGTCGACAAGCGGGTCAGTGTCCACGCCGACCACGGTGGCCTGCCGAGCACCACCGACGACGAGATCAACTCGTTGAAGACGGTGACGAAGAAGGATTTCGAGACCGCCTTCCTCAACCTCTTCCTGGCGCACCAGCACAACGCCGTCGAGATGGCGCAGATCGAGTTGGACAAGGGCGCGAACGAGCAGACCAAGGCGTTCGCGGAGCGGGTCAAGGAATCCCGCGCCGACCAGGTCCAGCAGATGCTGAAGCTGCTCAACGGCTGACGCCGGACCGCGGCCGCGGATGGCCCGGCCTGGCGGGCGGGCCATCCGCTTTTTTGCACCTTTAGTCCGTTATCTTGCGGATGTGAAGCGTACTGTCGCCGCCCTGTCGTCCCTGGTCCTCGGCCTGCCCGTGCCACTGTGGGACCACCCCGGTTATGACGCCGAGGACAGCTGGTTCAACCCGCACGAGTCCGCGATCACCCCGGCCACCGTCGGCCATCTGCGGACGCTCTGGTCGGCGAAGCTCCGCGAGGTCGACGAGAGCTGCTCCGGCTTCTCGTCCCCGGTCCTCGGCGCCGGCCGGCTCTTCGCCACCGACCGGGAGGGCGTCACCGCCTACGACCCGGCCGCCGGCAGCATGATCTGGCGCTTCACCTGGGACAACGCCGACGACAACACCCTGCCGCGGATGGCGGTCTCCGGCGACCTGCTGATCCTCGCGAACGGCGACTGCCAGTCGCAGAGCGACCCGAACGGTCAGCTCACCGCCCTGGACACGGCTACCGGCCGGGCCCGCTGGCACATCAGCCGCGACGCACCGGTCGACACGGTAGTGGTCGACAAGAACGTGGTTCTGATCTCTGGCAACTCACCGTCCGACGACGACGAGGTCGCTGCCTATCGGGTACGCGACGGCCACCTGTTGTGGCGCAAACCCGGCTTCGTCTCGAGCGGCGTCTCGGCGAACGGCGTGGTCCCGTTGGTGGGTGCCACCGGGACCACGGCCGTGGAGATCGGGACGGGGAAGGTGCGCTGGTCCCGGCCGGAGTCATGGCAGGTGCAGGCGGCGAGCCCAGCGTCAGACCAGTTTTACGCGACGGACAAGTCGGGCGCGTTGGTCGCACTCGACGCCGGCAGCGGGACGATGCGCTGGTCCGCGCCGGGCCGGGCCAGCGAGTTGGTGGCGACCGACGGGCACCGGGTCTATCTGGCGTCCGGCCGGGTGGTCTCGGCCCTGGCCGCGACAAGCGGAAACTTGGCCTGGTCACGCACGTCGCCGGCGGTGGCTGGTCAGCCGGCGGTGGCGGGAGGCGTGGTTTATGCGGGCGGGCCGGCGTTGAGTGCGGCTACGGGCGTGCCGATCGGGCGAGGGTTCGCCGGGGTCGTGGTTCCGGCGGGCGGCCGTCTGTACCAGGTGAACGGCGCCCGCCTGACCACGTATGCCGACTAGATTTGAGCGGCCTCATGCCGAGAGCTTGGTCCAGCGCCTTCCGGCGTGAGGTCGAACAGGGTGAACGTAACCGCAGTTACTGCCGGCAGCCGCGTCCAGCTGTAGCTATGTACCGAGGTTGGCGCGGATGTCGTCCCGGGCATCTGCCGGCAGCCGGAGATAGGAGTTCCACGCCCGGTCTAGCGGCGTGTGGACCCGCCGCCCCCTTGTCATCCAGCGGTGCAGCCGTCGACGATCATCCTCGTCGAGCGAGGTAATGGCGGCCAGCACTTCGTCGGCACGGGCGGGTGAGCCGTCCGCGCCGGCTCGGCATCGTTTGCATTCGGTGGTCAGCATGAGGCGCTCTGTACCATCCGGAAGCACCGTCGGGCGGCGACTTACGGAAAGTACTGCGGTCTGAGTCGAATCCTCCGGGTAAGGCTCTCCGCCGGATATCCCGCAAATCGTGCACATGTGATCATCTCGGATCAGCGTGGCTTGCTTCTCCTTAGCTGTCACGGCGTTCTGCGGCGCGGCTGCGCGACGAGCAGCCGGATCCCAGACGGGAACTCCGGCCCGAACAAACCGTTGCTGCTCTGCTACGAGGGATGCGTCCTCAGTGCTAGCGAGGATTGACCACTGGAAGTCCCGAAGATCGCGAAGTCGGCGATCAGCCTGAGTCACGCCGGGGAACGCGAGCCGCAACTGCTCTTTGGTGAAGGCGTTCCCCTCGCCGACCTCCTGCATAAGCCACAGCGCGGCACGAACCATCGTGCCGCCCTTGAAGTCCGGGTCATCCCAAGTTGGAAGATCCACTCTTATCCCTCCTGTTGCGCGGCATGCGGTTGCTCGCAGAAATGTCAGTGGGTGCTGCCATCATGCACGAGGTAGCTAGTACAGGTTCCTGGAGGCTGAAGATGTCGGGAAATTTCGGCACCCCGCCGGAGGGCGAGAACATTCGCTCGCTCGTTGAGGAGCGGCTCAGGCAAGCAATGGCCGAGAGCGGCGCCAAGGTGTCAGTGGAGTGGCGCGGTGAACAACGGCACCTTCACGTGATCTCTATGCCCGTCGACGTGCTGTACTACAACCCCGATACCCACAGAATTCGGGCGCAGCGAACCCTTGATCCTCAACGAAACCGGGCACTCGAAGAAGAGCCCTGGGGCGAGGCGGCGCAGCAATACCTCCATCATCTGCTGACAAGGAAGCCGTCGAACCCTGACCAGGTCGACCCGGATTACACCGCGTTGCAGGAGGAACTCGAGGATTTTGGGCAGAAAGAGCCCGGAATCATCAGCCCCAACGGCATCCTGGTTGATGGCAACACCCGGTGCGCGGCTCTGCGAGACCTCGGAGTGAAGAATATCCGGGTTGGCGTACTGCCTCCGGACACGTCGCGGCGCGACATCAATGCCGTCGAACTAGCTCTTCAACTGCGCCGCGACAAGCGACGCGAGTACTCCTACATCAACCGGCTCATCGCGATCGAGGATGAGCTGGCGAGCGGCCGCCGGGAAGAGGACGTCGCACGTGATTTCAACATCAAGACGACGACCCTCCATCAAGATCGCTGGGTTTACCAGCTGATCAAGGAGGCCATCGACCGCAGCACGGATGCTAGCGGGGTGGCCCTGCGTGAAGTGGACTTTGAGGATCATCAGGAGAAACTGCGAGAGCTATACCGGGACTACACCAAGCAGGCGAAGAGTGATCCCGATGCTGGAGAGCAGCTGAAGGAAACCCGGCTCAGCATGGTCGTCCTCAACTACCCGAAGACCTCGGTGCGATTGGCGGAGGCCGACTTCCACTCCCGGTATCTCGACGAGCGTCTGCCCTCCAGCCTGCGCCCCAAGGACCAGGAGAGCGCCTCAGTAGGCATCCCTGGACTTCCAGGTGTTGCGATGCCGGACGCCACAGCAGCCGTGAAGACAACCCGCGCACTGACTGACTCGCTGCTCCAAGCGAGCGCAAAGGCACGGGCCGGCGACAAACTGTTGCCGTCAGCTGTCGCCGACGCCGACGATCTCATGAAGACGGCACGCAAGACCTTCGACGCAGCAGTCAAGCTCGCGGGCCAGAATGCGCTGCTGCAGAAACGGCAGATCGTTGTCTCTGAACGGTTGACCGATGCCGCAGATTATGTTAACCAATGTGCAGCTGAGTTTGCTGAGGCTAAGGCCAAGCGTGTACTCGATGAAGACGCCTTCGACGACGCCTTGCTGACTCTCCGGGCCAGCTTGGCCAGGCTGGCCAAACAGGCCGGCCGCACGTTCAGTTCTCCGGGTGATGGTGTCGCCTGGCTGCTAGACGCTGCCCAGGAGCGCTGACATGGTCGGCAACGCTATGCCAAGCCTCCAGATCGACATGGGGGAGACGGTTACTACCGCGAGGCTCCATGCCGGACGGGGTTTCGAGAACGACCTGCGGCGAATGGCATTGCGATTCCGTTCAAGTGTCCAGCGATCTCCATCGACAATGGACGTTGACATCGATGACTTGCTCACCAATCTCGTAGCTCTTGTGTCCTGGCCCGCTCCGGAGAGTGTCGTATGGGAGCCCCGGCTAGCGACGCTTGCCGCTGACTCCGCGGCTGATGCTCAGACTGTGGCTCGTCGCCTCGAGCCCGGGAACACCGGAGATAGCGAGGTGAAGCCTGAAGAAATCCCAGATTTGTTGGGACCGAACTGGATAGGTGAACTGACCGGATTCCAGCGTAGGGACATTGCGAAGCTTCTTTCGCTGCGCCATGGAGCAAATTTTTCCGTTCCCGGCGCCGGTAAGACCCGAGTCGGCCTCGCTGTCTTCGAAGCTTTGCGGCACGCAGGGAAGGTTCAGCGGCTACTCCTCGTTGGCCCGAAATCGTGTTATGAGGCCTGGCACGAGGAAAACCAGCGGTGTCTAGCGGATCCCCTGCGGATGGAGATCTTCTCCCGCCCGTCAGATCCCACTGCCGATGCGCTGATCCTGAACTATGAGCGTCTCGATGGCGCGGTGAACGAACTCGGGGCCTGGCTCGCTGACCGTCCGTCAATGTTGCTGCTCGACGAGGCGCACCGGATGAAGCTCGGGGCCGAAGGTACGTACGGCGCAGCCTGCCTTGCCCTCGGGCCACGGGCGCGCCACCGGCTGATCCTGACGGGAACACCCGCGCCGAACGGCGTTAAAGATCTGGAGAACCTCTTTAGTTTTGTCTGGCCAGGGCACGGTCGTCAGAAGGTCATCCAGGCGGTTGCTGGGGGCGATCTGGTGGAAGCAAGCCGCACTTTGAAGCCGTTGTTCTCCAGAACCACCAAGACTGAGCTTCGCTTGCCGCCTGTCACGACAGCTATCCGGCCGCTCGCCATGCCGGCGCTTCATCAGGAAATTTACGAGGCTCTACTTGGGCGATTCTCGGGCCGGATATCCGATGCTGGTGACGATCTCCAGGCAATGGGCAAGATCGTCGTCTATATGCTCATGGCCGCCACAAGTCCTGCGCTTCTGTCCGTTGGGACGACGCGTTACGAGCCGCTTATGTACCAAGTGCCGCCGCTCAGTGTCCCAGACGGAGCCCCGCTGTCCGCACTCATGCGGGACCTTCCGAGCTACGAGATGTCCCCGAAATATCAGGAGGCGTTGGCAATTGTGGCTGCCAACGCGAGTCAGGGACGCAAGACGCTGGTGTGGTCGACGTTCATCCGCAGCCTAAATACTCTGCGCGAGGTACTCCGGGAGTTCAATCCTGCCATTGTCCACGGCGGCACCGAAGATCGTGATGCAGAGATAAGGCGCTTTCGGAACGACCCCGGCTGCGCCGTCCTACTGTCAAATCCTGCGACGCTCGGAGAAGGTATCAGCCTGCATCACGAATGCCACGACGCCGTATATGTTGACCGTGACTTTGCGGCTGGCCGTTTCCTGCAGAGTCTCGATCGCATTCATCGTCTTGGGCTGGCTCCCGACGCTGAAACCCGCATCACTGTCCTCGCTAGTGAGGGAACGATCGACGAGATTGTCGAACAGCGGCTGAGTGACAAGCTGAACTTTATGGGTCGGATCCTTGATGATCCGGCCGTCCAGCGTCTGGCTGACCTCGAAGAGGAACCTGCTATCGGGGCTGGCCTCGACAACCGTGATCTTCAAGCGCTAATGGGACATTTACGTGTCCACGTTGCCTGAGCCGTTACTGCGTGCGGCCGTGCGGTGGCTTGATCGGCTGCCGCTCTCCAGCGTGGCGCGCTGCCGTGCACTTTTCACGAACCACCGGGAGTTCAGCGACCTTACTCCAACGCAGTACGAGGCTGCGTACATGTGGCTCAGAGATACTGGTCTTCTGAACGATCTCCACAGCGCTCTTCCTTCTGAGCAGCGGGTTTTCGCAGCGACCATTAGCCATGCCAATACCAGCTGGCTCAAGGATGCCGTCGATTTGGTGCGTTCTCCCGATGAGATGCCGGACGACGCCATTCGCGCGGCCGAAGCTCTCGGGCTGGCGCCAGCTACCGCATTCGCTTACGTGGTCACGGCATGGGGAAAGGTCGACACCGCAGAACGCGTCCGGGTAGGTGCGGTTGGGGAAGCAGCGCTCGTAGATCTACTTCGAGCTTGCCTTGATGCGGACGTCGATCACGTCGCGGCAATAGCCGATGGATATGGGTATGACGTCGCTGTCGGCGCCGCTGGCTTCGTCTTGCATATCGAGGTGAAGTCGACTACCCGGCGGGGTCGTCTAAAGATCTTCCTGTCGCGCAATGAGTACGAGACCATGCGCCGCGACCCGGCCTGGCAGTTGGTGGCCGTACGGCTCAACACGGACGATGGGATCGCCGCTGTAGCTACGGTTGATCGCCACTGGCTGGCTTCCGCTGTGCCGACTGACCGGAGCGTCTTCGGGCGATGGGAGTCGTGCCGGATAGACGTACCTTCAAGCGCCCTGACTCCAGGGATCCCTTCGCTCCAGCCGGTCTTGGGTCTTCATGTGCCGCCGCTGCTTACGGGTGATGCCGATTGGCCGGGGCCGGCATCGTGAGGCTAGGTCCTTGCCCTTATGGGCGCTGCTGGCTCAGCTCCGCTTAACGGCGAAGCACAACCGAGGTTCGGTTCGTCAGGCAACTGCCTCTGCTGGACCGGGGCGCAGATGGAGAAGCAGTATTGGCAGAAACTCGTATGCACCCAGGGGTGACATAGCCGCCGACCCTACGAGTACCGCTCGCCGCCTGCCGTCTGTGAGTTGCCCTATCGCAACTGGCATCCTGAACCGGGTGGAGAGTCAACATGATGAGGAAGCAATCTTCGGGCTCGACAGCGACCTGGGAACCACTCTGTCCGACGACGAGGCTCTGCCTGCTGTTCACTCGCAGGACGTTCCTGGTCCGTCCAAAACCGTCGGGTTGCCTCTAGATTCCGATCTAGATACCGCTTACCAGTACTTCAACGGCAAATCGGCTGAATTCGGGCCCGCTATACGGCAGGCCCTTGATGAGGTGATTGCGTCAGGGCGCACGCGGCGCTGGAATCTCGACCAGTGCAATAATCAAGAGAAAGCTTACGTTGGCGTCAACATCGAAAATGTCTTGCGCCAAAAGTTTAACTTGCCCGAAGGAAGGCAAGGGATGGATTTCGATATTGACGGAATCGATGTTGACTGCAAGTGGTCCCGCACGTACGGCGGTTGGCAGATTCCGCACGAGGCTGTTGGTCATATCTGCTTGCTAGTGCACGGAGATGACCTGACCAAAAAGATGGCAGTTGGCCTGATTCGAATTACTGAAAGTGTTCTTGTTTCAGGTCGAAATCGGGACCTGAAAAGAGCTATTCAGCGCCCGCAAGGTTTGTCGGAGGCCCGGTGGATTGTCGGTATGGGTGAAGGGCGCCTGCCAGAAAACTTCCTCATGAGCATTAGTAAATCCGACCGTGAAGCTATTCTCGCTCCTCGTGGGGGAAACGCCAGAGCGCGTGAGCTGTTCATGCGGTGTGAAGGACTTGTAATTCATCGAAGGGTAATTGAGGCGATCGGCCAGCAGGTGGACGACGCCCGCCGGTTCCGCGGAGAAGTCAAAGCGCAGCTTGCACGTGAAGGTTTCGAGGTGCTGAACGGCCGTGCTTTGAAAGACCGGGCGCGGTCTAAAGAGCTCGGCGGTCCGGTTATTAACCATCACACGCAATGGGTGGCACTTCGAACTGATGGCAGCACGCCGAACCGGCGGGCGGTTCTGGACCCAATTCGACACCAGGAGGCGGAGGCGTTCCGGCGTGAAATGATTGCGGAGATGAAAAGCATCCGAAATCGAAGAGCCTTAGAACGTAAGGCGGCCGAGCTGACTCTGGTGGAAGCCCTAGCAGAGGCTGATGTCGTTGAGCGAGAAGTGAAAGCCGCTGTGGCTGCTGCAGAAACTGCTGCCGTCTCCGGCGTTCAGCGAGCTAGCGTGGCGCCAGGCGCCGCGGGAGACGGTGACTCAAGTCTCTAGAGACCGACTCGGCATGCTGAGCGGATTCTAGTAGCTCGTTGCAGCATCGCTGACGTCCGCCTGGAGGTCCGCGCCAGGGCAGCACGTTCCACTTCCCGTGCGGCGTAACCGAGGGCTATGCGCCTGCTGGACGTAGCTGAGGCTGGAAGGCGTGGGCCGTGGCTCATCACACCCGTAATGATCCGCAGCGGCGGGACTGTGAAGGTTGATCGAGTTGTTTCGCGCCGCTAGCAGCATCCTGTGCTGCGATCTTCTGCACAAGGTGACGGCAATTGTGACGAGTGCATGCTAGCCATGGGACTAGGGGCAAGGTAGGGTCGTACGTATGTTCGGTCAGTCCAGCGCAGAGCGAATGGTCTGGAGAGCTGTCTCCAAGGGTTCATGCTCCCAGAAGCGGAGCACGGTCCAGCCAGCGCCGCGCAGCGCAGCGTTGACTCTGGTGTCCCGCTCGACATTCCTCTGGAGTTTTGGAGACCAGTACCACTCGTTTGTCGTTGGCTGCCGCCCGTGCTGAGGACATGCATGCCAGAAGCAGCCGTCGACGAACACGGCGATCTTGCGCCGGGTGAAGACGATGTCTGGCCGGACGCGTGTCTCCGGCAGCTTGACCAGGAGATCTTTTCGATAGCGATATCCGAGATGATGCAGAGCCTTGCGGAGGATGACCTCAGGCTTCGTATCGGTGCGGCGGTTCGCCTGCATGTTCCGCGAGCGGCCAGCGTTGAGTGGGGCAGGGTAAAGGCCCTTCGCATGAGCCTGGCTGCGGCGGGCCTCGGCGTCATCTCGGGACAGTGGCACCCTTCACCCCCGCATCCACGTGGCGTGCGCTTGCCGTGCGTCCGGTCTAGGGCAAGATACTCGGCAGTCGTTTTGCGCATGCCTAGCCCTGAAAGGAGGCCTTATGGCCAGCTTCGAAGTCGTAGAGATTTGTGCCGGCGCTGGTGGCCAGGCGTTAGGCCTGGAGCGGGCTGGCTTTGAACATGCACTCGCCGTTGAATTGGACGGGAATGCACTAAATACGCTGAAGGAAAACCGGCCTTCATGGAAGACCGCGCTCGGGGATGTTGCTGACCCGAATACGTGGGACCCGGTCGATTACAAAGGCGTGGCGCTCCTCGCCGGCGGTGTTCCATGCCCGCCCTTCACTATTGCCGGAAAGCAATTGGGCGCCACGGATGAACGAGATTTGTTCGCCTGGGCGGTCGAATTAGCCGGAGTCGTCAAACCGAAAGCCCTGCTTCTGGAGAATGTTAGGGGCCTGAGTATGCCCCGATTCTCGGGCTATCGGCAGCACGTCCTGGACCGCCTGGCATCGCTCGGATATGTGGCATCCTGGAAGCTACTTCAAGCCTCCGATTACGGTGTCCCACAACTCCGCCCGCGCTTTGTCCTCGTGGCGCTAAAGGAAGAATATGCGCCTTATTTTTCCTGGCCAGAACCGGTTGAACAGGTCACCACCGTCGGCGAGGCACTTGAAGACATGATGGGTGCCGCTGGCTGGGAAGGCGCGGCCGACTGGGCGGCGAAGGCAAACAAGATTGGCCCGACCATCGTTGGCGGTTCCAAGAAGCACGGCGGTGCGGACCTCGGTCCGACGCGCGCCAAGCGAGCCTGGGCCGAGCTGGGTGTCGATGCCATGGGTGTTGCCAACGAGCCACCTCAGCCCGGTGCGACCTTCAAACTTGGTCCCAAGCTGACCTGCGAGATGGTTGCACGGATCCAGGGTTGGTCGGATGAGTACAAGTGGAACTTCGTGGGCCGCAAAACGGCTATGTACCGCCAGATTGGCAACGCTTTCCCGCCACCTGTCGCGGCTGCTGTCGGAAAGTCCATTATGAGGGCGCTGCAGAAAAAGGGTTCTCCCGCGCCTGCTGTTCCTGCCGACCACGATCCGATCTACCTCAACCTCCGCAAGGCAGAAGGCTTCGTTACCCAGACGCAGTTGCTCCGTTCGGCAGGTGGCATTGAGGTGCCTGAGCTGGAGCGGCGGATCGGGTTGCTGAGCCGTGACTTCGATGTCGAGATCGATGAGCGGTCGACGGGGCCCGCCTACCGGCTGGGTGGATTCAAGGCCTTCCTAGGGCAGGAAGACCACCAGCGACACGACGTGTTCCAGAAGAATCTCTCCAGCATCAGCTGAGGACGTGCCCTCACGCGAGGCAGCGGCCTCGCGTGAGGGCACGGATATCTTCCCTGCCTGTCGGCCGGGATCTTGGGTGGTTCGATAGCGTGAAACTGCACGCCAACCGGCCACACCTGAGGGGACCACGTGGAGCTGCTGCACTCCGGCAAGGTTCGGGACGTCTACGCCGACGGGGGCGACCTCATCCTCGTCGCCTCCGACCGGATCTCGATCTATGACGTCATCCTGCCGACGCCGATCCCCGACAAGGGCAAGATTCTCACTCAGCTCTCGCTGTGGTGGTTCGACCAGCTCAGCGACGTCGTGCCGAACCACATCATCTCGTCGACCGACGTGCCGGAGCAGTGGCAGGGTCGGGCGATCCGGTGCGAGCGCCTGGACATGGTGATGGTCGAGTGCATCGCGCGGGGCTACCTTGCCGGCTCCGGCCTCAAGGACTATCAGCGCGACGCCGCGGTCAGCGGAGTGCCGCTGCCGCCCGGACTCATCGAAGGGTCGCGGCTGCCGGAGGCGATCTTCACGCCGAGCACCAAGGAGGCCGTCGGGGCCGGTCACGACCAGCCGATGACGTTCGAGCAGGTGCAGGAGAAGGTCGGCAAGGACCAGGCGGACGAGCTCAGGCGGATCACCCTGGAGATCTACCGTCGCGGGTCGGAGATCGCGGCGGCCAAAAGCATCCTGATCGCCGACACCAAGATCGAGCTGGGGCTGAAGGACGGCGAGTTGAAGATCGGGGATGAGCTGCTCACCCCGGACTCGTCACGGTTCTGGGCGGCCGACGAGTGGCAGCCCGGTGACGTGCAGCGCTACCTCGACAAGCAGGTGCTGCGGGACTGGGCGACCCGGGAGACCGACTGGGACAAGACCGAGCCGGGCCCGGAGCTGCCGGACCGCGTGGTCGAGGCGACCCGCGACCGGTATGTCGAGGTCTACGAGCGCCTGACCGGCGACAAGTGGTCTTAATCCAGCTGTAAACGATCATTCGACGGTGGCCAGGTCGGTGCGTCGGCCGCGCGGTTGCGCTTGCGCATCAGCCACGCGCCGTAACCGATGGCCAGGACCGCCTCCAGCGCGCCGGTCCACCCGCCGTAGAGCAGACAGAACGGTGCGACGATCCACAGCAGAGTCGCCAGCGTCGCCCATCGGCGGCGCTGGCGGAGCCGCAGCTGATCGACCCGCGCCGTGAAGCCTGGGTCGGTGTCCCGCAACCGGGTCACCAAACCGTCGAATTCTCGCTCTTCCCGCGGATCGAGCACGCCGACACCTCCGGTTCACCAGGGTGGACGGCTCGAAAATACCCCGCGCCACGGCCGGTCAACCAGGAAACGCGAGTCCGGCACACGACAACGGCCCGGCGGTTCGCCGCCGGGCCGCTGGTGCATAAAACCCCGATTTTGTACGAGGGGAAGCCTCAGGCCCACTGCACCGTGGTGGCCACATCGAGCCGCGGCAGCCGGCCCTTGTACGCGTTCTCCGCCGGGTGACCGAGGTTGACCACCGCGAGCGACTTGAAGCGCCCGTCCGGGAAGAACTCGGCGTCCACCCCGGCCTTGTCAAAACCGGTCATCGGGCCGGCGTAGAGGCCGATCGCGCGGGCCGCGATGATGAAGTACCCGGCCTGCAGCGCGGCGCTGAACGTGCCGTCCTGGATCCGCTTGTCAACGTTGCCCTCGAAGATCTCCTTGAGGGCCGGGTTGTGCGGGAAGACCTGCGGGACGTGCTCGTGGAACTGGGTGTCCAGGGCCAGCACGGCAGTGACCGGCGCGCTCGAGGACTTCGCCCGGTTGCCCTCGGCCAGGTGCTTGACCAGGCGCTCCTTGCCCTCGGCGGTACGCACGAAGAGCACTCGCAGCGGCTGGGTGTTCGCCTGGGTCGGCGGCCACTTGGCCAGCTCCCAGATCTCCTTGAGCTCCTCGTCGGTGACCGGGGTCGGCGCGAAGAAGGACGCCGTACGCGCGTCGGTGAAGAGAAGGCTGCGGCCCTCGGCGGTTAGCACCGCGTGACGAACAGGGCTCGCTTCAGAAAGAGTATCCACTTCTAAAAAGCTAGCGGGTCACGATCAGAAAGCCACGGGGACGACTGGTGAAGAGAATCACCGCGGCAGGTGCTCGTCGGCCCACGCGGCGATGTGACCGAGCGCCGGCATGAGGGCTTGACCGGCAGCGGTCAGTGAATAGGACACCGAGACCGGCGGGCCGGGCTCCACGTCGCGGGCGATCAGGCCGGCGCCGACCAGGCAGGAAAGCCGGTTCGACAGCACCGAGTCGCTGATGCCGTCGATCGCGCGGGACAGCTCGCGGAAACCCGCGGGTCCGTCCTCCAGGGAGCCGAGCACCGCGGCGTTCCAACGGCGACCGAGGAACTCGAAGGCGCGGGCGAGCGAGGCGTCCTTACTCGCGCACGACCGGTGACCGGCCGCCGTGCTCTGTTCCGCCGCCCTCATGGCAGCCAAGCTACACCGGCCGTGCCTGCGTCAACCCACATCGCAGCGGTCGCGGCGGGCCGGCGAGAAGGCAGCCGTGTCGGGCCGGCGAGGAGACAGCCGCGATGGGCGGGGAGAAGACGGTCAGTTGCTGGCTGCGGCCTGCTGCTCGTGCCAGTGCACGCCGACCTTGCAGTCACCGCAGGTGAGTTGTTCGCCGCAGGTGGGACACCAGTCATTGGTACGCCGGAGATACCACCCGAGGGCCACGCCGGAGAAGAGGCTCAGCAGGCCGACGATCGCGGAGACCGTGACGGCGCCGGTCATGCCAGCGGCTTTCGCCGGACCAGCCGGAGGCCACGGTTGTCGAGTGTCGGGTCGTCGTGGTCGCGGGACGTCACGTACGGCGCGGTGAAGGTGTCGACGCCGGTGCCACGGTGCTGGGTGTCCGGGTGATAGGTCACCGTGACGGCGCGACGTGAGGCGGCCTCGATGATGCCGGCCCGCCAGCCGTTGCGGTAAACCCACACCGGGTCGGCCGGGCGGTAGCTCTCGGACGGTGCCACATCCGCCGGGTCACGCTGGGGCGGGGTGACTGTCGGCGTTGATGTCATCCAACTCGACATCGCGTTGCCTCCAAGCTCTCGAGGCGGCATCGGGGGGCCAGTAGGCAGCGCCAACTGGACGCCTCGGCCGAGCAGCCGAAATTTCCAGACGGCTGGCTAGATCAACGCTGCGTTAGCAGTCGGTACGTGTCTGTCAGCTATCATGCTCGTCATCAAGTGCGTCCGCAAGGCCGTCTGCACGTGCATCCGAGCGCGCATCCGCTTCTGCGGGACTACGCTTGACATGGTTTCGCGGTAGACGATCTCCGCTCTAGGATGCATCCGGTTGCATTCCGCTAGTCACTACGCGGCGACGAGGAGTCAGGTGAGCGCGGGTACGCAGGAGGAGGCGCCGGGCGGCGGCCCCACGGTGCTGCGCATTCTGCTCGGTTCCCAGCTTCGGAAGCTGCGGGAGTCGAAAGGGATCACCCGAGAGTCCGCGGGGTACGAGATCCGTGCCTCCGGCTCCAAGATCAGTCGGATGGAGCTCGGCCGGGTCAGCTTCAAGGAACGCGACGTCGCGGACCTGTTGACCTTGTATGGCGTGGTCGCCAGCGAGGAGCGCGACGCGCTGATCGGCCTCGCCCGGCAGGCGAACAGTCCCGGCTGGTGGCAGCAACTCAACGACGTCCTTCCGTCCTGGTTCCAGGCGTACCTCGGGCTCGAGGCCGCCGCCACGCTCATTCGTACGTACGAGATCCAGTTTGTCCCGGGTCTGCTTCAGACGCCGGAGTACGCGCGCGCCGTGATCATGCTCGGGCATGCCGGTGCCACCGCCGAGGAGATCAACCGGCGGGTCGAGGTACGGCGTCAGCGGCAGCAGATTCTCACCCGTCCGGGTGGCCCTCAGCTGTGGGCCGTGATCGACGAGGCGGTGCTGCGCCGGCCGATCGGCGGTGTCGACGTGATGCGCTCGCAGATCGAGTCGCTGATCGAGGCGTCGAAGCTGCCGAGCGTGCGGCTGCAGATCATCCCGTTCACCGCCGGTGGGCACGCCGCGGCCGGCGGCCCGTTCGCGATCCTGCGGTTCCCCGAGCCGGAGCTCCCCGACGTGGTCTACGTCGAGCAGCTGACCAGCGCGATCTACCTCGACAAGCGCGAGGACGTGGACCAGTACGCGATGGCGATGGAGCGGGTCTGCATCGACGCCGAGCCCCCGAACCACACCCCGGAGATCCTCGGCAAGCTCCTCCACGAGGTCGGCCGCCCCATCTGAGCCCCCGCGCCCACCCACGGTCCTCGGCTGGCGCTCAGGGCTGCCTCGCGGGCGTCGAGACACCCCTGAGCACCAGCCGGCCTCCCGGCCGTGCCTGCGTGCCCGGCTCCGGCTGGCTGCCAGGGGTCTCTCGCGGGCGTTGAGGCACCCCTGAGCACCAGCCAGCGACCCGCCAGCGGGCCCTGCGGCCGTGCCCCGCGCCCGTGTGACCCCGCGCCCGTGTGACCCCGCGCCCGTGCGGGCAGGGGTGGAAAGCACGAAGCGCGTCCGCTTGGCGGACGCGCTCGTCAAGATGGCCGGTCGGCAGGTTCCGACCGGGCCGGTTTTTGGCTGTTTCAGGCCACCAGGTTGTCGAAGTCCCCATCGCGAACCCCGCCCAGGAACGCCACGATCTCGGCCCGGGTGTAGATCAGGGCGGCGCCCTCCGGGTCGCGGGAGTTGCGCACGGCGACGTCGCCGCCGGGCAGGACGGCGCACTCCACGCAGTTGCCGCTCGGGTTGCTGCGACGGCTCTTCTGCCAGGTCACGTCCTGCAGCTGACCGGCTGGCATGCCGTTGACCACGTAGGCCATGTGTAGCTCCCTCGGTCTGCCCGGATCGCCCTTCGACCCGGGAGGTGTTGTCCGCATGCCTAAATCGGTGGTGATGCAAATGCACGTGCATCTGGCCTTGCGTAGGCACGGGATTCTGAGCATGATAACTCACGTGAGGCACCGAAGGAGGGTCACTCAGGGTGACATCTTTAGGTGACGGGCCGGTCGCGGAGCGACGTCTGCGGCCTCGACGCAAGGCTCCCTGGCGGGGGCGTCCGAGCGAGAGGTTAACCAGCATGTCGATTCCCAACATCGGCCCAGAACACCCCGATTCGGGTGACCCCGGTGCGGCCGTGAGTCCGCGCCGGGGCAATCCGCCACCGGTTCATCGGGACTTGGCGATCACTGATGACGTGGTCGCCGCGTCCTCGCGGGCCAGCGCGGTCAGTCACCGGTTCGGCAGTGTTCGTTACGCACTGAGTCGGCCCGGCGGGACAACCGTCGCCGAGCCGCCGGCCGAGGAGGGTGAGTCAGACGCGCGCGAGTGACCTCGTCCGTTGTCACGGCAATCAGGCCGTGGGGCATCCGCACGCCCGTTCGCGGTGGATGGCCTCGGCGCCGCGCGTCCGTGACGACCGGCTGCGGCCGAGCCGGCCCCGCTGGCCGGTGCACGAGTTCGCCGAGTCCGACTACTGCTATGGCATCGGCACGCTGCGGATGCGGGTGGTCCGGGTCGACTGGCACCGGCCGATCCCGCACGACGGTGAGACCTGGCTCGGTGTGCGCGGCATCGTGGTCGATCCGGACGGCCGCGAGGGTGCGGTCCGCGAGGTGCTGATCCGGGCCGGGCGCGTCCCGGTGCCACCGGCCTGCAAACGGCCAAGACTTCGGGTGTTGCGAGACACGCCGGTATGACGCCGGGTGGGTGGTCTGGTTCCCCGTGCTGGACCACCCACTCGGTCTTCCACCCCAGCGACAGCGCCGGGGGAGTGACAGACGCCGCGGTCGGCGGTCACAAGGGGTTGTGTGAGATGGCCGCGGAAAAGTAAGAGGCTTGCCGGACCCCGCCGGGGCGGGAGGCGGGGACGGCAAGGTGCCCGGGACGCCGCTCTCCCGACGTACCGGGAAAAGGCCGGAAGTGGAAAGCCGGCCTGGACCACCGGAAAGAAATCGGCCCCGCCCGGGCAGTGGGCGGGGCCGATCCGGTGCGCCTCAGGCGTTATGCGTGGAAGAAGCCCGAGGGAGCACGACTCAGGGCTTGCGGGCGACGCCCGCCCAGTAGTACGCCGCTTGCGGATCGGCCACCTCGGTGTCCGGCCGCCAGGCCGAGACCGGGACCAGGCCCGGCTCCAGCAGCTCCCAGTCGCCGAAGAAGCGGGCGACCGCCTCCTGGCTGCGCGCCACCAGCGTCATCCCGGCGCCGGTCGCGGCGGCGACCGCGGTGTTCACCTCGTCGGGGTTGAAGTCGGCGGTCGGGTGGGTGATCGCCAGGCAGCTCCCGGACGGCATGGCGTCGCGCAGCGCGGCCACCGTGCTCCACGGATCGTCCGCGTCGGCGAGGAGCATCAGCACGGCGATCAGGGTGAGGCCGATCGGCTTGGTGAGGTCGAGCGTGTCGCTGAGGATCGGATCGTTGAGGATCGATCCGGCGTCGCGGAGATCGGCGCTGATGTACTCGCTGCGACCCTCCGGGGAGCTGAGCATCAGCGCGCGGGCGTGCACCAGGACGATCGGGTCGTTGTCGACGTAGACGACCCGGGTCTCCGGCGCGATCTGCTGGGCGATCTCGTGCAGGTTGGGCCGGGTCGGGATGCCGGTGCCGACGTCCAGGAACTGGCGGATGCCCTCTTTGGCGACCAGGTCGCGGGCGGCCCGGTGCACGAACTTGCGGTTCTCGCCGGCCATGTACCGCATACCGGGGATAGCCTGGATCATCGCCTCGCCGACCGCGCGGTCGACGGCGAAGTTGTCCTTGCCGCCGAGCCAGTAGTCGTAGATGCGGGCCGAGTGCGGCACGTTGATATTGACGCCGGGCGGGGCGACCTCGTTGGTTGCGGAGTTGCCACTGCTTTGCACGACCGCCTCCTTGCGCGCCGAACCCGACCGTCGATCTTCGACAGCGCGTACAGCCTAGCGCCAACGATTGACCGACTTAACCCCCGCAATCCGTTTCTGACTACGGAGTGAGACGGCAAGGTCAGGCGGCCGAGGCGTGTCCGGCGAACCCCCGAAGATCAGCGGCGGACACCACACGATCACGTCCACCGTGCTTGGCAGCGTACAGATGACCGTCCGCAGTGGACAGTAGGGGTGCCTGGGCGCGTTCCTCGGCATCGATCAGACCGGCCACACCGATGCTCACCGTGACCGGGAGGTGGCGGGTGATCGGCGACCAGTGCTGGTTACGGAGCGTGCGCCGGATGTCGTCGAGCTGCGCGGTGGCCCGTGGCACGGCGGTGCCCGGCAGCACCACCAGGAACTCCTCGCCACCCATCCGGGCCACGAAACCCTCCGGGCAGGCCGCGGCCACTTCCCGGGCCAGCACCTGCGCCACCCGGACCAGCACCTGGTCACCGACGTCGTGCGAGAGCTGGTCGTTGATCTGCTTGAAGTGGTCGAGGTCGACCAGGGCCACGGTCAGCGCCGGATCGGTGCGGATCAGGTCGGGCAGGCGCTCGTCGACGTACCGGCGGTTGTGCAGGCCGGTGAGCGGGTCACGGCGGGCCTGCTCGCGGAACCGCTCGGCCTCCTGACGTGCCTCGACGGTCTCGAACATGGCCTGCCGGGTCCGGGCGCGCGCCTCTTTCTGCAGGGACTGCTGCTGGTGGTGTGCCTCGAAGAAGACCTTGTGCGCGGCGAAGGCCGCCTCGAAGTCGCCGCGGGCCGCGTACAGCTCGGCCTGCTCGAGGTGCAGGCGGACCAGCGACTCACCGAGGTCGCGCTCGAGGCACTGCCGGTGAGCCTCCTCGAGGTTGGCCTGGGCCAGGTCGTACTTGCCCAGGCCGCGCTGCACCTGGGCGAGGGTGACCAGGTATTGCGCCATGTCGTTGGCGTCGTCCCACTTGCCCTTGGCGTGCAGCTCGAGGCAGCGGCGCATGGTCTCCTCGGCCGCCGCGAAGTCACCGTTGATGATCTGGATGGAACCGATGGTGTCGAGAAATGCCGGTTCCATCGGGATGTGCCATTCGTCGGCGAGCCGCAGCAGCCGCTCGGCGATCTCGTTGGCCCGCTTCTGGTCGCCGCCGGTGGACTCGACGTACGCGTAGTTGTTCAGCAGGCAGAGCAGCGCCGGCGAGCCGAGCCGGAGCGCCACCTCCTCGGCCTGGGCGTACCGGATCCGGGCGCCGTCCATGTCGTCGGCGAAATACAGCGCGTCGGCCAGCTTGGTCCGGTGCCAGACGTGCATGTGATCGGTGGACTCGTCGTCGAGCAGCTCGACCGCGAGGACCGCGTGCTCCAGGCCCTGCTCGGCGTCGCCGAGGTGCAGGTGGATGGAGGTCCAGATCAGGTGGGTGCGCGCCAGCAGCTGGTGGGCGTCGTGCTCGACCGCCCACTGGTTGACGTGCCAGATGTCCTCGGCGGCCGCCGCGAGGTCACCGCAGCGCATCCGCATATTGATCTTGCAGAGTCGGGCCCGCATGGCGAGCAGCTCGTCGCCGAGGTCGATCGCGAGCTGCTCGAGCTCGCTCGTCCGGATCAGCTCGGCGCGGGCGTCCCAGGATCGCTTGTCCTCGATGCTGAGGAGGACGGCCGACAGCGCCTCGGCGTCCATCACACGCTCGTTCAACCCGGGGCTCCTCTCCGTGGTCGGCCGACTGATCGGTCACGGAGAGCCCGGGCTGAGGAAAACCGTGCCGATGATCAGCTCTCCGTCAACCGAGGTTAGCTCTCTGTCAACAGAAGGTTTCGGTTTCCGGCAGGTGATCTGGGTCGCGGAATGGGAACAGCGCCCGGACTCGGTGGAGTCCGGGCGCCGCCAGGAGAGAACTATTTGCTGGTGACGGCGAGTTCCGGCTCGTCCGTCTTCGGTGCGGCCAGATCGACCGTGCTGCGCAGCTTGGCCGGTTTCATCATGATCGCGGCGATCACCCCGACCACCGCGATGCCCATGGAGATCAGGAAGATGTGGCCGGTCGCGTCGCCGTACGACACCCGCACGATGTGCTGGATGGCCGGCGGCAGGCTGCCCAGGTTCAGCGGGCTGACGTCGCCGCCACCGGTGGACTGCACGCCGATCGCGGCGAGCTGGTCGGTCATCGAGTCGGACACCCGGTGGGCCAGCACCGCGCCGAGCACCGAGACGCCGATCGTGCCGCCGAGCGAGCGGAAGAACGCGACGGTCGAGCTGGCCGCGCCGATGTCCTTGAGTGACACGGTGTTCTGCACCGCCAGCACCAGGTTCTGCATCGACATGCCGACACCCGCGCCGACCAGGAACATCGCGATACCGACGTACCAGAGCGGGGTGTCGTGGTCGAGGAACGAGAGCCCGGCGAACCCGGCGACCAGGATGATCGTGCCGGCCACCACGTACGGCTTGATGTTGCCGCTCCGGGTGATCAGCCGGCCGGCGATCGTCGACGCGAGGGCCAGGCCGAACATCATCGGGACGGTCAGCAGGCCGGCCTCGGTCGGGCTGTAGCCGCGGCCGATCTGGAAGTACTGCCCGAGGAAGACCGCGCCGCCGAACATCGCCATGCCGACCGCGAGGCTGCCCAGGATCGACAGGGCGGTGGTGCGCTGGCGGACGATCGAGAGCGGGACGACCGGCTCGGCGGCCCGGGACTCGACCCAGGTGGCCAGGGCGAGCAGGGCCACGCCGGCGCCGACCATGACGAAGCTCTGCCAGGAGATCCAGGCGAACGAGCTGTCCACGAACGACACCCAGACCAGGATGACGCTGACGCCGGCCGCGATCAGGGTGGCGCCCAGGTAGTCGATCTTCACGTTGCTCCGGCGGATCACCGGCAGGTGCAGGGTCTTCTGCAGCACCACCAGGGAGACCAGGGCGAGCGGGATGCCGATGAAGAAGCACCAGCGCCAGCCGAGCGCGTCGGTGTCGACGATCACGCCGCCGAGCAGCGGGCCGGCGACCGTGGCCAGGCCCATCACGCCACCGAGGTAGCCGTTGTACCGTCCGCGCTCCCGCGGCGGGATCATCGCCGCGATGGCGACCTGGACCAGCGCCTGCACACCGCCCATGCCGAGGCCCTGGAAGGCCCGGGCGGCGATCAGCTGCTCGGTGTTCTGCGTGATGCCGGCCAGGATCGAGCCCAGCACGAACACCACGATCGAGATCTGGACCAGCGTCTTCTTGCTGTAGAGGTCGGCCAGCTTGCCCCAGATCGGGGTGGACGCGGTGGCGGTCAGCAGGGTCGCGGTGACCACCCAGGTGTACTGGGTCTGCGAGCCGTTGAGGTCACCGATGATCCGCGGCAGCGCGGTCGAGACGATCGTCGAGCTCGACATCGCGACGAAGAGCACGAGCAGCAGGCCGGAGAGGGCCTCCAGGATCTCGCGGTGGGTCATCGCTCCCGGTTCCGAGCGAGTGATGGTCGGAGCGCTCATCGCGCCGCCTCCAGTTCAGGTGCGTGGGTGTGCTGGTCGATGAGGTCGCGGGCGAAGCGCTGCAGCGCGGCCGTGAAGTCGGTGATCTCCTGCGGGCTCCAGTCGCGCAGCGCTGCCGCGAACCGGGTCTCGTAATGCGCCTGTGCGGCGTCGAGGACGTCCCGGCCCTGGTCGGTCAGGTGCAGCGTGCTGGCGCGGCCGTCGGCGGGGTCGGCGCTGCGGGCCACCAGCCCGGTGCGGACCAGGGCGGCGACGGCCCGGCTGATCGTGGAGGGGTCGAGTGCGTTGTCGGCGGCCAGCTCTTTGGCGTGGCAGCCGGTGGTCTCCCGGGCGCGGATCTCGGAGAGGACGCCGACGGTGCCCACCGGGACGGCCGCGAGGGTCGGTGGGCGGTCCTGCTTGAGCAGGCGGACCGCCTTGATGACCTCGTGCATGGTCGCCAGCAGCTGGTGCCGTTCGGTGCCACCGGGGTGTGTCATGGCGGCTCCTTCGCAGTGCTTGGTACATACAACTATCTGCTCAAGTTGCCCAGTGCGCAAGTTTTCCCGTTGGGAAGTGATGAGCGTCGCCGGTACGCTCGGCGGCATGAGCGCCACGACCTCCGAGCCGGAGCAGCCCGGCCTGCGCGAGCGGAAGAAGGCGGCCACCCGGCAGGCGCTGCATGAGGCGTCATTGCGCCTGGCGTTCGAGCACGGGCCGGAGAAGATCACGGTCGAGGCGATCGCGGACGAGGCGGGCGTCTCCCGGCGGACGTTCTCGAACTACTTCGCCAACAAGGAGGAAGCGCTCTTCTACGGTGACCTGCAACGGATGCGGCTGCTGGCGGGCCTGGCCCGGGAGCGGCCGGCGACCGAGTCGCCGTGGGCCGCGCTCAGCGCCGCGGCCGAGGAGTTCTACGGCCAGCAGGGCGACCTCGATCCGGAGTGGATCGCCCGCAGCCGGATGGTTCGCCGGCATCCGTCGCTGGCCGCGGCGCAGGTGCAGACGTTCGCCGCGCTGGAACGCGAACTCGCCGCCGAGGTTGCGGTCCGCCTCGGTCCGGGTGACCCCTTGGGGGTACGAGCGCAGCTCATCGCGACCACGTTCCTGGCCGTGCTGCGTGTCTCGCTGAACGTGTGGCTGGAGCGCCGCCCCGACATCAGCTTCCACGATCTGGCCCGGGAGTCGCTGGACGAGACCGGCCGCGGCTTCGTTTAGTTCTGGAGAGCGAAGAATAGTTCTGGACAGCGAAGAAGGGCCCCGGGGCGATCCGGGGCCCTTCTTCTGGTGAGCCGGCTGTTAGCCCTTGAAGCCGGCGAAGATCTTGGAGAACTCGAACGCGGTCTGCGCGACGTTGGTGCACTGGAACAGCGCGCCGTTGCAGGCGTTCTTGTCCCGCTGCATCTCCCAGAAGGAGACGAAGCCGATGTGGTTGGCGTTGGCGAACGTGACAACGTCCTTGGCGTCGCTCTGGCTGAACGTGCCGTTGTCGTCGTTCTTGCCGATCATCGGGGTGACGCCGACCATCTTGAAGGCCGCCGCGTCACTGTTGCCGTAGAGCGACTTGATCTGGTTCTTGGTGGACGTGATCGCCTGGATCGCCAGGTCGCCGTAGTCCTGGCCGGAGCGGCCGTAGTCCATCGCCATGATGTTGACCAGGTCCAGGTCGACGCCGGCCGACTTGGCCGACGTGATCACGTTCAGGCCGTCCGCGGTCAGGCCCTCCGGCAGCACCGGGAGGGTCAGCGAGATCTTCAGACCCGGGTTCGCCTTCTGCAGCGCCGCGAGGGCGGTCGACCGGCGGGTGATCGAGGCGGTGTCGGCCGAGGCCGCGCCCTCGATGTCGAGGTCGATGTACTTCAGCTGGTACGCGTCCACCACGGCCTGGTACTCGGCCTGCAGCGCGCTGGTCGAGGTGCAGGCCTGGGCCAGCTCGACGCCGGTCGCGCCACCGAAGGAGACCTTCACGTCGCCACCGGCCGCGCGGACCGCGCTGATCTGGTCGGCGAACTGCTTGGCCCGCGGGTCGAACGCGCCGAACCAGCTGGCCTTGCAGCCGGCCGCAGTCACGAACGCCAGGCTGAACGACTTGACGTTGCCACCGGTGCCCAGGGCGGAGAGCGTGCCGCCGTTGGAGAGAACACCCATGTCGACGTACGGGGCGACCAGCACGCCGCCGCCCGTACCGGTGCCGGGGTTGGCCGTGGCGGTCGCGGTCGGTGACGCGGTCGCGGTCTTGGTCGGCGCGACGGTGGCGGTCTTGGTGGGCGCGACCGTCGCGGTCTTGGTGGGCGCGACGGTGGCGGTCTTGGTGGGCGCGACCGTCGCGGTGGCAGTGGGTGCGGTGGTCACCACGCCGCCGGCGGTGCAGGACGCGCCGTTGATCGTGCAGCTCGTCGGGTCGCCTTTGCCGTTGACCACGAAGCCGAAGGAGATCGTGCCGCCGGCCGCGATGGTGCCGTTCCAGCCGGCGTTCTTCGCGGTCTCGACGTTGCCGCTGGTGGTGACGGTGGCGTCCCACGAGGTGCTGAGCTTCGCCGAGGCGGGCAGGCCGAAGACCAGCTGCCAGCCGTTCACCGCGGCGCCGGTGCCGTTCTGGATCGTGTAGTGCGCCTGGTAGCCGGTGCCCCAGTCGCTGTCCTTGGTGAAGCTGGCGGTGAGGCTGCCCGTGCCACCGGTGGTGGCAGCGACCGCCGCGCCGATGCCACCACCGACCGCGAGGACCGCGGCCGTGGAGTAGATGGCGAGCCGCAGACGGCTGCGTTGCATGGAAGGACTCCGATCACCGGGGAAGACGACGGAGCGATTGTTGCGCCGAAGCGTCTTAACGGTCTCCGGCAGCAGCCTTAAAGATCCTTAAAAGCCGTGCGGTGACCGTCCGGTCACCGGGTCGCCAGGCCGCCGATGAGCAGGGCCAGCTGCCGGCGCCACGCGTACGGGTCGGTGGCGTGCCGGTTGACCCCGGCGTTCGCCATCATCACCAGCCACAGGTCGTGCCGGGTGAAGTCGGGGCGCAGCCGCCCGGCCCGCTGCGCGCGGACCAGCACGTCGACCGCGCGCCGCTGGGCGGTGGCCCGCAGCGCGGACAGCCGTTCGTCGTCGTCGAACATCGTGGTCACCAGCAGCTCGGCCAGGCCCCGGTCGGTGGCCTGCAGCTCACAGACCCGGGTCAGGTAGCCGACGAACGCGGCCCACGGATCGGGGTGCTCGCAGGCCTGGTCGGCGAGGTGGACCGCGGCCGTCATGTGGATCGCGAAGACCTCGGCGATCAGGTGCCGGCGGCTGGGGAAACGGCGGTACAGGGTGGCGTTGCCCACGCCGGCGCGGCGGGCGATCTCGTCCAGCGAGGCGTCCAGGCCCTGCTCCGCGAAGACCTCGCGAGCGGCGGAGAGCAGGGCCGCTCGGTTTCGGCGGGCATCCGCACGCAGCCGGGTGGCCATACGACGAAGAATACGACGTTCCGGCGGTAAACCCGTCAGGCGGTGCTACGGTCGCCCCGATCATGACCAATGGTTCAAGGGATGCGGCGATGCAACAGACTTCGATCGACGTTCCGGCCGCGGACGGCCTCTCCGACGCGTACTTCGTCAAGCCGGACGGGCCCGGGCCGTACCCGGGGATTTTGATGTTCATGGACGCCTTCGGTGTCCGCCCGCGGCTGCGCGAGATGGCCGACCGGGTGGCCGAGCGCGGGTACGCGGTACTGCTCCCCAACCTGTTCTATCGCAGTCAGCGCAGCCCCATCGTGGACCCGGCGGTGCTCACCGACGAGAAGGAGCGCGGCGCGGCGTTCGCGAAGCTGGGCCCGATGATGCAGGAGCTCACGCCGGAGAGGGTGGTCGCGGACGCCACGGCGTACCTGGACTTCCTCGCCGCGCAGGACGGTGTCGCGGCCGGTCCGGCCGGGATCTTCGGCTACTGCATGGGCGGGATGAACGCGCTCCGGGTGATCTCGGCGCTGCCGGACCGGGTGTCGGTGCTGGGCAGTTTCCACGCCGGCCGGGTGGTCGGCGACCAGCCGGACAGCCCGCACCGGGGCGTCGGGTCGATCACCGGTGAGGTCTATTTCGGACACGCCGACAACGACAGCTCGATGACGCCGGAGCAGATCGCGGAGCTGGAAGCCGCGCTGGCCGACGCCGGGGTGAAGTACACGTCCGAGGTGTACGAGGGTGCGCCGCACGGGTTCACCATGTCCGACACGGCGATGCACCACCCGGAGGGCGAGCAGCGGCACTGGGCGGCACTGTTCGCGCTGCTGGACCGGGCGTTCTAGTTGGCGTAGAGGCCGGGGAAGTACCTGTCGATCGCGGTGACGTCGTAGACGTGGCGCACCTCGGTGATCAGGTTCTGCTCGACCGCGAGGAGTTCGACGAGCTGCGCTGAGCCGAACGGCCCGATCAGGTCGTAGATCAGCGCGGCGCCGTCGATCGCGTCGGTCCGCGCGGTCAGCTCCACCCGGTCGGCGAACGCGGCGATCCGGTGCAGCACCTGGAGCATCTCCTCGTCGTCGACCGGCGCGTCCAGGTTCCACTCCACCTCGACGTGCGGGGTGAGCAGCCGGCGGGCGGCGGTCAGATCGTCCGAGGTCCAGGACCGGACCCAGAAGTCCACCACGTCCACGTCTGTCTCCTTGGTAGTGAAGAAGGCCGCCGCTGCGGAAAACGGCAACGGCGGCCTGCGAGCGGCGAACGGGGTCAGCCGTTCAGCACCGACTCGGCGCTCACGAACGTGTAGCCGGCCGCCTTGATCCCGGTGACCAGGTCCTTCAGGTGGTCGGTGCCGAGGTACGAGTGGTAGAAGCAGCTCGCCACGCCGTCCCGCACGACCAGGTTCCGCTGGGCCGACGCGATGATGTCGGCGGGCAACCGCACCGGATGGTTGTTGAACGGCTCGATCTCGACATTACCGACATTCTCCGGTACGACCACCGAGCCGTACACGTCCCGCACCGGGTACGGGAAGAACTGCCCGAACTGGCGGGTGTAGTCGAACTTGGCGCCGGTCAGCACACCCGGGAAGTACAGGCCCCGGTCGTACCGCTTGCCGAACAGCGCGTTGACCGCCTGGTAGTCGAGCGCGCTCGCGGCGTAGTGCGGGAACTCGAAGATCTTCGGAGCGCCCAGCCCGGTGGCCACGAAGATCGCGCCGGAGGCGACCATCCGGCTGGTGGCCCAGGCCGTGGAGTCCTCGGCGACCGGCCCGTCGTAGATCACGCTGTCCGCCGCGTCGACGTGCGCCTTGTAGAACTCGAAGTCGTTCGCGCTGACCCCGTCGTACGGGTTGGCCACCGCGCCGTACTGGTGGGTGTACCCGTGCATGATCAGCGTGCCGCCCTTGGCCTGCATGTACTTCAGCGCGGCGAGCACCTTCGGCTTCGACGCCAGCGTGTAGTCCTGCGCCTTGCCGTTGTTCTGCACACCCTTGGGGTCCCGGAAGCGCGGGTAGACCGCGACGCTGAACGGCACGTTCTGCGCGGACAGGTAGTCGGCGACCGCCTTGAGCCCGTCCGGGTCGGCGTCCGGCCCGACGTCCTCGATCCGGATCAGGGCCCGGTGCCGCTCGGTCGTGCCGCCGCCCAGCGAGTCGAAGAGCAGGTCGGCGAAGGCCAGGTAGCGGTCGTCGTGGGTGACGTAGGCGAACGGGATCTCACCGACGTAGGTGAGGTTCCCGGACTTGACCGCCCACGGGAAGCTGGTGCCGTCCGGGCGGACCGCGGTGGCCAGCGTGGTGACCTTGGTGCTGTCGCTGATCGCCAGGTTCATGATCCCGGACTTGTTGTCGGTGCTCCGGGTCAGCTTCCGGCCCTTGTACCCGACCTCGGTGATCTCGGCGAAGTCGAACGCGCCGCTGGCGAAGCCGTACTTCGCGGTGAACCCGGCGACCGCGGCCAGCTGCCAGATGTTGTCGTAGACCCAGGTGACCGACTTGCTGGTGGCGATCACGTCGGTGAGGAACGCGGCCGGCAGCGGCTCGTCGTAGGTGGAGCCCAGGTAGACCACGGCGGTGTAGGCGTTCAGGTCGCCGGACTTGTACTTGGCCACCGGTGCGGCGGTCCACGAGCCGAAGCGCGAGCTCAGGTTCGCCGTCTGGGTCGCGTAGACCTCGCCGAGCCAGCCGTAGTCGCCCGTGGTGTCGTACAGAACAAGGGTTTTGGCGGACCCGGAGCCGGGACCACCCTTGCCGGTCCGGCCGGCCGAGGTGATGGGTGTGGTGACCGCGGCGTCGGCCTCGACCGATCGGAAACCGACACCGGCAGCGACCGCGATGGCCGCAGCCGCGCCGCCACCGGCGATCAGGGAGCGTCGAGTGACCTTGGAAGTACGCATCAGGCGTCGACTCCGATCTCGGTGGCGGACTGCAGCACGGGCATGGCTTCGGGGGACGGCGCGAGGCCGAGGAGGGCCGCGGTGGCCTGCGCGGTGCGGGCGGCGGCACGACCATCGCCGTACGGGTTACCGCCGGACGTCATCGCGTCCCGTCGGAGCCGGCTGTCCAGCAGCGCGGACGCCTCGGCGACGATCAGCGCGGGATCCGAGCCGACCAGCTTGGCGCATCCGGCGTCCAGCGACTCGACCCGCTCGGTGACGTCCCGCAGCACCAGCGCCGGGACGCCGAACGACGGCGCCTCCTCCTGGATCCCACCCGAATCGGTGAGCACCAGGTACGCCTCGGAGAGCAGCCGGGACAGGTCCGGGTACGGCAGCGGATCGGTCACGGTGACCCGCTCCACGCCGGCCAGCGCCGCGTCCACCTGGGCCCGGACCGCCGGGTTGGGGTGACTGGGCAGCACCACGTCGATGTCCGGGTAACGGGCGATCAGCTCCTTGACCGCGCCCAGGATCCGGTCCAGCGGCTCGCCCCAGGACTCGCGGCGGTGCGCGGTGACCAGCACCAGGCGGTTCGTGCTGGTGGCCCGGGCGGCGACGGCGGGGTTCTCGTACGGCAGGCCCCGGGCGGCGACCGCGAGCGTCGCGTCGACAACGGTGTTGCCGGTGACCAGCACGTCGCTCGCGGCGATCTTCTCGTCCAGCAGGTTCATCGCGGCCAGCGGGGTGGGCGCCAGGTGCAGCGAGGCGACCTGGGCGACCAGTCGGCGGTTGCCCTCCTCGGGGAACGGCGACGCCAGGTCACCGGAGCGCAGGCCGGCCTCCAGGTGCACCACCGGGATCCGGCGCCAGAACGCGGCGAGCGCGCCGGCCAGGCTGGTGGTGGTGTCGCCCTGGACGATCACGGCGGCCGGGGTGCGTACCGACCACAGCTCGTCGAGCTGCTGGACCATCGCGGTGAGCAGCTCGGCCTGGGTGCCGGTGTGACGCTCGACGGTGAGGGTGATGTCCGGTTCCAGGTCGAACGCGGCGAGCGCCTGGGTCACCATCGTCGGATGCTGGCCGCTGGCCAGCAGGATCGGGCGGAGCAGGCCGGCCTCGCGGAAGGCGAGAACGACCGGAGCGAGCTTGACGGCCTCGGGACGGGTGCCGCCGATCAGATGGACTTCGCGAAGGGACATCGGGGGGAGCCTTCCTTCACTTTCACGTACCGGGCCTGCGGGATCAGGCGGTCTGGAGGGCGAGGGGTTCCTCGACCAGGCGTTCGGTCTTGGCCCAGGCCTGCTTGCCGCTCAGTTGGCGGCCCAGCGCCCGGTAGGTGGCGGTCAGGCCGAGCAGCAGGAAGGCCGGGTAGGCCAGGGCGGCGAGCAGCATCCGGGACATCGACTCGTCCGCACGCTTGGCCCGGTGCACCAGCACCCAGACCAGGCCCGGGAACGTGGTGACAGCTGCCCAGATGCCGACGCTCGCGCCCAACGCCCACCAAGTCGGCAGAATCGGCAGCGGGTGCCCGATCATGAGGCCGATGGCGCCGACGGTTCCGGAGAGCGAGAGCAGGACCGCGACGATCGCGTTGATCCACGGCGAGACCAGGTAGTGCAGGATCTCGACCAGCGAGGTGCGCGCGATGTTGCCGGACGCGAAGAGCGAGCCGAGGTAGCGGGCACACTGCAGGTTGCCCTGCGCCCAGCGGGTGCGCTGCCGGGTGAGCCGCTTGATGTCCACCACCGCCTGCTGGGTGACCGAGGCCCGCGAGGTGTATCGGATCGAGACGCCCTGCAGGTGCATCCGCAGGCCCAGCTCCATGTCCTCGACCAGGCAGTTCGACCAGGGCGCGGTGCCCAGCGAGATCAGTGTGGAGAGCCGGCTGAACTGGCCGTTGCCGCCGAGGCCGACGGTGTTCAGCGCGTCCCGCATGTTCTGGCAGGCGTCGACGATCGCGCCGAACTCCAGGTCCTGCACCGCGCCGAGGAGCTTGTTGCGGTTGCGGATGCGTACCTGCACCTGGACGGCGCCGACCTTGGTGTCGCCCATCAGCCGGCCGACCTCGACCAGGATGTTGTCGCTGCCCTGGCCGTCGCCGTCGATGATGCCGAGCACGACCCGGTTGGCCGGGATGCCCTCCTGCTCGCTGCGGTGGGCGATGTAGCGGTACGCCGCGTTCAGCGCCTCACCCTTGCCCTGCCGGGCGTGCGGCAGCTCGCGACGCATCACGTGCAGGCGATCGTGGTCGATGGCGGCGAGGACCTCGGGGGTGCGGTCGTCCGAGCCGTCGTCGACGACGAGCACCCGGGTCAGCGTGCCGCCGGGGCCGCGCAGGCCGAGTGCCGCCTTCACCGTGTTGGCGACCACGGCTTCCTCGTTGAGGGCCGGCACGATGATCCAGAAGTAGCCCGGTTTGCCGCCGCCGCTGGCCAGCGCCTTGTTGACGACCTTGGCCCGGTGCGTTCCGCCGTACCTGACCGCGAACCAGACCAGGATGACGGTGGAGAGCGGCCAGGCCAGCAGGATCGCGTAGCCCGCGACCGCGATGAACCAGCCGTCTGATGCCGACATCGTGTGCCCCCATGCTTGTCACTGATCGCCAGATCCCGGTCGTTCTCCCGGACGTAATAGGACAATATGGCGCTACTCAGCGTGACTCAACATCGATGGGCCGCCTGTCGGTGCAAATCGCCCGAAAAGGCTATGTCAGACATCTCAGACGCCTCGGGGCTGCCGAAACCGGGCGTGCGGCAGCCACCTCGCGGCGCCGGTCGGCCGTCTCGGGGTGTGCTCAGATGACTGCGGAGAGTAACTGTCGGTGCGTACGAAAAAGGCGGCCGCCGCAGCGACCGCCTCTCGTCACGAGGAACTCAGTCCCCGGAGTTGTCCAGCAGGTTGGGGTGACTGCGCAGCATCGCGGCCAGTCGCCGGGCGGCCTGCTCGGTCTCCTCCGGCGGACCCGCCTGGAACGGGACCGGGTTCGACGGCGGCTCCTGGAAAGCGGCCGGCTCGGCGTGCGGCGGAGGCGTCGGCCCGAACGTGTGCCGCTGCTGCTGCGGCGGCACCGGGGGCGGCGCGTAGGCGGTCGGCGGCACCGGCGGTGGCGCATACGCCGCCGGTGGTGGTGGTGGCTGCGACGGTGCGACGAACGGGCGTTCCGCGGTGGGCGGCTCGGCGTAGTCGTAGTCGTAGTCGGTCGGGCCGAACCGATCCTGATCGTCGTGGCTGCCGCGGGGCGGCGGCTCCGGATCGTCGACGTTGATCTCGAAATCGGCGTGCGCCGACCCGGCCTCGTCGGCCCGGCCGGTCACCGAGCGATCCGCCCGGACCTGCACGGTGCCGTCCGCGAACGCGAAGTGCAGCAGCACCGGATCACCGGCGCCCTCGACCCCGACGGTGACGCCGAGGCTCGGATGCCGGGCGACCACGCCGGCGATCGCCTCGACCAGTTCGGTCACCTCCGGCGGAGTGCCCGGAGTCTCGCCGGTCGTCGCCCGCCGCCGAAGCTCGTCACGGCGGGCCAGTTTGCTGAGCGCGTCATCCAGTCCGCCTCGCACGTCCACCGTCCTCATCCCTCGCACGGTCGCCCGGTATCCCTACTCTGCCCTCTTATCGGCAAGATTGGGAATGACGTGATCCGGGCGACCCGCCGCACACCCTACGACTTCATCCGGATGGCCTTGTCGAGAGCCTGGTCGAGAACGACGAGCAGGGCATCCCGGACAGAACCGCGGAAACGAGCGTCGTACGAGATGATCGGGACATCCTCGCGAACCGCGAGCGCCCAGCGCACCTCGTCGAGGCTGTAACCCATCTGGCCGTTGAAGGTGTTGACGCCGACCACGAACGGAAGACCGGCCCGTTCGAAGTAGTCGACCGCTGGATAACAATCGTCGATGCGGTTGGTGTCCACCACGACCAGCGCGCCCAGGGCGCCCTTCACCAGGTCGTCCCACATGAAGGCGAACCGGGTCTGTCCCGGCGTGCCGAAGATGTAGAGCTTCAGCGTCTGATCGATGGTCAGCACGCCGAAGTCCATGGCGATGGTGGTGGTCGTCTTCATGGTGGCTTGACCGGGGTTGTCGATGCCGACCGACTCGGAGGTCATCTCGGCCTCGGTGGTCAGCGGCGAAATCTCCGAGATGGCGCCGACGGTCGTCGTCTTACCCACCCCGAAGCCGCCGGCCACGATGATCTTTACCGGGACGGGCGCCTTTTTGGGCGCGGCGCCGCCCGGTATCCGCGCGGTTCCGACGACGCGGTTAGCTGATGGATCGAAGTCCACGGATCACTCGCATGATGGTCTCGGGGTCAGGGGTGTCGTTTTCCAGCACCTGAACGTCAACCTGGCCGGCGGCGCGCAGGTCGCCGATGAGGATCTGGGTGACGCCCAGGTGCAGGCGCAGGCGTGCGGAGATCTCGGCTATCGAAGTCGGGCTCTCCTCGAGGAGAGACACGATCGCCCTGGTTTCCGGTGAAAGCCGTGACGGTGGTGCACCAGGCACCATCGTCACCTGAGTCTCCATACCGATGTCGGGGTCGCCTCCATCGGTACGCCCGGCCGTGATGACGAACGGGCGCAGAGTGTTGGTCTGTGTCGGCTCGACCGGCGGCTGTTCCCCGGTAGGGGTGTAACCACCGATCGAGTGCTTAGGACCGGATTGCAGGAACGGCCGGACTCCGGGGCGCGCCGGAGCTACCGGTTCGTCGGGGTCCGGGTAGCTCATTGCTGAACGGCGTTCTTAAGTTCGGCGATGAGGCGCGGGCTCAGGGCGCCACCGGCCCGGGTGGCGAAGAGAGTCATCTCGTACGCCAGGGTTCCCAGGTTCGCGGTCCGGTCGGCGATGACGCCGAGCACCGAGCCGGCGCTGATCGCGGTGACCAGCAGATAGCCGTCGGCCATGTCGATGATGACGCGGTTCAGGGCGCCCAGCCGGTACCAGCTCGCGGCGCCGCCGGACAGGCTGGTGAGGCCGGACACGACGGCCGCGAGACGCTCGGCGTTCGGGCGGTCCTTGATCGCGGACATGGCCATCAGGAGGCCGTCCGAGGAGACGGCGATGGCTTCGATGACGCCCGCTGTACCGGACGTGAACGAGTCAAGCAGCCAGTTGAAGGTTTTGGCTTCGGCGCTGAGCTGACTTTGCGCGGTGGGGTATGGGGAAGTCATCGCGGTTGTCCCTCGGGTTGTGGCTGAGTTTCATTCAGTGCGAGTGCGACGCCGTACTCGAACTGATCCATCAGTGCTCGGGCCTGCTCTGGGTCCATCAGGGTCGGCGCGGGCGGAAGGATCGGTTGGTGCGGCTCGCTCGGCAGGGTTGCCCCCGGCACTCGGCGAGTCAGCCCTGCGCCACCGCCGAACGACGGAGGCGAGGCCGGTGCAGCTGCCGGAGCGGGGGCATCCCACTGCTGCGACCGGGCCGGCTCAGGTGCCGGGACGTTCCACTGCGGAGTCGTCTCGGGCGCCGGCGCGTTCCACTGCGGTGCCGCTTCGGGAGCCGGCACGTTCCACTGCGGTGCTGCTTCCGGGGCCGGGACGTTCCACTGCGTCGGGGCCGGCTCCGGAACATTCCACTGCGTTCCGGACGGTTCGGGGACGTTCCACTGGGTCCCCGCCGGTTCCGGCACATTCCACTGCGGTGCGGCTGCCTCGGCCGGAGCCGGGGTGTTCCACTGCCCGCCGTTGAAGTCCGGGGCCGGCAGTGAGGTGCTGGTGTCGTGCGCCCGGGTGACGCCGGCCTCGAACGCGTCGAACGCGGCTCGGGCGGCCAGTGCGTCGTCCTGCGACGGCGCCGCGGCGTGCTGCTTGGGACCGGAGTCCACCGGCAGCTGGGTACCCGGCACCCGGCGCCGCAGCGGCTTGTTGCCGCTGCTGTTCGGCGGAGCCGGTACCGGCTCCTGAGCGACCGGCTCGGGAGCCGGAGCCGGGGTGTTCCAGACCGGCTCGGCCGGCTGCTGCGGTGCGTTCCAGGACGGCTCGGCCGGCTGCTGCGGTGCGTTCCACGACGGCTCGGCCGGCTGCTGCGGCGTGTTCCAGGACGGCTCGGCCGGTTGCGCGGAGTTGCGGGCCGGTTCGGCCGGGGCCGGGACGTTCCAGTTGGTCTCGGCCGGGGCCGGGGTGTTCCAGACCGGTGCGGCCGACGCCGAGGGCGCGGTGTTCCAGTTGGTCTCCGACGGCTGCGGTGCGTTCCAGGACGGCGCGGCCGGCAGAGCCAGCTCGTTGCCACCCCAGGCACCCTGACCGGCGGCGGGCAACTCGGGCAGGGCGGCCGGCACGCGGCCGGCGACCGGGATGCCGCTGTTGTACGCGTGCGCCGGATCCGGCTGACGGTACGGCGAGCTCGGCTCCTGGTACGCCACCCCCGGCGAGTACACCTGCTCGGCGTCGTAGACCGGCTGACCGGCGTACGGGTCGTCGAGGACCGGCGCGGGGCCGGAGCCGCCGAACGCGTTCCAGGACGGCACCGAGGACAGCGTGTGGGCAGCCCGGCCCACCACGTTCGGGTCGAACGGCTGCTGGCTGCCCGGAACCGTACGGATCGAGGTGCTGGCGATCGCCACCTCGGCGGTGTTGCCCCGCAGCGCGTTGCTGAGCTGCGCCGACATCGGCTCGCGCTGCATCGGGATCTGCGGCATCGCCGGAGCGGCCGGCACGGCCGGAGCACTCGGCACGGCCAGGGTCTCGACCCGGGCGATCAGGTGCTGCGGGCTGAGGTCGACCCACGCGGTGACGCCACCGTCCGGGGTGTCGGTCAGGGTGATCTCGATGTCGTGCCGGCGGGCGAGCCGGCCGACCACGAACAGGCCGAGCACCTCGGTGGGTGCCAGGTCGAGGCGCTCACGACGGGTCAGCCGGGCGTTCTCCTCGGCCAGCCGCTCCGGGGTGAGGCCCAGGCCGCGGTCGATGATCGCGAGGCGGGCGCCGCCGCGCAGCTCCTCGGCGCTGACCGTGACGTTGGTGTGCGGCGGGGAGAACGTCGTCGAGTTCTCCAGCAGCTCGGCGAGGAGCAGCGTGAGGTCGGCCAGCACGGCCGGCACCACGATGATCTCCTCGGGCACCTCCACGTCGACACGGGTGTAGTCCTCGATCTCACCGAGGGCGAGACGGACGACGTCGGAGAGCGGCAGCGGGGCCATGTGTTCGTTGGCGCCGGCGCCACCGGAGAGCACGACCAGCGCGGACGCGTTCCGGCGCAGACGGCTGGACATGTGGTCCAGTCGGTACAGCTCGCGGAGGCGGTCGCTGTCGGTCTCGCGGCGCTCCAGACCGTCGATCAGGGACAGCTGACGACCGACCAGGTTCTGGGTACGCCGGCCGACGTGGCCGAACATCTGCGCGACGTTACGGCGGCCGAGCACCTGGCGCTCCACCAGCCGGGCGGCGGTGGTCTGCACCCGGTCGAACGCTCGGGCCAGGTCACCGATCTCGTCCTGGGCCTCGACGTCGACCGGGTCGAGGCGGATCGGGCGAACCGCCGCCTCACCCTCGTCGTCGGCGACTCGTTCGAGCTCGGCCTCGGCGGCGCGGGCGATGCGGTCGGCCGAGACGGTCAGACGCCGCAGCGGCCGGGCGACCGCGCGGGCCATGAAGATGCTCAGCGTGATCACCAGGAACAGCAGCACGACGGTGGCGCCACCGACCAGCAGTGCCTGCTGGATGGCGCTGGACCGGTTGGCGTTGACCGCGTTGTCCACGTCCTTGGCGACGCGCTTCTCGACGAAGCCACCGAGGACCATGACGGAGTTCAGCGACGGGAACAGCGTCTTGGCGTTCAGGGTGCCCAGCGCGTTGGCCGGGTTGATCGCCAGCTGGGTGGTGAACTCCGCGCCCACCCGGGACTGGAACGCGTCCTGGGTGCTCAGGTAGAGCTTGTACTGCGAGTCGGTGAAGTACGGCTTCGACTGCGTGATGATCGACTGGATCTGGCTGAACGACTGGCTGAACAGGCCCAGCAGCTGCTGGGCGCTCGCCTGAACCGTCGGGTTCTTGGACTTGATCAGGGCCGCGCCGGTGGCCAGGTAACAGGACGCCTGGCTGATCAGGTCGTCGGACAGCATGGCGCGCTCCAGAGCGAACACCTGCTGGCCGACCTCGGTGGTCAGGTCGGCGTGGGTGGACAGCCCCAGACCGTCGATGATCGGCGTGATCACGTTGGTGAAGTCCGTGACGATCTCGACCGGGTCGGTGAGCCGGTTCAGCACGTTCTGCCGGGTGCTGTTCAGCTTGGTGGCCAGGATGACCGACCGGCGCAGCGTGGACGGCAGGGTGATGTCGTCTTCGAGGAGCTCGGCCACGCTCTCGGCGGCCTCGGCGCTCTGCACGACCAGGGTCGCCTCGTCCACCAGGCCGAGCGAGAAACCGACGGAGAGCAGCCGCTCCTCCTGGAGTTCCAGGACCGCGGTGCTGACCCGGGTGGCCAACTGGACCGTGTTCGACGTGTCCTGCGCGGTGGTCGCGGCCTGGGTACGGTTGTAGATGATCGGCACGGTCAGAGCGAGAACACCGAGCAACGGTACGAGTACCAGCAGGGCGAGCTTGCCCAGGATGCGGAACTTACCGAAGAGCACCGGAACGCTCCCGCCCGCCGCCGTAGTTCGGGGTCTCGCCGTACGGCGGCGCCGAGTCGTACGGGTTGCCGCCACCGTAGGGGTTGCCGCCCTGGTTGCCGTTGTTGCCGGCGGACTGCACCGAGACGTCTCGGGTGGGCTCGCCGATGTTCAGCGAGTTCTGCGCCTCGCGGCCCCGGGTCCGGGTCCAGAACGCGCCGACCACGATCAGCGCGATCGCAACGCCGAACAGGCCGAACGCCTCGATCCGCTTGTAGGTCAGGCTGTCCATCCGGTCCTCGAGCAGGCTGGAGATCTCCTTGAGCACCACGCCGGACAGCGCGCTCAGCGCGGTCTGCAGGGTGGACTGCGCGGTCACCAGGGTCGACGCGTTCGGCTTCGCGCCGATCGGGGCGCCACGGTTGGCGGCCTCGATCCCGCGGCGGAACGAGTCGAGGTTGCTGACCAGGTTGCCGCTGAGCGTGTCGCTGCTGGTGTCGGCGGCCGCCGCCTGCAGGTTGTCGGTGAGCGTGTCGGTGCTCTCCTGGACCTTCTGCGACTGGTAGCCGAGCAGCGTGATCAGGGTCTGCTGCTGTGCCTTGGTCTTGGCGCCCGCGGTCATCGACGCGCGGTCGGCCATCCGGCTGACCGCGGTGACAGCGGTCGGCATGTCGAACGCGGCGGCCTGCTGCAGGAACCAGATGTCGCTCTCCGGGTCACGGTTCAGGGTCGAGTTCTCCCGGACCGTGTCGTACAGCGCGAGCGTGAGGTCAGCGGCCTCGATGTGCTTCTGGATGATCGCTTCCGAGGTACCGGTGACCTTGGGGAGCTTGGCGATCTTGTCCTTCAGATCGGCCCAGCGGGTCTTGGTACCGAGGTCGTCGCCGTAGCGCTCGTCGACACCCTGCACGCGGGACACCGCCGCGGTCACCGAGGCCGGCTCCGTGGCGACGCCCTGCAGGGACGAGGACTGCGACTCGGCGAGGGCCGTGATCAGCGACGACATCGCGGAGAGGTACTCGACGCCGTCCAGTTCCAGCTGGGTGTTGTCGCGCTGCTTCGAGTTTTCTTGCAGGACCCGCAGGAACAGGCCTGCGGCCGGCAGCAGGACAAGCGCCGTCAGCACCACCGCAAGGGCGGAGCGTAAACGGGTTCGCCGGCTGTTCACCGAGACTGACATTGCTTTCGTCCTCCGCCATGCACACACGCGATGGGCCATTGGGGGGCTACCGACTGTAGCCATGCGGGCGCACCGATCTGGGTCAATCTATCCGAGAAAACCTCAAGAAACCCCTTTCCAAGGGTCAGAGTTCGCTCGGACGATCGGGGGATACGCAGCACTGCCGGCCGCGCTGTACCCGCACTGTGGAGGGCTTTGCGTGCCCTGTGGTGCGGGTGTTTTCAACGGCGTGACAAGTGCCGGGCAGATGGTATCGGTATCCAAGCCGAGACGTGAATATGAGTTTTACTTCGGATTCGTTACGTCTTGGGTGCAGTGGTATCCACGCAAAGTGTTAACCCAATTACGGAATGGAGTATCCATACCGTGGGTGAGTGATCCACCACAAAAAAATAGGCCTCTCCGTCCCTTTCGATACGGAGAGGCCTGAATGACTCAAATCCTGGCGAGTGCCTTCCGGAGCGGATCCAGGCCGAGCGCGCCGAGGTTGAGCGCGTCCCGGTGGAACGTCTTGAGGTCGAAGTCACTTCCCTTGCGCTGGCGGGCCTCATCCCTTGCCTGCAACCAGATCCGCTCGCCGACCTTGTACGACGGAGCCTGCCCCGGCCACCCCAGATAGCGCTTCCACTCGAACCGGAGCACCTCCTCGGCCACCCGGGTGTGCTGCCGCAGGAACTCCCAGCCCAGCTCGGGTGTCCAACGCTCGCCCGGGTGGAAGCCGAACGGGTTGTCCCGCGGGATTTCCAGCTCGAGGTGCATGCCGATGTCGACGATCACCCGGGACGCCCGGAGTGCCTGCGCGTCCAGCATGCCGAGCCGGTCACCCGGATCGGTCAGGTAACCCAGGTCGTCCATCAGGCGCTCGGCGTACAGCGCCCAGCCCTCGCCGTGCCCGGAGCACCAGGCCAGCAGCCGCTGCCAGCGGTTCAGCGTGCCGGCCCGGAGCAGCGCCTGGCTGACCTGCAGGTGATGGCCGGGCACTCCCTCGTGGAAGACCGTGGTCACCTCGCGCCAGGTGGAGAACGTGGTCTGCCCCTCCGGCACCGCCCACCACATCCGTCCCGGGCGGGAGAAGTCCTCGCTCGGACCGGTGTAGTAGATGCCGCCGTCGCTGGTCGGGGTGAGGCAGCACTCGAGCTTGAGCGCCGGCGCCTCGATGTCGAAGTGGACGCCGTTCAGCTCGCTGATCGCCCGGTCGGAGAGCGCCTGCATCCAGTCCCGGAAGCGCTCCTTGCCGGGGATGTTGCGGGCCGGGTCGGCGTCCAGCGCGGCCACCGCCTCGTCGACGGTGGTGCCCCGCCCGCCGATCGCCGCGGAGACCACCTGCATCTCCCGCTCCAGCCGGTGCAGCTCCTCGAAACCCCAGAGGTACGTCTCCTGCTGGTCGACCTTCGCGCCGAGGAAGTACTGGGAGGCCAGGGCGTACCGCTCCGGCCCGGCGGCCTCCTTGTCCCGGCCCCGGGGCGCCAGCTCGTCGCGCAGGAACCGGCCGAAGTCCGAGGTGGCGGTGGTCGCCGCGGCGGCGCCCCGGTTCAGCTCGGTGGCGAGCGCGCCGGAGGCCTCGAGCCGGCCGGCCAGCCCGGTGAAGAAGCTGTCCCGCTTGGTGTCGGTCCACGCGTCGCACTGCTCGGCGACCGCCAGCAGCTGGGCCCGGGCGCTGACCACGCCCCGGTCGGCGCCGTCCAGCAGGGTGCGGCGGTACTGCTCGAGTGCGACCGGGAACGCGTTCAGCCGGGCCGCGATGTTGGCCACCGCCTGCTCGCCCTCGGTCGGCATCCCGTCGAACGCCATCCGCAGCTCGTGCAGGGCGCTGAAGATCACGTTGACGTCGGTGGCGGTGTACCCGGCATCGGCCCGGGCGATTTCCAGGCCCAGCCGCTCCATCATGGCGTCCTTGGCGACCTGCTCGTGTTCGTGCTCAGGCTCGAGGACGTCGAGCTCGTTGACGGTGCGGCGGGTCAGCTCCGCCCGGGCCGCGTAGCCGTCCGGTGAGAGGTCATCGGTCTTGTCGTCGTAACCCGAGATGCCGACGGCGGTGGCGCCGATCGGGGTCAGCTCGGCCCAGTCATCGACATAGCGGTTCGCGAGTTCGTCAATTTGTCCCACCGCCCGACCCTATGGGATGCCCGGCTCGGTGAGCTCGCCCATTTCAGCCGTGCGAGCCGGTCCACGCCAGCAGGCGATCGGCGGGCCAGGTGTTCACCACCCGGTCGGCGGACACCCCGCAGAGCGCCGCCCGCTCGCAGCCGTTGCCCAGCCAGTCCAGCTGCCCCGGTGCGTGCGCGTCGGTGTCGATGCTGAACCGGCAGCCGGCCTCGACCGCGACGGTCAGCATCCGCTTCGGCGGGTCCAGCCGGTCCGGCCGCGAATTGATCTCCACGGCCTTGTCCTGCTCGACGCACGCGGCCAGCACCTTCTCCAGGTCGAAGGTGCTCGGCGGGCGGGTCCTGGCGGTCCGGTGCGCGGCGTCGCCGGCGCCGGCCGCGGCCACCTTGCGGCCGGTCATGTGTCCGAGCACGTCCAGGTGCGGGTTGGCGATCGCGGCCAGCATCCGCCGGGTCATCCGGGCCGAGTCGTCGCGCAGCTTGCTGTGCACCGAGCCGACCACCACGTCCAGCCGGGCCAGCAGCTCGTCCTCCTGATCGAGCGAGCCGTCGTCGAGGATGTCGACCTCGATGCCGGTCAGGATCCGGAAACCGTCGGGCAGCTGCTCGTTCAGCTTCGCCACGTGGTCGAGCTGGCGGCGCAGCCGGTCGGCGGTCAGGCCGCGGGCCACGGTGAGCCGCGGCGAGTGGTCGGTGAGCACGAAGTACTCGTGCCCGAGCTCGGCCGCGGCCAGCGCCATCTCCTCGATCGGCGACCCGCCGTCCGACCAGTCCGAGTGCACGTGCAGGTCACCGCGCAGCGCCGCACGCAGCGCGGCCGCCTCGGCCGGCAGGTCGGTGCCCTTGGTGCTGAGCAGCCGTCGCAGGTAGACCGGCTCCTCGCCGGCCAGCGACTCGGTCACGCAGCGGGCGGTCACCTCGCCGACCCCGGCCAGCTTGGCCAGGGTGCCCGCCCCGGCACGCTCGGCGAGCTCGGCGTGCGGGACCTTGGCCACGGCCGCGGCCGCCGACCGGAACGCCTTCACCCGGTAGGTCGCCTCGTTCGCCCGCTCCAGCAGAAACGCGATGCGCCGCAGATCGGCGACCGGATCACGGGATGCCATACGACCAAGACTAAGCGTGAGGAGTCGCCGGAACGGGGTTGCCCGGCAAAGATTCACATCGGTATGTTCCCTGCGCTGCCGGGTGGGACCGGTGGCATCTCAGGGGAGAACAACGCGATGTCCACTGCGCTGCGCGCGGTTATCTCGGTCGTCATGCTGGCCGGTTTCTATCTACTCGGACTTGTTCAGCTGGCCCTGGTCGGCTGGTTGATCTATGAGATCTGGCAGCACCTGCACGGTGCGGGCGCGGCCAAGCTCAGCTATCTGCTGCTCGCCGCGGTCGGCGCGGTGCTGGCCGGTCTGTGGCGGGCGGTCCGGGCCAAGCCCGGTGACCCGCACGGCCTGATCGTCACCCCGGACCAGGCGCCACAGCTGTGGCAGCAGGTCCGTGAGCTGGCCGCCGAGGTGGGCACCCGGGCGCCGGACGAGATCCGCATCGTTCCCGAGGTGAACGCCGCGGTCAGCGAGGACACCAAGCTGCTCGGACTGATCGGCGGGGTGCGCCGGCTCTACATCGGCATGCCGTTGCTGCAGACGTTCACCGTCGACCAGCTCCGCTCGGTGCTCGCGCACGAGCTCGGGCACTACTCCGGCTCGCACACCCGGCTCGCGGGGGTCGCCTACCGGGGTCGTCTGGCCATGCACGAGACCCTCGGCGGTGTCGGCAACTGGAACGTCTTCGGCTGGGTCTTCAAGGCGTACGGCTGGCTCTACCAGCTGGTCAGCAACGCGGTGGCGCGCCGGCAGGAGCTCGAGGCCGACCTGGCCTCGGTCCGGGTGGCCGGTGTCGACGCGGCGGTCTCCTCGATGCGGGAGCTGCCGGTGGTCGACGCGGCCTGGGACTTCTACTTCGGGCGGTACATCGCGTACGGCTGGGAGCTCGGCTACGCGCCCGACGACGTGTTCGGCGGCTTCGCCAAGCTCTACCAGGCCCGCGCGGACGAGCTGGCCCGGATGCGCGAGGAGGAACCGGACGACGAGACGTCGCGCTGGGACACCCACCCGGCGATCTCCGAGCGGATCGCCGCGATGCGGGCCGCGCCGCGGACCGCGCACGCCGTCGACGGCCGGTCGGCGACCGCGCTGATGCCCACCGTGGAAGCGGCCGGGATGGCACTGCAGCGGGAGGTCGTCGACTTCGGCACCCGGACCGTGCTGCCCTGGGAGGACTTCACCGCCGCGTCGATGACCCTGGTCCTGCAGAACCGCGCCGACCGGGTGTTCCGCAGCGCGGCCCGGATCGCCGGTCTCCCGGTGGCCGGTCTGGCCGAGGTGTTCGGCCTGGTCGAGGCGGGCCGGCTCGGTGAGCTGGCGGCCGAGTTCTTCCCGCAGTCGACCCGCAGGGAGGCGGCCGCCGAGTTCGCCGACGTGATGGCGACGCTGCTCGGGCTGGCCGCGGTGCGCTCCGGCCAGGCCGGCTGGCAGCACTCCTGGTCGAAGCCGGCCGTGCTGGCCGACCGGAACGGCGAACCTGTCGACTTCACCGAGATCGCCAAGCTGGCGGTCGCGCCGGAGACCGTCGGCGAGGCCCGGGCCCGGCTGGCCGAGCAGGGCGTGCAGGTGGAGGCCGTGCAGGTGGTGCAGACCCGGGCCACCGGGCAGGGCGCCGACGTGCTCGGCGCGATGCCGAACGTCAAGATGGACGGCGCCGAACACGCCGACCTGATCCTGCTCAGCAAGGGTTTTGTGGTGGTGCCGGCGCCGAAGTCGACCGACGACGGCGAGAAGCGGGTGGCCGCGCTGCTGAGCGGCACGTCACCGGCCGAGCTGACCGCCCGGTACCGCTTCATCGCGTTCGAGGACATCTCCACCGTGCGGATCGACCGGGAGGTGCCGGTGAACACGACCCTGCTGCTGCACGGCGGGCAGACGGTCGGCATCCAGGAGCGCTGGACGTCCGACAAGGTCGGCAAGAGCGACGACGTCTTCCGCGAGATCCTCATCAAGTTGCGCGATCGCGGGGATCAGTAACCTTTCAGGCATGCGGACGATCGACTGGGTGGACGGCGCTGTTGAGATCATCGATCAGACGGCGCTGCCCGGTGACCTGCGGGTGCTCCGGCTGCACACGGTCGGTGAGCTGATCGCGGCGATCCAGTCGCTGGCGGTACGCGGTGCCCCGGCCCTCGGTGTGGCCGGGGCGTTCGGCGTGGCTCTCGCGGCCCGGGTGCACGGGGACGACCCGGCGGCGCTGCACAACGCCATACGAAAAATTGAAACCGCAAGGCCGACGGCGGTGAATCTGGCCCGCGGCGCGCAACGTGCCGCCCACCTGTTGTCCTCGGGCCCGGAGGCGGTGCTGGCCGAGGCCTGCGTGATCCGGGACGAGGAGATCGCGGCGTCGGCGGCGATGGCGTCGCTCGGCGCCGACCTGGTCCTGCAGCTGTGCGGAGAACGGCCGCGGCTGCTGACCCACTGCAACACCGGCGGGCTGGCCGCGGTGACCGTCGGCACCGCGCTCGGCGTGGTCGGCGAGCTGCACCGGCGCGGTGCCCTGGCCGGGGTGATCGCCAGCGAGACCCGGCCGCTGCTGCAGGGCGCGCGGCTGACCTCGTGGGAGCTCACCCGCGCAGGGATCGAGCACCGGGTCGCGGTGGACTCGGCCGGACCGTTCCTGATGGCCCGCGGCGAGGTGGACGCGGTGATCCTCGGCGCCGACCGGATCTGCGCCAACGGCGACGTGATCAACAAGATCGGTACCTTCTCGCACGCGCTCGGCGCCCACCGGGCCGGGATCCCGTTCCTGGTGGTGGCCCCGGAGTCGACTGTCGACACGGCTACACCGACCGGCGGGCACGTGGAGATCGAGGACCGCGGCGCGGCCGAGGTGACCGCGTGGAGCGACGCGGTCAACCCGGCCTTCGACGTGACCCCCTACGACCTGGTGACCGCGATCGTCACCGACCGCCGGGTGATCCGCGTCGATCGGGGCGAGAAGCCCTAGCTCGGCTTGCTCCAGGGCTTGAGCCACGGGGTCTCCGGCCAGCCCTCGGCCGCGGCCATCAGCGGGAACGCGGTGCCGCCGTCCACGCTCTCCCGGATGATGTCGGCGTGCCCGGTGTGCCGCGCGGTCTCCTGGATCAGGTGCAGCAGGATCCAGCGCAGCGTGAAGTGATCGAGGTCGGGGCGGTTCCACGGCACCGAGTGGTCGACCGGGATCGAGAAGTTCAGGTCACCGATCTCGGCGACGGTCTTCTCGGTCTCCTCGGCGATCCGGTCGTAGCGCGCGAACACCTCGTCGATCGTCTCGCCGTCGGCCAGGGCGAAATTCTGCTGGTACGCCGCGAAGTCCGCCTTCTGCTCCTCGCCGCGCACCGTGCCGAGCCAGTTCTCCTCGGTCGACGCGCAATGCTTGATCAGGCCGCCGACGCTGAGCGGGCTGGCGCTCGGAGCGGCCCGGAGCTGCTCCGGGGTGAGCCCGTACGCGGTCAGCTTGAGCACGTGACGCATCTGGGTGAGGTAACCGAGCAGGCCCTCCTGCTCGTTGCTGATGGGTCCGACCTGACCGGGCATCTTCGGCTCCTGTGAGTCGCGGGTTTCGCTGTCAGGAACCACGCTAGGAGGAGTAGCGGTCAGATTCTGGCCGCATTGTCAGAATGTCGTCCGTGCCGATCCCGGTCACCCAGCCACCGGCCCGGCCCAGCTCCAGCAGCGTCCGCGCGGCCGGCCCGGTCAGCACCCCCGGCACCCCCGGCTTCGGCGGCCAGTCGCGCCGCAGCTCACCGGCGCGCTCCAGCGCGGGGATCAGCGCCCGCACCGGGTCCGGGCTCTCCAGATCCCGGAGCATCGCCTCGAGATCGCCGATCACCTGGCGCAGCTCGCGGGCCACCTCGGTCGCGTTGCCCCCGCACATCGCGGCGGTCAGCTCGGCGCGGGTGCCGGCCACCCGGGAGCCGTCCCGGAACGACCCGGCCGCCAGGGCCTCGTTCAGCGGGCTGCCCAGCTTGCCGGCCAGCGCGGCGGCCAGCAGGTGCGGGACGTGGCTGATCGACGCGACCGCGTTGTCGTGCTCGGCCGCGGTGATCGGCAGCACCCGGGCGCCCAGCCCGGTGTAGAGCCGGGCCAACGTCAGCCAGTCGGCCAGGTCGGTGCCGTGCGGCTCCACGCAGAGCACCCACACGCAGCCGGTGAACAGCTCCGAGTCGGCGGCGGCGAACCCGGACGCCTCGGTGCCGGCCATCGGATGGCCACCGACGAAGCGGCGCACCCGGTGTTCCTCGGCGAGCGCCCGGACCGGCGACTTCACCGACGTCACGTCGGTCACCAGACCGTCGTACCCGGCAAGGTCGGCGAGGACTTTCGGCAGGACCGGCAACGGTACGGCCAGTGCCGCCACGTCGGTCCCGTCCACGGCGGCCGGGGCGGAGCCGAGCACCCGGTAGCCGGCCGCCCGGGCCAGCTCCCGGGTCGCCGGGTCAGCGTCGTACCCGATCACCTCGTGGCCGGCCGCCGCGAGTGCCCGCAGCAGCGAGCCGCCGATGAGTCCGAGTCCGATGACCGCGATGCGCACGTACTGGTTATAGACGGCGGGGGGCCCGCGCGTCGGCGCGGGCCCCCCGGAAATCCGTCGAGTCGATCAGGCCTTGCAGTTGTTCTTCTTCTTCCACGCCTTCACGGCCGCGACCGGGCTCTTCTGGTTGCCCTTGCGCCACGACGCCAGGTACGAGTACGGCCACACCACGCCGCGCCGCACCTTCCAGTCGCCGACCTTCTTGCAGCCCGGCGAGATGCCGTAGTGCAGGTGGCAGACACCGCTCGCGTTGCCGGTGTGCCCCACCTTGCCGAGCAGCTGACCGGTCTTGACCCGGACGCCCTTCTTGATGCCCTTGGTCACCGACTTGAGGTGCGAGCCGTAGTAGCGGACACCGTCGTCACCGAGGATCGACACGAACAGGCCGCCGTTGTACGGCCCGTCCTTCATGCCCTTCTTGTAGCGGTCCTTGAGGCTGATCTCCAGGACCACGCCGTTGGTGGTGGCCACGAACTTGGAGCCGCAGGCCGCGAAGATGTCGGTGGCCTTGTAACCCGAGTGGGTCTTGTGCCACGAGACGGTCTTGGCGGCGACCGGGAAGGCGTACTTCTTGGCCTTCGCGGCAGCGGCCACGGCCACCTTGGTGGTGGTGAGCGTCGAAGTGGCGGCCGCCTTGACCGGCGCCGCGGTGTCGGCGGTTGAGACCGACCCGCCGACGGCGCTGCAGCCGGACAGGAACACGGCCGCGATCGTCAAACCTGAGAGGGTACGGAGTAAACGCACCGCGACATCCTGGCAGACGAGCCGGTTTCGCGCAGACCCGCGCCGATGTCCGGCCGGATACGCTGCAGGAGTCGTGGCGTGGTTGTGGTGGACCGAAAGGATCGAGATGGCCGACCGGCAGATCACCTGGCCCGCGCCCGCCCCCGCGCCGGTCCCCGAGCCCCCGCTGAATTTCCTCGCTGGGCTCCCGCCCCGCCCGGTCTACCGCGAGCCGCACCCGATCGGCGCCGCCCCGGTGCTCAGCGGCCTCGCCGCCGGCGCGGTGTGGCTGATCCTGTTCGGCAGCCTCGGCCGTGACCTGGTGTCGTACGCCTGGTGGACGATCGCCGCGGCGGTCTCCGCCTGGCTGGTCGCCCTGGTCCTGACCCTGATCGGGGACCGTGGCGTGGCGGCCGGGGTGGCCATCGTGAGCGGGATCGGCCTGTCCGTCGCCCTGGGCTTCGTGACCGCCCGCTGGGTGGACACGTACGACTTCCCCCTGTGGTGACCAGCGTGTTCCGGCCACGCTCCGGAAGGTGTTGATCGCCCTGCGCACGGGTGTGCCCGAAGTGCGGATCGACTCTTGACGAACGCCGGGCGGCTCGGCACTCTCGGCACCATGGCCTCCTCACGGCAGTGGCTCGACGCTTCACTGCAGCGGCTCGACGCGTCACGGCAGCGGATCGAAGCCTCGGCGCAGCGGCTGGACGCGTCACGGCAACGGCTGGACGCTTCCCTGGAGCGGCTCGACGTGGATCGGTGCCGCCGGCGTCTGGAAATCCTGGCGGCGGTCGCTCGCGCCAAATCGGTGCGGGTGTCGGCGCCGCCACAGCGGGTGCGGGGCATGCGCCTGCGCGAGCTGATCGCCACCCGTCGTCGTACCGTTAACTGATCTCTCTCGGACACATGCAGTGATCTCGCTGTAGATAAGGGCGTGGCGCGCCGCACCTGCCGCCCCACCCGCTACCGTCAGGGCGCTGAGGATAAGAACCGCGTTGGGGGAATCGTGTCGATTTTCGCTGCCGCTGTCGCCCGCGGGAAGAATGGGTGGACTGCGTCGGAGCTGGACCTTTCTGGCCTGGCTGACATCGACGAGGTGGTGGATGCGCTCCGGGATGCCGAGCCGGATGCCGAGCTGGCGTTGTTGTTCGTCGAGAGCGACGACGAATACCTCTCGATCCTGCGTCTGGACGAGGGTGAGGACCTGCGGGTCTTCGGGTCCGACTCGGGTTTCGCCGAGGAGTCGCGGATCGGATCGGTGCTGCTCGGTGAGGTTGAGGCGCCGGCCGTCGACACCGACGACCTGCTCGATCACGACGATGCCGACCAGGCCGACGACGACGACGAGGACGACCGCCCGGCGGCCGACCCGGACGCCGATCCGATCGGTGACGCCGAGCTGCTGAACGACCTCGGGGTGACCGCGCAACGCCTGCTGGCGCTGTGCGGGATGGAGGGCATGCTGCCGTCCGACATCACCGCCGAGATCTGTCAGAAGGTCGGGTGTGGGGACGAGATGGAGGAGCTGCGCGAGGCGTGATTCGTCGCGAGCGGCATGAGGGGTGGATGCGGCGGGCTCTGTCGGTCGCGTCCACCTCGCCGCAAGACGTGCCGGTTGGCGCGATCATTCTCGGACCGGACGGCACCGAGCTGGCCGCGGCCGGCAACGAGCGGGAGCTGACCGGCGATCCGACCGCGCACGCCGAGGTGCTGGCGCTGCGCCGGGCCGCCGCGTCGGTCGGCGAGTGGCGCCTGGAGGGCTGCACGCTGGTGGTCACGCTGGAGCCGTGCACGATGTGCGCCGGCGCGCTGGTGCTGGCCCGGATCTCGACGCTGGTGTTCGGCGCGTGGGAGCCGAAGACCGGTGCGGTCGGTTCCCTCTGGGACGTGGTTCGCGACCGGCGGCTCAACCACCAACCCGAGGTCTACGCCGGGGTCCTGGAGGACGAGTGCGCCAGGTTGCTGCGGGGTTTCTTCCGCTAAACCCTATTTGGTACGAATGACGAGTGCTCGCCCGTAGGCTACGAGCCGAGTCCCGCCCGTGAGGCCGCCGCGAGGCCGCGCCCGGTCCAGGCCGCGGCCGCGCTCCCACCCACGTTGGGGTT
>NZ_BOMS01000079.1 GCF_016862315.1 Actinoplanes palleronii | reverse complement strand
GGGCGTTGCGTGGGGACTTTGGGTGCGGAGCGTGCCCGAACTTGGCTCGGCGCGGTCAGGCGCCGGCGATGATCGTGTCGAGGCCGATCTTGACCATGTTGCTGAAGCCCTGCTCGCGCTGTGCGGACTCCATCGCCTCGCCACGCTTGATGTGATCGCTCACGGTCAGGATGGTGAGCGCCTTGGCGCCGTAGCGAGCCGCGATGGTGTAGATCGCGGCAGACTCCATCTCGACCGCCAGCACGCCGTAGAGGGCGAGCGCGTCGTACAGGTCGGGGCGGTCGGTGTAGAACGCGTCCGCGGCCAGGATCGGGCCGACCCGCATCGGGACGCCCTGGGCCTCGGCGATGTCCACCGCGGTGCGCAGCAGGCCGAAGTCGGCCACCGGGGCGTAGTCGATCAGGCCGTCGAACCGGGCCCGGTTCATGTTGGAATCGGTCGCCGAGCCGATCGCCGCGACCACGTCACCCAGGTTCAGGTCCATCGCGAGGGCGCCGCAGGAGCCGATCCGGATGACCGACTTCACGCCGTACTCGTTGATCAGCTCGTGGGTGTAGATGGAGGCCGACGGCATGCCCATGCCGGAGCCCTGCACCGAGACCCGCTGTCCCTGCCAGGTGCCGGTGAACCCGAGCATCCCGCGGACCTGGGTGTAGCAGACCGCGTCCTCCAGGAACGTCTCCGCGATCCACTTGGCCCGCATCGGGTCGCCGGGCAGCAGCACCCGCTCGGCGATCTCGCCCGGCTTGGCACCGATGTGCACGCTCATACGAGTTCTCCGTCTCATTCGATCTTGTCTGCGATCCTGCCAGGTCAGCGGCCCCGAGATCGGTTATGGGGCACCCGGCGACAAGTGCCCAGGGGCATCCGGTAACGTACTTCCCGGTGGTGTGTCCGAGCGGCCTAAGGAGCACGCCTCGAAAGCGTGTGAGGGTGCAAGCCCTCCAAGGGTTCAAATCCCTTCACCACCGCCAACAAGAGCCCGATCCGTCTGGATCGGGCTCTCTTGTTTTCTCTCGTCTCGTACGTCACTCTGTGTGCCTTGCGGGAGGGTCGACCGGGCGTACCGGCGGCACCTCGTCCGTTCGGTCGTTCTCCATGATCAGCGGCACTCTTGTAACAGGCAGATGTCGTCGCACGTCAAAGCCCTGAGTTACGTTCCGTAGTGGATCGGGGACGGCCCAGCGACATAGGGTGTCGCGCAAGTCACGCAACCCAAATACACCGGATCAGACAATGTGGTTCCGACCGGACGACGAGAAACTTTCATAGAATCGCCCCACCTAGGTTCGTCGATGCCTGTCGTAGATTTGACACGTGAGAGTTGAGCATCACTGGTGGAATGGCGACGTCCGGCTTCAGCGCCGCGACGTCTACGTCCGCACCGACGGTGTCCTGTGGGAGGTCGAGGCCCAATTGGGCGGCCCCGAGGGGAAGTCGAAGGTGCAGCAGTGTCCCGGCCGGTCATCAGCGATGATTCTGGCCGACGCGTGGCGCGGTCCACGCTGGCGGTGGCGCGAGCTCTGAGCGCCAGGAGCCCGGGCTGTGCCGTTGTTGCTTGACTGTCTCGGCCAGCCTTCGATGAGGCCGGATCCCCCGATGGGGTCCGGCCTTTTTCGCTGGGTGCGGGGCCCGATGGTCACGCCAGGATGCGACGCACCTTGAGTCCGATGTGCGCGGTTAGCGACGATCTAACCTGAATTTCCATCCCACCGGGCAGGAAGCGATCGTCATGCGGGCCATCATCACCGAACACCGACCCGATGTCGCCGTGCTGCATCTCAAGGGCGAACTGGACGCCGACTCGGCCCGGGAATTGCAGACCGTCCTGGCCGAGCTCCTCAAGAGACCGGTGCCCCGGATCGTCGTGGACCTGACCGCGCTGAAGTTCTGCGATTCGGTCGGTCTGAGCGCGTTCATCACCAGCAAGCAGGTGATCGCGGACCGGGGCGGCTGGCTCAGCTTCGCCGGGCCGCGGCCGTTCATGGCCCGGCTGCTGGAGACGGTCGGTCTGGGCCGCTATTTCGCCATCTTCCCGGAGATCGACGACGCGATAGCTGCCGGCCAGCTATAGGTCGGCACGGGAGCGTCGCCGCCTACCACCTGCGGGTTCCCGCATTTTGGGATATCTGCCTTAGTGAATATTCACCCTGACAAGATCTCCGTCGATGGCTCAAGCCGTCGATGCGATCCGGGGGGAATTCGTGAGGCGTTGGAGCGCCGCTGTGCTCAGCGGCCTGGTCATAGCAGTCGGGTTGCCGGCGGCGGCGTACGCGGAGGATCCGTCGCCGCCGGTCACACCCTTGTCATCCACGGCGGCGCCGGCACCGTCCACCGTGTCGCCCGCACCGCCGACACCCACGCGGTCGCCGGTCGCGCCGACCTCGCCGGAGCCGTCGGCTTCGCCGGTCTCGCCGTCGCCGACCCTCAGCCCGCCCGCCGGGCCGGGCACGACCACGGCCACCACCCCGCCGCCCACGCTGTCCCCGACCTTGTCGTCGCCCGCCTCGCCGTCGGCCTCGGCGGTCGAAGGCTGCGGCGGCACACTGGCCATGGGCGAGCCGGAGACCTGCGACGCGTTGCGCGGTGCGGAGCACCACACCTGGACGATCACCACCACGCTGCCGAACGAGCGGGTCCTCACCCAGTTCAACGCGGTCGGCGACTCCGCACAGGCGATCCTGCACACCCCGGACGGCTCCTGCTCGCTCGGCCCGTACCCGGGTGAGTGCACCGTCGAGCAGCCCGGCACGTACCAGGTCGACGTCTACCTCTACTACCGCGAGGGTGAGGCGTCGTACGGAATCGGTGTGGAATCCCGTGACGCGCCCTCCTCCTGCACCACCCTCGATCCGGCCACCTTCACCGTGCACGGCGCCGCGCTGTCCCGGTCGGCGGCCCGCGGCTCGGCCGGTGACTGCTACCGCTTCGAGGGCCAGGCCGGCATGCGGCTGACTGTGGAGACCAGCGGCACCACCACGGCACCGGGCTACTCCGCCGACATCCGGGGCACGCTCCTGGACCCCTCCGGCGAGCAGGTCTGCCCGATCCAGTTCGGTGGCGGCGACTGCACGCTGACCGCGAACGGCACCCACTCGTTCTTCCTGACCGACGACTACGGCAGCGCGGTGGACTACACGCTGCGCCTGATCCGTACCGACCAGCCGATCGGCTGTGGCGCGCTTGTCGAGGGTGCGTTCGGCCCGCTGAGCGCCGGCCAGGTGGTCGCCGGTGAGCTCGGCACCGCCGAGTTCACCTGCTACTCGGTGCACCTGACGGCCGGCACGAAGTCGGTGCGTACCGTCGACGGCGGCCAGATCGACTGGGAGCTCAGCAACGCCGCGGGGCGGATCTGCTCCGAGTACGACCATCTGTCCTGCGAGGTGCCCGCGACCGGGGACTACACCCTGTGGCTGCGGCACCCGGACTGGACCGGGAACCCGACGAGCTTCCGGGCGTCGATCGTCGACGTGGCAGGGGACGTGGGTTGCGCGCCGGTCGTCGGCATCGGGTGGGACCAGCCGGTCGTCACGTTCACCCCGACGAGCCCGGTGGAGGTGTTCTGCCAGCCGTTCGCGGCGCAGCCCGGCGAGCGGGTGATCGTTTACGCGTCCGGCGGCGGGGTCACCCGGATCACCGACAGCAGCGGCACCTCGATCTGCTCCGAGTACGAGTCGGACCAGGACGGGTGCGTGCTGCCCGGCTCCGGGCCGTACCGGGTGATCACCGAGGCGGACGACACCGACCCGGTGACCCTGCAGATCCGGTCGCTCTCCGCGGCGACCGGCTGCCCGGAGATCACCCCCGGCGCGTACGGAACGGGACCGGCCGGCGCGCTCGGCGGGATCCGGTGCCGGACCCTGGACGTGCCCGCGGCGGGCCGGTACCTGGTCCGCGTGGTGGACGACGAGAACTACGAGACCTGGTCGCAGGTCTACACGCCGGACGGCAAGCGGCTCTGCCAGGCCGGTTACCTCTGCCCGTTCCCGGCCGCCGGGAAGTACACGCTGGTCGTCGGGGGTGGCAACAGCGGGGTGCGGGACGGCTCCTACGCGACCGTCTTCACCGCGCCGAACGGCCCGGGCTGTGTTCCGGTCACCGAGCAGGGCCTGGCCACCGGCGCGATCCGCGGCTCGTTCGGCATCGCCGGCGAGACCGACTGCCTCCAGCTGTCCAGCCCGGCCGGCGCGAAGATCAGCGTGCTGACCCCGTCGCGGGCGACCGGAGCGGCGCGGCCGGACTGGACCCTGATCAACGCGGCCGGTGACGACCTTTGTTCGACGAACAACTGCGTGCTGACCGGGGCGGCGCCGTACCGGCTCCTGCTCAACGCGCCGGAGGACTCGGCGCCCGGCGACTACGCGGTCGTGGTGCAGCGGCTCGACCAGATCACCGGCTGCGGCACACTGCCGGCCGGCCTGATCGGAAAACCGGCCGGGCTGACCACAACGTTCTCCAGCACGAAGTTCGCCACCTGCTGGACCATCCCGGGGACGCAGCACACTGCCTCGGAGATCGTGTCGTTCGCGTCGGTGAGCGGTACCGGCTACGCCGTGCTGACCGTCAAGGACAGTCTCACCGGCGCGGAGGTGTGCGGGTCGTACAGCACCTCCGCGATCGTCCTGCGGTGCAAGTTCCAGACCGGCAAGGCGTACGTCGCGGTGCTGACCGCGGCCGCCGAGAACGCCCAGTACCGGGTCGCCCGCCGGGACGCCACCGGCACGAACTGCCAGACGCCGGCCAACACGGTGCTCGGCGGGAGCGCCGCGACCGGCACCCTGACCGCGCTGGACGACGTCCGGTGTTATCGGGTCACCGCCGCGGCGAGCAGCAACTACTGGCTCGGCGTCCGCAGCACCGACTACGACGCGAGGTACTGGATCACCGACGCCGCGGGCACCGACCGGTGCGCCGGATACGTGGTGCCGTGCCGGGTCAGCGGGGCGACGTCGTACCTGCTGTTCGTCCGGTCGGCCACCGCGGGCGCGGTGCCCTACGCCGTGGACACCTGGAACCTCGGCACCGCGGACAAGCCGGCGGCGCAGTGCCCGGCGGTCACCGGGGTGCCCGGGTTCAGCCGTGCCGGCACCCTGGACGCCGCGCACACCGCGATCTGCGTGGCCGTGCCGGTGATCAACGGGCGGAGCGACTTCCGCGCGGTGATCACCAACCCGGCCGGGGGCGAGGCGCTGCCCGAGCCGTACTACTTCTCCACCCTCGGTACCGGGACCGGAATCGTGCGCTGCTCGTGGGCCAGTGGGGGACGTGGGTGTGACGCGTATGTGTCGTACCCGGCACCGAAGTCGTCCACAGCGCTGTTCGTGCTGGCGCCCGAGCAGGCGAGCGGGACGTTCCCGTACCGGGTGGGGACGATCTGCGACTCGGATCCCTGCAAGGTCACCTCGTCGACTCCGGCGAGCGCGTCGAACCTCGGGCCGGTCACGCTGACCCTGCGCGGCGAGGCCCTCGCGGCCGGCGACCGGGTGCAGCTCAACCACGCCGGGTCGGCCTCGATCACGGCGGCGGTGCAGAGCGTCTCGGACGGCGTCCTGACCGCCACCGCGAACCTCACCGGGGTGGCACCGGGCGTCTGGGACATCGCGGTGTCCTCGGACACCGACTGGCGGCAGGGCACGCTGTACGGCGGACTGACCGTGACCACCACCACGCTGAAGCTCGTCAAGGCACCGGTGATCAGCGGGACGGTCCGGGTCGGCGCCACGGTCCGGGCCGTGGCCGGCAGCTGGACTCCGGCGGCGACCGGTTACGCGTACCAGTGGGCCGCGAACGGGGCGGCGATCAAGGGAGCGACCGGATCGTCGTACGTCATCCCTGGTTCTCTCCGCGGCAAACGGATCACCGTGACGGTTACCGCCAAGCGTGCCAACCGGCTGAATTCTCCGGCGGTGTCCGCCGGCGGCACGGTGGGCTGGGGCGTCGCGCCGAAGGCGACGACGTCGCCGAAGATCGCCGGGACGGTCAAGGCAGGCCGCAAGGTCAAGGTCGCGGTGGGCACCTGGTCGCCGAGAGCAGATTCCTATCGGTACGAATGGCGAGTCGGCGGCAAACTGGTCGCCACCGGCTCGACCTTGACGCTCAAGAAGTCCTGGGGCGGCAAGAAGGTGACCGTGACGGTGATCGCCAAGCGGACCGGTTGCTACGACGGCCGGAGGACCAGCGGCAGCGTGAAGATCAAGCGCTGACCGGGCAGACGAAGAAGGCCGGACCCGCTTGGGTCCGGCCTTTCATCGGTGCGGAGGATACGAGATTCGAACTCGTGAGGGGTTTCCCCCAACACGCTTTCCAAGCGTGCGCCCTAGGCCACTAGGCGAATCCTCCGTGCGCCAGAATACGGCTCGGCGGGACACCCCACGCATCGGGGGTCGGCGCAACGGACTTTACCCGGCCGGGTAGGCTGTCGATCAGCCCCTCGTGCGGCGTCATCCTGTGAACCTCCCCAGGGCCGGAAGGCAGCAAGGATAAGCGGGCTCTGACGGGTGCACGAGGGGTCCTTTCGTTGTCTCCTCCCCGCGACTTCCCCTGTTAGGGCATGTCGTTTGTTCTTGTCACACCCTCGACGGAGAATGGCGCGGTCGTCAGGAGGTGGCAGGAGTGGCTCTCGCCCTCTACCGGAAGTACCGGCCGCGCACGTTCGCGGAGGTCATCGGTCAGGAACACGTGACCGAGCCGCTGTCGCAGGCGTTGCGCAGCGGCCGGCTCAACCACGCCTATCTCTTCTCCGGGCCACGCGGCTGCGGCAAGACGTCCAGCGCGCGCATCCTGGCCCGCTCGCTCAACTGTGAGCAGGGCCCGACCCCGGACCCGTGCGGTGTCTGCGGCTCCTGCAAGTCCCTGGCGACCGACGGCGCCGGCTCGATCGACGTGATCGAGATCGACGCGGCCAGCCACGGCGGCGTCGACGACGCCCGTGAGCTGCGGGAGAAGGCGTTCTTCGCGCCCGCCAACAGCCGCTTCAAGATTTACGTGATCGACGAGGCGCACATGGTCTCGTCGGCCGGCTTCAACGCGCTGCTCAAGCTCGTCGAGGAGCCCCCGGAGTACGTGAAGTTCATCTTCGCGACCACCGAGCCCGACAAGGTGCTCGGCACGATCCGCTCGCGGACCCATCACTACCCGTTCCGGCTGATCCCGCCGGCGACGCTCCGGCCGTACCTGCAGAAGCTCACCGAGGCTGAAGGCGTGCACGTCGAGCCGGCGGTCTTCCCGCTCGTGGTGCGGGCCGGCGGTGGCAGCGCCCGGGACAGCCTCTCGGTCCTCGACCAGCTGATCGCCGGCGCCGGCGAGGGCGGCGTCAGCTACGCCCGCGCGGTCGCCCTGCTCGGCGTCACCGACGTGGCCCTGATCGACGAGATGTGTGACGCGCTGGCCGCCGGTGACGGCGCCGCCGCCTATACGACGATCGACCGGGTCGCCGAGGCCGGCCACGACGCCCGCCGCTTCGCCTCCGACCTGCTCGAACGCCTCCGCGACCTGATCGTCCTGCAGCAGGTCCCGGACGCGGTGGCCAAGGGCCTGATCGACGGACCGGCCGACCAGCTCGAGGCGATGCACGCCCAGGCCGGCAAGCTGGGCCCGGCGACGCTCTCCCGCAGCGCCGACATCGTGCACAACGGCCTGGTGGAGATGCGCGGCACCACCGCACCCCGCCTGCTCCTCGAGCTGATCACCGCCCGGATGCTGCTCCCCGGCGCCGAGGACTCGACCGGCGCGCTGCTGCAGCGCCTGGAACGCCTGGAGCGAAGCGGCCCGCCGGTGGGGTCCACCGCGGTAGCCCCGGCTGCCGCGGCGGCTCCAGCGGTCGCTGAGGCGGCTCCGGCGGTCACCGCGTCGGTTCCGGGTGACGCCGACGGTGCGGCGGCCTCCGGGTCCGGCTCCGGGTCCGGTCTCGCCGGTCTCGCGGCGGCCCGTGCGGCCGTGGCGGCGGCCCGGCGGGCACCTGGCGGCGCAGCGCGACCGGTCTCGCCCGCGCCGGGCGGCTCGGCTCCCGCGGTCGCGCCGGTTTCGGCTTCCTCGATCGCGCCGGTTTCGGCTCCCGCGCCCGCGCCCGCGCCGGTTTCGGCTTCCTCGGTCGCACCGGTGTCGGCGGCTCCCGCTGCGCCGGTCTCGCCTGCTGGGCCGCCGGTCTCGCCTGCTGGGCCGGCTGCGGCTGCTCCGTCCGTGCCGGTTGCCGGCTCGTCCGTGGCCGATGGTCCGTCGGCCACGGTTGTTGCCGCGCCGACGGCTGCTTCCGCGCCTTCCGGTGCCCCCGCGCCTTCTCCTGCCCCCGCGCCTCCTGCCGCGCCCGCGTCCTCTTCTGCGGCTGCGCCGGGTTCGGAGGACGCTTCCGCGGCTGCGTCTTCGGTGACCGGCTCCGGTCGGCAGTCCTCTGCGGCCGGCTCTGCCGGGCGGGGTGAGTCTGACTGGAACCACGTCGCCGACGGCGGCGACCAGGCTCCGCCGCCCGAGTACTACGACGATGAGCCGCCCTGGGACGAGGACCCGCCGGAGGACCTGGATCAGCCCACCCCGCCTCGGCAGCAGACGGATGAGCGGCTGGAGAAGGTCCGCGGAGCCTGGCTGGCTCTCGCCCGGCAGCAGCAGCGCGTCCAGGCGATGCTGGACGCCGGCATCGGCGTGCGCGAGGTGGCCGGCGACACCGTCGTCTTCGCCGCCCCGTCGCAGGCCATCGCGGATCGCTTCCTGAAGTGGACGAACGCCATCGCCACCGAGCTCGGCCGGCTCCTGGGCGGCCGCTGGCAGATCCGCTGCGAGACGGGCGAGGCGGCACCCGCCGGCCCGCCTCGCAACGCCGCCCCCCGAGGCCCGTCCGGATCCTCCCGCGACCAGTCCGCGGGCCGCGACCAGTCCGCCGGCCGCCGCATGGCCGGCCCGTCGGCGTCAGCGACTCCGTCCACGTCCGCCCCTGAACGAAACTCCGGCCGCACCGAGTCCCGCCCGTCCCGCCCGCAGCGCCCCGCCGCCCCCGACGCCGACGACGACTGGCCGCCATCCGCCACCAGTACCGCTGACACCCCCCTGACCCCGGCACCTCCCACTCAGCCCGCGCCCAGCGGCCTCAGCGCCGCCCAGCCCGTGCCCGGCGGCCTCAGCGCCGCCCAGCCCGCCCAGCCCGCCCGGTCTGCCCCTGGCGTGCCAAGCGGCCCGGCTGCTGCGTCCGGCGCGCCCGTGCCCGGCGTGCCCGGCGGGTCAGTCGCTGCGCCGTCCGGGACGGCCGTCCACGGCGTGTCGCCTTCCGGCGTGTCGGGTGGGCCGACTGCCAACGTGCCTGGCGCGTTCGGTCCGACCGCTGCCGTGCCTGGCGCGTTCGGTCCGGGTGCCGGCGGGTCCGCAGGCACCGGGTCCGCTTCCAACGTGGCGGCCGCTTCCTCCACGGCAGGTGCGTCGAGCGACGACGACACCGGCTGGCCGGAGCCCGTTCGCCCGGGAACCGCGGCGCTCAAGCCCACCAAGCCAGCGGCCGCCGACGACTGGCCCGAAACGGTCAAGCCCGGCACCCGCGCTCCCGACGCGGCTGGCAGCCGCCCCGCAGCGACCAGCGAAGCCGGCCTGTCCACTCCCGGACCTGGCGCGTCCGCGTCACACCATGCTCCGGCCGCGGCGCCGCTGTCCTCCGGCTCAGCTGTCGACGGCTCGGCTTCCGGTGGCACCGAGGCGTCGGCCGGCCCCTCGATGTCCACCGCGCCTTCGACGCCCGACCCGGCTGCGGCGGCCTTCTCCGCGGCTGGCCCGTTCGAAGCGGCGTCACCCGCGCCTGGCTCCGCGCAAGGTTTCGCCTCGCCCGGAGAGGCAGGTCCGGGAGGCTCGGCCGCAGACCCGGGTCGAGCAGCTAGCCCGGTCGGCTCTGAGGCCCCGGCTGGCTCTGGGGGCCCGGTTGGATCAGGCGCCCCGGCTGGCTCTGGGGGCCCGGGTGGTTTCGGTGGTTCGGCTGGAGGAGCAGGCTTTGGCGAAACGACCGGACCGGAAGGCTCGGGCGGGCCAACAGGTCTGAGCGGAGCAACTGACCCGGAAGGCCCGGGTGGGGCAGCAGCCCTGAGCGGAGCAGGAAGCCTGGACGGAGCGGCCGGCTCGGGCGGACCAGGTGAAGCGGCAGGTTCGGCACCGGCGCCCGGCTCGGCTGGTGCTGGTGACTCGGCGATGGCTTTGGCCCGTGCTGCCGCGGCCGCTGCTTCTGCCGCACAAGCTTCGCGGCCGGCTGCGGGTGCACAGGCGGCCCCTGCGGCACCGGCGCGTCCGGGGGCTCCGGTTCGTTCCGCTGCGATGGAGGCGGCTCGGGCCGCTGCGGCACGCGGTGGCAACACGGCGCCCGGTGGCGGCCTGGCTGCCGCCCGCGCGGCAGCTGCTCGCGGCAATGCGGCCCCGGGACACGCTGCCGCCGGTTCGGCGGCTCAGCCGGCCGGTTCCGCCTTCTCGGACGGCACCCCGATCGGCGAGGCGCCCTACGACCCCGAATATGACGGCCCGCCCCCACCCGCCGAAGCCGGCTACGAGGGCTTCGACCCGGGCGACGAACCGTCGGACGAAGTGATCGACGAGAAGACAGCCCGCCAGAGCAGCGAGGAACAAGCCCTGCAGCTGCTCCGCAACGCCTTCGGCGCCGAGAAGATCGGCGAGATGTAACCCGCCGCCCCACCCGCCGCCGCCATCCACCTCGGGCCGAGCACGACCCGAGGCTCCTGGGGCGTGCCCACTAGGAGTGCGCGGTCCGGGTTCGTGGGGCGGTGGGAGTGCGCGGTCCGCGTTAGTGGGGCGGTGGGAGTGCGCGGTCCGCGTTAGTGGGGCGGTGAGAGTCCGCGGTCCGCGTTAGTGGGGCGGTGGGAGTGCGCGGTCCGGGTTCGTGGGGCGGTGGGAGTGCGCGGTCCGCGTTAGTGGGGCGGTGAGAGTCCGCGTCCGGCTGGCAGCGGGGCGGTAGCGGCACGCAATCACGTTGTGCGGCCTGTTACCGCCCACCCCGGGGCGGTAACAGGCCGCGGTGCGGCATTGCGTGCACGCACCGCCCTTCCCCAGGGGCAGCTGCCGCATTTTTTATCGGCCATTGCGGGTCCGCCGCCGGTTGGCCGCATCGCTGACTTCTCGCCCGCGCGCTCGGCTGGCTGGCCGGCTGGCGCTGGCAGCCCACCTCGCGCCCCAAACGGCGCGATCTTGGAGAGCTCGGCCCGCATATCGACCACAAGTCACCAAGATCGCAGCGATGCCACAGCGGGGAAGAGGTCGCTGCGAGGCGGGGCGGCGGCCAGAGCGCAGTTGCGGCGGCCGTGAGGGGAAACGGTGGCCGTGAGGCAGCGGCGACCGGCCGGGGAGCGGCGGCCGTGCGGGAGGTGGCGGCCGTGCGGGAGGTGGCGGCCGTGCGGGAGGTGGCGGCCGTGCGGGAAGTGGTGGCCGTGCGGGGACGGCGGCCGTGCGGGAAGTGGCGGCCGTCCGGGAATGGTGGCCGGGAGGCAGTGGCGGGCGTGTGGGGAGTGGTGGGCGTGTGGGGAACGGGGGTGGGGTGCGACGGGGCGAGGGTTGGGCGCGGCGTTGTGGTGGGCTGCCTGGGGAACGGATGGCTGGCGGCTACGCTGGCGGCGGTTGAATCGGGCGCCGTCGGGTCATTGATGGCGGTTGTCCGTGAGAGACAGTGACTAGTTGAGGAGCGGTGCCATGCGCCCCGGTGGACAGCCGAACATGCAGCAGATCATGAAGCAGGCGCAGAAGATGCAGCAGCAGGTCGCGAAGGCGCAGGCCGAACTGGCCGAGGCCGAGCTGACCGGTACCGCCGGCGGTGGGCTGGTGACCGTGACGGTGACCGGGCTGGGTGAGTTCAAGGCTGTGAAGATCGACCCGAAGGCGGTCGACGCCGATGACGTCGAGACGCTCGAGGACCTCATTCTCGCGGCGATCCACAATGCCGCCGAGGAGCAGCGTGAGCTGCAAGAGGCGAAGATGGGTCCGGCCACCGGCGGTCTCACCCTGCCGGGGTTCTGACCTGTGTACGAGGGTGCCATCCAGGACCTGATCGATGAGCTGGGCCGGCTGCCGGGCGTGGGCCCGAAGTCGGCTCAGCGCATCGCGTTCCACGTGCTGTCCGCGGATCCGGCGGACGTCAACCGGCTGGCCACCGCGTTGCGCAAGGTGAAGGAACTGGTCCGGTTCTGCACCACCTGCTTCAACGTGGCCGAGTCCGAGCAGTGCCGGTACTGCCGCGACCCACGTCGTACCAATGAAGTGCTCTGTGTGGTCGAGGAGCCGAAGGACATCGTCGCGATCGAGCGGACCGGTGAGTTCCGCGGCCGGTACCACGTTCTCGGCGGGGCGATCAATCCGCTGGAGGGCGTGGGGCCGGACAACCTGCGGATCCGGGAGCTGCTGATGCGGCTGGGCACCGGTGAGGTCCGTGAGCTGATCCTGGCCACCGACCCGAACACCGAGGGCGAGGCCACCGCCACCTACCTGGGGCTGATGATCAAGCCGATGGGTATTTCGGTGACCCGGCTGGCGAGCGGTTTGCCGGTCGGTGGTGACCTTGAGTATGCGGACGAAATTACGTTGGGTAGGGCGTTCGAAGGTCGCCGCGCGATCTGAATTTACATGCGGTAACGCCACCGTAACGTCATGCAACCTGTTTGGCCCGGATTGGCTACTTGCGAGCTCCTTAAGCGGTACCTTCCGTTTGTGCGGCGTCTAGGTCACGGTGACATCACGAGGGAGACACGGAAGCATCCGCGTGCGGTCGGTGAGCTTGACCCGGGCACCGCACTAGGTGAATGTTCCTCTCGACAGCGGCCACATCCGCTGTCGGGTGCCCTCGTGATTCCGGCCTCATCTCGGCTGGACTGCATGAGGGCCGGCACTCGAGGCATGCGATAACCGATCGGTTTACCGCTCGCAACGTGGGCCATTGTCTCCGCGCCGTGGGATCTTCCGTGTACCACGCGCCGGTGACTGTGGACTCCCGCTGCGCGGTGGCCGGGAGAGGACCGGCGAAACAGATGTCGCTTGGCCCAGAAGCGTCGGTCACCGACGACAAGTCGGCACCGACGGCCGACGCGGCTGACGTGCGGGGGCCCGCTGAGAAAGTGATCGCGGGCCGGTCTCTGAAGCAGATCGCGTGGCGCCGGCTGAAGAAGGACAAGGTTGCGATCGGTGGCGGCGTCGTCGTCATCCTGCTGGTCCTGGTCGCCATTCTGGCGCCGGTCCTGGTCGCCCTTCTCGGTCATCCGCCGGACGAGTATCACCAGGACCAGATCGATGCGACCTTCGGTACGCCGAAGGGCTCCTTCGGTGGCATCAGCTCGGACTTCATCCTCGGTGTCGAGCCGACCTCCGGCCGGGACGTCTTCAGCCGGATCGTCTACGGCGCGCAGACCTCGCTGACGGTCGCGTTCCTCTCCGCGCTCGTCTCGACCATCCTCGGCGTGATCTTCGGCCTGTCCGCGGGTTTCCTGGGCGGCTGGGTCGACGCGGTGATCAGCCGGGTGATGGACTTCCTGCTGGCCTTCCCGCAGCTGCTGTTCTCGATCGCCCTGGTCTCGGTGGTGCCCTACGAGATGCTCGGCCTGAACGCCCGCTGGTCCCGCGTACTGGTGCTGGTCTGTGTGATCGGCTTCTTCGGCTGGCCGTACATCGGCCGGATCGTCCGCGGTCAGACCCTGTCCCTGCGGGAACGCGAGTTCGTCGAGGCGGCGCGCAGCATGGGCGCCCGGTCGCCTCGGATCCTGGTCCGGGAGCTGCTCCCGAACCTGGCGGCGCCGATCCTGGTCTACACCACTCTGATCATCCCGACGAACATCCTCACCGAGGCCGCGTTGAGCTTCCTCGGCGTCGGTATCCCACCGCCGAACCCGTCCTGGGGCGGCATGTTGTCGGACGCGGTCGCGACCTACTCGATCTCACCGATGTACATGATCATCCCGGGCGCGACGATCTTCATCACGGTGCTGGCCTTCAACCTCTTCGGTGACGGCCTGCGTGACGCGCTCGACCCGAAGGCCCGCTGACCCAGGGGCCAGGACGCGCTCGACCCGAAGGCCCGCTGATTCAGGGGCAGCTGGAACATCGCATGTTTCGCGGACCGGCTCGGTTCCGCTGTTCGAGGAGGTAGGAGTACAGGTGTCCAGGAAGACTAGGGCGTTTGCGGCGGCCGGCGTCGCACTCGCGCTCGGCCTCACGTCCGCTGCCTGCAGCGGCAATAAGAGCGACGACAAGGGCGGCACCACGAGCGGTGGCAAGTCCGCTTACAACGCCGCCATCACCGACGTGGTGAACCCGTCCACCACCAAGGGCGGCACGCTGAACCTGTGGACCGCACAGGATGCCGACTTCTGGGACCCGGCGCGTGGCTACTACGCGTTCGTCTGGAACCTGAACCGGCTCTACACCCGGAAGCTGGTCGACTACGCGGCCTCCCCGGGCAAGAGCGGCCTGGAGCTGGCGCCCGACCTGGCGTCCGCCATGCCGGAGATCAGCGCCGACAAGCTGACCTACACGTTCAAGCTGAAGACCGGCACCAAGTTCGACGACGGCGCCGCCATCACGTCGAAGGACATCAAGTACGGCATCGAGCGGATCTTCGCTCAGGACGTCGTCCCCGGCGGCCCGGTCTACCTGATCGACATCCTCGACCAGGGCCAGGGCTACAAGGGTCCGTACAAGGACACCGACGCGAACAAGCTCGGTCTGAAGTCGGTGGAGACGCCGGACGACCAGACCATCATCTTCCACCTGAAGAAGGCCCAGTCGGACTTCCTCTACCTGCTGGCCATGCCGGGCGCCGGCCCGGTGCCGCAGAAGCGGGACACCGGTGCGCAGTACAACTCGGCGCCCGCCGCCTCCGGCCCGTACATGTTCAAGGCCGGCAGCATCCAGCCCGGCAAGGGCGTCGTGTGGGTCCGGAACCCCAACTGGGACCCGGCCACCGACACCATCCGCAAGGCGCTGCCGGACCAGATCAACCTGACGGTCACCACCAACGCCGAGGACATGGACAGCCGGCTGATGGCCGGTACCGCTGACATCGACGTCGGCCAGACCGGTGTGCAGGCGACCGCGCGTACCAAGATCCTCCAGGACCCCGCCCTGAAGGCGAACGCGGACACCCCGGCCACCGGCTTCATCCGGTACGCCGCGCTGGCGACCTCGGTCGCGCCGTTCGACAACATCGAGTGCCGCAAGGCGGTCTTCTACGCCGCTGACCCGACCTCGCTGCAGACCGCGCGTGGTGGCCCGATCGCCGGTGGCGACATCGGCACCAGCATGCTGCCGCCGAACATCGCGGGCTCGGACGCCAAGTACGACCCGTTCAACCGCCTCCAGGGCAAGCCGCAGATCGAGGAGGCCAAGAAGGCCCTCGCCGCGTGTGGCAAGCCGAACGGTTTCGACACCACCATCGCGGTGCGTAACAACAAGCCGGCTGAGGTCAAGTCCGCTGAGGCGCTGCAGGCCGCGCTCAAGCAGGCCAACATCAACGCCAAGATCGAGCAGTACGACGGCGCGCAGCTCTCTTCCGTGATCGGTGCCCCCGACAACGTGAAGGCCAAGGGCTACGGCATCCAGATCGCCGGCTGGGGAGCTGACTACCCGACCGGTTCCGGTTACCTGCAGCCGCTGGTCGACAGCCGCTTCATCCTGAAGAACGGCAACTACAACCTGCCGCTGATCAAGGACCCGTCCATCGACGGCCTGTTCGACCAGGCGGCCGGCGAGACGGACGCGACCAAGGCTGCTGCTCTCTACGAGCAGATCAACCACAAGGTCATGGAAGGCGCCTACTACCTGCCGTTCGTGTTCGACAAGGCGCTGAACTACCGCAACCCGCGCCTCACGAACGCCTACATCCACGACGCTTTCGGCCAGATCGACTTCCAGGCCCTCGGCGTCAGCGACGGCAAGTAGCAGTTCCTGATCGCATCGGGTAATTCGAAGGGTTGGTGACGGCCGCCCGCGGCGGGCGGGTGCTGGTTGATTCCGGCACCCGCCCGTCTTCGGCCGAACGACATGGTGGCTTATCTCATCCGGCGGATATTCAACGCCGTCCTCACGCTGCTTGTAGTCACGCTCGTGACTTTCGGCATCTTCTTCATGGTTCCGAAGCTCACCGGCAGCGATCCGGCGTTGCTCTACATCGGCAAGACTGCCGACAAGGTGGCGCTTGATGGCATCCGGGAGAAGATGGGCCTCGCCGACCCGATCATGGTGCAGTACGGGAAGTTCCTGAAGGGTCTGGTGGCCGGCCGCGACTACGCGAACGGCCCGGACGTCACGCACTGCCCGGCACCGTGTCTCGGATACTCGTTCAAGACCGAGCAGGAGGTCACTCCGCTGCTCATGGACGACCTGCCGGTGACGTTCTCACTGGCGCTCGGTGCGGCCATTCTCTGGTTGATCGGTGGCGTCGCCACCGGTGTGATCTCGGCGCTACGAAAAGGTTCGTTACTAGACCGGGTGGTGATGACCGGCGCGCTAGCCGGCGTTTCCTTACCGATTTACTTCACCGGCCTGCTCGCCTCGGCGGTGTTCGTGTACTGGCTGGGCTGGCTGCCACAGGGTCAGTACGTGCCGTTCCTGGAGAGTCCGGCTGACTGGTTCGTCCAGTTGCTCTTGCCATGGATCACGTTGGCCTTCCTCTTCGCCGCCACGTATGCCCGCCTCACCCGGGCGAACATGCTGGAGACGCTGGGCGAGGACTACATCCGTACGGCACGGGCCAAGGGCCTGCCGGAGCGGACCGTGATCGGCAAGCACGCGCTGCGCTCCGGTCTCACCCCGATCGTCACCATCTTCGGTCTCGACCTGGGTTCGCTGCTCGGCGGCGCGATCCTGACCGAGGCCGTGTTCAACCTGCGTGGCCTCGGCTACCAGGCGCTCCAGGCGATCAAGGGCAACGACCTGCCGGTGATCCTGGGCGTCACGCTGATCGCCGCCACCTTCATCGTGGTCGCCAACCTGGTCGTCGACCTGGTCTACGGCCTCATCGACCCGCGCGTGCGGCTGGGCTGAGGGAGAGGGAATGTCTTCGGTCACCCCGCGTCCGTACCTCGAGGTCAAGGACCTCACTGTCCGGTTCGAGACGGACGACGGCGTCGTGCAGGCGGTCAGCGGATCGAGTTTCTCGCTGGAGGCCGGCAAGACGCTCGGCATCGTCGGCGAGTCCGGCTCCGGCAAGAGCGTCACCTCGCTGGCCGTGCTCGGCCTGCACCGCACCCGTAGCAACGCCAAGGTCACCGGCCAGATCTGGCTGGACGACCAGGAGCTGGTCACCGCGTCCAACGAGGAGGTGCGTGCGCTGCGCGGCGGGAAGATGTCGATGATCTTCCAGGACCCGCTGAGCGCGATGCACCCGTACTTCACGGTCGGTGCGCAGATCGTCGAGGCGTACCGGATCCACCACCCCGGCGTGAACAAGAAGGTGGCGCGCGAGCGGGCCATCGACATGCTCGCCCGGGTCGGCATCCCGCAGCCGTCGCGCCGGTTCAACGACTACGCGCACCAGTTCTCCGGCGGTATGCGCCAGCGCGCGATGATCGCGATGGCGCTGGTCAACGACCCGAAGCTGCTGATCGCCGACGAGCCGACCACGGCACTGGACGTGACCGTGCAGGCGCAGATCCTGGACCTGATCCGGGACCTGCAGGCGGAGTTCGGCTCGGCGGTCATCATGATCACCCACGACCTGGGTGTGGTGGCCGAGCTCGCCGACGACGTCCTGGTGATGTACGGCGGCAAGGTCATCGAGCAGGGCCCGGCGATCGACCTGTTCCAGCGCCCGCAGCATCCGTACACCTGGGGTCTGCTCGGATCGATGCCCCGGATGGACCGTGAGGTCCGGGATCGCCTGACGCCGGTCAAGGGCTCGCCGCCCAGCCTGATCAACCTGCCCTCCGGTTGTGCCTTCCACCCGCGCTGCCCCTACGCGGGACGCAACGGTGACCGGTCCTTCACCGACATCCCGGTGCTGACCGGCGGAGCGCACTCGGTCGCCTGCCACATGTCGGCCGAGGAGCGTACGAAGATCTTCCAGGAAGAAGTGGCACCGAACCTCTGAGCGGGTGACGAGATGAGCAGGAATGTGAGAGAACGATGAGCGAGAACCTGCTCGAGGTGACCGGGCTGCAGAAGCACTTCCCGATCACCAAAGGGTTGTTCAAGCGCCAGGTCGGCGCGGTCCGCGCGGTGGACGGCATCGACCTGACCGTCCAGGCCGGCGAGACGCTGGGCCTGGTCGGCGAGTCCGGCTGCGGCAAGTCGACGGCCGGGCGGCTCTTCACCCGGATCCTGGAACCGACCGCTGGCAAGATCGTCTTCGAGGGTCAGGACATCAGTCACAAGTCGGTGACCCAGATGCGGCCGCTGCGCCGCGACGTCCAGATGATCTTCCAGGACCCGTACTCGTCGCTGAACCCGCGGCACACCATCGGCACGATCATCTCGGCGCCGCTGCAGATCCAGAACATCCCCACCCCGCAGGGCCTCAAGACGGCCGTGCAGGAACTGCTGGAACTGGTCGGGCTCAGCCCGGAGCACTACAACCGGTACCCGCACGAGTTCTCCGGCGGCCAGCGGCAGCGCATCGGCATCGCCCGTGCGCTCGCCCTGCGACCGAAGCTGATCATCGCCGACGAGCCGGTCTCCGCGCTCGACGTGTCGATCCAGGCCCAGGTGGTCAACCTGCTGGAGGACCTGCAGAGCGAGTTCGACCTGACCTACGTCTTCATCGCGCACGACCTGTCGGTGGTCAGGCACATCTCCGACCGCGTCGCCGTGATGTACCTGGGCAAGGTCATGGAGATCGCGCACCGCGACGACCTCTACAAGAACCCGCGGCACCCGTACACGGTGGCGCTGATGTCGGCGGTCCCGGTGCCCGACCCGGTCCGGCGTGACCGCGCCCAGCGCGACCGGGTGCTGCTCACCGGCGACGTGCCGAGCCCGATCAACCCGCCGTCCGGCTGCCGGTTCCGTACCCGCTGCTGGAAGGCGCAGGACATCTGCGCGGTGGAGGAGCCGCCGCTGGTGCGCCGGCTCGACGACCCGGACGGTCACCTGACCGCCTGCCACTTCCCGGTGGTCGAGGACGAGGCGGTGGCCGGCCGCAAGCCGGCGACGATCAACGTCTGATTTCGTACGTACGGAAAAGAGAGGCCGCCCCGCCGGAAACCCGGTGAGGCGGCCTTTCGTCTGTCTGAGACCGTTCTAGCAGCTGATCAGCTCGTCGCGCTGTGCCCACGCGGGCGTGCAGCGGTCGGCGCCGTCGCCGCCGTCGAGCAGGTTCGGCTCACCGTGCGGCTCACCGGCGACCACCTTGACGAGCAGGGTGTCCGCGCCCGCCCCGCCGTACAGTTTCGCGCCACCGTCGAACGTGGTCAGCCGGTCGTTGCCGCCACGGCCCTCCATCACCGTCGACAGGTAGCCGGCACCGGTGAAGACGTTGGCGGCGTTGTTGCCGATGAACGTGGCCGGGCCGGACCCGACGTTCGCCTCGGCACCCTCGAACGAGCCGTCGACCGCGTCGCCCTCGTTCGCCGCGGTGCTCCGGGCCGAGCCGTTGAGGTCGATCCGGATGGTCTCGGCGCCCTCGCGGTAGTGGAGGGTGTCGAAGCCGGGCCCGCCGCTGAGCCGGTCGGGGTAGAACACCGGCACGTCGAACCAGCGGCCGTCGCCGGTCACGTGATCGTTCCCGGCGCCACCCAGCAGCACGTCGGTGCCGTTGTCGCCGATCAGGTGGTCGTTGCCGGTGCTGCCGTAGAGGGTGTCGTTGCCGTCGCTGCCGTAGAGGTTGTCGTTGCCCGCCGCGCCGTCCAGCACGTCGTTGCCGGTGCCGCCGGTGAGGCTGTCGACCGCCGAGCCACCGGTGAGCCGGTCCTGGCCGGGCCCGCCGTCGGCTCGCAGCCGTACGTTGGTGTGGTTGACCGCGACGTCGTTGCCGGTGCCGAGCGTGAGGGTGATCCCCGCCCAGCCCCGCGACGAGGAACAGATGACCTTGGTCTTGTCCCGCTTGACGGCCTTGCAACCGGCGCCGGCCTTGACCGGGACCCGGTCGTCGACGACCAGCCGGGTCCCGGAACGGGTGATCGAGACCCGGTTCGTCGTGCCGGCGGCGGCCGTGTAGACCACGCGGGTGCCGGACTTGTCGGTGACCACGTGGACGACGCCGCCCGCGGCGGCCTGAGCGGGCACCGCGGCGACGCCGAGCACGAGCGGGGCGACCAGGAGCACGCCTGCGCGGGTGAACCAGAGAGAACGCGACATGGGCCGGAGCGTAGGACGCTACGGGACCGTTTCGCTGCCCCGCCGGGCACTGTTCACTGTGGCTTCACTCAAGGCATCCGGTCGCCCGCCCCGTGCCGTCAGAACAGCAGGTCGGAAGGCCAGTACAGCTTCGCGTACTCGCAGTTCACCGTGGTGTCGAGGGCGTCCTGCGGCCAGCAGTCGTCCCCGGTCCCGGTGGCGTCGGCGCCGCCGTCCAGCCGGTCCGCCCCGGTGTCCAGGCCGCCGCCGGTGTTGAGGAAGTCGTCGCCGGCGTCGCCGTAGAGCTGGTCGGCGCCGTCGTCACCGGAGAGGAAGTCGTTGCCGCCGCCGCCACGGATCACGTCCGCGCCGTCGAAACCGCGGATCCGGTTCGCCGACGCGTTACCGGTGATCCGGTCGTTGCCGCTGCCGCCGGCCACGTCCTCGACGTCCGCACCGACCGTGTCGTGCTCGCCGGCGATGCCGTCGTCACGCGAGGCGCCGTCCAGGTCGACGGTCACCGGCGCGGTGTAGGCGAGGTAGCTGACCAGGTCACGGCCGCTCCCGCCGAGGACCACATCCGCGTACGCCTCGTGCGAGCCGTAGTCGGGGTACAGGTCGTCGTTGCCGGCGCCACCCTCGAGCCGGTCCTGCCCCGGACCGCCGTCGAGGTAGTCGTTGCCGCCGAGGCCGCGGAGGGTGTCGTTGCCGGGGCCGCCGATCAGCATGTCCTTGCCGGAGTGGCCGGACAGGACGTCGTTGCCGTTGCCACCCTCGAGGTATTCGAGATCGGACAGCAGGGTGTCGTGCTCGCCGGCCTCGCCGTCGTCGCCCTTGACGCCGTCCAGGTCCGCGACGACCCGCTTGGTGCGCAGCTGGTACTGGACGTAGTCGTTGCCGCCACCACCGCTGATCAGGTCGGCGCCGGTGGAGGCGTACGGGATCCGGGACTGGTTGAACTGGTCCTGGCCGGTCCCGCCGTACTCCTTGTCGTTGCCCTCGTCGCCGGAGACGTGGTCGTCGCCGGCGTCGCCGTACAGGGCGTCGTTGCCGTAGCCGCCGGACAGCTGGTCGTTGCCGGCCCCGGCGTGCAGCCGGTCGGCGCCCATGCCGCCGGTGAGCCGGTCCCGGCCGGCGCCGCCGTAGATCAGGTCGTTGCCGTCGCCGCCGTTGAGCGAGTCGTTGCGCGGGCCGCCGTAGATCCGGTCGTTGCCACTGCCGCCGCTGACCGCGATGGCCAGGTCAGACTTGTTGACCACGGTGTCGTTCTTGGAGCCGAGGAAGACCTGGACGTTGTCGGGTGACGCGAGGGTGCACCGGACCTTGCTGGCGTCGACCTTCTTGCAGCCCTTGCCGGGCTTGAGGGCCACCGCGTCGTCGATGGTGACGGTGCGCCCGGAGCGGGTGACCACGACCTTGTTGGTCTTGTTCGACGCCGCTTTGAAGATCACCCGGCTGGTGCCGGACACCGACGCGACACCGGTGGCGGCCGCCTGCGCGGGCGTCGCGGCGACACCGACCCCGGCGGTGGAGATGAACAGGGCCAGACCGGCTCTGGAGAGCCAGAGAGAACGGGACATCGATATTTCCCCCGTAGCAGAGACTGATCAGCATCATAGATGCTCATCACCGTACGGACGATCCCGTTTCGTCGTTGCCGGTGAGAAACGCGCTCACCAGCGGATCTGTGGGGAGCGGTAGAAGTGGACGCCGCGGCGGGTCCAGCGCGGGCCGTAGGCGGCGAGGCGGTCGCGGAACGAGAGCCAGTCGTGAGTGGACCGCGGTGACCAGCCCAGCTCGGCGATCGCGGCCAGCCGGGGGAACGCCTGGAACTCGACGTCGTCGTAGTCGCGCAGCGTCTCCGACCAGAGCGGCGCCTCGACACCCAGCACCGCGTCGGCCGGCACGCCGTGCGCCCAGATGGCCGGGTCCCAGTCGTACGCGGTGCGCACCTCGATCGTTCCGGCCCAGTGCAGGCCACCCGGGGTGAGCAGGTCGTACTGCATGTCGAGGTAGGTGCGGTCGGCCGGGGAGAGGATCACCTTGGCGCCGGCTCCGGCGGCGGCCGCGACGGTGGGGGTGTCCCGGCTGACCGACCAGTACTGGATCACCGCGTCGGTGGCGGCCGGGGCCGCGGCGATCTCGTGCCAGCCGTACGCGGTCTTGCCGTACTTCGCCACCAGGGGCAGCACCCGCTGCTCGAAGGCCAGGTAGTCCTCGTGCTTGGTGGAGAGCGCCTCGTCGCCGCCGACGTGCAGGTACGGCCCAGGGGTCAGCGCGGCCAGCTGCCGGATCACGTCCTCGACGAAGACGTACGTGCTCTCCTTGCTCGTGCAGAGCGAGCTGTAGCCGACTCTTATGTCGGTCCGCTGCCGCGGCGCGACCCCGTCACAGGTCAGCGACGGGTAGGCGACCTGGGCCGCGTTCACGTGCCCGGGCATGTCGATCTCCGGGACGATCGTCACGAACCGTTCGGCGGCGTACCGGACCAGCTCGCGGTAGTCGGCCTGGGTCAGGTAGCCGGGGCCGAGACCGCGCACGCCGGTGCCCGGTCCGCCGCCGACAGTGGTCAGCCGGGGCCAGCCGTCGATCTCGATCCGCCAGCCCTGATCGTCGGCGAGGTGCAGGTGCAGGTAGTTGAACTTGAAGCGGCTGATCTCGTCGATGTAGCGCTTCACGTCGGCCGGTGGATGGAAGTGCCGGGCCACATCGAGCATCGCGCCGCGGTAGGGGAAGCGGGGCCGGTCGCGGATCAGTCCGGCCGGCACGGTCCAGTTCTCCGGTCGTACCGAAGGAGCCTCGACGGTCGTGGGAAGCAACTGCCGCAACGTCTGCGTCCCGGCGAAGAGCCCGGCGGGGCGGTTGGCGCGCAGCGCCACGCCCTGAGTGCCGACCTCCAGCTGGTAGCCCTCGTCGCCCAGCCAGGGATCGGGGGCGTCGTTGAGCAGCAGGGTGATCGCGGTGGTCCCGGCCGGGCGGACCGGCAGCGGGAAGCCGGTGGCCGGGCGCAGCGCCGCGGCGAGCCGCTCGGCGATCGGCCGCGCGGCCGAGGCCGCGACGAGCACGGTGGTCGCGGTGATCCGAAACGGACCAGACGACGATGGTACGACCTCAGCCGGCGCCGGAATGACGCTGTGCAACGTGATCGGGCCGGGCGCCGGTGGGCTCGCCGCGGACGCGGTGGTCACGCCGAGCGGCAGCAGCAGGGCCCCGGCGACGGTCAGGTGGGCGAGCAGGTTGTGGCGCACCCGCCTGACCGTAGCCATGTGGATCTACCGCTCGCAGTTCACGACCACGTCGACCGGAGCAGCCTTGCACAGGTCGCCGAGGCTCGTGGCGTTGTCGCCGCCGTCGACCTGGTCGGCGTCCTGCGGGTCGCTCAGCTCGATCGCGTCGATCGTGTCGTCGCCGGCCTCGCCGTAGAGCTTGTCCACGCCGTAGTCGCCGACCAGCGTGTCGTTGCCGCCGCCGCCCCGGATCGTGTCGTCGCCCCGGTCGCCGAGGATCGTGTTGGCGGCCGCGTTGCCGATCAGGGTGTCGTTGCCGACCGAACCCTCGAGGATCTCAATGTCGGCGCCGACGGTGTCGTGCTCGCCGGGCGCGCCGTCGTCGCGGGACTGGCCGTCGAGGTCGACCACGACCCCGTTGTGGAACGTGTAGGTGACCGTGTCGACACCGGTGCCGCCGCGGAAGATGTCCGCGCCGAGCGGGATGCTCCCGGCCAGCCCGCGGTCCTCGTTCTCACCGCCGAGCCAGTCGTTGCCGGAGCCGCCGTCGAGCAGGTCGTTGCCGAGCCCGCCCTGCATGTGGTCGCCGTACGTGCCGCCGTAGAGCTTGTCGTCGCCGGTGCCGCCGTCGATCCAGTCCCGGCCGGAGCCGCCGTAGAGCCGGTCGTTGCCGCTCCACCCGGAGATTTCGTCGTCGCCGTAACCGCCGCTGATCGCGTCGTTGCCGGTGTCGCCGCTGAGCAAGTCGTTGCCGGCGCCGCCGCTGATCGCGTCGTTGCCGGTGTCGCCGCCGAGCGAGTCGTTGCCGGACCCGCCGGTGATCGAGTCGTTGCCGGACTGGCCATCGACCTGGGACGGGATGGAGGTCTTGTTGACGAACCGGTCGTTCCTGGTGCCCAGGAGGACCTTGATGAGCGCGGGCGCCTTCGCGGTGGTGCAGCGGACCTTGGTGCTGTCGACCCGCTTGCAGCCCTTGCCCGGCTTGATCGCGTACTTGTCGTCGATGGTGACGGTCCGGCCGGAGCGGGTGACCACGACGTTGTTCGCCTTGCCGGCCCGGGCCGTGAAGCTGATCTCTGTGCCCTTGACCGAGGCAGAGCCGGTGCTCGCGGCCTGGGCCGGTGCGCCCGCGGCCAGGACCGCGGTGCCGGCGAGCAGGGTGAGGCCCGCGCGGGTCAGGATTCGGGTGGTGCGCATCAGAGGTTCTCCACTCGTTCACAGGTGGTCACGACGTCGACGGCGCTGATCTTGCACAGGTCGCCGTTGCTCGTCGCGTTGTCGCCACCGTCGGCTTGGTCGGCCTGCTGGTTCTCCGCAGGCGTGCGCGGCTCGATGGCGTCCAGCGTGTCGTCGCCGGCCTCGCCGAAGAGCTTGTCCCGGCCGTAGTAGCCGCTCAGCTCGTCGTCTCCGGCGCCGCCGCGGATCGTGTCGTCGCCTTCGTCGCCGAAGATCTCGTTGGCCCCGGCGTTGCCGGTCAGCGTGTCGTTGCCGGCCGAGCCGCGGATGTTCTCGATGTCGGCGCCGACGGTGTCGTGCTCGCCCGGCTGGCCGTCGTCACGGGACTTGCCGTCGAGGTCGACAGTGACCGCCCGGCGATGGTCCCAGTAGGAGACCGTGTCCTGCCCGGCACCGCCGCGGAAGATGTCCGCGCCGATCGGGGAACCCATGGCGACCGTCTCGTCCTCGCCGTTCAGGAAGTCGTTGCCGGAGCCGCCGTCGACAAGGTCGTTGCCGGTGCCGCCTTGGACGGAGTCGCTGTAGGTGCCGCCGTAGACCCGGTCGTTGCCGGGGCCGCCGTCGACCCAGTCGGAGCCGGAGCCGCCGTAGACCCGGTCGTTGCCGGAGCTGCCATCGAGAGAGTCGTTGCCGTAGCCGCCGCTGATCACATCGTTACCGGCGTCGCCGATGAGCACGTCGTAGACGGTGCCACCGGTGATCACGTCGTTGCCGGTGCCGCCGTGGACGGTGGACCAGATGTTGGTCTTGTTGACGAACCGGTCGTTCCTGGTGCCCAGGTTGATCTTGAGAAAGTCGGGCGGGTCCTCGGTGGTACAGCGGACCTTGGTGTTGTCGACCCGCTTGCAGCCCCTGCCCGGCTTGATCGCGTCCTTGTCGTCGATGGTGACGGTCCCGCCGGAGCGGGTGATCACGACGTTGTTGGCCTTGCCGGCCCGGGCCGTGAAGATGACCGTGCTGTCCTTCGTCCAGGCGATGCCGGCGCTCGCCGCCTGGGCGGGTGAGGCGGCCGTCAGAACCGCGGTGCCGGCGATCAGAGTCGCACCGGCGCGGGACAGCCAACGTGGACGTGTCAAGTGAATCCTTCCCCCGAAAGATCAGATCGAGGTCGAAGGATATACATAGCTCGCTCGCCGGGAGTTACCCGAAATGACATTCGGGCGGGATCGCGAAATGCGAGCCCGCCCGAAAATCCCGATTTATTAGCCCTCGGGACGGTGGAGCAGAGCGACCGCGAGGGTGTGCACGGCGTCCAAATCGGACGGATCAGCCAGCTTGGCCCGGCCGCCGGTCACGACGTACCACTCGTCGGCGTCCTTGTACTGCACGCGCAGGGTCAGATCGGTGCCGGCCAGCTCGCTGCGCAGGGTCAGGTCGCCGGTCACGACGCCGACCTCGTCGGTCATCACCCCGCCCGGACCAGGCACGATGTCAGTGGTCTTGCTCTTCACCTCCGGGCCAGGCGAGGCCTCAGCCGGAGGTGCGGCCTCAGCCGGAGGTGCGGCCTCAGCCGGAGGTGCGGCCTCAGCCGGAGGTGCGGCCTCAGCCGGAGGTGC
>NZ_BOMS01000078.1 GCF_016862315.1 Actinoplanes palleronii | reverse complement strand
TCAGCCGGAGGTGCGGCCTCAGCCGGAGGTGCGGCCTCAGCCGGAGGTGCGGCCTCAGCCGGAGGTGCGGCCTCAGCCGGAGGTGCGGCCGGCGGTGCGGCTGCGGCTTCGGCCGGCGGCGCGGCCGCGGGTGCGGTTTCGGGTGTGGCCTGCGGCTCGGTCTCGGCCATCAGCAGGTCCCCAGCATGTCCTGCAAGGCGTCCCTCTCCTTTTCCGTGACGGTCAGCTTGTAATAGCTCTTCACGGTTACCCAGTCGACGGAGTAATCGCACCAGGCGTCCTTCGCCGGGGGCTTCCAGGTGGAGGGGTCCTGGTCGCCCTTCGAACGGTTCGAGGTGGCCGAGACCGCCAGCAGCTGCGGCCGGTCCAGGTCGTTCGCGAACGCCTCGCGCTGGTCGGTGGTCCACTTGTTCGCACCGGAGCGCCAGGCGTTCGCCAGCGGCACGGTGTGATCGATGTCGACCTTGGTCGGTGAATCCAGCTTCAGACCATCGTAGAAGCTGGTGAACGTGCCGGCGACGACATTGCACCCGGAGGTCTTGACGTTCTTGCCGTCGCGCTCGAGGACCGAGTCACGGGTGTCGCAGTTCTTGCCGGCGCTCTTCCAGTGCGGGAACTTCTCCCGGCTGTAGCCGGCCATGGTGCCGGTCTTGGCGACGACGGTCAGCTTCGCGAGTTGGTCTTCGGCGGTCTTGGCGTTTCCGGAGCCGGAACCCGAGCCGGACCCGGAACCGGAGCCGGTGGGCGACGTGGAACCGGGGTCACCGGCGTCGACGACGTCACAACCGGCGATCAGGGTGGCGGCTAGCAGGAACGGGATCCAGCGGGAGCTACGTGGGGGCACCCACTCAGCGTAAAGGTGATGCCCGCGTGCCGCCTCTCGGCGGCACGCGGGAGTGAATCAGCGGGCGCGGTTGATCGCGCTGGTCACGGCCTTGATCGAGGCGCTGACGATGTTGGCGTCGATGCCGACCCCCCAGTACGTACGGTCGCCGACCTCCACCTCGACATATGCGGCGGCCTGCGCGTCACCACCCGAGGTCAGCGCGTGCTCGGCGTAGTCCAGCACCCGGGCCTTGATCCCCAGCGGCTCGACGGCCTGGGTGAACGCGTCGATCGGGCCGTTGCCGACCCCGGCCAGCGGACGACGCACGCCACGGTGGAACACCTCGACATCGATCTCCACCTTGCCGTCGACAGTGGCAGTGCTGTAATTCTCGATCTTGAAGGCGGCGCCGATCTGGTGCTCGACCAGGTACTCGCCGGCGAAGATGTCCCACATCTGCTGCGGGCCGACCTCGCCACCCTCCTCATCGGTGTGGTGCTGCACCACGCCGGAGAACTCGATCTGCAGCCGCCGCGGCATGTCGAGCTTGTGCTCCTCCTTCATGATGTACGCCACCCCGCCCTTGCCGGACTGCGAGTTGACCCGGATGACCGCCTCGTAGGTGCGGCCCACGTCCTTCGGGTCGATCGGCAGGTACGGCACGCCCCAGGTGAAGGCGTCGATCGCCACGCCGGCGGTGTCCGCGTCGGACTGCAGCGCGGCGAAGCCCTTCTTGATGGCGTCCTGGTGCGAGCCGGAGAACGCGGTGTAGACCAGGTCACCCGCGTACGGGTGCCGCTCGTGCACCGGCAGCTGGTTGCAGTACTCGACGGTGCGCTTGACCTCGTCGATGTTCGAGAAGTCCACCTGCGGGTCGATGCCCTGGGAGAACAGGTTCAGGCCCAGGGTGACCAGGTCGACGTTGCCGGTGCGCTCGCCGTTGCCGAACAGGCAGCCCTCGATCCGGTCGGCGCCGGCCAGCAGGCCCAGCTCGGCGGCGGCCACCGCGGTGCCCCGGTCGTTGTGCGGGTGCAGGCTCAGGATCACGCTGTCCCGGCGGGGCAGGTGACGGTGCATCCACTCGATCGAGTCGGCGTACACGTTCGGGGTGGCCATCTCGACGGTGGCCGGCAGGTTGATGATCAGCGGACGGTCCGGCGTCGGGTCGATCACGTCGATCACCGCGGAGCAGATCTCCAGCGCGTAGTCCAGCTCGGTGCCGGTGTAGGACTCGGGCGAGTACTCGTAGAAGATCTCGGTGTCCGGGGTGTGGATCTCGGCGTACTTCTGGCAGAGCCGGGCGCCGGTGGTGGCGATGTCGGTGATCCCGTCCTTGTCCAGGCCGAAGACCACCCGCCGCTGCAGCGTCGAGGTCGAGTTGTAGAAGTGCACGATGGCCCGCTTGGCGCCACGGATCGACTCGAAGGTCCGGTCGATCAGGTGCTCGCGGCACTGCACCAGCACCTGGATGGTGACGTCGTCCGGGATCAGGTCCTGCTCGATCAGCTGCCGTACGAAATCAAAATCGGTCTGGCTGGCGGCCGGGAACCCGACCTCGATCTCCTTGTAGCCCATCTTGACCAGCAGCATGAACATCCGCCGCTTGCGTTCCGGGGACATCGGGTCGATCAGGGCCTGGTTGCCGTCGCGCAGGTCGACCGCGCACCAGCGCGGCGCGGTCTCGACGACCCGGCCCGGCCATTGGCGCTCGGGCAGGTCGATCGGGAACTGCTTCTGGAACGACTCGTACCGCTGGAACGGCATGCCGCTGGACCGCTGGGAATCAAAAGAAGTGGACATGTGACTGCTCCTGTCGAAATGAAGACGAGCAGGCGGCGTGCTTCAACTCCGCGACGAGGTGCCGGCCTGGGATGGGGCCTCGTCGCGGCAGCGAAGGAGAAGGTTCACCTGCCACATGTCGCCGACCACGTTACGTGAACAACTTCGGACCGGCCAGGCGAACGACCGGATCGTGGGACAGCCCGTGATCAGCCGGTGGCGGCGGACGGCGCGGTGGCCGGACCGGTCGGCGGATCGACCGGGATCGAGGGCTCGAGGGTGCTCGCCGGGTCCGGCGCGCCCATTCCCATCGCGTCCCCGCCGACCTCCGGGCCGGGGAACTGCACGGTGGCCGGCCCGGCGATCTGCCGGACCAGCTGGATCCGGCCGAAGCCGACCCGGGCCGCGGTCAGCAGGCCGTCCGCGGAGTAGCAGTAGACGCCGACGTCGACCGGCTGGTCCTGGGAGGCGGAGATCGAGTCGACCGAGTAGCAGGAGCCGCCCTGCGCGCCGTCCAGCGGTTGCACCGCGGCGACCGCGAGGGCCGAGTCGCGGTCGGTGAAGACCGGCAGCCACTGGCGGAACAGCCGCTGCACCTGCGGGTCGTACCGGCGCGGCACCTTCTCGCCCTTGGCCGCCACGTGCACGCAGCCGGCGTTGACCGGTGCGCCCGTCATCGAGAGCGAGCACTGGTAGACGCCGTTCTGGTTGCGCACGATCGAGACGTCCGAGGAGCCGCCGAGCGCGCCGTTCGCGATGTCCACCCGCCAGGTGCCGTCGACCGCGACGGTGGCGACCACGTTGCGGGGCACGCCGCTGCCGCCGGTGAACGTGTAGAGCGCGGCGTACTTGCGGTCCAGCGCGATCGCGGCGATCCCGGCCAGCTCGTTGCGCGAGTCCGGGTTGCCGGGGGTGATCAGCGCCGAGGCCGAGGGGGTGGGCGCGGCGTCGGGCGTGTCCTCGCCGCAGCCGGCCAGGCCCAGGGCCAGCGCGGTGGCGGTCAGCGCGGCCAGGAGGCGCCCGGATCCGGAGGGAAGGTGCACGGCGACATTCTCGCCCCATCTCGCCCGTTCGGTGCGACACGCCGGTCCGCACCGCCCGGCGTGTCGGGGGCGAACGGCCGGATTCTGGGATCGCCTGTGAAAGCTGAGCACCCCCGCGGCTAGGGTGGTGGCGACTGCCCTGACCGGCGTCATTGTTCCGTGTATCCGAAGGAATGGTTGGCCGTGGCTCTAGTCGTGCAGAAGTACGGTGGCTCGTCGGTGGCGAACGCCGAGCGCATCAAGCGCGTGGCCGAGCGCATCGTGGCCGCCCGCAAGGCCGGCGACGACGTGGTCGTGGTGGTTTCCGCGATGGGCGACACCACGGACGAACTGATGGACCTGGCCAACCAGGTCAGTCCGCTGCCGCCGGGCCGCGAGCTGGACATGCTGCTCACCTCCGGCGAGCGGATCTCGATGGCCCTGCTGGCCATGGCGATCCACAACCTGGGGTATGAGGCGCGGTCGTACACCGGCTCACAGGCCGGCGTGCTCACCACCTCGGCGCACGGCAAGGCGCGGATCATCGACGTCACTCCCGGCCGCCTGCGGACCGCGCTGGACGAGGGCGCCATCGCCATCGTCGCCGGTTTCCAGGGCGTGTCGCAGGACACCAAGGACATCACCACGCTGGGGCGTGGCGGGTCGGACACCACGGCGGTCGCGCTGGCCGCGGCGCTGCACGCGGACGTCTGTGAGATCTACACCGATGTGGACGGCGTGTTCACCGCCGACCCGCGGATCGTCCCGGACGCGCAGCACATCAAGAAGATCACGTACGAGGAGATGCTCGAGCTCGCGGCCGGCGGTGCGAAGGTGCTGATGTTGCGCTGCGTGGAGTACGCGCGGCGCTTCAAGGTGCCGATCCACGTACGCTCCTCGTACTCGAACAAAGAAGGCACGCTCGTCACCGGCTCGATGGAGGACCCTGACGTGGAACAAGCACTGATCACCGGGGTCGCGCACGACCGCAGCGAAGCCAAGATCACGATCGTCGGGGTGCCCGACGAGCCGGGCTCGGCCGGCCGGATCTTCGAGACCGTCGCGCAGGCCGAGATCAACATCGACATGATCGTGCAGAACGTGTCGACCGAGGGCACCGGCCGCACCGACATCTCGTTCACGCTGCCGAAGGCGGACGGCGCGGTCGCGATGAGCGCGCTCGACAAGATCAAGGATCAGATCAAGTTCAAGAGCCTGCTCTTCGACGACCACGTCGGCAAGGTCTCGCTGATCGGCGCCGGCATGCGCTCGCACCCGGGCGTCGCGGCCTCCTTCTTCGCCTGCATCGGTGAGGCCGGCGTGAACATCGAGATGATCTCCACCTCGGAGATCCGGGTCTCGGTCGTCTGCCGTGACACCGACCTCGACACCGCGGTCCGTGCCGTCCACGACCAGTTCGAGCTCGGTGGCAACGAGGAAGCCGTCGTTTATGGCGGTACCGGCCGGTAAGCCGCCGATGGCGCGGCCCACGCTCGCCGTCGTCGGAGCCACCGGTTCCGTCGGGACGGTGATGCTCGACCTGCTCTCGTCCCGGCGCGACGTCTGGGGCGAGATCCGGCTGATCGCGTCGGCCAAATCCACCGGCAAGTCGCTGCTCTGCCGCGGCGAGACCCTTCCGGTCCTCCCGCTGACCGCCGACGCGTTCGACGGCGTGGACGTGGCGATGTTCGACGTACCCGACGACGTGGCGGCGCACTGGGCGCCGATCGCGGTGTCCCGGGGCGCCACCGTGGTGGACAACTCCACCGTGTTCCGGATGGAACCGGACGTCCCGCTGGTGGTGCCCGAGGTCAACGAGGAAGCGGTCGTCCATCGCCCGCGCGGGATCGTCTCCAGCGCCAACAGCACGGTCGCCGCGATGATCATGGCGGTCGCCCCGCTGCACTACGAGTACGGCCTGCGCGAGCTGGTCCTGGCGTCCTACCAGGCCGCTTCCGGCGTCGGCCAGGTCGGCGTGGACACCCTGCACGACCAGCTCACCAAGGTGGCCGGCGACCGGCTGCTCGGCTCGCGCCCGGGCAACGTGCGGCAGGCGGTCGGCGACGACCTCGGCCCGTTCCCGGCCCCGCTGGCGCTCAACGTGGTGCCGTGGGCCGGTGAGCTCGCCGCGCTCGGCTGGTCGTCCGAGGAGCTCAAGCTCCGCAACGAGAGCCGCAAGATCCTTGGCGTGCCGGCCCTCAAGGTCTCCGCGACGTGCGTGCGCGTCCCGGTGGTGACCGGCCACTCGGTCGCGGTGCACGCGGTGTTCGCCGCCGAGGTGACCGCGGACGGCGCCCGTCAGGTGCTGCGCAACGCGCCAGGGGTGATCCTGGTCGACGACCCGGAGGCCGGCGAGTTCCCGATGCCGATCGACGCGGTCGGCACCGACCCGTCCTGGGTCGGCCGGATCCGCCGGGCCATGGACGACCCGCGCGCCCTGGATTTCTTCGTGACCGGTGACAACATGCGCAAGGGCGCGGCGCTGAACTCGGTGCAGACCGCCGAGCTGCTCGCCGCCGAGATCAGCAAGAAAGCGACGGGTAAGTGACCGCGGTGCTTCAGGTCGAGTCCGGGCCGGTTGTCGGCAGGCCGGGCGGGTTCCGGTTCGACGGTGTCGAGCGGTGGACCTGGTGGGGCCAGGATCAGTACGGCGAGGACGCGGTGGCGGTCCGCGGCGGCCGCGTGGTCACGTTCGGCTCGATCGCCGAGTGCCAGGCCGGGTTCCCGATCCGCACGGTCGCCCTCGCCACCAGGACCGAGGCGGAGGACGACCCTGATCCGGTCGCGGCCGACTTGGGTCCGGCACAGGATTGGGTACGAGGTAAGCGCCTCGCCGTCCCGCTGGAGAGCGTCCTGAACCTCTGGAACTGGGGGATCGACGTGGCGTACTCGACCGGTCTGGTCTTCTCGCAGCGGGCCAAGCGGCACGACGTCTGTTACGACAAGCTGATGGCGCACCACTCCCCGTGGATGTTCGGCGTGGAGGAGTACCACCCGATCTGGTCGGTCCGTGAGCTCGCCGCGCTCCGGGAGACCCTGGCCCGCTCGATCCACGTCCTGCGCACCGCCCTCCCCCCAGCCTGAAGCCGTCAACCGGCAGCGTGGCGAGTTGGGTTGCCCGCTGCGTGGGGAGTTGTGGTGCGGTGCGCGCCGAAAGTCCCCACGCAATGTCGGGTTGCTCGCTGCGTGGGGAGTTGGGGTGCGGAGCGCGCCGAAAGTCCCCACGCAATGTCGGGTTGCCCGCTGTGTGGGGAGTTGGGGTGCGGTGCGCGCCGAAAGTCCCCACGCAATGTCGGGTTGCTCGTTGTGTGGGGAGTTGTGGTGCGGAGCGCGCCGAAAGTTCACACGCTTGGGGTTTGTGGCGTGCGGCTGAGGGCCGCACGCCACGCCCGGCTCAGGGATTCGTCAGGAAGCGGCCGCGTCGAGGGCCTCGCGGGTCAGTAGCGCCCGCAGCGTGATGCCGTCGGCCGCGAGGGCCTGCGAGCCGCCCTCCTGCCGGTCGATCACGCACAGCGCGTGGTCCACGTGTGCGCCCAGTTTGCGCAGCTCACCCGTGGAGATGACGACCTGGCCACCGGAGGTGACCACGTCCTCGACGACGAGCACCCGGCGACCGGCCACTTCGGCGCCCTCGGCGAGGCGGGCGGTGCCGTACTTCTTCGCCTCCTTGCGGACGAACGCGGTGGGCAGGCCGGCGTGCCGGGCCAGCGCGACAACCACCGCGATGCCCCCCATCTCCAGGCCGGCCAGCACCTCGGTGCCCTCCGGGATCAGCACGGCCAGCTGCTCGGCCAGCTTGTCGAGCAGGACCGGGTCGGCCTCGAACTGGTACTTGTCGAAATACTCGGTGGCGGTGCGGCCGGACCGGAGGGTGAATTCGCCGGTCAGCCGGCTCACGGTGCGGACCTGGCGGGCGAGGTCGGTGGAGTCAGTCACAAGGTCCCACCTTGTCAGGCCACGGTGTGGCGACACACGGGCACCCCGGTCGTCACCCGTTGGCGTACTTGATCTCCGCTATACGGCATTCTATGTGTGTTTGGGGTAGTTTTCGCCTAATAGCGGCTTGTGCCCGGAAGGAACATTGCTGTGACACCCTTCGCCATTCTCTTCCTGCTCGCTTTCGCTGGAACGTCGTGTTTTGCGTTCGGCCGCGCGTTCGGCCGTGGCGAGCGTTATGAGCGCGGGTACCGCGAGGGCTTCCGGGACGGCGAGACCGGGTCCCTGGCCCGGGCCACCCGGCTGATGCAGCTCGGTGACCGGCAGACCATCGCACCGGTGGTGGAGACCATGCTCGGGCCGTACGCCGTGCCGCAGCAGATGACACCGCGCCCGGTCGGTCCGTCGCTGGCCGGCATCCCGGTGCGCCCGCAGTTCGCCGTCTGACCCGCCGGTGCCGATCCCGGCGCGCGCGCCGAGCACCGACCACCCGAGACGTCTCAGGCCCGGTTCCCCCGCCCGGGGGCCGGACCTGAGGCCACAACGACGAAGGGCTGGTAATCCATCTCTGGATTACCAGCCCTTCGGCTTGCAACTGGTCGGGGTGACCGGATTTGAACCGACGACCTCTTCGTCCCGAACGAAGCGCGCTACCAAGCTGCGCCACACCCCGGTGCTGCAGAAAGAATACTACCGGACTCCGGCGCACCCCCGAAATCCGGGCTCCCCCTGCAGCGTTTTAGCAGGTCAGCGCGGGATCAACGTGAGCAGCGAGGCCTCCGGGCGGCAGGCGAAGCGGATCGGCGCGGTGGGGTGGGTGCCCAATCCGGCCGAGACGTGCAGCAGCGAGTCCGAGCCGGGCCAGCGGTGCAGGCCCTTGGCCATCCGGGTGGGCAGGTCGCAGTTCGTGGTCAGCGCGCCGTACCCGGGCACGCACACCTGGCCGCCGTGCGTGTGCCCGGCCAGCAGCAGCTCGAAGCCGTCCGAGGCCATCGCGTCCAGCACCCGGGAGACCGGCGAGTGGGTGACGCCGAGGTGCAGGTCGGCGCCGGTGTTGATCGGGCCGGCCACCGAGGCGTAGTCGTCCCGTTCGATGTGCGGATCGTCGACACCGACCAGCTCGATCGAGCGGCCGCCGGCCTTGAGCACCGTGCGGGCGTTGTTCAGGTCGGCCCAGCCGGCGTCGGTCAGGGCGGCCCGCAGGTCGTCGGCGGGCAGGTCGACACCCTGCACGTAATCCCGGTCGGGCAGCAGGTACTGCAGCGGGTTCTTCCAGACCGGGCCGCGGTAGTCGTTGGAGCCGAACACGAACGCGCCGGGCACGTCCAGGAACGGCTCCAGGGCGCGCAGCACGCCGGGGATCGCGTACGGCGAGGCCATGTTGTCGCCGGTGACGATCACCAGGTCCGGGTCGGTGCCGATCAGGCCGGCCACCCACTCCTGCTTGCGACGCTGATCCGGCGTCATGTGCAGGTCGGACAGGTGCAGGATGCGCAGCGGTTCCGCGTCCGGTTCCAGCACCGGTACGTCGAAGCGCCGGAGCGTGAACATGTTCCGCTCGATGAGTGAGGCATAGGCGAACGTCGCGCCGCCGACAGCGGCGAGCGTGGCGGCGGCGGAAATAAGGGAGCGCTTACGCATGACGGCAAGGGTAGTTTCTCCGTCCATGGGAACGCTGAAGGACCGCCTGAACGATGACCTGCACGCCGCGATGAAGTCCCGGGACGAACTGATCACCTCGACGCTGCGGATGGCCCTGTCCGCGGTGCGGACCGCCGAGGTGGCCGGCACCGAGGCCCGGGATCTCTCCGACGACCAGGTGCTCGCGGTGCTGTCCAAGGAGGCGAAGAAGCGCCGGGAGGCGGCCACCGCGTTCGCCGAGGCGGGCCGGACCGACCAGGCGGCCAAGGAGGTGGCCGAGGGCGAGGTCCTCGACCGCTACCTGCCGAAGCAGCTCACCGACGCGGAGATCGCCGAGATCGTCGGCGCGGCGCTGACCGCCGGCGGGTTCGCCAGCAAGGCGCAGATGGGCCCGGCCATGAAGGCGGCCCAGGCCGCTGTCGCGGGCCGGGCCGAAGGCGGCAGAGTAGCCACAGAGGTGCGGCGCCGTCTCGCCTGAGGGACAGAGGCCGAAGGTGGCAGGGTCGCCGCAGAGGTGCGGCGCCGTCTCGCCTGAGGTCTTATTGCTCGGGTACGGAAAACGGGCGGGAGATCGGCTCTCCCGCCCGTTTCCGTGTCCCTGAGGGTTGACCCTGGAAGTCAGCGCCCGCCTGGGGGAGTGTTCCCCGGCTTCGGATCCTTCTTCGGGTCGTCCTTCTTCTTGCCGTTGCTGACCTCGATCGTCACGGCGCCACCCTTGATGGTGCGCTCCTCGGCGGTCCCCGCGGCGGTGCCGGCCGGGCACTCCGAGTCGACGGTGCTGCCGACCTCGGGTTCGAAACCGGCGCCGGAGATCCGGTCCTTGGCCGAACTGATCGAGTCGCAGGTCACGTCCGGGATGCTGCGCAGGTCACCGATCGAGATCTTGTCGTTCGACGGCGTCTTGAACTGGACGCTCGGCTTGCCCTTCATGTAGTCGCGGAGCGAGTGCTGCACGACCGAGTTCACTTCCGGGTGCGACATCGTGTCGGTGTGGTCCTGCCAGTCCGGGTTGACCATGTAACCCGCGACCACCAGCTTCGTGGTGCCGACGATCAGCGACGCGGTCTTGCTGGAGTCGGTGGTACCGGTCTTGCCGAACACCGGGCGGTCGACGATGTAGCGGGTGTCCTTGGCGGTGCCGGTGCCGCCGCAGCTGCCGAGCTGCGACGAGTCGCCGACCGGGCAACGGGCCGCGTCGATGGCCGCGCGGGCCACGTCCTTGGTGGTGGCCTGGATGCAGTGCGGCTTGCCGACGTCGATCTTCTCGCCACTGGCGGTGGTGATCTGCTCGACCGGGGTCGGCTCGCAGTACTTGCCGTCACCGGCGAGCGTCGCGTACGCGTTCGCCATGTCCAGCGGCGTGGACGCGGTCACGCCCAGGGTGAAGGCGCCCCAGCCGGCCGCCCGGTCCTCGTCGTTGGCCCAGTCGTTCTCGGACTTCTCGCGGAACTGGACACCGAACCGCTTGGCGACCGCGACCACGTTCTCGGCGCCGACGCGCTCCTCCAGCGGCACGAAGAACGTGTTCACCGAGGCGCCGAAGCCGGTCCACATGTTGAAGACGCCGGCCTCTTTCTTGCTGGCGTTGCTCGGGCACCAGTCGTCGGAGCCGGGGCAGGACGACGGCGTGCCGTACCCGGCCTTGTACTTCGAGTGGTACGTGCCCTTGGCGTTGATCGGGAAGCTGAGCGGGATGCCCTTCTCCAGCGCGGCCACCATGGTGAACATCTTGAACACCGAACCGGCCTGGTACCCCTTGATGTCCCCGCCACCGCTGATCAGCGGGTTGGTGGTCTTCGGGTACGACCCGCGGATCTTCTTCTTCGCCTTCTTCGGGTCCGAGGAGATCTTGTTGGTCGGGTGGTCCGGGTCGTCCAGGGCGTACTTCCGGTTCGCGGCGAGCATCCGGACCTTGCCGGTGCCCGGCTCGACGCCGGCGATCAGGATCGCGTTCCGGCTGGTGTCCGGCTCCTTGCCGAGGATGTCGGCACGCGCCGAGGACTGGCCCTTGAGGTCGAGCGAGGTGACCACCTTGTAGCCGCCGCTCTTCAGCCGCCGCTCACGGTCGTACGTGGTGGCGCCGAACGCCTCCTGGCTCATCCACCAGCGGTAGAAGTAGTCGCAGAAGAAGCCCCAGTTGTTCTTGGCAACCGAGACACAGCCGTTGCCGATCGGCTTCACCTTGGTCGGGATCGCGATCTTGATGGCCTTGGTCGCCTCGACCTGCGTGATCGCGTTCATCGCGACCATGCTCGGGATGATGTAGTTGTTGCGCCGCGCCAGGATCTGCTCGTGACCCGACTTGACCGTCGGGTTGAAGCTCGACGGCGCCTTCACCATGCCGGCCAGCATGGCCGCCTCGGCGATGTTGAGGTCCTTCGGCTTCTTGTTGAAGTAGACCTGGCTGGCGGCGTAGACGCCGTAGGCCTGGTTGCCGAAGGGCGCGATGTTCAGGTAGCGCTCCAGGATCTGCTCCTTGGAGAGCTGCTTCTCGACCTGCAGCGCGTACTTCATCTCGGTGATCTTGCGCTTCGGGGTGTCCTTGGTCGCGTCGATCACCTCCTGCGGGTTGGTCGCCGAATAGGCCAGCGACATCCGCACGTACTGCATCGTGAGGGTCGAGGCGCCCTGCTGGGCGCCACTCTGACTGTTGCTGACGAACGCGCGGGCGACACCCTTGAGGTCGACGCCGTTGTGTTCGTAGAACTTGCGGTCCTCGGCCGCGACGATCGCAGTCTGCATGTACTTCGAGATGTCCTTCAGCGGAACGTCGCTGCGGAACTCGTCGTAGAACTGCGAGATCTGGGTCCGGCCGTCGGCGGCGTAGATCCGGGTGATCTGCGGAGAGCTGAAGTCCTTGAGCTCACTGGGCAGATTCGCGAATCCCTCACCGCCGGCCTTCGCGGCAAGGCCGGACATCGCGGCAGCCGGGAAGGCGGCCGCGGCCACCACTACTCCGGCCAGCAGGCCACACACGAGCAGCGATGTCGCGTTCGTGAAGATGTTGTGATCGCGTCTGCGCATCCAGGAGGTCACCCGAGGCAGGATACGCGAACGGTGCACGTGACCGCCCGTCGAGACGGCCGCCCTGGCCCGGTATGAGTGTGACGTGTCACCCGAGTTGGCGGGGTGGTTTACCCGATTCGCACCGAAGATACCCCCGTTCGGCTCCGTTTCCATGGCCGCTTTGCCCGGAACTACCGAGCTATACGTATTTGAGGGACAACGTTGCGTAATCACCCAACTACAGAGCATGATGGTCCGGCGAGACATCTCGCACGTCGTCTGCGCGGCAATGGGGGACACGGGCTCCGCGTAGACGCCCGGGGGTGAAATGCAAGGGGGGACGTTTACCAATGGGGATGATCAGCGACTGGCCCAGCATGGCGGCATGTCAGAGTGGCGACCCTGACGCGCTGTTCGTGCAGGGCGCCGAGCAGAACGTGGCTAAAAGGATCTGCCGCAGCTGCCCGGTGCGCTACGAATGCCTCGCCGACGCCCTGGACAACCGGATCGAGTTCGGCGTCTGGGGAGGCATGACGGAACGGGAACGGCGCGCACTGCTGCGCCGCCACCCGCACGTGGCCAGCTGGCGGAAGATGTTCGAAGCCGCTCTGAAGGAGAAAGGCGCCGACAAGGTGCTCGTCTCCACTCACTGATCACGCGAGCACCGCGCGCGGTTCACGCGAGCAGCGCTCCGATCGTCCGCAGCCCGTCGACGTCGTGTACGTCGGCGGGCTGCGCCGCGACCACCGTCGTCGGCACCTGGGGGAACGCCTCGGTGAAGGCGGCCGCCACCTTCACCTCCCGCTCGGACTGGCGCAGCAGCCCGGCGTGGATCCGCAGCACGTCCACCGCGACCGGCAGCTCACCGGCGGCGGCCAGCCGGTCCGCGGCGGCCTCGCTCTCCGGCGCCGTGACGCCGGCCGGCTCGGTCTGGTGCATCCGGTTCAGCACCAGCCCGCCCAGCGGCATCCGCTCCGCGACCAGGCGCTCCGCGAAATAGGCCGCCTCCCGGATGGCATCCCGTTCCGGGGCCGCGACGAGCAGGAACGCCGTCTGCGGGTCCTGCAGGATCCGGTACGTCTGGTCGGCGCGCTGCCGGAAACCGCCGAACATCGAGTCGAGTGCCGAGACGAAGCCGGACAGGTCGGTCAGCAGCTGGGCGCCGAGGATCTTCTGCACCGCCCGGGAGAACAGCCCGAACGACGCGGTGACCAGGCTGAACACGCTCCGCCCGCCGCTGCGTGCCGGCGCCACCAGCATCCGCAGCATCCGGCCGTCGAGGAACCGGGAGAGCCGGGCCGGCGCGTCCAGGAAGTCCAGCGCCGAGCGGGACGGCGGGGTGTCCACCACGATCAGGTCCCAGGCGTCGCCGGCCCGCAGCTGGCCCAGCTTCTCCATCGCCATGTACTCCTGCGTGCCGGCGAAGGTCGAGCTCATGGCCTGGTAGAACGGGTTCGCGAAGATCTCCGCGGCGCGCTTCGGGGTGGTGTGCTGCTCGACCACCTCGTCGAAGGTGCGCTTCATGTCCAGCATCATGGCGTGCAGCTCGCCGCCGGACTCGCCGGCCTCGATGTCCTTGACCTGGCGGGGCGTGTTGTCGAGCTCGGTCAGGCCCATCGACTGGGCCAACCGGCGGGCCGGGTCGATGGTGAGCACCACCGTGCGGCGGCCGTGCACCTCAGCGGCACGCAGGCCGAGGGCGGCGGCGGTGGTGGTCTTGCCGACTCCACCGGAGCCGCAGCACACCACGATCCGGATGGCCGGGTCGGCGAGCAGCCCGTCGACGTCGAGCCGTGGAGCGGTCACATCAACCACTTCTCCAGGGTAATGCGTCGTGATCGGACGCGAGGTGATCAAACACTCATCAGTAGTGCGGCGAGGACATCGAGCCCGGCCCGGTTCACACCGTCCGGCAGTTGTGGCAGCTCCAGCATCGGGCGCCGCCGCTCACCCAGCTCGATCCGGAGCGACTCCTCCATCTCCCGCCGGGTCAGGTGCGCCTGCGCCTCGGCGGCCAGCTGGTTGACCGTGGCCGGTGCGGCCGGCAGCCCGGCCGCGACCAGGCCCCGCTTGATCTCCGCCTTGGTCACCTTGCCGGCGGCCAGCAGCGGCGGGCGGGCATTGTTCAGGATGATCCGCCCGACCGGGATGCCCAGGCCGGTCAGCTCCTCGACCGCGTCCAGGGTTTCCTGCACCGGCATCTCCTCCAGCAGCGTGACCACGTGCACCGCGGTGATCGGCGAGCGGAGCAGGGCGGACACCCCGTCGCTCTGCGTCTTGATCGGGCCCATCTTGGCCAGCCGGGCGGTCTCCGCGGTGACGTTCAGGAACCGGCCGATCCGGCCGGTCGGCGGAGCGTCGAGCACCACCGCGTCGTAGACCCGGCGGCCGTCCGCGGATCGGGTGGTGGCCTCCTTGACCTTGCCGGTGAGCAGCACGTCGCGCAGGCCCGGCGCGATGGTGGTGGCGAAGTCGATCGCGCCGACCTTGCGCAGCGCCCGGCCGGCCGCGCCGAGCTTGTAGAACATGTCGAGGTATTCGAGGAGGGCCTCCTCGGGGTCCACCGGCAGGGCGCGGACCTCGCCGCCGCCGCTGGTGGTGGCGATCCGGCGTTCCGTGTACGGCAGCGGGTCGACGCCGAACAGCTGGGCGATGCCCTGCCGGCCCTCCACCTCGACCAGCAGCGTGCGCCGGCCACCGGCGGCCAGGCCCAGCGCCAGGGCGGCCGCGACGCTGGTCTTCCCGGTGCCGCCCTTGCCGGTCACGATGTGCAACCGCTCCGGCCAGTTGCCGCGATGCTCGCCCATGTTCTCCACGTTACGGCGTTCAAAAAAGGGGTTCAGCCGGACACTTCGCAGACCAGCCAGCCACTCTTGCGCACCACGGTGAACTGCAGGTCCTGCGCGGCGGTCTTCTCGTCCTCGGTGGACATCACCACCCGCACCCCGACCTCGGCCTCGCCGTCGGCGTCGCTGGTCACCGCGGGCTCGTCCCAGCGGAACACCGCGCCCTCGTACCCGTCGGCGTACCCGCGGATCTGCTGGACCCGGTCGGCGAGCTTGGTCTCGTCCCGGGACTTGCGGCAGACCAGGTCCTCGGCGGCGCCGGCGTCCTGCTGGGTGTAGACCGCGGTGAGGAACCGGTTGACCGCGGTGGTCGGGTCCGGCGAGCCGGGGTTGTCGGAGTCGCGCAGCAGGAAGTACGCCGAGGCCGCACCGCCGCCGCAGAGCGCGACGGTGGCCACCAGCGCCAGCGAGACGAAGACCGACGAGCGGCGTGCGGACCGCCGGCCGGTGCGGATCGGCGCCGGCACTCCGGACTCCGGGCCGCCGTGGCCGCTCACCCAGATCGGCTCGGACTCCGGCGCCTGCACCTCGGCCGGTGGCGAGTGTTCCCAGGCCAGGTGCTCCGGTGGTGGGTGCTGCCACTCGCCGGGCTTCTCGTGCTGTGCGTGCCACGGGCCGTCCGGCGGGGGCTGCTGCCAGCTCTCGGCCGGCTCGTCGAACTGGTAGCCGTGCAGCTCGGTGAAGTGCTCCCCGGCGTACACCTGGGGGGTTTCCATGGTCAGGTCCTGCGGGATCACCGGGTGTTCCGCGGTCGCCGTCATCGGCGCCTGCTCCGGCACCGAGTGCCGTCCGCCGGGCAGGCCCAGGTGCGGCGGCTCCGGGATCGGGACCGGCTCGCTCGGCGGGACCGGCGACGGCGGCGCGGGTTCGGGTGACGGTGACGGCTCCGGGTGGCCGGGCTGCCCCGGCGATAGCTGGGTCACATCACCCTCCGCGATGGCTTGTGCGCGTTCCGTGTGATTCCCGCTCAGCCTAGCCAACCAGCCGGAACGCCGGGTCCTAAGCTGTCCCGGTACCCGACTAAGGAGTGTCCGAGCCATGCAGAAGTGGGAGTACGTGACCGTGCCCCTGCTGGTCCACGCGACCAAGCAGATCCTCGACAACTGGGGCGAGGACGGCTGGGAGCTGGTCCAGGTGGTGCCGGGACCGAACCCGGACAATCTGATCGCCTACATGAAGCGCGAAAAAGCATGACGACGCCGATCGCCGGTGAGGGCGGTGTCGACGCGTACGCGAAACTGGCCGAAATGGGCCTGACCCTGCCGACCGTGGTCCCGCCGCTGGCGTCCTACGTGCCGGCCGTGCAGTCCGGCAACTACGTGTACGTCTCCGGTCAGCTGCCGTTCGTCGACGGCAAGCTGCCGCAGACCGGCAAGGTGGGCGCCGAGGTGACCGCCGAGCAGGCCGCCGACCTGGCCCGGATCTGCGCCATCAACGCGCTGGCCGCGATCGACTCGCTGGTCGGCCTCGGCCGGCTCGTGAAGATCGTCAAGGTGACCGGGTTCGTGGCGTCCGCGCCGGGCTTCACCGGTCAGCCGGCCGTGGTCAACGGCGCCTCGAACCTGTTCGGCGACGTGCTCGGCGAGCAGGGCCGGCACGCCCGGAGCGCCGTCGGCGTCTCCGAGCTGCCGCTGGGCACGCCGGTGGAGGTAGAGGTCATCGCGGAAGTGGCGTGATCAGCCGGTTCGGTCGGGTTTGATCACCGAAGGTGACCGGAACGGACATCGTGTCTCCGCTCACATGGGAATCGCGACGTACGATTCTCGGCATGGGGGGTGCTGATCCCGCGTCGGCCGAGGTCGACCGGCTGCCGGGTTGGGTGTCGTTGTTACGCGCTCCCAACCCGGGCCCGATGACTCTCGACGGCACGAACACCTGGATCCTGCGGGCTCCGGGTGCGGAGTACGCGACGGTGATCGACCCCGGCCCGCTCGACGAGGCGCATCTGCGCCGGATCGCGGAGCTGGGTCCGTACCAGTTCATCCTGATCACTCACGGTCATCACGATCATGTCGAGGGCGCCGAGCGGCTCTCCGAGCTGCTCGGCGGCACCGCCGTGCTCGCCGTCGACCCGGCGCACTGCCGCAACGGTGAGCCGCTGGACCCACGGGAGAGCCTCGGCGGGAACGGGCTCGAAATACACGTCCTGGACACTCCAGGGCACACCGGTGACTCGGTGTGCTTCCTCGTCGAGTGTGGGAACGAGCGCGTGGTGTTCACCGGCGACACGATCCTCGGCTGCGGGACCACGGTGGTGGCCGCGCCGGATGGGAGCCTGAGCGACTATCTCACCAGCCTCGAACTGCTCCGGTCGTACGAAGAAGTCCTGATGCTGCCCGGACACGGGCCGGCCCGGACCGATACCGGCGCCCTGGCCCAGGAATATCTGGACCACCGCAGGGAGCGACTGGCGCAGGTCGCGGCGGCGATGGCGGCCGGGGCCGAGACACCGGAAGCGGTGGTCGACGTGGTCTATCCGGACATCGACCCGCGTGTGCGGTTCGCCGCCGAGTGGTCGGCGGCGGCCCAGATCGACCACCTCAGACGGGAATCAGCGGCGAGGGCCGACGGTTTGGATCGGCTGTGACCTGCCCCGTGTGCGGCACCGTCGCGGTTCCCGGTGCCCGTTTCTGCCATCACTGCGGCTCCGCGCTGCCCACTGCCGCCTCGTTGCCGGCCGCGGAGCGCCGGAACGTCACCGTGCTCTTCGGCGACCTCTCCGATTTCACCTCCTGGTCGGAGGACCTCGACCCGGAACGCGTCGGCGCGGTCACCGACCGGGTGCTGGCCGCGCTGGCCGGCGCGGTGAAGACGTTCGGCGGGCACGTCGACAAGCTGACCGGCGACGGGATCATGGGGGTCTTCGGCGCGCCGGTGGCGCACGAGGACGACGCCGAGCGCGCGGTCCGGGCGGCCCTGAGCATGCAGCGGGCGGTCCGCCGGGTGCTCGACGACGAACGCGGCGGCGGCGCACCGCTCGGCCTGCGGGTCGGGCTGAACACCGGCGAGGTGGTCGCCGGTCTGCAGGCCGGCATCGAATACACGGTCATCGGCGACACGGTGAACACCGCCGCCCGGCTGGCCGACGCGGCCGCCGTCGGCACGGTCTACGCCGGCGAGCGGACCAGCGGCGGGACCCGGCACGTCGCCTCCTGGCGGCAGCTGCGGCCGCTGCGACTCAAGGGCAAACGCGAACCGGTGCCGACCTACGAGCTGCTCGGCCTGCACGACGCGCCGGGCACCCGGTCCGGCCTGGGCGACGAGGCGCCGTTCGTGGGACGCGAGGCCGAGCTGGGCCGGCTCTCCGGACGGCTGGCCGAGGCGATCGACTCGGGCACACCCCGGGTGCTGGTGATGACCGCCGAGGCCGGTATCGGCAAGTCCCGGTTCGCCGGCGAGGTGAAACGGCTCGCCGCGGGCTACGAGGTGGGCACCGGGCCGTACGCCGGGCACGGCGCCCGGGTGCTGCGGGTGCGCTGCCGCGCGTTCGGCGAACGACGCCGCTACGCGCCGCTGGCCGACCTGGTCCGCAAGGCGGCCGGCCTGCCCAAGGACGTGATCAGCTCGGTCGGCCGGACGGTCGTCGAGGAACGGCTCCGCAAGGTCGCCCAGCGGCTCGGCGTCACCCTCGACATCGACCGGCTGCTGGTGCTGCTCGGGTACGGCGACGCACCGGTCACCACGGGTGGCCCGGTCGCGCCCGCCGACTGGCCGCGCAGCGCCAAGCGGGTGGACGCCGAGGCCATCTCGATCGCGGTCGCCGACCTGCTGAACGCGATGACCGCGACCACCCCGCTGATGGTGATCGTGGATGACCTGCACGACGCCACCGCCACCACCGTCGACGCGCTGGGCAGCACCCTGTCCCGGCTGGAGGGCCCGGTGGTGGTGCTCCTGCTCGGCCGCCCGGAGCTGGTCCGGACCGCGGGCGCGCTGACCCGGCTCGCCGACGCCGAGGTGCACACCCTGCCGCCGCTGCGCGGTGCGGACGCGTCGCGGTTGCTCACGTCGTACCTCAGTGGCGGGAAACTGCCGCAGCCGGACAGCGATCGACTGCTCGCCACCGCGCAGGGCAACGCGTTCTACCTGGCCGAGATGGTCACCCTGCTGATGGAGCGGGGCGCGCTGACCCCGGCGGTGGGTGCGAACGCGGCCGGCAAGTGGCAGCTCGCGGCCGGCTCGCTGGGTCGTACCCTGCTCTCCCGGGACCTGGCCGCGGTGCTCGCGGCGCGGATCGACGCGCTGGCCGCCGAGCCGCGGTCGGTGCTGCGGGACGCCTCGGTCGCCGGGACGACCGTGTCGACAGGTGTGCTGGAGGCGCTGCAGGAGCGCCGGGCGCCGGGCGTCGACCTCGAACCGGCCGTCGAGGAGCTGCTGCAACGCCGCATGATCCACCGCAGCCGGGGTGGCTTCCAGTTCAGCACCCCGCTGATGCGCGAGGCGGCCTACTCCGGCATCGGCAAGGCCGACCTGGCCGAGCGGCACGCCTACCTGGCGACCTGGGCCGCGCCGGAGACGGTCGGCCGGCACGGCGACGGCGCCACCCGGCTGAACCTGAGCGACAACGAGCGGGACGCGTTCGTGGCCACCCACGCCGAGGCCGCGATCGACCTGGCCGACGCGGTCCGGCTGCGCCCGGACGCCCCGGCCCGCGAGGTCGGTGCGCTGGCCGTGGCCGCGCTGGGCCGGATGGCCCGGCGCGCACTGGCCAACATCGAACCGGCCGCCGCCATCGAGTACGCGGAACGCGCGACCCCGCTGGCCGGCGGCGACCTGCCGCTGCCCGACCAATTGGTGCTGGCCCGGGCGCTGCTGCGGCTGGGCCGGGCCGAGGAGGCGCTGGCACACGGCGAGAAGATCACCAAGAACGCCGTCGACGACCCGGTCTGCCGGGCCGAGTCGATGATCGTGGTGGGCCGGGCGCACGAGGCGCTCGGCGACAGCGGCCGCGCGGTGGCCGCCTGGCAGGAAGCGCTCGAGGTGGCCACCGAGGCGCAGCTGCTGCCGGAGCGGGCCAACGCGATGCGCCGGCTCGGGATGGCCGACTTCCTCAACGGGCGGCTGAGCCAGGCGAGCAGCCGGTTCGCCGCGGCGTATCAGGTGACGCTCGCGGCCGGCGACCGGCACGGGCAGGCCTGGGCGCTGCAGAACCTCGCCTGGGTGACCACCACCCGGGGCGATTTCGCCGGCACCGACGCGGTGCTGGGCCGGGCCGCGCGGCTCTTCGCCGAGCTCGGTGACCCGGTCGGGCGGTCCTGGCTGCGGGGCACCACAGCGTTCGCCCGGCTGCTGGCCGGCCGGCTGCACGAGGCCCGGCGGCTGGCCCGGATCTTCCTGCCGTTCGGCGACCGGGTCGGTGAGGGCTGGGCGGTCGGCACGCTGCGGGTGGTCGAGGCGTACGCCGCGGCCGAGCTCGGTGACCTGGGCGCGGCCGACAGTCAGGCGCGCCGGGCCTACCGGGAGTTCCAGGAGGTCTCCGACGACTGGGGTTGCGGGCTGGCCATGGTGGTGCGCGGCGCCATCGCGCGCGGGGTCGGCGAGTTCGACCACGCGGCCGACCTGCTCGCCGACGCGCTCTGGTACGCCGACCGCACCGGTCACCCGCTGTTGCTCGGGATGGCCGGGACCCTGCACGGTTTCGTCGCGCTGCAACGCGGTGACCTGGCCACCGCCGAGGCCGACGCCCGCCGGGTGATGACCGCGGTCGAGCCGCACAACGCCCTGGCGCCGGCGCAGGTCGGGCCGCGGGTGCTGCTCGCCGAGGCGCGGACCCGGGCGGGTGACGCGGCCACCGCGATCGGGTTGCTGGCGCCGATCGCGAGTGACACGTCGTCGCTGTCGCTGCTGTTCTCCCGGCGGCACGCGCTGGCGTCGTACGCGTCCGCCCTGCTCGCCGAGGGCCGGGTGGAGTCCGCGCTGACCTGGATCGAGCGGGCCAAGGTGGCGCCGGCCGAGGACGTACGCAGTGGAGTGATCTCCGCCATGGTCCGGGCCCGGGTGCTGGCCGCCGCGGACCGGTGCGTGGAGGCCCGTGCGGCGGCCGACGAAGCGGTCCGACTGGCGCATTCGACCGAGCAGACGAGTGAGCGGGCGGCGGCCGCGGAGCTCCGGGACACCCTCGCGGTGACCGAGGTGGAACCCGCTCCGGCGGAAACTGTCGCGTACGCGTCTGACCTGCCGGGATGATCTACCCCGGCTCTGGCGTATTTTCTAAGCCGTGACGGACACACCGCCAGGCGCCCTGCCCGTGCCCTATGTTCCGGGCATGTCCGGCTTGTCGGTCATGGCCCGGGGTGGCTATGCCACCGTGTACCGGGCCATGCAGGACTCCGTCGGGCGCGAGGTCGCCATCAAGATGGAAAATCGCACCCTGGACAACGCCCGGGACCAAGCTCGATTCCTCCGCGAGGCCCGTGCCGCCGGCCGGATGTCCTCGCATCCCCACGTCGTCGATCTCTTCGACGTGGGCGTGACCGTCGACCAGCACCCGTACCTGATCATGGAGCTCTGCGACGGGTCGTACCTGGACCGGATGCGGATCCAGCCGCTGAGCCCGGCCGAGGCCCGCGACGTCGGGGTGAAGATCGCCGACGCGCTGGTGCACACACACGCCAACGGGGTGCTGCACCGCGACGTGAAACCGGCGAACATCCTGTATTCGCAGTTCAACCAGGCGGTGCTCGCCGACTTCGGGCTGGCCGTGCTGGGCGAGATGCGGGACTCGTCGGTGACCCTGGAGGTGCTGACGCCGGCGTACGCGCCACCGGAGATGTTCCGGCACGAGCCGCCGTCCGGTGCCGCCGACGTCTACTCGCTCTGCGCCACCCTCTACGCGGTGATGAGCGGGCGCCCGCCGCGCTGGCCCACCGACCGCAGCCCCAGCCTGGTCACCCTGATGGACCTGTTCACCCAGCCGCTCGACAACCTGCCCGGCGTGCCGCGCGCGCTGATCGAGGTGCTGCGCCACGGCATGGACAACGACCAGAAGTCCCGCCCGTCCGCCCAGGAGCTGCTGAACACCCTCAGCAACCTGCACCTCGACCCGAACGCGCCGCCGCCGTCACCGACCGTCTACCGCTCCAACTCGACCTTCGTGCCGCCGCGCCCGCGACCGATAGCGCCCAGCACACCAACCCAGGACGACGAGACCCCGACGGTCCACACTCAAGGCCGCAGGTCCGGTTTCTTCAGCAAGTGGTTCAGCTGGTAAACCCCTATTTGGTACGAATGGGGAGCGCTCGTCCGTAGGCTACGAGCCACGTCCCGCCCGTGAGGCCGCCGCGAGACCGTGACCGCTCCCGGCCGCCGCGCGCCTCACGGTCCCGGCTGGTCCTCAGGGGTGTCTCCGCGACGCGGAGACACCCCTGAGAGCCAGCCAAAGTCTGGGGGCGCGGCCGGGCCGTGAGTGGCGCGGTCTTGCGCGAGACCATCACGGGACTCGGCTTGTAGCCTACGGACGGGCGCTCGGTATTCGTACTATATGGGGTTGAAAGCGGACTCTGGCACCCGCTACCTCAAGCGGAAAGCGGTCCGGAAATGCTTACTCGGGGTCGAGGACGGCTAGGAGTTCGCCGGTGTCCACCTCGGCACCGGGGTGAACCGGGAGTGAGGCGACCACGCCGGCCGACGGGGCGTGCACCGGGTGTTCCAGCTTCATCGCCTCGAGGGTGAGCAGCAGCTCACCGGCACGAACGCGCTGGCCCGGCACCACCAGGACGCGCCGCACCGCGCCCGGCAGCGGCGCGATCAGCGAGCTCTCGGCGGCCTCCGGCGCGGGCAGCGGGAAGCGCGAGATCTCACGGAGCGTCACCGAACCTTCGGGGCTGTCCACGTACGAGACGTCGCCGACCCGGTGCACCAGGACCGCGAGGCGGATGCCCTGGACGTTGAGCACCACCCGGTCCCGGCTGGCCGAGACCACCACGATCGGTGGGTGCTCGTCCACCGGGGCCTGACCGAGACCGGCCAGATCCAGCTCCTCCGGGTCGACCGGGCGGACCCACCAGCCGGCCAGCTCGCCGTGCCGGTTCATCCGGTAGCCGACCTCCACCGGACCGGTCGGGCCGTCGTAGACCGCGGTCTGCGAGCCGGACGGCACGTTGCGCCAGCCGGACGGCAAGGTGCTCAGCACCGGCGCGCTGGCCCGCCGGTCGGCGGCCCCGGCCAGCGCCGAGGCCAGGCAGGACAGCCGGACCGCGTCCACCGAGGAGAGCAGCGGGGCGAACACCTCGGGATGCCGGTCCAGGAAACCGGTGTCGATGTCGCCGGCCCGGAACGAGTGGTGCCGCAGCGTACGGACCAGCAGGTCCCGGTTGGTGACCACGCCGTGCAGCTGTGCCCGGGCCAGCGCCGAGGCCAGCATCCGGGCGGCCTCCTGCCGGGACGGCGCCCAGGCGATCAGCTTGGCCAGCATCGGGTCGTAGTGCATGCCGGTCACCGAGCCGTCCGCGACACCGGAGTCCAGGCGCAGGCCGGGCTGCGGCAGCGGGCGGAACGAGCCGGCCACGTCGGGCACCGAGAACCGGTGCAGGGTCCCGGCGCTGGGCAGCCAGGCGTACGCCGGATCCTCCGCGCAGATCCGCACCTCGATGGCGTGCCCGCGGATCGGCGGCGGACCGGGCATCGGCAGGCTGCCACCCTCGGCGATCAGCAGCTGCAGCCGGACCAGGTCGTAGCCGGAGGTGCACTCGGTGACCGCGTGATCGGTCTGCAGGGTCGGGGTGAGCTCCAGGAACCAGAAGTCGCCGTCCGCGTCGAGCAGGAACTCGACCGCGCCGGCGCCGACGAAGCCGAGCGCCCGGACCGCGACGATGGCCGCCCGGCACAGGTCCTCGCGCAGCGCGGCGTCCACCGCCGGCGACGGGGTCTCCTCGACGATCTTCTGGTACCGCCGCTGCACCGAGCACTCGCGCTCGCCGAACGGCACCACCGCGCCCATCGCGTCGGCCAGGATCGGCACCTCGATGTGCCGGACGTTGCCGACGTACGGCTCGCAGAACACGTCGCCGTCCACCTCGCGCCGGATCGAGGCGACCGCCTCGGCCAGCGTCGCGGCGTCCCGGACCACCCGCATGCCGGCGCCACCGATGCCGGCGTCCGGCTTGATCAGCACCGGGAACCCGGGCACCGTCGCCGGGTCGGTGAAGGACGGCAGGACCGGCACCTTCGCCTCGGCGACCAGCTTCTTCGTCTCGGTCTTGCGGTGCAGGGTACGCAGTGTCGCGGCCGGCGGCCCGACCCAGATCATCCCGGCGTCGACGACCGCGGCGGCGAACTCCGGGTCCTCGGCGAGGATCCCGTTGCCCGGGTGCACGGCGTTCGCGCCGGCCCGCTTGGCGGCGGCGATCAGCGCGTGCTGCTCCAGGTACGTCGCGGCCGTCGTGCTGCCCTCCAGGTGCACGGCGTAGTCGGCCTCGTTGACGTGCGGCGCGTCGGTGTCGACGTCCGAGTAGACGGCGACCGTCTCGATGCCGACCAGGCGGCAGGTGGCGAACACCCGGCGGGCGATCTCACCACGGTCGGCCACCAAGAGTCGTCGGATCACTGGTCTACCTTTCAAGGTCGGAACACACCGACGTGTTCGGCGCCGGCCACAGCGGCGCTGTGCACCGCGGAGAGGCAGAGGCCGAGGACGGTACGAGTGTCCCGGGGGTCGATGACGCCGTCGTCGGCCGCGGCGTGTTCCGCCGGGGGACGCGGCCAGCTGAACTGGAAGCGTGGTTCGTCGGCGCGGGCCGGTGTGCCACCGGGTTCCGGGCCGATCGTGAGTACCAGGTGCGGGACCGTGGACTTGGCCACGGCGTGCACCAGTGGGGCGTCGTGGCGTACGTCGGCGTCACCGTCACCGTCGTCGTCACTGCCGGACAGCTCGCCGGGGTGCCGCAGGAAAATCACCGGGGTGGCCGTGGCGTTGGCGAGCTGCAGGAAGTGCACCGCCTTCTGGGATTCGTCCGGTGAGAGCCAGACGCCGGGGCTGCACAGCACCCCGATCGGGTAACCGTGCAGCTCACCCCAGCCGGCCACCAGCACGCTGTCCGGTCCCGGCTTGAACTCGTCGAAGTCGGAGCCGTCCAGGAACCTGGCCAGCACCTCGCGCGGGTCTAAGCCGGCCGGGTCGGCGGCGGCGAGGCTGAGCAGCGCCTCCGAGTCGTACCGGGGCTCCGGCGGGCGGCTGGTCCGCGGCGGCGGGCCCTGCTTGCGCCAGTTGAACCGGCGTACGCACTGGCGGGCCAGCCGCAGCCCGTCCCGTTCGTCCTCGGCGAGCTGGTCGGCGGGTCCGGCGGGTCCGGCCGGCACCACCGGGGTGGCCCGCACCTCGACGCCGGAGCGCTGCGGGTGGATGGTGAGCACCTTGGCGTGCCCGCGCACCACGATCGTGTAGTCCGACAGGGCCGGCAGGTACGCCGCGTCGCCGCTGGTGGCGCCGAAGACCACGCAGACGGTCGGCACCCGGTCGGCGGTGAGCCGGCTCAGCTCGCGGGCGATGCTCCCGGCCGGTGCCGCAGCGCCTGTCGACTCGACCAGGTTCACCAGCGGCAGCCGGTTCTCCGAGGCGATCCGGGCCGCCCGGCGGATCTTCTCCGCGGTGTACGGATTGACCGCGCCCCCGTCCACCGTGGGGTCATTGGCGATCACCACGCACTCGACGTCCTCGACCACGCCGATACCGGTGACCACGCTCGCGCCGACCGGGAACTCCGAGCCCCAGGCCGCCACCGGTGACAGCTCCAGGAACGGGCTGTCCTGGTCGAGCAGCATCTCGATACGTTCCCGGGGCAGCAGCTTGCCGCGGGCGTGATGACGGGTCACCCACTTCTCGCCGCCGCCGGCCCGTGCCTCGTCGAGGGCTGCCTCCAGCACGGCGAGTCGCTGCAGGGTGATGCTGCGCCCCTCCAGGTAGGCGGGGTCGCGCGGGTCCAGCGTGGTGCCGAGCACGGTCATGTCGTGACCCCGATGCTCGCTACGCCCCTACCTGCGTTCAAATCCGCGCCCTTCCCTGTTCACGCCGGTGCCTCTCGGCCACCTCCGTAACGAGTGGCCGTGCGGGCGCGACACGGACCGGACCATGGTGGCCCGGTCACTGGAAAGAGTGGATCAAGCACGTTTGAGGGGCTGTCCCGCAGGACAGCCCCTATGAACGTGGTGCAGCGTAGGGTCAGACGCGTGCGCGCCGGGCAAGCCGCTCGGGATCGAGGATGATCACGCTCTTGCCGTCCAGGCGCAGCCAGGCCCGGGACGCGAAGTCGGCCAGCGCCTTGTTGACCGTCTCCCGCGAGGCGCCGACCAGTTGGGCCAGCTCCTCCTGGGTGAGGTCGTGCGTGACGCGCAGCACACCACCGTCACGGGTGCCGAATCGACCGGCCATCTGCAGCAGGTTCTTCGCCACCCGGCCGGGCACGTCCGTGAAGATCAGGTCGGCCAGGGCATCGTTGGTCCGACGCAGCCGACGGGCCAGGACCCGTAGCAGCTGTTCGGCGATCTCCGGCCGGTTGTTGAGCCACGGGCGCAACGACGACTTCTTCAGCCGGGCCAGCCGGCTGTCGGTCACCGCAGTGGCCGTAGCGGTCCGCGGACCCGGGTCGAACAGTGAGAGTTCGCCGAGCATGTCGGACGGACCCATGATGGAGACAAGATTCTGCCGACCGTCCGCCGCGCGGCGACCGAGCTTGATCTTTCCGGACAGAACGATATACAGGCTGTCGCCGGCCTCGCCCTCGTTGAAGACCACGTCGCCCTTACGGACTTCGATCGTGTCCATCTCCTTGGCGAGCGCCTCTGCGGCTTCCGGGTCAACGCCCTGGAAGATCCCGCTGCGCGCCAGTACCTCATCCATCGCCGCACCTCCGAAACGCGCAACGTCTGCGCTCGATCAGTCTAGGCGCACGCGGGCGGGAAACGGGCGGCCACCCCTTGATCCAGATACTGGACGGTAACAAAGTCCGCCGAGACCGCCGGTGATTATTCGTCGGTCCGGACATATCCAGACGGGCCTTTCGTCGGTCGCTCCCGCTTGCGAGCCGACGGTATCGTCCCGATCGATGAATTCGCACCCCCGGTCCCACCGCCAGCGAAGTTCTGGGCGTTTGGCCTTGAATGTCACCCTTGTCCTCGCCGCCGTGATCGGCGTGGGTCTCGGCGGCGTCGCCCTGGCCAACCGGGGGAGCAGCAAAGCCCCGGACTGGCAGAGCCCGGTCGCCGGCGCCACCGCCTCCGGATCCACGGTCAACAAGCCGGAATCGGCCACTGTCCCGTCGATCACGCTGTCCGCCACCGGCGACATCATGATGTCCAGCGCGCCGAACGGGCTCCCGCCGAACAACGGCGAGGGCTTCTTCGACCCGGTTCGCAAGAGCCTCGCGTCCGACCTGGTGATGGGCAACCTGGAACAGCCGCTCAGCGGGGACACCGGCGCGTCCAAGTGCGGCTCGCCACCCCAGCCCAACTGCTTCGCGTTCCGCTCACCGCCGTCCTACGCCAAGCACCTCGCCGACGGCGGCTTCCAGCTGCTCAACACGGCGAACAACCACGCGAAGGACTTCGGCTCGGCCGGTTACCGCAACACGATCGAGGCTCTCGAGGGCGCCGGGCTCAAATACACCGGTGCCGAAGACCAGGTCACGATCGTGGAGACGAAGGGCGTCAAGGTCGCGGTGATCGGCTTTTCACCGTACGCCGGAGCCAACAACCTGAACGACCTCACCCACGCGCGCCAGATCGTGAAGCAGGCCAAGGGCACGGCCGACCTCGTGGTGATCCAGGTGCACATGGGCGCGGAGGGTTCGACGAAGAACCACGTCAAGCCGGGCACCGAGAACTTCTTCGGGGAGAACCGGGGTGACCCGATCAAGTTCAGTCACGCGGTGATCGACGCCGGGGCCGACGTGGTCATCGGGCACGGTCCGCACGTGCTGCGGGGCATGGAGTTCTACAAGGGCAAGCTGATCGCGTACAGCCTGGGTAACTTCGCCGGCGGTGGGCACACGCTCTCCAAGGACGGCATCCTGAAATACGCCGGGATCCTCCGGGTGACCCTGACCAAGAACGGCAAGTACGCCGGCGGGAAGTTCCTCTCCACCTATCTCAACGGCGACGGGCTGCCCACCCGGGACGCCACCAACGAGCGCGGCCGGGGCCTGGTCAAGGACCTGACCTCGGCGGACTTCCCGAAGACCGGTGCCACGATCGGCGACGACGGAACGATCAAGCCGTCCGCGTGACCGACAGGGTGTGCGGCTCGACGTACTCTTTACCGGTGACTCGTCCCCGCACCGCCCCCGCCGACCCCGGGCCGGCCGTGCAGGCGGGGCCCGGTCCCGCCCCATCCGGCGCCGCGCCGTCCGGTTCTGCACAGTCCGGCCGCGCGCAGTCCGGCCGCGCGCAGTCCGTTCTCGAGCGGTCGATGAGGCGCTTCGCGCGCGAGACCCCGATCGGCTTGAAGCGCCGGGCCCGCAAGACCGCCCGGCTGCTCGCCGAGACGCACCCGGACGCGCACTGCGAGCTCGACTTCAGCACACCGCTCGAGCTGGCGGTGGCGACGATCCTCTCCGCGCAGACCACCGACGTCCGGGTCAACCAGGTCACCCCGCGGCTGTTCCTGAAATACCGATCGGCCGCCGACTACGCCGCTGCCGACCGGGCCGAGATGGAGGAGATCCTCCGGCCCACCGGCTTCTTCCGGGCGAAGACCGACTCGCTGCTCAAGCTCGGCGCGCTGCTGGAGGAGAAGCACGGCGGCGTGCTCCCGGACAAGCTCGACGAGCTGGTCGCGCTGCCCGGCATCGGGCGCAAGACCGCCAACGTGGTGCTGGGCAACGCGTTCGGGGTCCCGGGGATCACCGTCGACACCCACTTCCGGCGGCTCACCAACCGGTTCGGCTGGGTGCACGAGGACGACCCCGTCAAGATCGAGTTCCTGGTCGCCGACCTGATCGAGAAACGCGACTGGACCATGCTGTCGCACCGGGTGATCTTCCATGGGCGGCGGGTGTGCCACTCGCGCAAGCCGGCCTGCGGGGCGTGCACGCTGGCGGCGGTCTGCCCGTCGTACGGGACCGGCCCGACCGAGGCGGCCCCGGCGGCGAAACTGCTCAAGGGCCCGCGAGCCCGTGACCTGGCGGTGGCCGCCGGTGTCGACCCCGAGCTGGTGCCGGCCGGTGCGGCCCTCGCGGCGGAGGAACCGTGAGGAGGTTCCTTCCCACGGTGGCGGCCCTGGTGCTGCTCGCCGGGTGCACGAGCGGTGCTTCCGGTGACTCGGTCGAGGCTGCCTCCTCGACGCCCTCGCCGTTCGCGGCCTGCTCAACCCCGGTCCCTTCGGCCGCTGTCTCACCGGGCGCCGCTTCGCCGGCTGCCGCTTCGCCGGGCGTCGCTGCGCTGCAGGGGCTCTCGATCGGCTGCTTCACCGGGGACAGCCCGGTCGACCTCGGCGCCCTGCGCGGGCCCGCCGTGATCAACATCTGGGCGTCCTTCTGCGGGCCGTGCCGCACCGAGCTGCCGGTCGTCCAGAAGCTCGCCGACAAGACCACGGGCCGGCTGACCGTGCTCGGAGTGGACAGCGGCGACCGCTGGGAGGCGGCCGCCTCGTTCGGCGCCGACCACGGAGTCAGCATCCCCACGCTGTTCGACCAGGACAGGAAGCTGGCCGGGGCGGTCGGCGCGATCAGCCTGCCCAGCACGATCTTCATCGACGCGAACGGGAAGATGTACCTGCACCGGTACTCGATGGACGCCGCCGACCTGAGCGACCTGCTGCTCGAGCACACCGGCCTGCGGGTCGAGCTATGAGCCGAGGTGTGCTGCTGGACCAGCCGGGGAGCCTCCCGTCCTGGTTCGAGCCACTTCTGACCCGGGTCGAGAGCTGCCGCACCGAAGACTTCAGCACGCTGCGCCGACCGGCCGGCACCGCCGGACGCTCCAGCGCGGTCCTGGTGCTGCTCGGCGAGAGCCCGCCGTCGGCGGACACCCCGGGCGGCCCCGACCTGCTGATCCTGCAGCGGGCCGCGACCATGCGGAACCACGCCGGTCAGCCCGCCTTCCCCGGCGGCGCCACCGACCCGGAGGACGCCGACACCGTCGCCACCGCGCTGCGCGAGGCGAACGAGGAGGTCGGCCTGAACCCGGCCAGTGCCGAGGTGCTGGCCCTGCTCCCCGAGCTGTGGATCCCGGTCAGCGGGTTCTCGGTCACCCCGGTGCTGGCCTGGTGGCGTGCCCCGCACGAGGTCCATCCCCGGCAGGTCACCGAGGTCGCGCATGTGGCGAGACTCCCGATCAGTGAACTCGCCGACCCGGAAAACCGTATCCGGGTGCGACACCCGAGCGGTTGGATCGGCCCGGCCTTCCAGGTCCGCGGTCTGCTCGTCTGGGGTTTCACCGCGGGGGTGATCTCGGTTCTGCTGGACATGGCGGGCTGGGCGCAGCCGTGGGAACCGGGTCGCATCGTGGAACTGCCCGACGCCGCGGCCCCGGTGCCGGCGGCGCGCGGCGGTGCACCCGACGAGGTGGTGCCGTGACGTGCGCCTGACTTCTATGTTGAGTGAGTGCCAGTGGTCGATGTCATCCTGATCGTGCTGATGCTGCTCTTCGCGATCAGCGGCTACCGCCAGGGCTTCGTGATCGGGGCGCTCTCGCTCGGCGGCTTCTTCAGCGGAGTCCTGATCGGCCTGCAACTCGGCCCCTTGCTGGCGAAACAGTTCGCCGACGGCACGGTCCGCCTGGTCGTCGCGCTCGCGGTGATCCTCGCGCTGGCCGTGCTCGGGCAGACCCTGGCCGGGTGGCTCGGGGCCAGCCTGCGGCGGGCCATCTTCAACCGGCCGCTGCAGCACCTCGACGACGCCGGCGGCGCCGTCGTCTCGGTGGTCGCGGTGCTGCTGGCCGCCTGGCTGGTCGCCGTGCCGATGGGGTCGACCCCGTTCCCCGAGATCAACAAGGCGGTTCGCAGCAGCGCGATCCTCGGCGGGATCAACGGGCTGATGCCCGACCAGGCGCAGGCGCTCTCCTCGGCGCTGCGGGAGACCCTGGACACCAACGGCTTCCCGGACGTGTTCGGCGGGCTCACCCGCACCCAGGCCAAGGAGGTCGCCGAGCCGGATCCTGCGCTGCGCGGCTCCAAGATCGTGGCTACCTCGAAGAAGTCGGTGCTCAAGGTGCTCGGCGCCGCGCCGAGCTGCTCCCGGCGGATCGAGGGAACCGGTTTTGTGTACGCGAACGAGCGGGTGATGACGAACGCCCACGTGGTCGCCGGCACCCGTGAGGTCGTGGTGGAGACGTCGCGCGGGCAGCTCGAGGGCACCGTGGTGGTCTACGACCCGAAACGGGACCTCGCCGTGATCCGGGTGCCGGGGCTGACCGCGCCGGTCATGCCGTTCGTCAGCAAGGCCGCCGGGAGCGGGGCCAGCGCGATCGTGCTGGGCTACCCGCAGGACGGGCCGTACAACGCGCAGTCCGCCCGGGTGCGTGACGTCGGCGACATCACCGGCCCGGACATCTACGAGTCGGGTGACGTGACCCGGGAGATCTACACGATCAAGTCCCTGGTCCGCAGCGGCAACTCGGGTGGTCCGCTGATCTCACCGGCCGGCGACGTCCTCGGCGTGATCTTCGCGGCGGCGGCGGACGACAAGAACGTCGGTTTCGCCCTGACCGCGGCCGAAGCCGCCCCGGTCGCCAAGCTGGGCCGCGAGAGCACCCGAGGCGTCAAAACCGGCGAGTGCGCCTAACCCAGCGTGTGAAGTTGTGGTGCGGAGCGCGCCGAAAGTCCCCACGCACGGTGTGGAGCCACCGAGTGTGTGAAGTTGTGGTGCGGAGCGCGCCGTAAGTTCACACGCACGGTGTGGAGCCACCGAGTGTGTGAAGTTGTGGTGCGGAGCGCGCCGTAAGTCCCCACGCACGAGGGGTGACCGTGCCCACCCGCGGACGTCGCCCCGGAGGGCTTCGCGTTCTGGACGCGCCAGCGGCCAGCGAAGCCCGCAGGGGTCCCGGCGGGAGCGGCGATCTGTACCCCGGCGGACGCACGACCAAAAGATTTTGATCTGACGAAGAAAGCTAGCCGGCCGTCCTGGCGAAGCGGCGGATCGTGATGGCGCCGGCCAGGGCCGAGATCGCGAACAGGGCGATCGCGATCCACCGGGCGTGGCTCGTGCCGGCCGGGCGGGCCTCGGCCGGAGCGGCCCAGCCTCCGGCGTTGGTGCCCGGCACCACGGCGGCGTCGCTGGTCGGGTCGGCGTCCTCGCGCGGCGCGGACTGCGCCTCACCCGGCGCCGGCGCGCTGCCGAACCGGGCGACCCCGGCCGGCGGCGTGTTGTCCAGCGGGTTGGTCCGCACCTCGGGAACGTCCGCGGTGAGCGCGCCGGTCGGGTCGACCATGCCGAACCCGAACTGGTCGTCGCGGCCCGGCGTGCCCCGGTCCTTGGCGGTCCGGATGACCCGGTTGATCACCTCGCCGGCGGACATGTCCGGCCAGCGGGAGCGGATCAGTGCGACGGTGCCGCTCACCATCGGTGCGGCGAAGCTCGTGCCCTGCACCTTCCAGTAGCCGCCCGGCTTCGCACCGACCAGGTCGGCGGCCGGCGCCGTGACCACGGTCTCCTTGCCGGTGATCGAACCGGTCCAGAGGTCGGTGCCGTTGCGGTCCATGCCGGCCACGGCGAGCACGCCCGGCTCGCGGGCCGGATACCAGACTCCGCGGGCGCTCGACGTCGCGCTGACGTTGCCGGTGCAGGCGACCACGACCACGTCCTTGGCGAACGCGTAGTCCAGGGCGGCGGCCAGCGCGGGGCTGTTCGCGCTGCCGCCGAGCGACAGGTTCACCACCCGGGCGCCGTGGTCGACGGCCCAGCGCAGGCCCTTCGCCACGATCAGCGCGTCGTCGTAGCGGTTCGCCTCGTTCAGCACCCGGACCGGCAGGATCTTGGCTTTCGGGGCGATGCCCACCACGCCGGTCTTGTCGTCGTTGCGGCCGGCGATGATGCCGGAGACCGTGGTGCCGTGGCCGACCGGATCGCTGTCGCCGTCGCCGTTGCTGTCCACCAGGTCGAGCCCGGGCAGCACCTGGCCCTCCAGGTCGACGTGGTGCGCGTCGACGCCTGAGTCGATCACCGCGACGGTCACACCGGCGCCGTCGGAGTAGGTCCACGCGTCGGCCAGGTCGAGCGTCTGCAGCTGCCACTCGTCGGCCCGGACCGAGTCCTGACCCGCGGCGCCCGGCTCGGTCACCGGCTCGACGAGCGTGGTCCCCTCGATCACCTCATCGGTCACACCCGGCTCAGCCAGCGCGGGGCCGGCGAAGCCCAGCGGCCCGGCGGCGAGGCCCAGCGGCCCGGCCGCGAAAACCAGCGGATCGGCGGCGAAGGCGGGTGCGGCTGCGGGACCCATCACGAGGAATCCGGCCAGAGCCGCTGCGCCGAGCCGGCGTGCGGTCAGCAACGGAAGCCGCCGAAGGGTGCACGACACCGCGGCCGTAGCGGCCGGAAGGTTGTGCTCACTCTGGTCACGGGTCGGCGTCGCCATTCTGATGATGGTCAGTCGATGGGGGGAGATTACTCCGAAACCATGGCGTGTCGCTGCGGTCCGGGGTCTCTAATCGCACTGAGAGTCTGTCCGCACTTCGGTTTCCGGATAGGCCAGCTGGATCAGACGAATTCCCTCACGCCGAGTGATCAGTCGGCCACGCCCCGGTGGTAGTCGCTCCGGTCGTACCGTGCCGATCAGCGGGCCCTCCTCGGGTGGCCCGGACATCACCAGCCCAGGCGCGGAGAGCTCCCGCAGCCGCTGGATCACCGGCTCGTAGAGTGCCCGGCTCGCGCCGCCGGCCCGCCGGGTCAGCACCAGGTGCAGCCCGACGTCCCGGGCCTGCGGGAGGTGTTCGAGCAGCGGGGTCAGCGGGTTGACCGGTCCGGCGGCGACCAGGTCGTAGTCGTCGACCAGGACGAACAGCTCCGGGCCGGTCCACCACGAACGGTCCCGCAGCTGTCTCGCGGTGACCTCCGGGCCGGGCAGCCGGCGCTCCATGTAGCCGGCCACCGACTCCATCAGCTCCAGCGTCGGCTGGCTCTGCATGCCGTACCCGATCCGGTGCTCGGTCTCCGGCAGGTCGATCAGGCTGCGGCGGTAGTCGACCAGGATGATCCGTGCCTGTTCCGGGCTGAACCGGCTGGTCACCGACGTGGCTAGGGCGTGGAGGAAGGACGACTTGCCGCACTCGGCGTCGCCGAACAGCAGGAAGTGCGGGTCGGTGGCGAAATCCACGGTCACCGGCGCCAGGTCCGCTTCGGCCAGGCCGATCGGCAGGTGCAGGCCGCTGCCGGTCCCGGCGATCTTCTGGTACGGCACGAGCGCCGGCAACAACCGCACCCGCGGCGCAGCCTCACCACCCCACGCCCCGGCCACCGCCTCGACCAGCGCGGCGGTGTCACCCAGCGAGCTGACCTCGGGCCGGGCGGTGAGCAGGTGCAGCCACTGACCCTTCAGCGCCGGGTGCTCGATCACACCCCGCCCGGGCTGCTGCTCCGGCACGGTGATCGCGGCCCGGCGCCCGACGTACGAGTCCGCCGTGTCACCCAGCCGCAACTCCACCCGGGAGCCGAACAGGTCCCGTACGGCCGGCCGGAAATCCATCCACCGGGACGCGCTGGCCACCAGGTGGACGCCGTAGGAGAGCCCGCGCGTCGCCAGGTCGGTGAGCACCGGCTCGAGCTCCTCGAAGTCGGTACGCACCGTCGCCCACCCGTCCACCACCAGGAACACGTCGGCACCGGCCCGGGCGGTGCGGAAGTCGGTGATCGAGCCGGCGAACGTCCGTTCCCGCTCGGCCAGCACGGTCACCATCTCGCCCACCGTCCGGCGCACGCCCTCCGCCTCCAGCCGCCCGAACACCCCGCCCACGTGCGGCAGGTCGCGCAGCCCGCCGAGCGAGCCACCCCCGAAGTCCAGGCAGTACACCCGCACCTCGGCCGGGGTGTGCGCCAGCGCCAGCCCGCAGATCAGCGTGCGCAGCGCCGTCGACTTGCCGCTGAGCGTGCCGCCGACCACCGCCACGTGCCCGGCCGACCCGGCGAGCTGCAGCCACAGCACGTCCCGCAGCTGCTCGCGGGGCTTGTCGACGAGCGCGAGCGGCACCTGCAGGGCGCCGTGCAGCGCCGGGTTGGCGCAGGTCAGCCCGCGCTCCTCGGTGCGTACCGGCGGGCCGAGCAGGTCGTCGAGGCCGGCCGGCCGGTCCAGCGGCGGCAGCCACACCCGGTGGGCCGGCGGTCCCTGCCCGGCCAGCCGGCCGACCAGCACGTCGAGCAGGGTGGGCGCGTCCGCCGGGGCCTCGACCGGCGCGGGTGCGGGCGCCGCCATCGTCCGGGTCGTGTAGGGCACCACCCGCACCTCGACGGCCCCGCCGTCCCGGACGCCCGGCCGGCGCAGCTTGCCGGACACGAACGACCCCCGGAACCGGGTCAGCGGCTCGGCGCCGAACTTGAGGTACGCGTGCCCGGGCGCACTCGGCAGCTCGCTCGCGTCCGGCACGCCGAGCACCACGCGCGACTCCAGACCGCTGAACGTCTTCAACCCGATCCGGTACGACAGGTGGGTGTCCAGCCCGCGCAGCCGCCCCTCCTCCAGCCGCTGACTGGCCAGCAGCAGGTGTACGCCGAGCGAGCGCCCCAGCCGCCCGATCTGCAGGAACATCTCGATGAAGTCCGGCTTGTGCTGCAGCAGCTCGGCGAACTCGTCGCAGATCACGAGCAGTGACGGCAGCGGTGGCAGCGCCGCGCCGGCCGCCCGGGCCCGGTCGTAGTCCGGCAGGCCGGCGAAGTTGCCGGCCCGGCGCAGCAGCTCCTGCCGCCGGATCAGCTCGCCGTCGATCGCCTCCGCCATCCGGTCGACGAGCGGCAGCTCGTCACTCAGGTTGGTGATCAGCGCGGCGGTGTGCGGCAGCCGGTCCAGCGAGGCGAACGTGGCACCGCCCTTGAAGTCGATCAGCACGAAGTTCAGCGACTCCGAGGAGTGCGTGCCGGCCAGGGCCAGCACCAGGGTGCGCAGCAGCTCGGACTTGCCCGACCCGGTGGCGCCGATCAGCAGGCCGTGCGGGCCCATCCCGCCCTGCGCGGACTCCTTCAGGTCCAGCTCGACCGGCAGGCCCTCCGGGGTCACCCCGATCGGCACCCGCAGCCGGTCCCGCCCGGCCCGCGGCCGCCACCCGTCGGCCGGCCGGAAACTCTCCGGGTCGCCGAGGCCGAGCAGCTCGGTGAACCCGGTCTCGACCGGCGCCGGCACGCCGGTGGGATCGGCCGACGTGCGACCGGCCAGGCGCAGCGGCGTCAACCGGCGGGCGATCGCCTCGGCGGCGGTCACCGGCAGGCCGTCCGCCCGGCCGGCCTCGGCTTCCAGGTCCAGGGTGGCGGTGTGCAGGGCGCCGGTCCGGTCCACGGCCAGCGCCAGGGTGGCCCGGTCGATCAGCCGGGGTGGCGGGGTGTCCAGGTCCAGCACGGTCACGCCGTCCAGGCCGTCGTTCCGGTCGTTCGCCGGGAGCGGGCCGGCGCCGTCCCGGACGATGACCACGTGTGGCGTGGCGGCGCCGTCCGGGTGGAACCGCGCCCGGCCGGCGAGCACGTCGCCGAGCAGCGCGTCCAGCTCGGTGTCGGCGCCGGCGACCAGGCGCAGCGGCCCGAGCGCGTCGGCGCGTTCCGGGTGCAGGCCGTGCGGCAGCCACTTCACCCACTCCCAGTCCGGGCGCCGGTCCGGGCCGGCGCAGACCGCGATCAGCAGGTCGTCCGGCGGGTGGAAGACCGCGAGCTGGACGAGCGCGGCCCGGGCCAGGGACCGGGCCGGCTCGCCACCGCGCAGGTGCACCCGGGCGAACCCGCGCAGCGACATGGCCACCGGCAGGTCCGGGACCACGGAATACGCGTCGAGAAACCGTCGCAGCGCGCCCGCGGCCATCGGCTCCAGCTCGTGCAGCGGGCGGGTGGCCGGCGGCAGCAGCGGGGTGGCCAGGGTCTGCGGGCCGAGCCCGACCCGGACCACACCGAAGTCCGGATCGTCCGGCCGGCGCTCCCAGACCCGGTGGCTGGCGACCGTCGACCAGAGCCGGGACGGGTCGGGATGGCGGTAGAGCAGCCCGGTCCGCTGCCGCCGCACGGTCTCCCGGGCCCGGCGGCGCAACCCGGCGAGGTGGCGCAGGTACTCCCGCCGGGCGGCGGCCAGCTCGGCCCGGCGGGGTGCGTTCGCCGCACCGAACGACGTGGTCAGCACGGCCAGCGCGGAAACCCCGAAAAGGCCACCGATGACGTACGAATAAGCACCGCCCCGGCCCTGCCCCATCATCATCGCCATGGCCACCGTGCCACCCAGCATCGGCAGCACCATCAGCGCCTGCTGCCAGCGTCCACCGGCCTGGGCCGGCACCTCGGGCGGCGGCTCGATCGGCAGCTCACCGGCCGGGATCTCGGGCGCCGGCCGCCGTTCGGCCCGCTTGATCACCACAGTTCCCATCGCCGCGCCCTCCCACCGCTCCGCGTGCCCACGCCGCACCAGAGTTCCATTGATCAGTAAGTATCGATACGTTCACCTGTGGACAACCCGGAACTGTGGAAAAGCGGGGGCCCGTGTACACCGGTCTGGCTCGTGTGACGATCAGCGCCCCGCACCGCCGGGTGGACGTGGCGCTGCCCGAGCACGTGCCGCTGGCCGAGCTGCTGCCCGAGGTGCTCCGGCACGCCGGTACCGACCTCGCCGACGCCGGTGAGCGGCACGGCGGGTGGGTGCTGCGCCGCGCCGACGGGACGGTCCTCGAGGTCGGCCGCGGTCTGCACAGCCAGGGCGTACGCGACGGCGAGGTGCTGCACCTGCGCCCGGCCCACGACGAGTGGCCGGAGCTGGAGTACGACGACGTCGTCGAGGCGGTGGCCGAGGGCGCCCGGCGGCGTGGCGGCGCCTGGACCCCGGCGGCCACCCGGGCGACCGCGCTGACCCTGGCCGGTGTCGCCCTCACCGCCGGCCTGGCCGCCCTGATCGCCGCTGACCTGCGCGGTGACGGCGCGGGATGGACCGGCCTCGGCCTGGCGGCGCTGCTCGTCCTGGCCGCGACGGCCGCCGCCCGGGCCTATGCCGCGCGCAGCGCCGCCGTGGTGCTCGGCGCGTTCGCCCTGCCCTACGCGTTCACCGGAGCGGCCACCCTGATCGCCGCGGCCGGCACACCGACCGGTCCCGGCGGCCCGGGCGCCGCCAGCACCGGCTGGCCTGGCGCGACCGGGATCGTCGCCGCCGGGATCGGCGGCCCGGAGCTGCTGGCCGGGTCGGTCGCGACCCTGGTCGCGGCGGTGCTCTGCGGCGTCGGGACGGCGGCCGGCGCCCGGATCTTCACAGCCGGCGTGACCGTCGGGACACTCGGCGCCCTGGCCGCGTTCACCGCTCTGGCCGGTGGCCCGGCGGCCGGCGCGGCGGCGCTGCTCGCGGTGCTGGTCTGTGGCGTCTCGGTGCTGCCGGTGCTGGCCATCCGGCTCGGCCGGACCCCGATGCCGCCGGTCGCCCTCCCGCTCGGCACCGCCGCCGAGGAGGACTTCTTCACCACCCCGGCGGAGCTGAACGGCGCCGCGGAGCGGAACGACGCCGCGGAACCGGGCAGCACCGCGGAACGGGACGGCTCCGCCCTCGACGCGATCCGCCGGCGACCGGACCGGGCGGTGGTCTTCGCCGCGGTCGGTCGCGCCGACGACCTGCTGACCGGTCTGCTGCTCGGCCACGCGGTGCTGGTGGCGGGCTCGGTCGCGGTCCTGGCCACGGTGCACACCCTGGCGGCCCGGCTCCTGCTCGGCGCCGCCGCGGTCGCGCTGCTGCTGCGCTCGCGGCTGTTCCGGGCCCGGCGGCAGCGGCTGCCGTTGATCGCGGGCGGGCTGGCCGGGTGTCTCGCGCTCGGCGCCGGGCTGCTGGCCGACGCCGGACCGGCGGCGATGCCCGCGGTCACCGCGGGCTGTGTGCTGCTGGCCCTGCTGCTGGCGGCGGCCGGGGAGACCTGGCCGAGCCGGCCGTCGTCGCGCTGGCCGGCCCGCGCCGCCGACCTGCTGGACGTGCTGGCCACGGTGTCGGTGATCCCGGTCGCCTGCGCGGTGGCCGGTCTCTACCAGGCGGTCAGCGGCATCCCGTTCTGACCGATTCTGCCCACGGAAAGCGGAGGAGAGTCAGGCCGGAACATGGCCATACGACCGCACCTGCGGGGCCGGAGCCCCGCAGGTGCGGTCGTCAGCGGTGTGTGGGGGAGCGAGCGGTCAGTGCGCTCCCTCTTCGGCTTCCTCGGCCTCGGCGCGCTTGAAGGACGCGCGGATCTCGGCTTCCGCCTCGACCCGGCCGACCCAGGTCGCGCCCTCGACCGACTTGCCGGGCTCCAGGTCCTTGTAGACCGTGAAGAAGTGCTGGATTTCCATCCGGTCGAACTCGCCCAGGTGGTGGATGTCCCGCAGGTGCTCCTGACGCGGGTCCTCGAACGGCACGCAGAGGACCTTGTCGTCGCGGCCCTTCTCGTCGCTCATCCGGAACATGCCGATCGCGCGGGACCGGACCAGACAACCAGGGAACGTCGGCTCCTGGATCAGCACCAGCGCGTCGAGCGGGTCGCCGTCCTGGCCCAGGGTGCCCTCGATGAAGCCGTAGTCGGCGGGATACTGGGTGGCCGTGAAGAGGGTCCGGTCCAGCCGGATGCGCCCGGTCTTGTGGTCCACCTCGTACTTGTTGCGCTGCCCCTTGGGGATCTCAACCAGAACGTCGAAATCCATTATGTCGCTCCCCTTATGCTTGCCCGCTGATTAGACCGGGCCGCCGGGCGGGAAGCGGGGGAATGGAAGCAGGCCCGCAGGATCCGCGCGCAACGGTGTGCCGGATGTCGCTAGTCTCCCCTAAGTCTGACGCCACAGGCGAGGAGGGGCGTGTGACGAGGCAAGATTCACAGAACGGTCCGGGCGACGACGGCGTGTCGGACGGGTCGTCGCGGCCGGATTCCGGTAACGGGCAGCCCGGTCGAGCCGCTGTGCCCGCGTCCCCGCCAGGCACTCCGTGGCCCGGTGTCCCGAATCCTCCCGATTTGAACACCCCGGGTCGGGCCAGTGTGCCATCCGGCAGCCCGGCCTGGCCCGTGGTTCCGCAGTTTCCGGCGGCGCCACCGACCCAGCAGCTCCAGCAGGTTCAGCCGTCCCAGTCTGCCCAGCCGTCCCAGCCGACCCAGCAGCTTCCGCCGATCCAGCCGGTTGTCCCGGCGAAGCCGGCCGAGGCGCCGGCCGTCGGTGCGTACGGAAAAGCCTCTGTCCCGTTGAACACCGCGCGTCCGGCAGCGGCCGCGCCCACCGCGGCGGTCCGGGCACCGGCCGCTTCCCCGGCAAAACCCGCCGCCGGCGAGACCGCTGCGGCGAAAAGCCCTTCCCGGACGAAACTGATCGCCGTCGTCGCGGTCGCCGCCGTGCTGGCCGCGGTCGCGCTCGTCGGCCTGGTGGCGCGTCCCGGCCCGATCGCCGGCTGGTTCGGCGACGACCCGGCCACGCCCGCGCCGGTGGCCACCACCCCGGACCCGGCGCCCACCCCGGTGCTGGTCGCCGCGGCCGGCCAGGGCGACGCCCCGAACGAGGCCGCGGTCAAGGAGGCCCTCGACCCGCTGGTGAACTCGTCCGCGCTCGGCTCGACGGTGCACGTCTCGGTGCTCGACGTGTCCTCGGCGCAGGTGCTCTACGCAAAGAACGCCGACATCCCGACCACACCGGCGTCGACCACCAAGCTGCTCACCGCGGTGACCGCGCTGGCCGCCCGCGGACCGGCCTACCGGCTGGCCACCCGGGTGGTGGCCGGCGAGAAGCCCGGCGAGGTGGTGATCATCGGGGGCGGCGACCCGACCCTGGCGATCAACGCGAAGGGGCAGTTCCCCGGCGCGGCCCGGCTGGACAAGCTGGCCGCGCAGGTGAAGAAGGCGATGGGCGACACCCCGATCACCCGGGTGACCGTGGACATCTCGCTGTTCAGCGGCTCGGACACGGCGGTCGGCTGGGACTCGAGCGACATCTCGCCGAACGGCCAGGTCGCCCGGATCCAGGCGCTGATGACCAACGCCGGGCGGATCACGCCGGTGCACAACGAGACCGGCGGCGACCCGCGGTTCACCGATCCGGCGATGGCGGCCGGCCGGGCCTTCGCCAACCAGCTCGGCGTCGCGTCGGAGAAGGTCCGCAAGGGCACCGCGCCGGCCGCGGCCGGTGACACCGCGTCCGCGTCGGCGAGCGCCCCGGCGAGCGCGCCCGCGACCGGGGAGATCACCGCCGGGCAGGAGCTGGGCAAGGTCGAGTCGCCGCCGCTGGTGCAGGTCCTGGACTGGATGCTGCAGCAGAGCGACAACACCATCGCGGAGACGATGGGCCGCCAGGTGGCGCTGGCCGCCGGCGACGAGGCCAGCTTCGACGGCACCGCCGAAGCGATGATCAACAAGCTGCGCGAGCTGGGCCTCAACGGCGACGAGGCGGACCTCTACGACGCCAGCGGCCTGTCCCGGCACAACGGCATCAGCCCGTCCCTGCTGGTGCAGACCCTGGCCCTGGCGGCCGGCGGCACCAAGCCGGAGCTCTCCGCGATGTTCAACGGCCTGCCGGTGGCCGGCTGGTCCGGCACGCTGCGGACCCGGTTCGCCACGCCCAGCCCGAACCAGGCCGCCCAGGGGGTGGTCCGGGCCAAGACCGGCACGCTGAGCGGGGTGAACACCCTCGCCGGGGTGCTCGTCACCAAGGACGGGCGGGTGCTCGCCTTCGCGATCATGGCGAGCGCGACGTCGGACTCGTCCACCGCGAAGGCGGCGCTGGACAAGGTCGCGGCCCGGCTGGTGGCCTGCGGCTGCTCCTGACCCGGGGCCGGTTACACCCTGAGCGGGGGTGCCGGCCTCGGGGTTTCTCCGGAGTGCGCTGTGGAGTCGCGCGGGTACTGTCGGCTGCATGGCGCAGTTCGTAGACTGGGATCTGGCCGCCGCGACCGCTGGCGCGCTCTCCAAATCCGGCCCGGCGGTCTCTTATGACGAGGCCGCTCAGGTGGTGTCCGAGCTGCGGGAGCTGACCGATCAGGCAGCCGGCCACGTGGCGGCATACACCGGCCTGATCTCGCAGGTCGCGGTTCCACCGGTGCGGGTGGTGGACCGCCGCGACTGGGCGAAGGTGAACATCGCCGGCCTCCAGCAGGTGATCACTCCGCTGGTCACCAAGCTCTCCGGCGACAAACAGCCCGGAGCGTTCGCCGACGCGATCGGCTCCCGGGTGACCGGCGTGCAGGCCGGCACGATCCTGGCCTATCTCTCCGGCCGCGTCCTCGGGCAATACGAGGTGTTCTCCGGCGACCCCGGCCAGCTGCTGCTCAACGCGCCGAACATCGTCGAGGTCGAGCGCAAGATCGGCGCGGATCCGCGGGACTTCCGGCTCTGGGTCTGCCTGCACGAGGTGACCCACCGCACCCAGTTCACCGCGGTGCCCTGGATGCGGGGTTATTTCCTCGGCCAGGTGCAGGCGTTCGTCGACGCCTCGCAGGGCGGCGAGCACCTGCTGGAGCGGGTGCGGCGCGGTGTCGGCACGCTCTCCGAGGCGCTGCGCGACCCGGAGAGCCGGGCCTCGGTGCTGGACATCGTGCAGACCCCCGGGCAGAAAGCCGTGCTGGACCGGCTGACCGCGCTGATGACCCTGCTGGAGGGGCACGCCGAGTTCGTGATGGACGGCGTCGGCCCCGAGGTGATCCCCAGTGTCGAGTCGATCCGGGCCAAGTTCAACCGCCGCCGGGAGTCCGGCAACCCGCTGGAGAAGACCATCCGCCGGCTGCTCGGCATCGAGGTCAAGATGCGGCAGTACGCGGAGGGCCACAAGTTCGTGCACGGCGTGGTCGAGCGGGTCGGCATGGACGGCTTCAACAAGATCTTCGAGTCGCCGCTGACCCTGCCCTGGCTGGAGGAGCTGGGTGACCCGGACGCCTGGGTGACCCGGGTCCACGGCTCGCACGCCGCGCTCGACTGACCGTGGCCCGGATCCCGGCGCCGGTCGCCGCGGTCCGCTCGGCGGTCCGCCGCTGCCTGGCCGACCTGCCGACGGACGCCCTGGTGCTGGTCGCCTGCTCGGGCGGGGCGGATTCGCTGTCGCTGGCCGCCGCGGCCCGGTTCGTGCTGGGCCGAGCCGGCCTGGTCACGGTGGATCACGGGCTGCAGGAGGGCTCGGACCGCCGGGCCCGGTCGGTGGCGGCCTGGGCCCGGGACGCCGGCTTCGACCCGGTGCGGGTGTCCACCGTCACGGTGGCCGGCCGGCCCGGTGGCCCCGAGGCCGCCGCCCGGACCGCCCGCTACGAGGCCCTCGAGGCCGCCGCCGGTGAGTTCGGCGCGGCCGCCGTGCTGCTCGGGCACACCCGCGACGACCAGGCCGAGACGGTGCTGCTGGCGCTGGCCCGCGGGGCCGGCCCGCGTGGGCTGTCCGGTATGCCGGAGCGGCGCGGGGTGTTCCGCCGGCCGCTGCTCGACGTGGCCCGGGCGGACACCCGCAAGGCCTGCGCCGCCCTGGGCCTGGCGCCCTGGGAGGACCCGCACAACACCGATCCGGCGTACGCCCGGTCCCGGGTCCGTGGGACCGCGCTGCCCACCCTGGTGGCCGAGCTGGGCCCGGCCGTGGTGGGCAACCTGGCCCGGACCGCCGCGCTCGTCGCGGTGGACAACGCGGCGCTGGACGAGCTGGCCGCCGCCGCCCTGGAGCAGTCCCGCTCGGCCGCCGGGCTGTCGGTGCCGGTGCTGGCCGGGCTGCTCGCCGCGGTCCGGGGACGGGTGTTGCACCGGTGGGCTCGGGAGCTGGGAGCGCCGGGTGGGGCGCTGGCGTACTCGCACGTGATAGCCCTGGACGCCCTGGTGACCGGCTGGCACGGGCAGGGTTCGGTCTTCCTGCCGGCCGGAATCGGCGTCGAACGGCGGGGAAGTGACCTCGTTCGGGTGGTTCCGGCCCATATCAAGTGAGCGATCGGGATCGGAAACAGGCCCCGTTTCACGAACGGTAACCTCCATGCGGCAGGCTTAGTCCCATGGCTGATGGCTCTTGGTACGAAGCCGACATCGACCACGTGATCATCTCGGAAGAGGAGATCCGCGAGAAGATCGATGAGCTGGCGAAGCAGGTCTCGGTTGACCACGCCGAAGCCACGGAAGGCATTCTCCTGGTCTGCGTGCTGAAGGGCGCGGTCATGTTCATGGCCGACTTCGCCCGCGCGCTGGGACGGCACGGCCCGTCCACCGAGATGGAGTTCATGGCGGTCTCGTCGTACGGGCAGGGCACCACCTCGTCCGGCGTCGTCCGCATCCTGAAGGACCTGGACCGGGACATCACCGGCCGGCACGTGCTGGTCATCGAGGACATCGTCGACTCCGGGCTGACCCTGTCCTGGTTGATGAAGTACCTCGAGTCGCGGCAGCCGGCCAGCGTCGAGGTGGTGGCGCTGTTCCGCAAGCCGGACGCGGTCAAGGTGCAGGTCCCGGTCCGCTACGTGGGCTTCGACATCCCCAACGAGTTCGTGGTCGGTTACGGGCTGGACTTCGCGGAGCGCTACCGAGAGTTGCCGTACGTGGGCGTTCTCAAGCCGGAGGTCTACGCCCGTAGCTGAACCGTTTTCTCAGCGTGTTCTCAGTAATGGTGGTTATGAACCGTTTTATTACTGAAACACGCTGGAATGCGGGGGGTTACGTGGAGTTCGCCCCTTGGCCTCACGGGTTCGCAAGCGGTGCCTACGGTGTACGGTCGAGTGACCGATGGCGTGGTGTCACGAGCGCCGGAGGGGCTGGGAGTGATTCGCCGCGGCCAAGCGGGGGAATTGATTTCCGGCAGCCGCCGGTGGGCGGTTGACGTTGAGGTGACCAGGACGCCAGATCAGGAGGGTCCGGGCGCTTGGCGCCCGACAACAGTATGGAACGTACGCGTTTCTTCCGCCGCCCGGTGGTCTGGATCATTCTGGTGATCATCGGCGTAGTGGCGCTGAGCTCGATCTTCACCAGTGGTCCGAGCTACCAACGGGTGGACACTTCGGTCGCGCTTGACCGTCTGAACCTGCCCGGGATCGAGAAGGTCGTCCAGAAGGACAAGGAGCAGACGCTCCAGATCGACCTGAAGGATCCCGAACAGTTCAACGGCAAGACCACCGACAAGATCGAAACCCAATATCCTTACGAGGTCACCGATCAGATCTGGGCGGACGTCCAGGCGGCCAAGACGGCCGGTCGGATCAGCGGGACGACCAATGCCACGGTCTCCGGCGACAACATCCTGCTCAGTCTGCTGATCAACCTGCTGCCGATCGCCATTCTGGTGGTCCTGCTCTTGCTGTTCATGTCGCAGATGCAGGGTGGCGGCTCGCGGGTGCTCAACTTCGGCAAGTCCAAAGCGAAGATGATCACCAAGGACACGCCGAAGACGACGTTCGCCGACGTGGCGGGTGCCGACGAGGCGGTCGAGGAACTCCACGAGATCAAGGACTTCCTGCAGAACCCGGCGAAATACCAGGCTCTGGGCGCGAAGATCCCGAAGGGCGTGCTGCTCTTCGGTTCGCCCGGTACCGGTAAGACGCTGCTGGCCCGCGCCGTCGCCGGCGAGGCCGGGGTGCCGTTCTACTCGATCTCCGGTTCGGACTTCGTGGAGATGTTCGTCGGCGTCGGCGCGAGCCGGGTCCGCGACCTCTTCGAGCAGGCCAAGGCGAACGCTCCGGCGATCGTCTTCGTCGATGAGATCGACGCGGTCGGCCGGCACCGCGGCGCCGGCATGGGCGGCGGTCACGACGAGCGCGAGCAGACGCTCAACCAGCTGCTCGTCGAGATGGACGGCTTCGACACCAAGGGTGGCGTGATCCTGATCGCGGCCACCAACCGGCCCGACATCCTCGACCCCGCGCTGCTGCGTCCGGGCCGTTTCGACAGGCAGATCCCGGTCGACAACCCGGACATGGAGGGCCGCAAGGCGATCCTCCGGGTGCACGCCAAGGGCAAGCCGTTCACGCCCGACGTCGACCTCGACGCGGTGGCCCGCCGGACGCCCGGTTTCTCCGGCGCCGACCTGGCCAACGTGATCAACGAGTCCGCTCTGCTGACCGCCCGGCACGAGAAGCGGGCGATCTCGAACGAGTACCTCGAGGAGGCGATCGACCGGGTCATCGCCGGCCCCGAGCGCCGCACCCGGGCGATGAGCGACAACGAGAAGAAGATCACCGCGTACCACGAGGGTGGACACGCTCTGGTCGCCTACGCGCTGCCGCACTCGGCTCCGGTGCACAAGGTGACGATCCTGCCGCGCGGTCGCTCGCTGGGTCACACCCTGGTCCTGCCGACCGAGGACAAGTACACCCAGACCCGCGCCGAGATGATCGACACCCTGGCGTACGCGCTGGGTGGCCGGGCCGCAGAGGAGCTCGTCTTCCACGAGCCCACCACCGGCGCCGGCAACGACATCGAGAAGGCGTCCGGTCTGGCCCGGGCCATGGTCACGCAGTACGGCATGAGCTCGAAGCTGGGCGCGGTCAAGTACGGCACCAGCGGTGACGAGCCCTTCATGGGTCGCAACATGGGCCACGAGAAGGACTACTCGGACTCGGTCGCCGCCGACATCGACTCGGAGGTGCGTGCGCTCATCGAGCTCGCGCACGACGAGGCGTGGGAGATCCTGGTCGAGTACCGCGACGTGCTCGACAACATGGTCCTGGAGCTGATGGAGAAGGAAACCATCACCCAGGACGACATGAGCCGGATCTGCGCCCGGGTGCAGAAGCGTGCGCCGATGGCGCCGTTCAACGGCTTCGGCAAGCGTCTGCCGTCGGAGGCTCCGCCGGTGGTCACGCCCGCCGAGCGGGCGAAGCTGAAGGCGCAGGCCGAGGCGGATGGTCAGATTGCCGTGGGGCCGAACTCCAACGGCGCCGTGGAAGGCAGTAACTGATCAGCACCAAAGACGAACTCGACTATCTCGCCGCCCGGCTGGTCGATGGCAAGCTCACCGGAACTCCGGTGGAGGACGCCGTCGACCTCGGGCGGATCGAGAAAGCGGTCCGGGAGATCCTCATCGCGATCGGTGAGGACCCGGACCGGGACGGTCTGGTACGCACCCCGTCCCGCGTCGCCCGGGCCTACGCGGAACTCTTCGCCGGCCTGCGGGTCGACCCGGCGACCGTGCTCACCACCACCTTCGAGGCGGACCACGAGGAACTCGTCCTGGTCCGCGACATCGAGGTGCAGAGCATGTGCGAGCACCATCTGCTGCCGTTCACCGGGGTCGCGCACATCGGCTACATCCCGGGCACCAACGGCCGGATCACCGGGTTGTCGAAACTGGCCCGCCTGGTCGAGGTCTTCGCCCGGCGCCCGCAGGTGCAGGAGCGCCTCACGTCGCAAATAGCAGATCTCCTGATGGCGAAGCTGGATGCGCGCGGCGCGATCGTGGTGCTGGAGTGCGAGCACCTCTGCATGGAGATGCGCGGCATCCGGAAGGTCGGCGCGCGGACGGTCACCTCGGCGGTCCGGGGCGCGTTCCAGACCGACGGCAAGGTCCGTGCCGAGGCGATGGCACTGATCAACGCCCGCTGAGCGGGTGCGGTTCTTCGAAAAAGGCGGCCTGCTGAGCGGGCCGCCTTTTTCGTACGCCAGGGTCAGATCATCGCGCGGAACTGATTTGCCGAGTCCATCGCGGCGCGGGTCAACTGGGTCGCCTCGTCCAGCCGGGTGCGGGCCTGCTCCAGCTGGGAGATGGCCGCCACGGTGCTCGGGTGGAACGACCCGACAGCGGTCATCCGCAGCAGCGCCAGCGACTGGTCCAGCTGGTCGGCGACCACCTGGATGCCGGTGATCGCGCGGCCGGCGCCGTCCACCGACGCGGCCAGGTTCACCTTTACCTCTTCGACGTTCGCCACGGTCTACCCCTCGCAGTCTTTGTCCGGATCGGATCAGGCGGGTTCAGCTGAACAGGGACTGCAGGCCGAGACCCATACATGTCAGCAGCACCGGGGTCAGGCAGGCGACGATGCCCACCACCGGCGTGCGGTCCGGCGAGGCTCCGCCCTTCTCGGCGTCGGGGCCCCACACGAAGCCGATGGTGGCCCACCCCAGCCCGAAGGCCAGCAGCGGCATGCTGAGCCCGCACAGGAGCGTGTAGGTGGGCAGGGAGCCACTCGGCGCCACCAGGTAGAGCACGATCTGCACGAACAGCACGGCCGCCGCGAACGGGCCGTACACCAGAAGGTTGCGCGCCCATGGGCGGCCCGGACCGGCCGGCACCGGACCGATGAACGCGTGATCCGCGGCGTCCGCTGTGGTCCGGGCCTGTCGCAGCGCGGTCAGGACGGCCTCCGGTCCGCCGGTCACCGCGGCCAGCGCCGCTGCCCGCTCACCCTCATAGGGCGTCAGATCCAATTCTGGTACGCCGAAGTCGCGCACCAGCCGGGCGCGCTGCGGTGCGAGCCGCGCTCGTACCGAAGAAAGCTCTTGCCGGGCCGCGTCGATCGTCGCGGCCTGCTCCCCGGCCACCGAACTCGCCGCGCGACGCACCGCGTCGAGTTCCCGTGCGGCGGCCAGATAGGCGGCCCAGGGCCCGGCCTCCGGCGAGACGGCCTGAGCGGGCGGACCGGCCTGGCCCGAGCCCTGGCCCTGGGCCGAGCTCGGTTGGTAGGGCACCCGGCCGTGTTCGGTCTGCTCGGTCATGGGTGGTCGCTCTCCGGGTGGACGAAGGGGACCACGGTGACCGTGCGGTCGGTGTGGCGGTCGTGCAGCAGCGCGCGGTTCGGCCGGGGCTGCCAGTCGACCGAGCGGCTCAGCATCAGCGTCACGTCGGACTGAGGCACGTTCAGGAAGAGCAGGCCGGCCACGTCCTCGCGGCCCATGCTGCCGCCGGTCTCCTCGCCGAACCGGCGCACCCCGCGCCACCAGGACAGCAGGTGCGCGCCCCGGCTCGGCCCCTCCCGCAGCAGCTGCCGCAGGCCGCTCAGGCCACCCGGCGGTGCGGCGTCCATCCCGAACACCACCCGGTAACCCGGCTGGTCCGAGACGAGCTCGGCGGCCAGCCCGGCGGCGTCCACCACGACCACTTCCTGGCGGTGCGAGATCTCCGCGGCCAGGGCCTCGGCCAGCGCGTCACCCTCGGCGACCAGGGAGGCGATCACGAAGCGCGTGGTCCGCGGGGAATGACAGGCGGCCACACTGCGTGCCGCGGCGTCCAGCACCTCGGCGCCGGCCGCCTGGGACCCCAGGATCGCCAGGTGCCGGCCCGGCGACGAGTCCAGGGGGAACGCCGCGGTGGACAGGCTCACGTCGATCATGCGGCCGACCAGGGCGGTCGGCCGGGACGCCCGCCCGGCCAGCGCGGCACGATAGGTGGGGTCGTCGGCCAGGTGCTGCTGGGCGTACCCCGCGAAGATCCGCGGCGGGACGGCCTCCGGGTCGCGGGCGCCCCAGAGCTTGTGCCGCAGGTCGCTGAGCAGTCGCTGGTCGGCGTGCGGGTCGGGGAAGCGGACCACCCGTTCGTGGCCGCGGGTGGCGCCACGGGGGCCGCCCAGACCGCCGGCGGTGTTCACCACGGCACTGCCCAGCGGCAGGCCGGCCGCCGAGTCGTTGGTCGGCTCCAGCACGTCGCCGCCGCCGGGCAGCGCGATCCGTACCGGGAACTGGCCGAAGATGGAATCACGCTTGGCGTAGAGCGCCTCGACACCGAGCACGGTCTGGCTGGCCAGCACCAGGTGTATGCCGTACGACCGGCCCTTGCGGGCGAGCGACTCGAGCAGGCTCACCGCCTCGGCGGCCGTCGGGTCGTTGCCGGCCAGCAGCACCTGGAACTCGTCGATCACGCACAGCACCCGGGGCAGTGGACGCCCCCGGCCCTCCTCGGCCGCCACCACGCGCAGGTCGGAGAAGCGGGCGACACCGGCCCGCTTGTACGCCATCGACCGGCGGCCCATCTCGGCGTCCAGCTCGCGGAGGACGGCCAGGCCGTACTCCCGGTCGGACTCGACACCGACCGCGCGGGCGTGCGGCAGCCAGGTGCGGTCGCGCTGGGTCGGCACGAACTCGGCGAAGGAGACGCCCTCCTTGAAGTCGAGCAGGTAGAGGGCCAGCTCGTCGGGGGAGTAGCGGGTGCCGAGACCGTACAAAACGTTGATCAGGAAGGCGGTCTTGCCGGCGCCGGACCGGCCGCCGACCATCCAGTGCGGGGTCAGGTCGTTGAACCGCAGCACCAGCGGCACGTCACCGTGATGCCCGACCACCGTCTCCACCCCGCCGGCCGCGTCCGCCGACCACAGCTCCTCGGCCGGCTCCGGCAGCAGGTCGGAGAGGGTCACCCGGGACGCCGCCGCGGTGTGCGCGGCCAGCTCGTGGCAGACCGCGTCGATCAGGTGCCGCGGCGGCTCCTCGTCGAGGAAGACCGGTGCGTTGAGCCACGGCGCGTCCGGCGTCGACCCGAACGAGCCACCGGGCGGGTCGCCGACCACCGCGAACGGGTTGCGCACCGAGACCGACGTGGTGCGCGGCAGCGGGGCCTGGGTGGTCTCCGCGGTCAGTGGCGGAGGCGGCCAGCCGGCCACGATCAGGTGCAGCCCGGAATCCGGACCCTGCTGGGCCAGCGCGGCGATCCGGCGCAGCTCCTCGCCCTCGGTCAGCTCGGGCAGGCTGGCGATCACCACGAGCAGCATCCGGTCCCGCCGGATCCGGCGCGAGGTGCTGCCGCCGCTGCGAGCCGGGCGCAGCCACTTCTCCGCCTCGGTGAGCACGTCCCGCAGCCCCTGCCGGTCGATCGCCGGCGGCGACATCAGGCCGGCGTCGAACAGCTCCTCGAACGGCTGGAAGACCGAGCCGCCACCGACCCCGTCCACCGCGCGCACCAGCAGCGACCCGGCCGGTGCGGCCGCGAACAGGCGCAGCAGGATCGCCCGGAGCAGGCCGAACACCCGCGGGTCGGTGGCGCTGGCATCCACCGTGAGATGACCGGTCCCGAGCAGCGGCACGATGGCCGGGAAGCGGACGTCGTCGAGCGGCTGCGCCACCCCGATCCGGACGAACTGCGGCGACTGCCCGCCACCGAGCGGCGCCTGGGGGGTCAGCGCCTCCAAGGGCGCCCCTAGCCACCCCGGCGCGAGCTGGGCAGCGGCCACCCTCAGGTGTTCCGCAAGCCGGTGCTGTTCACGCGGGTCAGCGACGCTTGGTGCGTACGCTTCCAGCGCGCCGGAGGCCGCGTCCGCTGTCGCCACCGCCTGCCGGTGCAAAGCAGCGGCCTGCCGGACCCGCAGAGTCGAATCCGCCACTGCCGTCACCTCCTGTCGCGCGCATAAAACCTATCCCAGACCTGCGGTGGTCCACGCAATGCGGTCCCGGTGCGGTGTCGAGGCCCGCGCGGGGGCCGGTCCCGGGGTATGTCCTATCAGGAGATGTCCGGAGTGTCGCCCTTCGGTGCGGGCGCGGGCGGGTGAGTGCGATTGGGCACTCGCCCTGTCGTGAAGGGAGCGCGGGGACGAATTAGTGTCGTAGGTATGCAGCCGCGTGAGCCGGAGACCGGAGTGGGCCCCACACCCCCGGCGGTCCCGCCGGTCCCGAGTCCGGTGGGCGGGGTGAAGGCGCCTCGGAGCCGGAGGGGGCGGCTGCGGAGCCGGAAGGCGCGGTTGTGGGTGGCGCTGGGGGCGGGGGTGATGGCCTTGTTGTGCTTGGGCGGCGTGGGCGTAATCGTCGCCGTCTACGACAACGCCACCGAGGTGAAGCGGTCGGACCCGAGCGAAGTTGTGTTCAATTTCCTCGGCGCCTACTTGGCTGATCGTAATGATCAAAGCGCCGCTTTGTATACCTGTAAGGAAAACAGCGATCTGAGCAGCCTCAGCTCATTTCGGGATAGTATTAAAAAATCTGAGGAGAAAAACTCCAGTGAGATTGTGGTGACCTGGAGAGATCTGGCTGTGCAGGCATCTGGTGATCAAGCTGTCGCAAATGTCAATATTGTGCGATCGGCATCCGATGGCTCGGAAGCGTTTGATCCGTGGAAATTTAAATTGTCGAATAATGACGGTTGGAGAGTTTGCTCGGCGGCCCCTGCCTGACTCTTATTCAAGCCAAAGAAGGCTAGCGGAGACCTCCAGAGTTTGTGGGAATTGCCCATTCCAGGACCAGCGGTACCAGTCGAGCTCGACGGCGACTCGGGCACAGGTCTCGCCGCTTTCGCTGGTGTACAACTCTGTTGTGGCGCGTAGGTCCCGTTGCTCTCCACCATCGTCGAGGAGTCTGACAGCGCGCCTACCAGTCAGAGAGCTGGCCTGTTCAGATGGGGTGGGCTCCCGCCGAGGTGGTTCATCAAGTGAGACCAGTTGAGGCTTTGGCTGCAGGGTTGGGCTCGACATGATGGAAACGCCGAGATCCTCAACCCAGACCCGGTCTATCGGGACGAGCGCGGCGAACACTTCGGTCTGCTCGGACTCAGCCCGATACCATTCTGATTCTGGCATGACGGGAATATAGGTTCGACTTCCCTGGATGACTTTCTCATCAGCTCGAAGATCGCCTCGCCAGCCAAGCCCAGGTAGGCCGATGAGGACTCGACGTCCACGTAGTTGGCCGCTCATCGTGGCCGGAACCGGAGCTATCGGCCTTGGTGGCTCGAGCCCCCAGTGTTCCTGGTCGAGAAAAGGGTCCGGGAATGAATCGTCCATCATCCTGCGTTGCCAAGAGCCGCGCCATGCTGCTGCATGAACGGAACGGGGTTGATGGCGCCTGAGCTCGATCGGTCATTGTTCATGTGAACCTCGAAGTGCAGGTGCGGCCCGGAGGAGTTTCCGCTGGTGCCTACCCGGCCGATGACTTCACCAGCGGTCACTTTTTGGTTCTTCTGGACGAAGGGCTTCTGCACCATGTGACAGTAACGGGTCATCACGTTACCGGCGTGCTGGATCTCGACCATCCAACCGCATCCGCCCTTGCCCGGATATCCGTCGACATTGCAGGTCTTCCTGCCCCGGAAGTCCTCGTCGCACTTGACCATCGAGACGATGCCGCTCGCCGCCGCGGTGATCGGCGTGTACCGACTGGCGATCAGGTCAACACCTTGATGGTTGGGTCGTTCCGGCGACCTGAAGGCGGAACCGACCTCCGCGTGCACCGGGTCCGTCCAACCCGAGGCGGCGATCTGCCCGGATACCGCGCAGGTCATCGAGGTTGAGCTGCCTACCGCGTTCGCCGCGCCGTGGGCCAACATGTTCACCAGCTGGGTGGCGACCGGCTCATGCTTGGCATACGCGTCCGGATACGCGCTGATCTGCACGGACTGTGCTGCGCGAGTGAGTGACTTCCCCTGCCAGCCCCGAACCTTCTTGAGCTTTTCGTAGAACTTCGTGGCGGCGTACTCCGGATTCCGCACCTGTGTCGGCGTCCCCCAGCCGGAACTGGGCCGCTGCTGGAACAGGCCGAGCGAGTCATGGTCGTTCCGGGAACCCAGGTTACCGAGATTGACCAGCCGGGACTCCTGCATCGCGGTGGCCACGGCGATCACCCAGGCCCGCGGCGGCATCTTCAACTTCGCGCCGACGTTGATGATGATGGAGGCGTTGCGGACCTGATCGGCGCCGTACTGCTTGATGGTGGGCAGCTTGGCGTTCGCATCGATCGGGCCGGCCTCGCCGCAGCCGAACGCCGCCGCGTTCATGTTTGCCTGTTCGTCGTCCTTGTCGAGCCCGCCGAACAGGATCAGTGTGACGCTGCCGGCGCAGCAGAGGACGGCCAGCGTCGTCACCAGTGCGATGAGGAGAATGGCCTTGCGCGGCCGCCGGAGGCTCACGCGGCTTCCCAGTCGATGCCGTCGACCAGCCAGTGGCCGTCCGGGGCGACCAGGCGGAGGCTGAGCTTGCCGGAATCCATCGTGATCACCGCGTTGACCATGGTGTCGTTGACCGCGTCGATGACCGGGCGGCCGATCACCCGGCTCGCCGGGACGCCGGCCGGGTCCACGCCGCGGAGTTCGTCCGCGAGGTCGGTGGTGGCGTTCGGTAGGAGGCGGTCCACCCACTTCTTCGAGGTGACGCCGGTGTGGCTGACCCACGCGGAGGCGAACGCGTAGGCGACGGCGTCCGGCTGAGCCCGCCCGGGAACGGTCTTCGGCGTAGGCGGCGGCTCCGACGAGACGACACTGTCGTCATCTGACGGGTTGATGCTGATCGCCGGCGCGGGTGAACCCAGGCCCACCGTGGGCGAACCTGACTTCCCGTCCGAGAAGAGCCGGCCTACACCGACGACGGCCAGCACGATCACGGCCAGCACGAGGGCGACGCCCCACCGGCTGCGGAAGACGGCATTGAGAGCGCGTGCGATCACCCCAGACATGTGGTCACCTCGCCTCGGAGCGCACCCGCGGAGTTGCCGGTTCCTGGGTGGTGGAACCCGTCTCCGGCCGATAGATCGCATACGACGCTGGGCGTTCTGCCACGTCCGGTTCGGTCCACTCGGCGTTGCGCCGGGTGCGACTCGGTGTCGGCCGTCCTGCGTCGGTCGACTCGGCGACAGGGGTGGTCTCCCGGACCGTCTCCTTGCCGTCCGGCCGTGCTGGCAGCGCGCGCCTCGAACCGTCGTTCGCCGTGGTAACGGTCGTCTCGTTGCGGGACGCCGCGGCGTGAGCGGGATCTTCAAGCCTGGCTTCAGGACGCAGGTTTCGCTGCTCGGCGAAGACCACACGCCCGTCCTTCCCGATCATCGGGCGGGTGTCGCCACCCTCGGCGACGTCGAGCTTGGCTGCCTCCCGCATGTCTCGGAAGAAGCGGCGATGCCACGAACCTCCGGATGCGATCGTGGCAGCGCCGTCCTTGCCGCCGAGCTGTGTGATCCGGCGATACGGGCGAAGCAATAGCCACCCGACCACGCCGCAGAGCCAGACCAGCACGACCTGAAGCCATCCGGGAAGAGTGGCTGTGTTCATGATCAGGTCGACGGCGAAGAGGTAGACAGCAGCTCCAGTACCGAAGATTGCGATGTTGAAGATGGCTGCCACAACTGCGTTTGCGAGACGTCGGATGCCTGCGCTCGCAGGTTGCAGAAGTCCAACTGTCCCGAGAACAGGGGCGGCGATTACCGCCCATCGGAATACGAGGAACCCGAGCAGTACAAGAATGGATGCTGTGAGGTCGAACATCGCGAACATTAGCGCAGCTAAAGCGGCGATGAATCCAGACCCGATACGCTCCATCCCGTTGGTTCCCTGTAGGTATTGGTAGGCCTCGGGATCCTCGGTTTTAATTTGAGCGGAAATTGCTTTCCATTGATCCTTTTTGCGTGTAATTGCAGCTTCCCGGGTTCCCGGGTTGTTTCTGATGTCTTCGGCTTCGTCCCACCTGAAAGAGTGTGCCCGGTAGAGTGCGAATCCGTACTTCTTGGCGGTCTCGCTGTCGGCTGAGCCGAGAATGCCTCGCAGCCAGTTCCGATAAAGCATTGTTTCGGTGACTGTGTCACTGGCGCGTACCGCTGGCGGCCGGTTATCGGCACAGGCCGCAGGGTCATCGAGCTTGCAGACGTTGTCCACGTCGGCCTTGGTTTGTGGATCAAGCGCGTCATGAACGACGCTTAGCGAGGTCACGAGACTCTGGTCTGCCAAGTTGGCGGAGCGGACAGGCCAAGCCGCGATTGCCGTGACGCCAACCATCACGAGGATTGCCCAACCCACGGTTGTTGTCGCTGCTCCCATGTCGGCTTGCCGGGAGCGCCAGATCAGATACATGCCGACTACGGCGAGAGTGATAACCCCGAAAACATGGAACACTTTATCGTAAACGGCAACTGTTGCTTTTTCTACGAGGCTGTCGGCCCAGCTCCAGAGTGACTGTGGGTCCCATGCTCGTTCGCGTAGCGCATTCGAAGCCCCGATGATGCCAGTTGCGAACATGAACTCGCCATTGGCAATTGTCGACTCAACCCGTGAATCAGCCTCGGTTACTACGGCGGCGCACCCGCCATCCTGGTCGTAGGTTGGGAAGCTGTAGCCGGCGTATCCGTATCTGGTGTACATGCCCTTGCGGCCGGGCAATTCTGCTGCCGCAGGCATCTCGGCGAACCATCCCGCCAGGCCGGAATCAGGGGTGGTGGGAGTTGGTGCGTTTTCGCATGTTGCCTTGTCTCCGACGGTCTCCATGAGGCGGCTGAGGCAGCCATCGAGGTTGCCGCCCCACTCCTCCACGCTGCAGGCGCCACCTGGCGCCTTGCCCGGAGCTGCGGAGGCGCTCGATGGGGCGGCGACCGCCCAAGCGATCGACGCCACCACCATCACAACCAGAGCCGAAAATAGCGCCAACCCCCGCCGCACCATCTCAAACCTCCAGGTCGGATGGGAGCGGCACCACCGTCGGCTGCGCCGCTCCAGGCGTCGTATCCAGGTGCTCCAACAACCCGTCGACATACGAGACGTCGACGCGAACCTTCTGGACCCGACCGTCCACGTCCCGCATCACGAACTCGCGGAAGCCCAGCCGCTGCTGGGACGACGTGTCGACCTGGGACAGCGACGCGAGGGTCGCTTCGTACCCGTCGTGTACCGGGACCCGCAGCAACCGCAACGCTTCGGAAGCGATCTCCTGGTCTTCGGCGATCCGGCCGACGAAGACGGTGGAGACCAGGTTCTGCACGTCCAGGCCGAGGATGTCGCGCGGGTTCTGCGAGGCCACCATCGCGGCCAGGTTCCACTTCCGGGAGTCGCGGGCGAGCCGGACCAGGAACGACCGGCCGGACCGCCAGCCCTCCATGAAGTGCGCCTCGTCGAGGCCGACCATCTTGCGGGACGACATCGAGCCGCCGTAACAGCGCCGGACGGCGAGCCGGTGCGCGGTGTGCAGCATCGGCAGTGCCAGCGACTCCTCGGCCGACCAGTACTCCCGCTCGATCTTCAGGTCGGGCAGTCGCAGACCGGCCATCGTGATGACGGTGAGCGCGGCGTCCGCACCGAGCAGGTGTGCCGGCGGCCGGCCGAAGAAGAGCAGCGCGAGCGGCATCTCCGCGGTGTCCAGCAACAGGTTGGCCAGCTCGCGGCCCTCGTCGTTGTCCAGCTGCTGCAGGGTGGTGACCACGTCGTCGAGGGTGGACGTCTCCTCGGCCGGGACCTGGCGTACCGCGTGCCGCAGCAGCGTCGCGGTGGACGCCTCCTTGGCGACCTGCGGCGGCACCAGCATCGAGCAGATGTCCTGGACCAGCATGCGGCGTTCGGCCCGCGCGTTGGAGACCGCGATCTCGTATTCCCGGTCGCCGGGGGCGCCGGTGGAGAACTCGGAGCGGACCGGGGTCGGGATCAGCGCGTACGGTGCGAGCGTCCCCTGCTCGGAACCGGTCAGGTTGATCACCCGGCTGTACGGCTTGAGCTCCGGCATCGAGCACAGCCGGGCGAGCGGCCCGGACGGGTCGAGCAGGGTCACCTGCACGCCACGGCGGGCGTTGAGATAGCCGAGCGCGCCCATCAGCGTGGACTTGCCACCACCGGGTTCGGCCACGAAGACGCCGAGCCCGGAGCGTTCCCGCACCTCCATCGGGAAGTGCAGGTCGAGGAAGACCGGCCGGCGGCAGGTGCCAGCGGTACGCCCGATCAGGTCGCCACGCCGGTCACCGACCGTGGAGGCGGCCTGCGGGAGTGCCGCCGCGAGCAGCTTGACCGGCATCCGCCGGACGTACCCGGTGTTGGCGATCGGCTCGCCCGGGATGAACTCGCGGGCCAGCTGGTCCTGGTTCTTCGGGTGCTGCAGCGAGATCCGCAACTCCCGGGAGTAGAGCTGGATCAGCCGCCGGGCGCGTTCCAGGCACTCCTCGCGGTTGGCGCCGCTGACCGCGATCCGGTGCCAGCCGTGCGCCCGGGCCGAGTCGGTGGGCAGCCCGGTGGTCATCTCGTCGCCGATCACCAGCGCGCGCTTGGCCAGGCGTTCCAGCTCGGGCGGCGCGTCGATGCCGTGCTCGGCGTAGTCCAGCTGCTGTGAGCGGATCATCCGCAGCCGGTGCTCGAGGTTCTTGAACGAGCTGTTCGAGCCGAGGATGTCGAGCCGGGAGGAGAGCTCCATCGGCCAGGGCAGGCGCTCGTGGAAGTGCATCCACGGCTCGTGCTTCTCCGGGATCTCCAGCGGTTCCATCCGGCCGACCGAGAGCACCGCGACGTGGCGCTCCTCGCCGGTCATCCGGTTGACCAGCTTGACCGTGGAGCCGTACGGCGTGCGGTACCGCTCCACCTGCTCGGTCAGCGCGAGCAGGTCGCCGGTCTCCCAGTGGCCGTTGGAGACCGGGGAGAGCAGCCCGGGCGGGGCCATGCCGAGTGCCACCGAGCGGAACAGCAGCCATTCCAGCTCCTGCGGGGTGACCCGCCGGCCGCGCATGCCGAACGCGTTGAGCACCTCGTCGAACTGCTCGACCGTACGACCGAGCTTGCGCCGCTCGTTCTCGGACGTGCCGCGGCCGAAGGCGCGCAGCACCCGCTCGGAGAACGTGTCGCCGAGCGAGCGCCGGGCGAACGTGACACCGAGGTACGTCTGCCCCTCCGCGTGGTTCACCGAGAGCAGGTGCCGTTGCGCCGCGACCAGGTGGTCCGACCAGGACGTCCCGCCGTGCACGTCGGGCAGCGGCTTGGCGGTGAACGAGTCGACGGTGCGGGCCCACTCGTCGGCAGGGAACGGCCGGGTGGTGCGCCGCAGGTGCAGCCGGAACCCGGCCAGACCGGCGTACTGCTCGGAGATCGCGCTGAGCAGCGCCTCACGTTCCGCGTCGGGGCGGAACGCCCAGCGGACCTCGGGTAGGTAGTACCAGGCCGTGACGGTGCTCTGGGTGAACGTGAGGTGCCCGGCGATCTCGCTGATCGCCAGCTCGATCGAGGGGTCGCGGTCGTTGAACTTGAGCTTCTGCGGGCGCAGCGGCACCGGCTTCTGGGCTTTCGGCTCCCGGCCGCGGGACGGGTCCCGGCGGGCCGGCGCCTTCTCCTTGCGCCGGGCGGGTGCCTTCTCCGGGACCGGCACCGGCAGGGCGGCCGCGACGGGCTCGGGAGCTGGCGGCAACTCGGCGGGAGCGGCGACACTCTGCCAACGGGCCGGCGCCGGCGCCGGAGTGGGAGCGGGCTGCGCGGCTTTCGGCGGCCACTCGTCGTACTCGGACCAGTCGTCGGCGTCCGGGTCGTCGGGCACCGCGGCGGGTTCCGGGAAATAGTCCGGCTCCGGGCCGGCCGGGGCCCGGGTGAACGGCGCGCCCTGCCAGCCGTCGGCGGCGGGCGGCTCGGCGACCGGCGGCTCCGCGATCGGGGCGGCCGGCAGCGGCACCGCACGGGATCCGTTCGATCCGCCGGATCCGTTGGCACGGCGGCCGTTGGTCTCCTCCGGGTTTGCCGGAAGATCACTCGGACGGGTGGCCGGGATCGGCCGGGCGGGCGTGCTGGTGCCACCGAAGAGATCGAGGAACGGCGAGTCGATGTCCAAGGTGGTGTCGACCGGGGCGCCGTGCGAACGGACCGCGTTCGGTGCCTGGAACACTCCCACGCCGCCGTGACCGGGGGCGGTGACCAGCTCCTCGACCTCGTCGAGGGAGTCCGGCGAGGAGTAGTTGTCCGAGCGCACACCGTTACTCTGCCTGCCCGGCGACGACTCACCTCCGCGGGGATGCCCCTGCGACGGATTCCCGCTGGTCATACCAACTCCTCCCGAACCCGAATGCGCGTGGCGACAAGCCTCGGGTCGCGTCGCTCGATGGCGGGCTCGCGGGTGCGGCGCCAGTCGGTGAGCGCGGTGCGGATGACCATCCGGGCCGGCCGGTCCGGATCGACATGCCGGAACACGTACGACGTCGTCACCATGGCCAGGGCGATCTCCCAGGCCGGGAACGGGTCGAATTCGAGCGTGAGGAAGTAGTGAATGACCATGAAGAGCGGCACCAGCACCACGAACATGCCGTACTGCGCGTACGGCAGGTGGACGGGCAGCGTGTACCCGGGCGGGCCGAGATAGACCAGGCGGGCCCGGTAGATGTCGTCGTCGGTCCGGAGCCGCATCTCAGTTGAAAATCAACTTGATCAGGTAGTCACCGAGGAAGAAGAGCGTCGCGGCGCCGGCTATGAAGGCCAGGCCCACGATGGCGATCGCCGAGCTGGTGAGCACCTTGGAGATCTCACCGCGGCTGGCGCGGCCGATGAAGATGACCCCCAGCACGGCCAGCAGGATCGGCGCGACGTTGCTCGCGAAGAAAGTGACGATGCCTGAGGTGTTGATGCCCTTGGGGTCGGCGGCGGCGGCGAGCACAGTGCTCTGGAACGCCGTCGTGACCTGTCCGGCGAGCTCAGTGGCGATCATCGGTAAACCTCCCCGTGTCCGGTATGGGGGGTACGGACACGCTGCAGTGTTGAAGCCGTTCGGCAACGCCCATATCGTGCTGCCTGTAGCTCACCACGTCGAGTGAGCCGTTCGGGCATTGCCATGCTCGTCTGCTCTCTTCGGTCACTTCATGATGCCCAGATCCGAAGAGTACGGCTCGTACTTGCGAGCAACAAGCGTCCGTTTCGTTACTCAAGGTGAAGGAGTGGTTGAATCTGAGTCATCACGTATCGTACACCTGTTCGAACGACCCTTGCCCCGTACTCTCTACGGGTGCCGACTCCGCCGACAGAAGCGCAGGTCACCAGCGCTGAGCTGCTGCACCGGGATCACCCGGTCGTGATGGGCGTCCTGAACGTCACCCCGGACTCCTTCTCCGACGGCGGGCGGTACGCCGACCTGGGCGCCGCCGTCGAACATGGCATTTCTTTGATGCACCAGGGCGCAAACATCGTCGATGTCGGTGGCGAGTCCACCCGCCCCGGCGCCGAGCGCGTGGACGCGGCGACGGAGGCCGCCCGGGTCGTGCCGGTGATCGAACAGCTCGCCGCCGCGGGCGTCCCGCTGAGCATCGACACCACGCGGGCCGCGGTCGCCGAGGCAGCCCTCGCGGCCGGCGCCGTGGCGATCAACGACGTCTCCGGCGGTCTGGCCGATCCGGGCATGGCCGCGGTCGCCGCGGCGGCCGGCTGCCCGTGGATCCTGATGCACTGGCGCGGGCACTCCCGCGACATGCAGCAGCTCGCCAGCTACCGGGACGTGGTCACCGAGGTGCGCGACGAACTGCGGGCCCGGGCCGACGCCGCGATCGCGGCAGGTGTCGATCCCGGTCAGATCGTTATCGACCCGGGGCTCGGGTTCGCGAAGAACGCGGAACACAACTGGGCACTCAGCGCCCGCCTGGACGTCCTCGTCGACCTCGGTTTCCCGGTGCTCTTCGCGGCCAGCCGCAAGACCTACCTGGGCCGGCTCCTCGCTGGTCCGGACGGCACGCCGCGCCCGGTCGACGGCCGGGAGGCGGCCACGCTCGCCACCTCACTGCTGGCCGCCGCCGCCGGCGCCTGGGGCGTCCGGGTCCATGAGGTCCGCGAGACCGTCGACGCACTGGCCGTCTGGCGCGCCACCGGATCGCCGCGACTCATCACCAACCAGATTTCGTACGGCGGGGAGCCGAGCTGACGTGCCACCTGGAGCGAGGGAGAGACCGTTGACCGGACGGATCACGCTGACCGGCCTGCGCGCCCGCGGCCACCACGGCGTGTACGACTTCGAGCGTGAGCAGGGCCAGGACTTCGTTGTGGACGTACACCTGGATCTTGATTTGGAACGTGCCGCGGCGACCGATGACGTGGCGGACACCGTGCACTACGGCGAATTGGCGTCCGCGCTGGTCGGAGTGCTCACCGGTGAGCCGGTCAACCTGCTGGAGCGGCTCGCCGACCGGCTGCTCGACGTCTGCCTGGCCGACCCGCGGGTGGTCGCCGCCGAGGTCACCGTGCACAAGCCGCAGGCGCCGATCCCGCACGAGTTCGCCGACGTCGCGGTGACCCTACGCCGTGAGCGCGCCCGGTGACCCGCGCCGTGCTGTCGCTGGGCAGCAACCTCGGTGACCGGCTGGCGCACCTGCGCGCGGCGGTGGCCCTGCTCGGCGGGAGCGTCCGGCAGGTGTCCGGGGTGTACGAGACGCCGCCGTGGGGCGACACCGAGCAGCCGCCGTACCTCAATGCCGTGCTCCTCGCCGAGGACGCGGCCGCGACCTCGCGCGACTGGCTTGCTCGCGCCCGCGCGTGCGAGGCGGCCGAAGGTCGCGAGCGGGACCCGGAACGCCGGTACGGCCCGCGCACCCTGGACGTCGACGTGCTGGCCGTCTGGGACGCCGAAGGCCGGTCGGTGGCCAGCGACGATCCCGAGCTGACCCTGCCGCATCCGCGTGCCCACCTGCGCGCCTTCGTGCTGCGCCCGTGGCTCGACCTGCAACCCGGCGGCGAACTGCCCGGGCACGGCCGGATCGCCGATCTGCTGAACGTGCCGGAACTCGCCGCCGACGTCGCCGCGGTGACGTCGCGTCCGGATCTGTCGCTAGAGTCGACCCTGTGAGCGCCAATCCCGACGGTCGCCCGACCGACCCGTCACTGCAGCCGACGAGCGTCTCGGCTCTGGTGGTCGCCGCGCTGATCGGCGCGGCCCTCGGCTGGCTGCTGCTCGGCTACAACCAGGTCTTCTACCAGCTCACGCCGCTGCCGTGGACGGCCGCGATCGTGCTGTTCGCGCTCGCCGTCGCCGAGGCCTACCTGGCGCACAACACCGCCGCGCGGATCCAGCGCAAGCCGGGCGCGCCCCGGGTCGAGCCGCTGGTGGTCGCGCGGTACGTCGCACTCGCCAAGGCGTCCTCGCTGGTCGGCTCGCTCACCGGTGGCTTCGCCGCGGGCGTGCTCGCCTGGCTGGCGCTGGAGCCCACCGACGCCGCCCAGTCGGACGTGCCGACCGTGGGCACCACGCTGTTCGCGGCCGCGGCGCTGGTCGGCGCCGCGCTGTGGCTGGAGCGCACCTGCCGGGTGCCGGACCGGCCCGATCGGGAGGACGACGGCTCCGACCGTCCGACCGGTCGCCGCTGACGTGCGGACTCGTCGTCGGCGGGTCTGAACTGAGTCCGCTTCGTATCCGTACTCTGTGCGGCGGGCGGGCTGTCCCGGAGTAGCGTGCGCCTCGAACCGCTCGTGGAGGCGTAAGGAGGCGCGGACCATGGCGTACGACGACACCACGATGCGTCGGCCGGGTGAGAGCACGGCCGAGAACGATCCGGCTGCGTACCGTCGCCGCGTGCAGTTCGAGGACGCCGTGGCGGGTGGGACGCTCGACCAGTCGTTGGCGGCGCCGGTGACCGCGATCCCGGCTGCCGCTCCCGCCGAGGACGACGGCCGCGACCGGCTCGGGGTGCACCTGGGCTGGGAGGTCGTTCTCCTGGTGGTCGCCGGTGTGCTCGGTTTCCTGCTGTGGCGCGAGGACTCCGCCGCCCTGCAGCGGCCGGCGCTGGACGGCCTGCTGGTCGCCGGTGCGGCGATCGGCCTGGTCGCGCTCGGCGCCGGGCTGTCGCTGCGGGCCGGCGTGCCGAACCTGGCGATCGGCCCGATCGTGCTGGCCGCCGAGTTCCAGTTCGCCGAGAACGGCGACAAGGGCATCCTCCAGTCGCTCGTCCCGGCCCTGATCATCGCGGCGGTCGGCGGCCTGATCGTCGGCGCGCTGATCCTGCTGCTGCACGTGCCCGGCTGGGCGGCCACCCTGGCCGCCGCGTTCGGAGTGATCACTTTCGACCAGCTCCGGGTCGACCCGGTCGCGGTGCAGGGCACCTGGGAGCCCACCGGCCGCGCGTTCCTTCTCTTCGGCGGCTTCGCGATCCTGGCCGTGCTGGGTGGCGGGCTCGGCGCGATCGGCCCGGTGCGCCGGTTCTTCGGCCGGATGCGCCCGGTCGGCGACCCGGCCGCCCGGCGTGGCTCCGCCGTGGTGCTGCCGGTGCTGCTGGCGCTGATCCTCTCCTCGGTCTTCGCGGCCGGCGCCGGCGTGATCCTGGCCGGCAACACGGCCGACCCGATCCGGCCCGGCACCGGGCTGGAGTGGACCGGTATCGGCCTCGGGCTGGCCCTGCTCGGCGGGACCAGCGCGTACGGCCGGCGCGGTGGCATCTTCGGCACGCTCTTCGCGGTCACCGGGCTGACCCTGTTCTTGGACTACCAGACCCGCCGGGAGCTGGACATCTCGCTCTTCGCGATCGCCGGCACGGTGTTCATTGCCGGGCTCGTCGCCACCCGGATCGTCGAGTCGTACGGTCGCCTGGCCGGTGCGGCCGCTGCCGCGGACTGGAACGCCGCGCCATCCGGCGGCGTCACCACCTGGTCGCCGACCCTGCCGGAAACCTGGAACACGCCGGCCGCCCCGGCCGCGCGCAGCGACCGGTGGGACGACGGACCTTGGGGCGCCACCCGCTGAAAGTATGCTTTCGGACATGACCATGCCCGGCTTCGCCGAACTGGACGCCCTGCCCACCGAAGAGCTGCGGGAGCGCGCTTTCGCCAAGGCCCGCGAGCACCACGACGTGCGCTTCTTCTGGTCGGTGCTGAAGCACCTGCCCGACTCCGACGAGGCCGCGTCCCTGGACGGCGCGCCCAACTCGATCGGACCGACCGTGGACGAGGCCGTCGCGCTCTGGCGTGAATTCGAGGGCCGCGACCTGGGCGCTCAGGAGCCGCTGCTGCGGGCCGCGTTCATCGACTATCTGAGTAATTAGGGCGTCGCGGGCATCAATCGCCGCCCTCCGGGCATGTAGTGACGCCCATCGTTTGAGAGCGTGGCCCCGCTGGGAATAGCGGGGCCATGGCTCTCGGAAACAGATACAAGACCGCGCCCGGTGCGGGCACCCTCGCCGCGCTCATACTCGTGCTGGTCTTCGGCAGCCCCTGGTACGGGGACTGGGCCGCGGACAACACCAACCCGAACACGGCGGGCGGCTGGTGGCTGCGCCTGCTGCACTGGCCGGCCTGGACGTTCGACACCTCGGAATCGCTGCGCGACGTGATCGTCGGCGACCTCAAGGCGATTCTGCTCGTCGTGCTGACCCTGCTCTTCCTCTACCTGCTGCCCGGCTCGCAGCTGGCCCGGGCCCGCGGCACGATCAGCCAGTTCTTCGCCGGCTGGGCCGCGTACATCTTCGCGGGCGGGTTCGCCGCCCTGCTCGCCACGCTCTTCCTGACCAACCCGTCGCTGATCAGTGCGTTCAACGCGGCCGGCAGCGGAGCGAGCTACGGCTTGTTCGTCGGCTGGATCGTCGGCCTGGCCACCCTGGGCGGCCGCCGCGGGACCCGATGAGCCGAGCGGGACCAGCCCGGACGGCGCTCTCGCCACCGGCTGACGGCCACTCGACGGATGTACCGAACGCCGGGTCGGTGTATGCCACCCGGCGTTCGGCCGTTTCGTCCCGGGCGCACTCTCGGTAACATCAGCGCCCATGCCGGAACGCGACTCTCAAGCGGGACACAGTGCACGCCTGCTCCGCGGCCTGGTCTGGGCGGGCGTAACCCTCGCCCCGCTGGCCGCGGCCGTGGTGCTGCTCGGTGGGAACTCGAACTCGGCGCGCTTCGCGGTGCTGCTGATCGCGGTCAGCGTCGTGCTGATCGGCGCGTCGGTGCTGATCCGCAGCGATCCGGTGTTGCTTCGGATGGATGTCGAGGATCGCGTCGCGGAAGAGATGGACCGGCTCCGCAAGGAGCTGAAGGCGGAAATATCGACGCCGGCCGGCGGGCCGGATCCGCATCGACCACCCCTGACGCCACGCAAGCCAGGCGGCCGGGTGCAGGTCGGTGCCGCCACGGCAAGTGGTTACGGTCCGCAGTCAAATGGCAGCGCTGAGCATGGAGTCGGCTTCGGCCCGGAGAGTGGCTTCCCGCCGGACAACGGCTTCGGCCCGGACGGCGGCTTCGTCGCCGACGGTTTCGGCCCGGAGGGTGGCGCTCAGGACGGTTTTACGCCGGACGACGGCTTCGTCCCGAACGGCGGGCCCAACGGCTTCGCGCCGGCGGGAAGTTTCAGCCCGGGCGGCCGCCCGCCGCAGGGCGCCTTCAACGGCCGGCCCTCCTTCATCGAACAGCCGGGCTACGACGAGCCCGGTTTCGACGATCAGCAGGGCTTCGACCCTCAGCCCGGCTTCGACGAGCCTGCCACCTACGGTCCGGGCTCCAACGGCTACGACGCCGAGCTCGGTTACGGCGACCAGCAGAACGACTACTACGACGAGTACGGCCAGCCCAGCGCGCCCGCTCCGGAACCGGTCCGGGGCAACGGCGGCCGTGCCGTGGTCGCGGGCAGCGCCCGCCCGATGTCCCCCGGTGGTCCGGCGGGACGCGCGTCGGCCGCGGTACCCACCGGTTCCGCGTCGGTCGGCGGCCCGGCCGCCGGTTCCGCCTCGGTGGGCTCGGCCTCGGTCGGTGCGGCTTCGGCCGGTGCCGTGGTGGCCCCGCCCGGCGGCTCGATGCCACGGCAGCGCGGTGCGGCCTCGGTGCCGATGCCGGCCGCTGGCGCGGCCCGGGCCTCCGTGGCACCCCCGCCGGGCCCCGGCGGCATGCCCGTCGGCCCGGGCGGCAGCGGTATGGGCGGTCCCGGCGGGAACGGCATGGCCGGCCCGGGTGGCATGGCCGGCCCGAACGGGATGGCCGGCCCCGGCCCGGCGCGACCCGGTATGCCCGGCCCCGCCCGTGCCGGAGTCCCCGGTCCGAACGGCCCCGGCGCCCCCGGTGTGATCCCCAGTCAGGTCCGCGGCGTTTACGGCTCCGGCGGCCAGACCGCCATGTCCGGCCCCCCGCGCGCCGCAGCCGCCGTCCGCCCCGGCGGCCCCGGCGGCCCGGGATACGGCCGCCCCGACGGCTACACCGGATCCACCAACCCGAACTCCGGCCCTCCCGGCACCGAATTCGGCTACCAGGACCCGGCGACCGGTGGCTACCAGGACCCGGCGACCGCTGGTTACCAGGATCCGGCCGCGGGTGGCTACCAGGACCCCTCCACCGGCGGATACCACGATCCGGCCACCGGCGGATACCACGACCCGAGCACCTCGCCCGGCTACGTCCAGGACAACACCTACGGCCCGGACAACACCTACGGCCCGGACAACACCTACGTCCCGGGGAGCAACACCTACGGTCCCGAGGGCGGCCCAGGGAACGGCTACGGCCCCGACAACGGCTACGACCCGGAGGCCGGTTACGGACCCGGCTACGGCCCCGAGGACGGCTTCGACCCGGACAGCGGCGGCTTCCCCACCAACCCGGAAGACTCCGCCCAGTACAAGGCTCGCCGCCACCGCCCCTCGGCAAACGACACCAACGTCGGCTCGCTGGCCGATTTCGCCAACATGCCCGGCTACCGAGGCGACCCTCCGGACCAGAAGAACTGGTGATCTGACCGCCCGGCAGCTGGCGAAGCTGCCGGGCTCGGTGACGACCCCGAAGAACCGGGCGCCTACTTGTCGATGTCGCCGACCACGAAGAACATCGACCCGAGGATGGCGATCAGGTCCGGTACCAGGCAGCCGGGGATCAGGGTCGCCAGGGCCTGCACGTTCGCGTAGGACGCGGTCCGCAGTTTCAGCCGCCACGGTGTCTTCTCGCCCCGGGACACCAGGTAGTACCCGTTCACCCCGAGCGGGTTCTCGGTCCACGCATACGTGTGGCCCTCCGGGGCCTTGACCACCTTGGGCAGCCGGACGTTGACCGGGCCGCCGATCCGTTCCACCCGGTCCAGGCACTGGTCGACCAGGTCGAGGGAGACCTGCGTCTGCTCGAGCAGCACCGCGAACCGGCTGTGGCAGTCCCCGGCGGTCCGGGTCACCACGGGCACGTCGAGTTCGTCGTAGGCCAGGTACGGCTCGTCCCGGCGTACGTCAAAATCCAGACCGCTCGCCCGGGCCACCGGACCGGACGCGCCGTAGGCGGCGGCGTCGGCGGCCGACAGGACGCCGACACCGACGGTCCGCGCCATGAAGATGTCATTTTTGTGGATGATCCGGTCCAGGTCCGGCATCCGCTTGCGGACCGCCGCGACCGCCTGCCGGGCCCGCTTCGTCCACCCGGCCGGGATCTCCTCCTTGAGGCCGCCGACCCGGTTGAACATGTAGTGGATCCGGCCGCCGGAGACCTCCTCCATGACCGCCTGCAGCGTCTCCCGTTCCCGGAACGCATAGAACATCGGCGTGATCGCGCCGATCTCCAGGGGGTAGGAACCGAGGAACATCAGGTGGTTCAGCACCCGGTTCAGCTCGGCGAGGGCCATCCGCAGCCAGATCGCCCGCTCGGGCACCTCGATCCCCATCAGCCGCTCGACGGCGAGCACCACGCCGAGCTCGTTGGAGAACGCGGACAGCCAGTCGTGCCGGTTCGCCAGCATGATGATCTGCCGGTAGTCCCGCACCTCGAACAGCTTCTCCGCCCCGCGGTGCATGTAGCCGACGATCGGATCGCAGTCGACCACCCGCTCGCCGTCGAGCGTCAGCTTCAGCCGGAGCACACCGTGCGTCGATGGATGCTGCGGCCCGATGTTGAGAACCATGTCCGCCGTCTCGAGCCCGGACCCGGTCCCGACCGTCATCTCCCGCAGCGAATCAGTCACCGACGCATCGTCCCACGCCCCCGGCGCGGTCCGTCTCAGCCCGCCGCTCGCGACCGCCACCCGAGGCAGGCGTCCGCTCCCGGCAGGCGATCCCCGCACGGTCGCCGTCCGAGATGCCAAAACTCCTGTGGTACGACAATGAGCACACCCACCGCACGCCCCCGGGTCGGCAGGAGCCCGCACTCCCACGACCGGGAGAGGGCGCCCTAGGCGAGGGCGAGGTCGAGGTTGATCGGGTGCCAGAGCCACCAGTGGGCGCCCAGGCCGGTGGTGGCGGTCAGCTCGGCGGCGGCGCCGGCGGTGGAGAGGGCCCGCAAGTAAGCCATCGGGTCGGTGGTGGCCAGGGACAGCGGTGGGCGCGCGCCGCTGATGCCGAGCGCGTCCAGGGCCTCGCGCTGGCGGACCAATTGGTAGGGGTGACCGGCCGCCGCCGCGAGCGAGTCGACGGCCACGTGGGCGGTCACGTCGCAGCGGCCGTCCGGGATCGGCGGGACCTGGCGGCCGTCGCGGAACCCGGTCAGCGTGCCGAAGGGCGGGCGCTCGTCGCGGCGGTGCCCGTAGTCGATGCAGAGCGCGGCACCCCGCCGGACCCGGTCCACCGCCTCCGACCAGGCAGCATCCCGGCTGGCACCGACCTCGATCCGCCCCGGTGCACGATCACTCCGGCCCGCCCCGGCCGCGTCTCGGCCCGCACCGGCTACCTCTCGGCCCGCACCGGCTACCTCTCGGCCCGCACCGGCCGCCTCTCGGGCCGTGCCGAGCTCGCCCTGGGCCGTGCCGAGCTCGCCCGGCCACCAGCGGCTTGCCCAGAAGAGTTCGGCCGGGTCGGCCGGGCCGCCCAGGGTCTCGGCGCCGGTGTGCCGGTCGACGAGGACCTTTCGCAGCCGGCCCTGCTCGTCGGTCTCGACCACGTCGAGGGGCACGTTGTCCAGCCACTCGGTGGCGAGCAGCAGCCCGGTCACCGTCTGCGGCACGTCCGGGCGCCAGCGGATCGCCGGGTTCAACCCGTCCGGCCGGGGTGCCTTCTCGACCGCGACCGTGCGGACCCGGGCGGCCAGCTCGGCGGGGAGCAGCGCGCACAGCGCGGAGAGCAGCTCGCCCCGCCCGGCGCCCACGTCCACCAGGTCGAACGTGGCCGGATGCCCCAGCGCGGCGTCGACCCGCTCGGCCACCCGCAGCAGCGCACCGGCGAACAGCGGCGACGCGTGCACACTGGTCCGGAAGTGATCAGCGGGCCCGGATTGGGGACGCACGAAGAACCCGTCCGCCCCATAAAGCGCCGACTGCATCGCCAGCCGCCAGCCGATCGCCACCATGCCGCCAGCCTAAGCGCGACACCGCCCCGCTCCGGGCATCGGCTGGCGCTGACGGGTGCCTCCCGGCCGTCGAGACAGCCGCCAGCGCCAGCCGGGACCCGGCGGCCGGGCAGCCACCGGAACCCGGCTGGGCCTCAGGGGTGTCAACGAGCGTCCGATACACCTCTGGAAGCCAGCCGGGGGACGGTGACGAACGGCTGGTGCGGTTGTTCACACGTGGTTGCTACGAGCGTGTTACGACGGCGCATACTGGCGCTCGACCGGTACCCCGAGACGAGGACTGGATCCATGAACACATTGACCGTGGGCCTGATCGGCGCCGGGCGAGTGGGCGCCGTGCTGGGTGCGGCGCTGAACGCGGCCGGGCACCGGGTGGTCGCCGCCGCCGCGGTCTCCGCCGCGTCGCGGGACCGGGCCGCGCGCCTGCTGCCGGACGCCGCGATCCTGCCGGCCGACGAGGTCGCCCGCGCCGCCACCGACCTGCTGCTGCTCGCCGTGCCGGACGACGCGCTGCGCGGGGTGGTCGCCGGGCTGGCCGGCACCGGGGCGCTGCGGCCCGGGCAACTCGTCGCGCACACCTCCGGCGCGCACGGGCTCGACGTCTTCGGTGACGTGAACGGCATGGCCCTGCACCCCGCGATGACCTTCACAGGCGCTGACTCCGACGTGGCCCGGCTGCCCGGGATCGCCTGGGGGGTGACCACGCGGGACCGGGTGTTCGCCACCCGGCTGATCGCCGACCTGGGCGGAGTGCCGGAGTGGATCGCCGAGGACGCCCGGCCGGTCTATCACGCGGCGCTCGCGCACGGTGCGAACCACCTGGTCACCCTGGTCAACGAGGCGGCCGACGTGCTGCGCGCGGCAGGTGTCGAGGAGCCCGCGCGGGTGCTCACCCCGCTGCTGACCGCGGCGCTGGACAACGCCCTGCGGATGGGTGACGCGGCGCTGACCGGCCCGGTCTCCCGGGGTGACGCCGGCACGGTGGCGAAGCATCTGGCGCGGATGCCGGCGCGGGCCGTCCCGGCGTACCTGAGTCTGGCCCGGCGCACCGCGGACCGCGCCATCGCGTCCGGGCGGCTGCGCCCGCACGACGCCGCGGCCCTGCTCGACGTGCTGTTCCAGGCCGCGGCGGCGCAGCTGACCACAGAAGCGGCGCTGACCGGAAATGACGCCAGCGAGACGACCGTGGGGAGCCCGGCATGACCCAGGTGGTGCACACCCGCGACGAGCTGGCGGCGGCACTCGACAAAGCCCCGCTCGACCAGGCGGCCGGCGGGATCGCGGTCGTGATGACCATGGGGGCGCTGCACGACGGGCACCGGGAGCTGATCCGGGTGGCCCGGCAGAGTTCCGCGTTCGTGGTCGTGACGATCTTTGTGAACCCGCTGCAGTTCGGGCCGAACGAGGACTTCGAGAAGTATCCGCGGACCCTCGCCGAGGACCTCGAGGCCTGCCGTGCCGAGGGGGCCGCGCTGGTCTTCGCGCCGTCGCGGGACGACGTCTACCCCGGCGGGCCGCCGTCGATCACGATGAACCCCGGGCCGCTCGGCGCGATCCTGGACGGCGCCAGCCGCCCCGGCCACTTCGCCGGCATGCTCACCGTGGTCGAGAAGCTGCTCCGGCTCACCCGCGCCGAGGTCGCCTACTTCGGCGAGAAGGACTTCCAGCAGCTCGCGCTGATCCGCCGGATGGTTGTCGACCTCGAACTCGGTGTGCGGATCGTGGGCGTGCCGACCGTACGGGAAAAGGATGGTCTGGCGCTCTCCAGCCGCAACCGGTTCCTCTCGCCGGCGGAACGACGGTCCGCTCTTGCTCTTTCCCGCGCGCTGCGCGAGGGCGCGGCGCACGGTGATCCCGAAGCGGTCCTGGCCGCGGCCCACAAGATCTTGTCGGAGGAGCCCGGGGTACGCCCGGACTACCTCGAACTGACCGGTCCCGATCTGGGCGCGGTCCCGGACGACGGCCCGGCCCGCCTGCTCGTGGCGGCCAAGGTCGGCACCACCCGCCTGATCGACAACGTCCCGATCGCACTCCGGAAGGCAGTCTGATGCTCCGCACCATGTTGAAGTCGAAGATCCACCGGGCCACCGTGACGCAGGCCGACCTGCATTACGTCGGTTCGGTGACCGTCGACCTCGACCTGATGGAGGCGGCCGACCTGCTGCCCGGCGAGCAGGTGGCGATCGTCGACGTGACGAACGGCGCGCGGCTGGAGACCTACGTGATCGCCGGTGAGCGGGGCAGCGGCGTGCTCGGCATCAACGGCGCCGCCGCGCACCTGGTGCACCCCGGCGACCTGGTCATCCTGATCTCCTACGGTCAGATGGACAGCGCCGAGGCGCGTACCTATCAGCCCCGCGTGGTCCACGTGGACGCGGACAACCAGGTGATCGAGCTGGGGACCGACCCGGCCGAGGCGGTCACCGGGATGGCCGACGAGCTGGTCCGCGGGGATCTCACGCTGTCCGCGCACTGACGCCGGGTGACTTTCCCGAACGCCGCCGTCGGACCCGACCGATCACCATATGATCGTAAATCGGACATCGGCGGCGTGCGGGAGGCTCCTTCATGCGACAGTGGCGTGCCTTCCTGGGCCCCGCTCCGCGCTTCGACCTGGCTGCCACCCTGGGCGTGATGTTGCTGCTCGCGGCGGGGTGCGGCAATCCCGGCAACGTCGACGGCGACCTCACCAACGACTGGGGCGCGATGGCCCCGGCGACCGGGTTCGAGCCGATGTCGGAGACCTGCCACCTGGCCAACTTCGCGGCGACCGGGCCCCGGGCGACGTACGAGGAGGTGGACTGCTCGGTCCAGCACCGCACCGAGACGGTCTACGTCGGCACGTACACCGGCTCGTCCGCGGACGCCGAGCAGCCGCCGGCCGAGTCGTCGGCGGCCGCGCGGGCCGCGTACCAGATCTGTGACCAGAAGGTGAGCACGTACGTCGGGGCGCCGTGGCGGACCGCGCGGCTGTGGATCGGGGTGACCCACCCGTCGCCGGCGGCCTGGACCGGCGGCTCACGCTGGTTCCGCTGCGACGTAGTGGAGCTCGACTCGATCGAGGACAACGGCGCGCTGGTGGAGCGGCAGGGCACGCTGCGCAACGCGCTGGCCGCCAGTTCCGACCTGGAGCTCAGCTGTTACGCGATCAAGCTGGACGACGGCGGCGCGATCGACACCATGCCGCCGGCGTCGTGCGGCAGCAAGCACAACGCGGAGTTCGCCGGGGTGTGGGAGGCGCCGTCCGACGCGTCGTACCCCAAGGGCGACGCGGCCTGGGAGGACTTCCACGACGGCTGCCGGACCGTGGTGTCCGCGTACACCGGGGTGCCCAACGACAAGGAGTTGCAGTACCGCACCGGAGTGGTCTCGCTGCCCGGCAACTCGGACGTGTGGACCCAGGGTGATCGTGGCGTGCGCTGCTACCTGTGGCTGGACGGCGCCGAGCTGACCTCGTCGTTGAAGGGCAAGGGGACCAAGTCCCTGCCGGTCCAGTACAAGTAACGGTGACCACTGATGACGCCCCCGCGGTGACGGGGACGCGGGGGCGGAGTGTACTGACCACATGTCACCTCTCGCGGATCTCCCGGCCCTACCGCGCCGGCTCGCCGCCGCCGAGCCGGGCTGGACCGAGACCACCGACGTGGTCGTGGTCGGTTCCGGGGTCGCCGGCCTGACCGCCGCTCTGCACCTGCGGGAGCAGGGCCTGCACGTCACCGTGGTCACCAAGGTCAATATTGACGACGGTTCGACGCGCTGGGCGCAGGGCGGCATCGCCGGGGTGCTGGACCCGCTGGACACACCACAGGCGCATGCGTACGACACGGAGATCGCCGGCGTCGGGCTCTGCGACCCGGAAGCGGTGAAGGTCCTCGTCGAGGAGGGCCCGGCCCGGATCCGGGAGCTGATCCGCCGGGGAGCCGAGTTCGACCGCAACCCGGACGGCTCGCTGATGCTGACCCGCGAGGGCGGCCACCGGGCCGACCGGATCGTGCACGCCGGTGGCGACGCGACCGGCGCCGAGGTGCAGCGCGCCCTGCACGCCGCGGTCCGCCGCGACCCGTGGATCCGGCTCGTCGAGCACGCCCTGGTGCTGGACCTGCTGCGCGCCACCGACGGCCGGGCCTGCGGGATCACCCTGCACGTGCTGGGCGAGGGCTCGGAGGACGGCGTGGGCGCCGTGCTGGCCCGCGCGGTCGTGCTGGCCACCGGCGGGATGGGCCAGATCTACGCGTCCACCACGAACCCCTCGGTCTCCACCGGCGACGGCGTGGCGCTCGCGCTGCGGGCCGGCGCGGCGGTCACCGACGTGGAGTTCGTCCAGTTCCACCCGACGTCGTTCGTGACGGCCGGGGAGACCGCGGTGCAACGGCCGCTGATCTCCGAGGCGCTGCGCGGCGAGGGCGCGCACCTGGTCGACGAGAACGGCGTGCGGTTCATGGTCGGGCAGCACGAGCTGGCCGAGCTGGCACCGCGCGACGTGGTCGCCAAGGGCATCCACCGGGTGCTGCGGGCCACCGGGGCGGACCACGTCTACCTGGACGCCCGGCACCTCGGCCAGGAGTTCCTGGAGCAGCGCTTCCCGACCATCATGGCCTCGACCCGGGGCGCGGGCATCGACCCGGCCACCGAGCTGATCCCGGTCGCCCCGGCCGCGCACTACGCCTCCGGCGGGGTCCGTACCGACCTGCACGGCCGCAGCACCATCCCGGGCCTGTACGCCTGCGGCGAGGTGGCCTGCACCGGCGTGCACGGCGCCAACCGGCTGGCCAGCAACTCGCTGCTGGAGGGCCTGGTCTTCGCGAAGCGGATCGCCGACGACATCGGCCGCGACCTGCCGGCCCAGGCCGACCCGGTGCGGATGAACCTGACACCGGCCTGGGTGGCCGACGCCGGGATCCGGGCCGACGTGCAGCGCACCATGACCCGGGGCGCCGGCGTGCTGCGCTCGGCCGACTCGCTGGCCGGCGCGGCCAAGGAGCTGAGCCGGCTGGCCGAGTCCCGGTCCACCCCGAACACCGCGGCGTGGGAGGCGACGAACCTGCTCACCGTCGCCACCGCTCTCGTCGCGTCGGCACGCAGCCGCCGGGAGACGCGTGGCTGCCACTGGCGCGAGGATTACCCGACCGCGGCCGACGAGTGGCGCGGCCACCTGCTCGACGCGATCGGCGCGGACGGCGCGATGACCCAGACCTTCCAGGAGATGTCTTGATCGACTACGTGTTGGACTTCGCCGAGGTCCAGCGGATCGTGCTGACCGCGCTCGCCGAGGACCTGGGCGAGCCGCCCCGTGACGTGACGAGCGAGGCCACCATCCCGGCCGAGCAGACCGACACCGCCGAGCTGGTGGCCCGGGCCGACGGCGTGGTGGCCGGGCTGCCGGTGGCCGCCGAGGTCTTCGCGGTCACCTCGCAGGGGCACGCCGAGTTCCGGCAGATCGCCGCCGAGGGCGACCGGGTGGTCCGTGGCGACGTGCTTGCCGTGATCACCGGGCCGACCCGGGCGCTGCTCACCGCCGAGCGCACCGCGCTCAACCTGATCAGCCGGATGTCCGGGGTGGCCACGCACACCCGCAGGTGGGCCGACCAGCTCGAGGGCAGCCGGGCGACGGTGCTGGACACCCGCAAGACCACGCCGGGGCTGCGGTCGCTGGAGAAGTACGCGGTCCGGGTCGGCGGCGGCACCAACAAGCGGATGGGCCTGTACGACGTCGCCATGATCAAGGACAACCACAAGCTGGCGGCCGGCAGCATCACCGCGGCGTACCGGCTGGTGCGGGCGACGTTCCCGGACGTGGCGGTGCAGGTCGAGGTGACCACGCTGGCCGAGGCGCAGGAGGCGGTGGCGGCCGGCGCGACGTTCCTGCTCTGCGACAACATGACCCCGGAGCTGCTGACCGAGGTGGTCGGCGCGATCGGCGGGCGGGCCGAGCTGGAGGCGACCGGCAACCTGACCCTGGCGACGGCGGCGGCGTACGCGGCGACCGGTGTGGACTATCTGTCGGTGGGCGGGCTCACCCACTCGTCGCCGATCCTCGACATCGCGCTGGACCTGCGCCCCCGCTGACCGGGCGGGCGGGCTGCGACGCGTACAAATAAGGGTCTTGATTGTGATTCTTAGGGGCACCCGTGCTGCTTTGCATTGACATCGGTAACACCAACACCGTGCTGGCGACCTTCGACGGCGACAAGCTGGTGCACAACTGGCGGATCAAGACCGACGCCAACTCGACAGCGGACGAGCTCGGACTGATGTTCCGGGGTCTGCTGGCCGGTGACGCGGTCGAGATCACCGGGGTGGCGGCCTGCTCCACCGTGCCGGCCGCGCTGCGCAACCTGCGCACCATGCTGAAGCGGTACTACGACGACGTGCCCAGCGTGATCGTCGAACCGGGTGTGAAGACCGGTGTGCAGCTGGCCATCGACAACCCCAAGGAGGTCGGCGCCGACCGGGTGGTGAACACCCTGGCGGCGCACGCCCTCTACGGCGGACCGTCGATCGTCGTCGACTTCGGCACCACCACGAACTTCGACCTGATCAGCGCGAAGGGCGAGTTCCTCGGTGGCGCGTTCGCGCCGGGCATCGAGATCTCCTTCGACGCGCTCGCCGCCCGCGCCGCCCAGCTGCGCAAGGTGGAGCCGACCAAGCCGCGCTCGGTGATCGGCAAGAACACCGTCGAGTGCCTGCAGTCCGGGCTCTACTACGGTTTCGGCGGCCAGGTGGACCGGATCGTCGAGCGGATGGTCGAGGAGATCGGCCCGGTGCGCGCGGTGATCGCCACCGGTGGCCTGGCCTGGCTGGTGAAGGACGAGTGCCGCACGCTGACCGCGCACGAGCCGATGATCACGCTGATCGGGCTGCGGATGGTATATGAGCGGAACGTCTGAGCACGGCTGAGTAGGCTTTCCAGGTCTTGCAGAGCCCACCACCACACAGGAAGACCGTGCCGTGACCGAGCAGAACGTGCCAGTGACTGACCCCGCCGAGGACCTGCCCGAGCAGATGAAGGTCCGCCGGGCGAAGCGGGACCGGATGCTGGCCGAGGGTGTGCCGCCCTACCCGGTCACCGTCCCCCGGACCATCACCCTGGCCGAGATCCGCAAGCAGTACGCGGAGGTCCCGACGGACACCGCCACCGGCGACCAGGTGTCGATCACCGGCCGGGTGATCTTCCTCCGGAGTGGTGGCAAGCTCTGCTTCGCCACCCTGCGGGAGGGCGACGGCACCGAGCTGCAGGCGATGCTCTCGCTGGACAAGGTCGGCGCCGAGCGCCTGGAGGACTGGAAGCGCCTCGTCGACCTGGGCGACCTGGTCGCGGTCACCGGCGAGGTGATCACCAGCCGGCGGGGCGAGCTCTCGGTCCTCGCCGACTCCTGGGCGATGAGCGCCAAGGCGCTGCGCCCGCTGCCGGTCGCGCACCGGCCGCTTTCCGAGGAAACCCGGGTGCGGCAGCGCTATGTGGATCTGATCGTCCGGCCGCAGGCCAGGGACACTGTGCGTACTCGGGCAACCGTGGTGCGTAGCCTTCGCGAGTCGCTCTTCCGCCGCAATTATCTCGAGGTGGAAACGCCGATGTTGCAGTTGCTGCACGGTGGCGCGGCGGCTCGCCCGTTTGTGACTCACAGCAACGCTATGGCCACCGATCTTTATCTGCGGATCGCTCCGGAACTGTTTTTGAAGCGGGCCGTGGTCGGCGGCATCGACCGGGTCTTCGAGATCAACAGGAACTTCCGGAATGAGGGCATGGACTCCTCGCACTCGCCGGAGTTCGCCATGCTCGAGGCGTATCACGCGTACGCCGACTACAACGACATGCAGGTCTGGACGCGGGAGTGGATTCAGGAGGCCGCGCAGGCGATCACCGGCTCGCACGTGGTCACCCACTACGACGGCACCGAGCTCGACCTGAGCGGTGAGTGGAAGACCACCACCCTGTTCGGCGAGATCTCCGCGGCGCTCGGCGAGGAGGTCACCATCGCGACCGATCTGGCCCAGCTCCAGCGGTACGCGGAGAAGGTGCAGCTCGGCGTCGACCCCAAGTGGAGCGCCGGCAAGCTGGCCGAGGAGCTGTTCGAGCACCTCGCGCAGGACAACCTGCAGCAGCCGACGTTCGTCCGGGACTACCCGGAGCAGACCTCGCCGCTGACCGCCGCGCACCGGGAGACCCCCGGCCTCACCGAGAAGTGGGACCTCTACATCGGCGGCTTCGAGCTCGCCACCGGGTATTCCGAGCTCGTCGACCCGGTCGTCCAGCGGGACCGCCTGCAGACCCAGTCGCTGCTGGCCGCCGGTGGCGACGCCGAGGCGATGCAGCTGGACGAGGATTTCCTCCGTGCGATGGAGTACGGAATGCCGCCGACCGGTGGCATGGGAATGGGAATCGACCGGCTGTTGATGGCGCTCACCGGCCTGGGCATTCGGGAAACGATCCTCTTCCCGTTGGTCCGCGCAGAGTAGCCGAACGCCCATTATCGCCCCCGCCATTGACGGGCGATGTCCCCCTGGCGTTATTGTTCTCCCATTGCGTGGGAGAGAACCTGTGTTCGGGAGGATAACGGCGCGTGGCCAAGCAGATCATTCACAAGCTGGTCGATGACATCGACGGCACCGAAGCCGACGAGACCGTCAAGTTCGCGCTCGACGGTATTCAGTTCGAGATCGACCTCTCGGAGAAGAACGCCGCTGAATTGCGGGAGGTCTTCGCTACGTACGTGACGGCCGGCACCAAGGTGGCTCGCGGCGGTGTGGTCGTCGGCGGCCGCGCGGCGCGTGGCCGGGGCGGTGCGGCGGCGGACCGGGAGCAGAACAAGGCGATCCGGGAGTGGGCCAAGAAGGCCGGTTACGACATCTCCGACCGCGGCCGCATTCCGCAGGAGATCGTCGACGAGTACCACTCGAAGGGCCCTGGTCGGGCCTGAGCTTCGTGACGAGAGGGCGCACCGGTCACCGGTGCGCCCTCTCTGTGCTTCCGGCCCGTCGTCAGCGCTCGTTCAGTACCGTTATCCACAGGAAGGGTGCTGTTGTCCACAGCCTGTGGACTGTGGGGATTTCGCTGTCCGCGTACACGTTCGGGTGGGGGAACAGCCGCTGAGCGTGCGAAGTTGGCTAAATCAACGTCGCGGATCGTTTCGAGGGGCTCCGAGGGCCCAGCGGAGTCTCCGGGCGGCGATAGAGTTACAGCACGGGTATCACCGATGCCCGTGCGCTGGCCCGCCAGCTGTTGAGACAGGCTCAACATTGGCGCACGGCACGTGAGGAGCACGAGGGCATGTTCGAGCGGTTCACCGACCGAGCGCGACGGGTTGTCGTCCTGGCCCAAGAAGAGGCCCGGATGCTCAACCACAACTACATCGGGACAGAGCACATCCTGCTCGGCCTGATCCACGAGGGTGAGGGCGTCGCCGCCAAGGCCCTGGAGAGTCTGGGCATCTCCCTCGAGGGCGTCCGTCAGCAGGTCGAGGAGATCATCGGCCAGGGTCAGCAGGCGCCGAGCGGGCACATCCCGTTCACGCCGCGGGCGAAGAAGGTGCTGGAGCTCTCCCTGCGGGAGGCGCTGCAGCTCGGCCACAACTACATCGGCACCGAGCACATCCTGCTCGGCCTGATCCGTGAGGGCGAGGGCGTCGCCGCCCAGGTCCTGGTGAAGCTCGGCGCCGACCTGAACCGGGTCCGCCAGCAGGTGATCCAGCTGCTCTCCGGCTACCAGGGCAAGGAACCGGCCGCCGCGGGCACCGCCACCGGCGAAGCCGCGCCGTCCACTTCGCTGGTCCTCGACCAGTTCGGGCGCAACCTGACGCAGGCCGCCCGCGAGGGCAAGCTCGACCCGGTCATCGGCCGGGAGAAGGAAATCGAGCGGGTCATGCAGGTGCTGTCCCGCCGCACCAAGAACAACCCCGTGCTGATCGGCGAGCCGGGTGTCGGCAAGACCGCCGTCGTCGAGGGCCTGTCCCAGTCCATCGTCAAGGGCGAGGTGCCCGAGACGCTGAAGGACAAGCAGCTCTACACGCTCGACCTGGGCGCGCTGGTCGCCGGTTCCCGC
>NZ_BOMS01000077.1 GCF_016862315.1 Actinoplanes palleronii | reverse complement strand
AGGCCAACGAACCAGCCCGACCCCCGACCACCCCAGGAGAGCGGGATCGGCTGCATGCCGGACCGGGAGGGCGTTGGGGCGTCGACCCCGGCAGCTGGGCGGTATGCTTCGGGTGGGCCGTGACTGGCGCGTTCGGATGGTTGACCATCGGGGAGCGGCCTCGTCGAGATGACGACTTGCCGTGCGCCTGGGCCTTCTCACTTTGTGATAGGGAGGTCCTGTGTCTGAACTCAGTGCTGAATCTGTGGCTTTCCGTTCTGCCCTCGAGGTGGTTCGGTCCGTTGAGCCGCGTATCGCGGATGCGATCGCGAAGGAACTCGGTGACCAGCGCGAGTCGCTGAAGCTGATCGCCAGTGAGAACTACGCGTCGCCGGCGGTTTTGCTGGCGATGGGGAACTGGCTGTCGGACAAGTACGCCGAAGGGACCATCGGGCGGCGGTTCTACGCCGGGTGCCAGAACGTGGACACCGTGGAGTCGGTTGCGGTGGAGCATGCGAAGGCGCTGTTCGACGCGCCGTATGCGTATGTGCAGCCGCACTCCGGGATCGACGCGAACCTGGTGGCGTACTGGGCGATCCTGGCCGATCGGGTGGAGGTGCCGTATCTCAAGAAGTTCGAGAAGCGGCAGATCAACGACCTGACCGACGCCGAGTGGGCCGAGCTGCGGCAGGCGTTCGGCAACCAGCGGCTGCTGGGCATGTCCCTGGACGCCGGCGGTCACCTGACTCACGGGTTCCGGCCGAACATCTCCGGGAAGATGTTCGACCAGCGCAGCTACGGCGTGGACCCGGAGACCGGGCAGATCGACTACAAGGCGCTGCTGGAGTCGGCCAAGGAGTTCAAGCCGGCCGTCATCGTCGGTGGCTACTCGGCCTACCCCCGCAAGGTGAACTTCGCGACGATGCGGGAGATCGCCGACGAGGTCGGTGCGACCTTCATGGTCGACATGGCGCACTTCGCCGGTCTGGTCGCGGGTGGCGTGTTCACCGGGGACTACAACCCGATCCCGCACGCGCACATCGTCACCACCACCACCCACAAGAGCCTGCGTGGCCCGCGCGGTGGCGCGGTGTTCTGCCAGCCGGAGCTGTCGTCGCAGGTCGACCGCGGCTGCCCGATGGTGCTCGGTGGCCCGCTGCCGCACGTGATGGCGGCGAAGGCGATCGCGTTCGCGGAGGCCCGCCGGCCGGAGTTCGCCACGTACGCGCAGCAGATCGTCACCAACAGCCAGGCTCTTGCCGAGGGTCTGGCGAAGCGCGGCGTGCAGCTGGTCTCCGGTGGCACCGACAACCACCTGGTGCTGCTCGACGTGCACCCGTTCGGGCTGACCGGCCGGCAGGCCGAGCAGGCCCTGCTGGACAGCGGCATCGTCACGAACCGCAACGCGATCCCGTCCGACCCGAACGGCGCCTGGTACACCTCCGGGATCCGGATCGGCACCCCGGCGCTGACCAGCCGGGGTCTCGGTGTCGCCGAGATGGACCAGATCGCCGAGCTGATCCACACCGTGCTCGTCGGCACCACCCCGGACGCCACGTCGAAGGCCAAGTTCACTCTGGACCCGGCCCTGTCCGAGCGGGTGTCGAAGCAGGCGTCCGAGCTGCTCGCCCCGTTCCCGCTCTACCCGACCGTCAGCCTGGGCTGACCGGAAACGCACACCGAACCCGCCCGGACCGTTCAGTCGGTCCGGGCGGGTTCGTGCTTTCCGCTAGAAACCGCAGCAGCCCGGCGCAGACGGCGCCAGCGACAGCGACGGCGACGGGCGACGGCGACGGGCGACGGGCGACGGGCGACGGGCGACGGGCGACGGCGGCCGGGCGGGATGGTTGCGACGGCGAGGCCGGGCACCGAGACGGTGGGCCGATCAACGGGACCATGATGGAACTCACGGCCCGTCGACGGGTGCGCGGGTGACCGCCTGGGGTGAAGCTCCACATTCGTACGATATGGGTGTTGTGGCGAGAGTTAGCGGAACCGGTTCCGGAAGAGCTGTTATCACGGTCGTCTATCTTCGTCGCGGGCCGCAGGCCCGACGATCTGACCTGCGGAAACGTTGCGGCCGGCGCGGTGCGGGGTCCGATTTCGGGGTACGGCGGTACCGGTTCCGGAACCTCGCAACATCCTGGACATCGATCGGTAACGACTTTTAGCGTCATGGCCGTCGGGTGAGCGCTCTCCCAACAACCCACCTAGTCCCCTCCCCGTCCAACTAGGAGAACCCCATGAGACGCTCCCGCTGGCGGAGTGGCGTCATCGGCGGCACGGTCGCCGTCGTCGTCGCTGGATATGCCGCGATCACCACTACCGGCGCTGTCGCCGCCGAGACACTGTTGTCGCAGGGCAAGCCCGCGACCGCTTCCTCCACCGAGGCGGCCGGCGCCTACCTGGCGAGTGAGGCTGTCGACGGCAACGCCGGCACCCGCTGGGCCTCCGCCTTCACCGACCCGCAGTGGCTGCAGGTCGACCTGGGCAGCTCGAACGCCATCACCCGGGTCGAGCTGAACTGGGAGACCGCCGCGGCGAAGGCGTTCCAGATCCAGGTCTCGGACAACGCCTCCAGCTGGACGTCGATCTACTCGACCACCACGGCGACCGGCGGCAACCAGAGCCTGACCGTCAACGGGACCGGCCGGTACGTCCGGATGTACGGCACCCAGCGGACCACCGGCTACGGCTACTCGCTGTGGGAGTTCAAGGTCTACGGCGGGGGCACCACCAACCCCACCTCGCCGACACCGACCCCGACCACGTCCGGCCCGACCGTGCCCGGCGGTGGCAGCCTCGGCGCCCAGGTGACCGTCTTCGATCCGAGCATGGCGAGCGCGACGATCCAGGCGCAGGCCGATGCGATCTTCAGCCAGCAGGAGACGAACCAGTTCGGCACCCAGCGCAACCTGCTGGCGTTCAAGCCGGGCACCTACAACGGCCTTAACATCCAGGTCGGCTTCAACACCTCGGTGATCGGTCTCGGCCAGAACCCGCAAGACGTGCGGATCAACGGGGACATCACCGTCGACGCCGGCTGGTTCCAGGGCAACGCGACCCAGAACTTCTGGCGCTCGGTGGAGAACATCTCGCTCTACCCGGTCAGCGGCGCCAACCGGTGGGCCGTCTCGCAGGCCGCGCCGTTCCGCCGGATGGACATCCACGGTGACCTGAACCTGGCGCCGAACGGATACGGCTGGGCGTCCGGCGGCTACATCGCCGACTCGCGGATCAGCGGCTCCGAGGGGCAGTACTCGCAGCAGCAGTGGTTCACCCGGAACAGCCAGATCGGCTCGAACACCAACGCGGTGTGGAACCAGGCGTTCGTCGGTGTGACGGGTGCCCCGTCGGGTGCGTTCCCCAACCCGCCGTACACCACGATCGCGCAGACCCCGGTGATCCGGGAGAAGCCGTACCTCTACCTCGCCGGTGGCGACTACGCGGTCTTCGTGCCGAGCCTGCAGACCAACTCGTCCGGTGTGAGCTGGGCGAACGGCAACACGCCGGGCACCAGCATCCCGCTGAGCCAGTTCTACGTGGCGAAGCCGGGCGACAGCGCCGCGACGATCAACCAGGCGCTCGCGCAGGGCCTGAACCTGATCTTCCAGCCGGGCGTCTACCACGTGAACCAGACGATCAACGTGACCCGGGCGAACACCGTGGTGATGGGCCTCGGCTACGCGACCATCATCCCGGACAACGGCGTCACCCCGATCCAGGTGGCTGACGTGGACGGTGTGAAGATCGCCGGCCTGCTCTTCGACGCGGGCACCACCAACTCGGCGAACCTGCTGGTCATCGGCCCGAACGGCTCGTCGGCCAACCACGCCGCGAACCCGACCACGGTCCAGGACGTGTTCTTCCGGATCGGCGGCTCGATCGCCGGCAAGGCCACCAACAGCCTGCTGGTGAACAGCAACAACACGATCATCGACCACATCTGGGCGTGGCGGGCCGACCACGGCAACGCCGGCACGTACGGCTGGACGATCAACACGGCCGACAGTGGACTGATCGTCAACGGTCAGAACGTTACGGCGTACGGGCTGTTCGTCGAGCACTACCAGAAGTACGAAGTGATCTGGAACGGCAACGGCGGCCGCACGTACTTCCTGCAGAACGAACAGCCGTACGACCCGCCGACGCAGGCGGCCTGGCGCAGCGGTGCCAACGGCTACGCGGCGTACAAGGTGGCCGACTCGGTGACCAACCACGAGGCGTGGGCGCTGGGCAGCTACTGCTACTTCAACGTGAACCCGAGCATCCACTCGGACCGCGGCTTCGAGGTGCCGGTGAACTCCGGGGTCAAGCTGCACAACCTGCTGACCGTGTCACTCGGTGGCAACGGCGTGATCGACCACATCGTCAACAACACCGGCGCGGCGGCTCAGGGGACGGCGACCGTGCCGTCGTACCTGGTCGGTTTCAACTGATCGTTCTGAAGTAACGGATCGCGGCCCGCCATCGGCGGGCCGCGATCACTTTGTGCAACACAAGCGCAACCCCGTGTTGACATTGCCGAAGCCTGGGCGTCTACTCCAAGGCAACGTTGTCCCTCGATCTACGGAGGCGACATGCGCAGGCTGTTGGCGACGACAAGTTGCATATTGCTGGTGCTGGCCGGCGCGGCCTGCAACCGGGGCTCCGGTGAGCCGGTGGTCGGTCTGATCACCAAGACCGACACCAACCCGTTCTTCGTGACCATGAAACACGGCGCCGAGCGGGCCGCCGCAACGGCCGGTCTCGACCTGCAGACCTTCGCCGGCAAGGTGGACGGCGACAACGAGGCACAGGTCCAGGCGATCGAGAACCTGATCTCGTTCGGCGCCGAGGGTTTCCTGATCACGCCGAACGACTCGAAGGCGATCGTGCCCTCGCTGGACCGCGCTCACAAAGCGGGCATGCTGGTCATCGCGCTGGACACCCCGGTGGATCCACCGGATGCCGCGGACGCCACCTTCGCGACCGACAACTACCAGGCCGGCAAGCTGATCGGCGAGTGGGCCAAGGCCAAGTTCGCCAAGGACGGCAAGCAGGCGAAGATCGCCATGCTCGACCTCAACCCCAACCAGGTCTCGGTGGACGTCAAGCGGGACCAGGGCTTCCTGGAGGGGTTCGGCATCCCCAACGGGGATCCGAACCGGATCGGTGACGAGAACGACCCCCGGATCGCCGGTCACGACGTGACCGACGGGAACGAGGAGGGCGGGCGCACCGCGATGGAGAACCTGCTCCAGAAGGACCCGTCGATCAACCTGGTCTACACCATCAACGAGCCCGCGGCGGCCGGGGCGTACCAGGCGCTCAAGGCGGCCGGTAAGGACTCCGAGGTCACCATCGTCTCGATCGACGGCGGCTGCCCGGGAGTGGACAACGTCGCGAACGGCGTCATCGGGGCCACCTCGATGCAGTTCCCGATCAAGATGGCGGAGCTCGGGGTCGAGGCGATCGCGAAGTACGCCAAGGACGGCACCAAACCGCAGAACACCGCCGGCAAGGACTTCTTCGACACCGGCGTCCAGCTGATCACCGACGATCCGCAGGCCGGCGTGGAGGCCAAGGACTCCACGTGGGGCAAGCAGAACTGCTGGGGGTGAACTCCGCATGTCCACGAGCACAGGTGCTTCGACCGCCGCTGATTTCGACGTACGCCGGCACGACTCGTTCGGCCTGCGCCTGCAGCACGCGCTGCACGCGAACCCGGTCCTCGGACCGCTGGCCGTACTGATCCTGGCGATCATCGCGTTCTCGATCGTCAACACCCGGTTCTTCGCCGCGGCGAACCTGTCGCTGGTGCTCCTGCAGGTCACCGTGATCGCCACGCTCGCGCTCGGTCAGACGATGATCATCCTGACCGCCGGGATCGACCTGTCGGCCGGTGCGATAGCGGTCTTCTCCTCGATCCTGATGGCCCAGTTCTGCGTCAAGGCCGGTATGCCGGCGGTGCTCGCGCTGCTGCTCGGCTTCGCCTGCGGCACCGCGATGGGCGCGCTGAACGGGATGCTCGTCACCCGGATCAAGCTGCCGCCGTTCATCGTCACGCTCGGCACGCTGACCATCTTCTTCTCGCTGAACTCGGTGGTCAGCAACAGCGAGACGGTACGCGGCACCGACATGCCGAGCCTGATGACCTGGACCGGCGAGGCCATCGCGATCGGGAACTTCCAGCTCAGCTACGGCTCGATCATCATGCTGCTGCTGTTCGGCTTCTTCTTCTACGCGCTCAGCCGGACCGCCTGGGGCAAGCACGTGTACGCCACCGGCGACGACGTCGAGGCGGCCCGGCTGGCCGGCATCCGGACCGGCCGGGTGCTGTTCTCGGTCTACACCGTGGCCGGGCTGCTCTACGCGGTCGGCGGCTGGATCCTGATCGGACGGCTCGCCTCGGCCAGCCCGAACGTCGGCACCGAGTACAACCTGGACTCGATCACCGCGGTGGTGCTCGGCGGGACCAGCCTGTTCGGCGGGCGCGGCGGGGTGATCGGCACGCTGATCGGCGCGCTGATCGTCGGCGTCTTCCGCAACGGGCTGCAGCTGGCCGGCGTCGAGGTGGTCTGGCAGGGCTTCGCCATCGGGACGCTGGTCCTGGTCGCGGTGTCGCTGGACCAGTGGATCAGGAAGGTGAAGGGATGACCGACTGCACCGAGCGGCAGCCACCCGCACTGATCGGCGATCTCGCAGGCGAGGGCCACGAGGGCATCCCGAAGGAGGGCACAGCATGACGACCCAGACTGTGGTGCCGGTCCTGGAGGCGAAGGGCCTGACCAAACGGTACGGCCGGGTCGTCGCGATCGACGGCAGCGACCTCGAGCTGATGCCGGGGGAGATCCTCGCGGTGATCGGCGACAACGGCGCCGGCAAGTCGAGCCTGATCAAGGCGCTGTCCGGCGCGGTGATCCCGGACAGCGGCGAGATCCGGCTCGACGGCGAACCGGTGGCGTTCCGCAATCCGATGGAGGCGCGCGCCGCGGGTATCGAGACGGTCTATCAGACCCTCGCGGTCGCACCCGGCCTGGACATCGCGGACAACCTGTTCCTCGGCCGGGAGCAGCGCCGGGCCGGACCGCTGGGGTCGGTCTTCCGGATGCTGGACCGCAAGCACATGCGCTCCGAGGCGGCCCGGCACATGAGCGAGCTGGGCGTGGCCACCCTGCAGAACATCGGGCAGGCCGTCGAGTCGCTCTCCGGCGGCCAGCGGCAGGCGGTCGCGGTGGCCCGGGCCGCGGCGTTCGGCAGCAAGCTGGTGATCCTGGACGAGCCGACCGCGGCGCTCGGGGTCAAGGAGAGCAACCGGGTGCTGCAGCTGATCCGCGACGTCCGGGACCGCGGGCTGCCGGTGATCCTGATCAGTCACAACATGCCCCACGTCTTCGAGATCGCGGACCGCATCCACATTCAGCGGCTGGGCCGCCGGATCGCGGTGATCACGCCGTCGTCGCACTCGATGTCGGACGCCGTGGCGATCATGACGGGCGCCGCCCCGGCCCCGGATTCCACCGGTTATCCACAGGATGAGGGCTAGTTATCCACAGGCCTGTGGTTAACCGAACGCCGCGATCCGGTGCCGGGCGTTCCCGCCGATCATGGTGAAGTCACCGCCCGCCGCGATGGCGCCCAGCCCGCGGCTGGCGGCGACCGCCCGGACGCCCTGGATGCCGTTGGCCTGCGGCGCCCAGTCGGTCAGGTCGCCGTCGGCGTCGATCGCGGCGAGCTTGATCCGGGACCGGTTGTCGTCGTCGCAGTCGCCGAACTTGTCGACGTTCGCGGTCAGGCAGGCACGGTCGAAGTGGCCGCCGACGTACGCCGTGCCGTTCAGCACCGCGACCGCCTGCACGTCGCCGTCGAAGAACCGTGACCAGCGCTGCCGGCCGCCGGTGGTCCAGGCCTCGGCGCGGCCGCCGAGTCCGCCCAGCCCGGCGTAGACCCCGGTGCTGTCGGCCGCCACCGCGTGGACGACCGCTGTGGGTTGCGGCCGGAAATCCCGGTCCAGGTCGCCGCTGACGGCGTCGACGGCGCTCAGCCGCCGGGTCGATCGGACCTGATTCGTACGATGAAAGCTCCCGCCCAGATAGACCCGCCGTCCGAAAGTGGCCAGCGCGTAGACCGGCGCGTCAGCGGTCGGTGTCCAGTCCTCGTCGAGCGCGCCGTCGGCCAGCCGGAACGCGGCCAGCCGAGTGCGGTCCTCGCCGTCCACCGAGGTGAAGTCGCCACCCAGGAAGAGCCTGCCGTGTGCGACGGCCAGCGCGCGCGGCATCCCGTCCACCCGGTGCGCGAACTCGCCGAGCTCCCCGGACCGGGCGTCGAACCGGGCCAGCGCGTCGCGCCCGGCCCCCGAGACGGTGCCGAAGTCGCCGGCCGCGTAGACCGAGTCACCGGTGGCGGCCAGCGCGCGCACCGTCCGGTCCGCGGTCGGCGCCCAGTTCAGCAGCTCGCCGGTGCGCGCGTCGAAGGCGGCCAGCCGGCGCCGTTCCACCTGCCGTCCGTGCGTGGTCGCCGCGGTGAACGAGCCGCCTACGTAGACCGTGCCGCCCAGGAACGCGACCGCGTAGACCGAGCCGTTGAACGAGGGCAGCGACCGGGACGTGGCGCCGACCGTGGCGTACGCCGGTGACCAGCCCAGAAGCGTCAGCACGCCGGCGACGCCGGCCGTGACCGCGAGCCGCAGCTGCTGTGAGATACGCATGTCGGGTCAAACGCCGTCAGGCGCGCCGGGGATGCGGCGAAAATCTCAGTATGCACCGTTCGGCGTCGATCAGTTCCGCGTGCGGATGCGTCGGTCAGGTCGACGGACAGGCGCCCGGGTCGGCCGGCGACTGTTCGCTACGTACGCTGCCGCCAGTCTGATCCCGGTGGTGCTGCTGGGCGCCGTGATGTGGCGCGGATATCGCGCCGACGCCGCCGAGCAGGGCCGTCAGCAGGGGCTCGCGCAGGCCGCGGTGATCGCCGAGATGGCGGTCGCCCCGAAGCTGGGTGGCGTGGACATGGCCGCCGGGCTGACCACCAGCCAGCTCGAGGGGATGCGCGAGGCGACCGAGCTGGCCGTCTTCCACGGCTCGGTGCTGCGCCTGCGGGTACGCGGGTTCACCGGCCAGGTGGTCTTCTCCGACGACGGCTCGACCAGCGGCGGGCTGCCGGTGGCGGATCCGGACTTCCAGGCCGCGACGGCCGGCGAGTCCCGGGTGAAGGTGATCGGCGGGGCCGGCCACGAGGTGATCCGGGTGGTGCAGCCGCTGGTGGCCGGTGCGACCGGGCAGTCCATCGGGGTGCTCGAGCTGTACCTGCCGTACCAGGGGATCGCCGCGCAGCTGCGGGCCCAGCTGAGAGGGTTCGCCGAGCGGGTGGCCGGCGGTCTCGCCGCGCTCTACCTGGTCCTGGCTCTGCTGGCCGGGTGGACCACCCGGTCGCTGCGGCGTTACGCGATCCGCCAGGAGTACCAGGCCTCGCACGACGTGCTGACCGGCCTGCCGAACCGGGCGGCGTTCCGCAGCCGGGCCGAGTCGGTGCTCGAGGTCGCCGGGCGCGACGGCGGGCGCGGCGCCGTGGTGCTCGTCGACCTGAACCGGTTCAAGGAAGTCAACGACACGCTCGGCCACCACGCCGGTGACGAGCTGCTGCGCGTGGTCGCCGCCCGGCTGCGGGCCGGGCTGGACGACAGCGACCTGCTGGCCCGGCTCGGCGGCGACGAGTTCGCGGTGATGTTGCCCGGCCGGGACCGGGAGCAGGCGGTGGCCGTGCTGGCCGGGATCCGGCAGCTGGTCGCCGAGGAGCTGGTGCTGGACGGCGTGCCGCTGAGCATGGAGGCCAGCTTCGGCATCGCGCTCTACCCGGAGCACGGCACCGAGCTGCAGGAGCTGAAGGTACGCGCGGACGCAGCCATGTACCAGGGCAAACGCGGTGCCGAGGACATCGTGGTGTTCGCCGGCGGCACGGTCGGGCACCCGCATCAGTGGCTGAAGGTGCAGGCCGAGCTGCGGCACGCGCTGGAGCGTGACGAGCTGGTGCTCTGGTACCAGCCCAAGGTCGGGCTACCGGGCGCGGAGATCAACGGGGTCGAGGCCCTGGTCCGCTGGCAGCACCCGGAACGCGGGCTGCTGCCGCCCGGCGAGTTCCTGCCGGCCGCCGAGCACTCCGGCCTGATCGCGCCGCTCACCGAGTGGGTGCTGCGCCGCGCGCTGGACGACCAGGCCGGTTGGATCGCCACCGGCCAGGACTGGACCCTGTCGGTCAACATCTCGGCCCGGAACCTGGAGTCGACCGGGTTCGTGGGCTTCGTCGGCGCCCTGCTCGCCGCGACCGGCGCCCGGCCGGACCGGCTGATCCTGGAGGTCACCGAGACTGCGCTGGCCGGCGACGTGGAGACCGCGATGCGCGCGATCAAGGAGCTAGGCACGCTCGGCGTCGGCATCTCGGTGGACGACTTCGGCACCGGGTACACCAGCCTGTCGCACCTGCGCGGGCTGCCGATCACCGAGATCAAGATCGACCGGGCGTTCGTCGCGGACGTCGACCGTGATCCGCAGAGTCAGGCCATCGTCCGCTCGGTGATCGACCTGGCGCACGGCCTCGGCTCCCGGGTCACCGCCGAGGGCGTGGAGACGCTGGAGATCCACCGATGGCTGGTCGAGGCCGGCTGCGACGAGGGGCAGGGCTGGCTCTACGGCCGCCCGGTCCCGTGGCCGCAGGTCGCCGCGAAGGTGATCGTCGAACCGAGCAGCGCACCGCTCACCGAGAGGGCAGCCCGATGAACCCGTTCCGCCGTGTCCTGGCCGCCGCCGGTGTGCTGGCCGTGCTCGCCGCCGGAGGGTGCGGTCTGGTCTCCGCCACCGCCGACCCGGTCGCCACCGAGGGCGCGGGCCTGGACCTGACCGGCGCGGTGACCATCGACGAGAGCCTGCGTGCCCTGCTCCCGCAGAGCGCGCGGGACCGGGGTTTCATCCGGCTGGTGACCGATTCCAGCTATGCGCCGATGGAGTATTTCGCCGCCGACGGCCGCACCATCATCGGCTTCGAGCCGGACCTGGCCGCCGCGCTCGGCGCGGTGCTCGGCATCCGGCTCGAGATGCGGTTCGGCGACTTCGCGTCGGCGCTGGACGAGGTGAACAAGGGGACCTACGACGGGGTGCTGTCGTCGATGACCGACACCGCCGGCCGGGAGAAGAAGGTGGACTTCGTCAACTACTTCGCCACCGGGTCGTCGATCCTGGTGCAGCGCGGGAACCCGAAGCGGATCACCGGCATGGCCGGCCTGTGCGGGTACTCGGTCTCGGTCGAGATCGGCACCGTCCAGGAGGAGATGCTGCGGGCCGGTCAGGCGAAGTGCGGCACCCGGCCGATGACCCTGGTGGTCGGCCGGACCGGCGCGGACGCGGTGCTGCAGCTGCGGACCGGGCGGGCGACGGCCCTGCTGCTCGACTTCCCGCCGGCCACGGCCCTGGTCACCGACCCGCTGACCAACGCGTACTACGAGCTCGCTTCGTCGGAGCAGTACCGGCCGGGGATCTACGGGATCGGGGTGGCGAAGGACAACACCGCGCTGCGGGACGCTTTGCGCGCCGCTCTCGACCGATTGATCAAAAACGGGACGTACGGCGAACTGCTGCAGCGCTGGAGCCTGACCTCGGGCGCGGTGGCCGAGGCGACGGTGAACGCCGGAGATTGACGGGTATTGCGGCTACACGTGTGTGCAGTAGCCTACACATGTGAGTAGCGACAACGACCTGACCGCCCGTGCCCGGATCCGTGACGCCGCGATCGCGCTCTTCGCCGAGCGCGGCATCGGCGGCGCCACCATCCGGGACATCGCCCAGGCCGCCGACGTCTCCTCCGGCCTGCTGCGGCACCACTTCGGTTCGAAGGAGGGGCTGCGCGACGCCTGCGACGAGTGGGCGCTCGGCCGGGTCGCCGCGCTGCAGCTCCGGTTCGCCGAGACCCAGATGCTCGGCGCGCTCCCGCCCGACGTGATGAGCCTCCAGCGGTATCTGGTGCGATCGCTGATGGACGGCTCGCCGACCGGGACGGCGATGTTCGCGCAGTCCGTCGAGCGCGGCCAGCTGTGGCTGGAGAAGGCCGGGATCGAGAGCGAGGACCCGCGGGCGTTCGTCGCGGTCCTCGCCGCCATGAAGATGGGCATGTTCCTGATGCAGGAGCAGCTGACCACCGTCCTCGGCGAGGACGTCAGCGTGATGCCCGGCTGGCAGCGCATGGTCCGCGCCTCGGTGGAGATCTTCACGCAGCCGCTGCTCACCCCGGAACAGGCCGACCAGGCCAGGAAGGCGCTGGATCGGCTCGCCACCCACGAAGGGGAGCACTCATGACCGAGGCAATCGATGCTGAGGGTCTGATCAAGCGGTTCGGGAAGGTCACCGCCCTGGACGGGCTCGACCTGCAGGTCCGGACCGGTGAGGTGCACGGGTTCCTCGGCCCGAACGGGGCCGGCAAGACCACCACGATCCGCGTCCTGCTCGGGCTGATGCGCAACGACGGCGGCCGGGTGCGCCTGCTCGGCGGCGACCCCTGGGCCGACGCGACGCGACTGCACCGGCGGCTGGCCTACGTGCCGGGTGACGTCACCTTCTGGCCGAACCTGACCGGTGGCGAGGTGATCGACCTGCTCGGGCGGCTGCGCGGCGGGCTCGACCCGCGGCGGCGCGACGACCTGATCGAGCGGTTCGAGCTGGACCCGCGCAAGAAGGGCCGGACGTATTCCAAGGGCAACCGGCAGAAGGTGGCGCTGATCGCCGCCCTCGCCTCGGACGTCGAGCTGCTGCTGCTGGACGAGCCGACCTCCGGGCTGGACCCGCTGATGGAGGAGGCCTTCCGCGAGGTGATCCTGCAGGAGAAGCGCCGCGGTGACCGGACCGTGCTGCTCTCCAGCCACATCCTGGCCGAGGTCGAGGCGCTCTGCGACCGGCTGACCATCATCCGCGACGGGCGCTCGGTGGAGACCGGCACGCTCAGCGACCTGCGGCACCTGACCCGGACCACGATCCGCGCCGAGCTGACCGGCCCGGTCAACGGCCTGGCGAGCATCGCCGGAGTCCACGACCTGACCAGCACGGACGGCCGGGTGGCGTTCGACGTCGACCACGAGGCGCTGGAGCCGGCGCTGAAGACCCTGGTCGCGGCCGGGGTGCGCAGCCTGGTCAGCCAGCCGCCGTCGCTGGAGGAGCTGTTCCTGCGGCACTACACCCGGGACGAGGCGTCCCGATGACCGGCACCGGCCAGCTGCTCCGGCTGATCCTGCGCCGGGACCGGGTGATCCTGCCGATCTGGGTGCTGCTGCTGGGCCTGCTGCCGCAGCTCTACCTCTCCGCCTTCCAGGGTTTCTTCGCCAGCGACGCGGAGCGCATCCAGTACGCCCACGTCAGCGCGGCCAACGCGGGTTTCGCCGGGCTCTACGGCCCGCTCTCCGGCGACAGCCTCGTCGAGCTGGTGGTCTGGCGGGCCGGGGCCCTGCCGGTGATGATCGGCCTGGCCGCGCTGCTCACCGTGATCCGGCACACCCGGGCCGAGGAGGAGGCCGGCCGCAGCGACCTGATCCGGGCCACTGTGGTCGGGCGCTGGGCGCAGCTGGCCGCGGCCCTGCTCGCCACGCTGGTGGCCGGTCTGGTGATCGGCCTGCTGGTGACCGGCACGATGATCGGCTCGGGGCAGCCGGCCGCCGGCTCGGTCGCGTTCGGCGCGCTGTTCACCCTGAGCGCCTGGGTCTTCGCCGGGGTGGCCGCGATCGCCGCCCAGCTGACCAGCAGTGCCCGGGGCGCCCGGATGATCGCGGTGCTGGTGCTCGGGGTGTCCTACGTGCTGCGGATGGGCGGGGACATCTCGGCGATCGGCGACGGCCGGCTGGACTGGCTCGCCTGGCTCTCGCCGCTCGGCTGGGTGCAGAAGATCGTTCCGTACGCGGAGAACGCCTGGTGGCCGGCGGTCCTGGCTCTGCTGATCACGGTGGTGACGGTGGCCGTGGCGGGTGCCCTGCTGACCCGGCGCGACCTGGGTTCCGGGCTGCTCGCGTCCCGGCTGGGCCCGGCACACGCCGGCGCCGGGCTGTCCTCGTCGCTCGGCCTGGCCTGGCGGCTGCACCGCGGGCTGCTGCTCGGCTGGACCGCCGGGTTCGCCGCGCTGGGTGTGGTCTTCGGCGGGGTGGGCACCAGCGTGGTGCAGCTCGCCGAGAACAGCAGCAGCGTGTCCGAGGCGTTCAGCAAGATCGGCGGATCCGGGTCGGTCACCGACGCGTATTTCGCCACCACGGCCGGGACCTGCGCGCTGATCGCCGCGCTCTACGCGGTCCAGGCCGGGCTGCGGATGCGGGACGAGGAGCAGAACGGGCACGCCGAGCTGGTGCTCACCGCGTCGGTGAGCCGCTTCTCCTGGGCCGCGAGTCACCTGCTCTTCGTGCTGATCGGGCCGGCCCTGGCGATGGCCGCCGAGGGCGCGCTGGCCGGTGCCACGTTCGGTGACGTCGGCCCGGTGCTGAGCGCCGCGCTGGTGCAGCTGCCCGCGATCTGGGTGCTGGGTGCGGTGACGATGCTGCTGATCGGCATGCTGCCCCGGTTCGCGGCGCTGGCCTGGGCCGCGGTGGGACTGAGCTTCCTGATCCTGATCTTCGGACCGTTGCTGGAGTTCCCCGGCTGGGCCATGGACGTGTCGCCGTTCACCCACGTGCCGCAGTTGCCCGCGGCGGCCTTCACCGTCGTACCGGAAACGGTTTTGACCTTGATTGCGATCGCTCTCGCGGGAGTCGGGCTGCTGGCCTTGCGCCGCAGGGACATCCCCGCATAAAAAATGGGGCCCGGCAGTGGGGAAGCTGCCGGGCCCCATTTCTCAGTGGGTTTTGCCGCGTTTGGGCAGGACCAGTTCTTCGTGGTCGAGCTCGCGGTTGAGGACGCGCAGGTTCTCGTCGTCCAGGCGGCCGGCGTCGCGCCAGCGCAGCAGCTCCTCGCGCTCGGCGTCGATCACCGCCTGCCGCACCATCAGCGCCGCCTCATACTGCGGCGACGGCGGCACCTCCGACGAGTCGGCCTGTTCCAGCACGTCGAGCCGGTGCCGGTAACGGTCCAGCCGGACCTGGAGCTGCTTACGCATGGTCTCCATGGCCTCGTCCTCGACGTGGTCGTGGTGCTCGCCCTGGATGTCGTCGATGACGTTGAGCGCGGCGCGGACCGCGGCCGACCGGGCCTCGTTGCGCAGCCGGGCCTGGTCGGTCTGGTTGGCCCGCAGCCCGAGCCACTTGACCAGCGGCGCGAACGTCAGGCCCTGCCCGACCAGGGTCACCAGCACCACCGCGAACGCGCAGAACGCCAGCAGGTCCCGGTTCGGGAAGTTGCCCGGAAGGCTGTAGATCGCGGCAAGCGTGATCACGCCGCGGGTGCCGGCCCAGCTCATGGCCGCGGACTCCCGGCCGCTGAGCGACTTCTCCTTGCGTTTGCCCTCCGGGGTCGCCGAGTCGTCCTCGTCCTCGCCGCCCAGCCGGGTGTGCAGCGAGCGCGGCAGCAGTTGGGTGAGCACCAGCCACAGCGGGCGCAGCAGCAGGACCACACCGAGCGTGATGCCCACCGCGGTCACGATGGTGGTGACGCTGTAGACCGTGAGGCCCTGCAGCACGGCCTTCATCTGCTGGCCGATCAGCAGGAAGACGATGCCCTCCAGCAGGAAGTCGATCAGTCGCCAGACGGCGCTGGTCTGCAGCCGGCTCGCACCGGTCGCGTACCGCGGCGTGTCGTGGCCGATGATCAGACCGGCCACCACGACCGCCAGCACGCCGGAGACGTGCAGCTTCTCGCCGAGCAGGTACGCCGCGAACGGGGTGACCAGCGAGATCGCGTTGGCGGTGAGCGGGTCGGCGCGCAGCACCCGCAGCAGCCGCACGAGATACGCGACACCGACGCCGACCAGTACGCCACCGGCCGCGGCGATCACGAACTCGCCGACCGTGGCCTTGTAGGAGAAGTGCTCCGCGCCGGTGGCCACCTTGCCGGCGACCAGCAGGATGGTGAGCGCGGTCGCGTCGTTGAGCAGGCCCTCACCCTGGATCAGGGTGATCAGGTTGTTCGGCAGACCGGCCTTGCGGCCGACGGCCAGCGCCGCGACCGGATCGGGGGGCGCCACCGCGGCGCCCAGCGCGATGCCGGCGGCCAGCGTCACGCCGCCGACGAAGAGTGAGAATCCGAGGCCGACCACGACCGCGGTGGCGATCACCAGGGCGACCGACAGGCTGATCACCGTACGCATGTTGCGCCTGATGTCCAGCAGTGACGAGTCCAGCGCCGCGTTGTAGAGCAGCGGCGGCAGGATGAAGGTCAGGATGAGTTCGGGTTCGATTTCGATGTTGACGCCGGGCAGGTACGCGTAACCGATGCCGGCGACAGTCAGCAGGACGGCGGCGGGCAGGCCGGTCTTCCCGGTGATCCAGTGCACCACCACGATGACCGCGATGGCGCCCAGACCGAAAAGAAGGGTCTCCTCGGGGCTCATCCACCTATTCTTCGCTACTCCCGATCACGTCGTTGTGGCAGGTCGATGACATGATCGGGAGCAGTCGAAATTTTTAGCCGGGATTCGTCCCGGCGAAGTGCTTCTGGGCGTTTTTCAGTGCGGCCCGGTGTCGCCTGACGACCGGCAGCGCGCCGGTCGCGACCTGCCGGGCGGCCGCCTCGTCGCCGTCGGCCAGTTCGGAGCGGATCAGCCGGACGGCCCGGTCGTGCATCGTCGCCTGGCTGGACAGGAACACCTGGTCGAAGTCGTTCTGACCCGTCGTCCGGTAGAGCGCGATGCCCTGCTGGACGGTGCTGTTCGCCTCCGGGTCCAGTTTGACGCGCAGGGATGCGGCGGTGTCCCGGACCGCGGCGTCCAGCCGGGCGCTGTCCGCGGCGAACCGGGCGCCGAGCCGTCGGATCATCGGGCTGGTGGCCTTGCGGGCGGCGATCCGGCCGAGCGCGATCTGGGCGAGATTGCCCTGGTGGGCGGTGCGCAGGAAAGCGGCGTCCGGGTCGAGCCGGCGGGCCGGCGGCGCCATCCGGTCGTCTGCCGCGGCACCGGTGGCGGGGGCGGCTAGTGCCGCGACCACGCCGAAAGCGATAACCATGCGTCGCGAGAACATCTGTCCCAACTCCCTATGTCGGAAACCGCAGATTAACCGTGCGGAATCCGACATAGGGCGCTATTTGGGTGCTAATACCTCAGTAGCGGTAGTGCTCCGGCTTGAACGGGCCCTCGACGTCGACGCCGAGGTACTCCGCCTGCTTCTTGGTCAGCGTGGTGAGCTTCACGCCGAGCGCGTCCAGGTGCAGCCGCGCGACCTTCTCGTCCAGGTGCTTGGGGAGGACGAAGACCTGCTTCTCGTACTCGCCCGGCTTGGTCCAGAGCTCGATCTGGGCCATCACCTGGTTGGTGAACGAGGCGGACATGACGAAGCTGGGGTGGCCGGTGGCGTTGCCCAGGTTCATCAGCCGGCCCTCGGAGAGCACGATCACCGAGTGGCCGTCCGGGAAGCGCCACTCGTGCACCTGCGGCTTGATCTCGATCTTCTCGACGCCGGCCACCTTGTTCAGGCCGGCCATGTCGATCTCGTCGTCGAAGTGACCGACGTTGCCGACGATCGCGTTGTGCTTCATCGCCGACAGGTGCTCGACGGTGATGATGTCGGTGCCACCGGTGGTGGTGACGAAGATGTCGACCTGGCCGATGACGTCTTCGATCCGGGCGACCTGCAGGCCGTCCATCGCCGCCTGCAGTGCGCAGATCGGGTCGACCTCGGTCACCACGACGCGGGCGCCCTGGCCACGCAGCGTCTCCGCCGCGCCCTTGCCGACGTCGCCGTAACCGCAGACCAGCGCGAGCTTGCCGCCGAGCATCACGTCGGTCGCCCGGTTCAGGCCGTCGACCAGCGAGTGGCGGATGCCGTACTTGTTGTCGAACTTGCTCTTGGTGACCGCGTCGTTGACGTTGATCGCCGGGAAGAGCAGCGTGCCCTCCTTGGCCAGCTTGTAGAGCCGGGCCACACCGGTGGTGGTCTCCTCGGTCACGCCGCGGATCTCCGACGCGATCTTGGTGAACCGCTGCGGGTCCGAGGCCAGGCTGGCCCGCAGGGTCTCCAGGATGATCGAGTACTCGTGGTTGTCGTCCTCGGTGGTGGCCGGGACCGCGCCCGCCGCCTCGAACTCGACGCCCTTGTGCACCAGCAGGGTGGCGTCGCCGCCATCGTCCAGGATCATGTTCGGGCCCTGGCCGTTGCCGAAGTCGAAGAGCTGGGTGGTCGCCCACCAGTACTCCTCGAGCGACTCGCCCTTCCAGGCGAAGACCGGGACGCCGGCCGGGGCGTCGACGGTGCCGGTGCGGCCGACGACGGTCGCGGCAGCCGCCTCGTCCTGGGTGGAGAAGATGTTGCAGGAGACCCAGCGGACCTCGGCGCCGAGTGCGATCAGCGTCTCGATCAGCACGGCGGTCTGCACGGTCATGTGCAGCGAGCCGGCGATCCGGGCGCCGGTCAGCGGCTTCGAGGTGCCGAACTCCTCGCGCAGCGACATCAGGCCCGGCATCTCGTGCTCGGCCAGACGCAGCTGGTGGCGGCCGGCCTCGGCCAGGTTGATGTCGGCGATCGCGAAGTCGAGACCGTTGACCGATCGAAGTTTGTCGCTCATGAAAAGAGGGCTCCTCCCTCTCAGGAGGCGCCCTTACGTCACAACGCCCACGCCGAGCGTGGCGGACGTCATTGTCCGTTGCAGCGCCTCTCGGCTGGGCCTGCCTACTTTATCGCGTCCGTTCCTTGATCACATGCGCCTGAGGGTTCCGTCGGAATCGGTGACGACGTACGTCCCGTCACCCAGCGGTTTCAGGTCATATGCGTCGATCGTGACGATGCCCAGCTCGCCGAGCACCTCGCCGGTGCGGGCGTCGACCCGGAAGTGCCGCCACCAGTCGCCCTCCCGGGAGTGCTCGCCGGAGATCACCACCACCGCGGTCGCGTCGTCGAGATAACCGCCGGTCCACTCGAGGAACACCTCCCCGATGTTGACGTCCGGGCCGAGCAGATCGGTGAACCCGGCGAGCGCCACCCGGGCCTGGACCTCGCCGCCAGGGAAGGCGTGGAAGGCCACGTCCTCCTGGCCGTGCTCGACCGTGAGGAACTGCGTGCCGTCCGGGGAGATCGCGACCAGGCAGCGGTCCTCCCACGGGTAGGTGTGCAGGTCTTTGCTGTCGGCCCGGAAGTTCGTGGAGCCGTTCTGGCCCTCGTCGACCTCGAGCAGCATGTGGCGACCGTCCGGGGAGGCGACCTGCTGGCCGCCCTGCCCGGTGATCTCCAGCTGGTGCTCGACGCGCGGCTCGCCGGTCGCCGCGTCCAGGGCGACCCAGCGGTCCTGCTCGCCGCGGCCCGCCTCGGCGTCCGGCAGATACACCCAGACCAGGGCGTCGTCGCCGGACCAGGCGCAGATGCCGCCCAGGCTCTCCTGCGGCCAGCGCCACAGCTCACGGCCGCCCGGATCGACGCAGATCACCCCGGTGTCGGTGGCCAGGGCCAGCCGGTCCAGCGAGGAGGCGACCGCGTAGCCCTCGGCATCGTGCCCGCCGAAGGTGTGGACGAGCTGCAGATCGGCGTCGAAAACCTCGATGCCGTTCGTGGTGGAGCGGGAGATCACGCGCACCCGGGGAGCGTAACGGGAGTTCAACTAGTCACGTGAACGGATGAGAAAACATCAAGGACCTTCCATGAGACATCAAAAACCCATCATTCTGTACGGCGTGAAGCACCCGTACCGGATCCGGGAGATCGCCACGCGCGCCGGCTTGAGCCCGGCGACCGTGGACCGTGTGTTGCACCAGCGCGGTGGGGTGCGGGACAGCACCGTCCGCCAGGTGCACGAGGCGATCGCCGAGCTGGACCGGTCGCCGCCGGCCGGTCGTACGTTCGCGATCGACCTGGTGTTGCCGGCCTCCCGGCAGCTCGGCACCGACGCACGTGCCGCCCTCGACGCCGAGCTGCCGTGCCTGGCACCGATCGCGGTCCGTCCCCGGTTCCACTTCATCGCCGACCCGGTCCCGATCCTGGACCGGCTGGCCCGGTCGGATTCGCACGGCGTGGTGGTGCTGGCCCCGCCGACGCCGGAGGTGGCCGACGCGGTGAGCCGGCTGGAGATGCCGGTGGTGACGCTGAACGTGGACCTGCCGGTCGGCAAGCGGATCGCGCACGTCGGGGTGGACGACTTCGAGGCCGGTGCGACAGCGGCGTACCTGGTCGAACAGTGGCTGCACGACCGGGCCGGCGACGTCGTGGTGATCGACGGGCCGGATGCCGAGCGCCGGACGGCGGGGTTCCGTTCGGTGCTGGCTCCCGCTCGGCGTCTGCGGCTGGTGGCCGGTCCGGATCAGGTGCGGGCCACGCTGGCCGGCACACACACCATCCGCGCGGTCTACGCGCCACGGACCGGCGGGAGCGCCGAGGTGGTCGCGGCGTTCGAGGCCGAGGACCGCCGCTACGACGTGTTCGTGGCGCACGGGCTGGACGAGGAGAACCTCACCCTGCTGCGTACCCAGCGGCTCTCCGCGGTGCTGCACCAGGATCTGCGCACCGACCTGCGGCACGCCTGCCGGGCGATCCTGCGGGCGCAGGGCGCGCTGCCCGGGCCGATCCGTTCGCACCCGGCGCCGGTCCAGGTGATCACTCCGTTCAACGCCCCGAATTTTTAGCGCTTCTTTTTCGCTCGAGGTGTCCTGAGCGGGCCCGGCCGTTCGTCACCTGGGTGAAGACCGTCGAAGGAGACTGAGATGAAGTACATGATGTTCGTCTGCACCGACACCGAGCCGGAGACCGAGTTCGAGGCCCCGGACATCGAGAAGTGGGTGGCCGAGAACGACGCCAACGGCCGGCGGGTGCTGGGCAACCAGCTCGCCCAGCCGTCGGCGGCCACCACGGTCCGGGTCCGCGGCGGCGAGCTGCTGCTCACCGACGGGCCGTTCGCCGAGACCAAGGAAGTGATCGTGGGCTTCGACATCCTCGAGTGCGCCGACCTGGACGAGGCGATCGAGGTGGCCCGCGCCCACCCGATGTCCTGGGCCGGCCGGGTGGAGCTGCGGCCCTACTTCGGCGACTGAGATCCGCACCAGGATTGCTCCAGCTCACTGGTCAGTCATCCCCTTGTCGGTGCCGAAGTAACGGTTGCCGACGAGGAGAGGAATACCATGACCGGTAACCGTGGGCTGGGGCAGTGGTGCCGGGACCGCAGGGTCTCCACCAAGGTGCTCGCGGTCGCCGGAGTCGCGATCGCCGGGACGGTAGTCACCGGCGCGCTGAGCGTGACCGGCATCAGCGACATGGCGAGCACCCGGAACGCCGAGATCGGCATGATGGCGCCGTACATCTCGAACCTGAACGACGCGGCGCTCTCGCTCAAGGCCGCCGCCAACGACGAGCGCGGCTACCTGCTCAAGGGCGACAAGAAGTTCGCCACCGAGGCGCTCGGCCGGCAGGAGAAGGTCACCGCGTCGTTCGGCGCGGCCCGCAAGCTGGTCACCGGCGACCCTGCCGCCAGAGTCGACGAGATCGAGGCGGCCAGCAACACCTGGTTCACCGCGATCAAGGCGGAGTTCGAGACCTACCCGACCAAGCCCGCGGCCGCGACCGACCTGGCTCTGGGGGCCAACCGGGACCTGCGCAAGGTCTACGAGGGCCTGCTCTCCGCGGAGATCACCTCGGCCAACCAGGCGATGGTCGCGGGCAAGGACTTCGACCACGCGGTGGACCGCACCCGCAACCTGGTGATCATCGCGCTGATCTCCGCGCTGCTGCTCGGTGTGGGCTGCGCCCTCTACGTCGCCCGGCTGATCATCGTGCCGCTGCGCAAGGTCAGCGGGGTACTGGACCAGGTCGCCGCGGGTGACCTCTCCGGCGACCCGGACGTGCACCAGCGCGACGAGCTCGGCCACATGGCCGACTCGCTGCGTGCCGCGACCACCTCGCTGCGGCAGACCGTCACCGACCTGACCGCGCACTCCGACTCGCTGGCCCACGAGGCCGGCTCGCTCGCCGCGACCAGCAAGCAGAGCGCCGGCAGCGCCGAGGAAGGCGCCCAGCAGGCCGCCACGGTGGCCGAGTCGGCCGCCACCATGTCGTTCAACATCCAGACCGTGGCGGCCGGCTCCGAGGAGATGGGCGCGTCGATCCGGGAGATCAGCGAGAGCGCCACCCAGGCCGTGCACGTCGCGAACCGGGCGGTCGAGGTCACCGCGAACACCAGCGCCGTGATGGCCAAGCTCGGCGAGTCCTCGGCCGAGATCGGTGACGTGATCAAGACGATCACCGCGATCGCCGAGCAGACCAACCTGCTCGCGCTGAACGCCACCATCGAGTCGGCGCGGGCCGGCGAGATGGGCAAGGGTTTCGCGGTGGTGGCCAGCGAGGTCAAGGAGCTGTCCCAGGAGACCGCGCGGGCCACCGAGGACATCGGCCAGCGGGTCGCCGCGATCCAGGCGGACACCGCCGGAGCGGTCGCCGCGATCGAGGAGATCAGCGAGATCATCAACCGGATCAACGAGTTCCAGACCACCATCGCCTCGGCGGTGGAGGAGCAGACCGTCACCACCAACGAGATGAGCCGCAATGTCACCGAGGCGGCCGAGGCCGGTGCCCGGGTCGCTGACACGATCACCGGTGTCGCGGCGTCGGTGCAGCTCACCACGGTCGGCGTGACCGAGGCCGACCGGGCCGCCACCCAGCTGGCCGGGATGTCGACCGACCTGCGTCGGATCGTGGAGCGCTTCACGCTCTGATTTTGCAAGGCGGCGGCATCACCACGGTGGTGCCTCCGCAAGAAATGCGATCACCGATGAAACATTCAAGCAATTCATCGGAAAACTGGGACTGACCCTTGTGGAGCAGATCACAGAAATCTATGGTCGGCGACATGTTCGCTCCGCCCCGCTGGGCTGCTCTCCTGGCCACACCGCTGGTCACCCTCGGCGTGGCGATCGGCCCGGCCGACGCCGCCGCTGCACATCAACCGTCCATCACCCCCGCGGTCACCCGTGCCGCTCTTGATCCGGCTCTGGTCGCCGGACGCGGCGCAGGAGTCGCGTTCGCCGAGCAGGAGGCCGAGCGCGCCGTCACCACCGGCGTCGTGCTCAGCCCCGACCGGACCGCATACACCCTGGCCTCCGAGGCCTCCGGTCGTTCCGCCGTCACCCTGGACCCGGGGGAGTACGTCGAGTTCACCCTGCCCAAGGCCGCCAACGCGATCACCGTGCGGTACAGCCTCCCGGATGCGCCGGCCGGTGGCGGGATCACCGCGCCGCTGTCGGTGGGCACGCCGGGCGGGACGCGCACCATGACGCTGACCTCGCAGTTCTCCTGGCTCTACAACCAGTACCCGTTCAGCAACGACCCGCAGGCCGGGCTGCTGCACCCGGACTGGTGGATCACCGAGTGCGCCTGCGTGCCGGCCGCCACCGAGCCGGCGCCGGTGATCAGCAAGCCGTTCCGGCCGGCGCACTTCTACGACGAGCAGCGGCTGCTGCTGGGCCGCACCTACCGGGCCGGCGACAAGATCCGGCTCACCGCCCGCCAGGCGCCCACCACCATCGACCTGCTCGACTCCGAGCTGGTCGGCGCGCCGAAGGTCGACCTGGGCGGGGTGAACGTGCTGCTCTTCGGCGCCGACCCGACCGGCCGGCGGGACGCGGCACCGGCCATCGAGAAGGCCATCGCGTTCGCCAAGAAGATCCACCGCGCGGTCTACCTGCCGCCGGGCGTCTTCCAGGTGAACCGGCACCTCGTCGTGGACGACGTGACGATCACCGGGGCCGGCAACTGGTACACCAAGGTCAAGGGCCACGAGGTGGCACTCGACCCGCCGGCCGCCGACGGCTCGGTGCACACCGGCGTCGGCTTCTACGGCAAGGACGCCGCACAGGGTGGCAGCCGGAACGTGCACCTCGCCGACTTCGCGATCGAGGGCGACGTGCGCGAGCGCATCGACACCGACCAGGTGAACGCGATCGGCGGCGCGATGAGCGACTCGTCGATCTCCGGGCTGTACCTCCAGCACACCAAGGTCGGCCTGTGGTTCGACGGTCCGATGTCGAACGTCAAGGTGCTCGGCAACGTCATCGTCGACCAGATCGCCGACGGGCTGAACTTCCACACCGGGGTCACCGGGTCGCTGGCCCGGGACAACTTCGTCCGCAACACCGGTGACGACGCGCTGGCGATGTGGGCGGAGAAGACCACCAACAGCGGCAACACCTTCGACCGCAACACGGTGCAGACGCCCACCCTGGCCAACGGGATCGCGATCTACGGCGGCACCGACACCACGGTCTCGGGGAACCTGGTCGCCGACCCGATCCGGGAGGGCAGCGGCATCCACGCCGGCTCGCGCTTCGGGGCCGAGCCGTTCGCCGGGTACCTGCGGATCGCCGACAACACCACGGTCCGGGCCGGGACGTTCGACCTGAACTGGAAGATCGGCCTCGGCGCGATCTGGTTCTTCGCGCTCGACAAGAGCATCAACGCGGACATCCAGGTGACCGGCGACCACTTCCTGGACAGCACCTACAACGCGATCATGCTGGTCTCCGACTGGGCGGTGAAGGACCAGTACTCGATCACCGGGGCGCACTTCAAGGACATCCGGGTGGACGGCACCGGCACCAGCGTGGTCAGCGCCCGGGCCGCCGGTGGCGCCACGTTCGAGAACGTCGACGCCCGCAACGTCGGCGCGGTCGGTGTGAACAACTGCGGCTCGTTCCACTTCACGCCGAGCGGGTCCGAGTTCACCCTCAGTGACCTGGGTGGCAACGATGGGGGATGGCTGTCGCCGTTCGCCCCCAATGTGATCACCTGCGACGACCGTCCGCCGGTGGTCGCGCCGCCCGCACCTTCTGCCTGGTGACCGTTTCTTTCGACTAGGCCGCTTCTTTTTGGAACAGGCCGCGGCCGTACCCGACGATTCGGGTACGGCCGTCGTCCTTGGTAGCCTGGTTGGCGGATTCGCCGCGGCTTGAGAGTTGGGAACTACGTTGAGTCAAACTCTGCTGGTCACGGGTGGTGCCGGGTTCGTCGGAACCGCTCTGATCAGGTCCTTGCTGACCGAGTTCCCGGACGCCACCATCGTCTCGCTGGACAATTACTTCACCGGCACGCCCGAGAATCACATCGACGATTCCCGGATCTCGTACCTGGAAGGGTCGACCGTCGACCTCGCCAAGATCTGGGCGGCGCACGGGCTGCCGGCTCCCGAGCTGGTGTTCCACCTGGGTGAGTACTCGCGGATCGTGCAGTCCTTCGAGGACCACGACCTGACCTGGGACTTCAACGTCCTGGGCACCAAAGAGGTAATCAAGTTCACCGCCACCGCGGGCGCCAAGCTGATCTATGCCGGCTCCAGCTCCAAGTTCGGCAACGACGGCGACGACGAGAACCTCAACCCGTACGCCTGGACCAAGGCGAAGAACATCGAGTACATCAAGAACTACTCGAACTGGTTCGGTCTGGACTACGCGATCACGTACTTCTACAACGTGTACGGACCGGGACAGATCGCCAACGGCAAGTACGCCACCGTGATCGGCATCTTCGAGCGGCTGTACCTGGCGGGCAAGCCGCTGACCGTGGTGTCGCCGGGCACGCAGACCCGCGACTTCACCCACATCGACGACATCGTCCGTGGCCTGCTCCTGGTGGCCCGCGGTGGCACCGGCGACGGTTACCTGCTCGGCACCGGCCGGGAGTGGCCGCTGGCCGAGGTCGCCACGATGTTCGGCACCGAGATCCAGCTGATCCCGGCTCTGCCCGGCGAGCGGGTGCGCGGCAAGGCCGACCTCACCAAGGCGGCCGAGCTCGGCTGGCAGCCCGAGAACCAGCTCGACAAGTACATCGCCGGCTTCGTCGCCGCCAACCCTCGGTAAACCCCGAGCGTGTGAAGTTTGGGCGCGGAGCGCACCCAAACTTCACACGCCCGGAGTTCAGCGGGTGACCGCGGACAGCGGGGTGGCCACGTCCTCCAGTGACTTCCCCTCGGCGTCGACGCCCAGGAAGATCTCCACGATGCCGCCGATCGCCATCACCCCGGCGCCGATCAGGTAGCCGATGAAGAGCTTGCCCGGGTCGTCGCCCTCGCCGATCAGCCAGCCGTAGAAGACCGGCCCGATCGCGCCGAAGCACTGCGCGATCGCGAAGAACACCGCGATGGCCTGTGCCCGGATCTCCAGCGGGAAGATCTCACTCACCGTCAGGTACGCCGCGCTGGCCCCCGCCGACGCGAAGAAGAAGATGATGCACCACGCGATCGTCTGGGTGATCGCGTTCAGCACCCCGGCGTTGAACAGCACCGCCGAGATCGCCAGCAGCACCGCGGAGAGCAGGTACGTCCCCGCGATCATCTTGCGCCGGCCGATGACGTCGAAGAGATGGCCGATGGTGAGCGGCCCGATCAGGTTCCCGGCCGCGAACGCGATCAGGTAGAGCGGCGCGCTCTTCTCGTCGACGCCGTAGAACTTCGTCAGCACCAGGGTGTACGTGAAGAAGATCGCGTTGTAGAGGAACGACTGCGTGATCATCAGCGTGGCGCCGAGGATCGACCGCTGTGGCAGCTCCTTGAACAGCACCCGGAGCAGGGACAGATAACCGTGTGGCCGGGTCGGCCGGATCTCGATCGCCTTGGACTCGTCGACCGGGGCCAGGGTCTGCCCGGAGGCCTCCACCGCCTGCTCGATCTGCCGGATGTTCGCCTCGGCCTCGGCTTCCCGGCCGTGCATGATCAGCCAGCGCGGGCTCTCCGGCAGGTGCCGGCGGAGATTCCAGATGCAGGCGCCGATGACCGGCCCGATCAGGAACCCGAGCCGCCAGCCGAGGTTCAGGTCCATGTGGTTGAGCAGGACGAACGTGCCGAGGGTGCCGAGGATGGCGCCACCCCAGTAGGTCCCGTTGACGCCGATGTCGACCCGCCCGCGGTATTTCGCCGGCATCATCTCGTCGATCGCGGAGTTGATCGCGGCGTATTCGCCGCCGATGCCGGCTCCGGCGATGAATCTCGTGAGGTACAGGAAAGCGATCGCCCAGGCATCGTTACCCCAGGTCAACGCGGTGAGTGCGTTGCCGGCGAGGTAAACGCCGAGCGTGATGACGAACAGGTTCTTCCGGCCCAGCGCGTCGGAGAGCCGTCCGAACAGGAGGGCGCCGAACACCTCGCCGAGCAGGTAGACGGTCGCGATCGCGCCGACTGCGGTGCTGCTCAGATGCAGCGTCTCCTGCTCCTGCAGGACCGGGCCGATGGCGCTGGCGATGGTGATCTCCAGGCCGTCGAGCACCCACGCGGTGCCCAGTGCCAGGATCATCCGGGTGTGGAACGGTGACCAGTTCAACCGGTCGATACGCGCGGGGATCAAGCTCCGGATGGTTCCTGAATCAGCGGCCGGGGCGGGAGATCCAAGGCTTTGCGTCATAGGACGCACCTCCATAATGACGTGACGTAGCGCACGCATTACCCGCCGTCCCGATTACCATGCACAGGCATGGATGCGATCGGTGTGGCGGTGATCGGTCTCGGCTGGATGGGGCGGGTGCACACCCAGGCGTACCTCCGGGTGCGGCAGCACTACCCGGCGTTACCCGTACCGGAGCTGATCGCCGTGGCCGACGACGTGCCGGACCGGGCCGCCCAGGCCGCGGCCCGCTACGGTTTCGCGACCTCGGCCACCGACTGGCATGCGCTGCTCGACGATCCGCGGATCGTGGCGGTGAGCATCACCGCGCCGAACTTCCTGCACCGGGAGATCGGCGCCGCGTTCGCCGGGTCCGGCCGGCACCTCTGGATCGAGAAACCGGTCGGACTGAGCGCCGACGACGCCCGGGCGATCGTCGGCCCCGGCCAGGTCAGCGTCGGCTTCAACTACCGGCACGCGCCGGCGGTGCAGCGGGCCCGGGCGATCCTGGCGGCCGGCGGGATCGGCGCCGTCACGCACGCCCGGTTCCGGTTCTTCAGCGACTACGCCGCCGCTCCGGACGCCGCGCTGACCTGGCGCTTCGAGCGGGCCCGCGGCGGCGACGGCGTGCTCGGCGACCTCGGCGCGCACGCGGTCGACCTGGTCCGGCACCTGCTCGGCGAGATCGACGAGGTGGTGGCCGCGGACACCGCGATCTTCATTCCGCGGCGGCCCGAGCCGGGCGGCGCGACCACCGATCACGCGCGTGGCGCCGGACCGTTGCGTGAGGTGGAGAACGACGACTGGTTCGCGGCCCTGCTGCGCGTCGCCGGTGGCGCCCGGGTGGTGGTGGAGGCGAGCCGGGTGGCGACCGGTGAGCAGAACCATTACGGCTTCGCCGTCCACGGCACCGAAGGCATGCTGAGCTGGGACTTCCGGCGGATGGGCGAGCTGCTGATGAACGGCGAACCGGTCTTCGCCGGCCCCGGTGACGGGGAGTACGCCGCGTTCCAGCCCGGCGCCGGGATCGCGATGAGCTACGACGACCTGAAGGTGATCGAGGCGGCACTGTTCCTGCGCTCCATCGTCGACGGTGCGTCGCACGGGCCGACGCTGGCCGACGCGATCCGGGCCGCCGAGGTGCTCGCCGAGATCGCCGGCCGGGCCGGGAAGTGACAGTGAGCGGGGATCCGGAAGGACCCCCGCTCCGTGCCGATCGAGGGCTACGCCGGGTCGAGGGCCAAGCCGTCGAAGATGAAGTTCGGGCTCAGGAACGTCGCGCCGCTGCTGCCGCTGATCGTGGAGATCGACAGGGTGTTGCTGCCGGCCTTCAGCGCGCTCGCCGGGACGGTGAACGTGTACGTGGTGTTGATCCCCCGCCAGGTCCCCCGGGTGACGTTGCGGGAGTCCAGGTTGGCCGGGGCGGGTGAGGCCGACGACGGCGACGAGTAGCTGCCGATGGTGACCGCGGGACGGCCACCGGCGAACGCCGAGGTGGTCGCGACGCGCAGCTTGACGCCGTTGGCCGGGACCGAGGCGAGGGTGAAGTTCAGGGCCATCGGCGAGTTGACCGACTTGAACTCGGCCATCGGGAACTTCGCGGCGCCGGACGCGACGCTGTAGCTGCTCGCCGTCCAGGCGGCCATCCGGCTGTCCGACGGGTGCATGGTCTCGATCTTGTCGGCGTTCAGGAAGCCGGCCGGGGTGCCGTCGAACGTGCCGAGCTGGAAGAGCGTGCCGGCCGCCGGGACGTTGCCGGTGACCGCGAGCGAGGTGGTCGCCGCGGCGGTCACCGTGATCGTCTTGGGGGTGCCGACGGCCAGCTCACCGGCGTACAGGGTGGCGGTGTAGGTGCCCGGCTTGATGTGCCCGATGACGAACTTGCCGGACTTGACCGAGCCCCAGTACTGACCGTTCGTGCCGGCCAGCCCGACCGTCGCCGTCAGGCCGTTCCACGAGCCGCTCGCGGTGCCGGTCACGCCGCCGCGCTGGGCGTTGGAGAGCAGGCCCGGGATGTACGAGCTGAGGAAGTCCATGCTGTGCACGGTCGGCGACTCGCCGTCCGTGACCGCCAGGGCGTACGGGCCGTGCAGGCCGAGCCGGAGCGCCTCGGTCTGCTGGTGCCCGCTGAACATGTAGTGGGTGATGTTGACCGCGGTGCCGGTGTCGTTCACCTCGATGTCCCGGAAGAACGGGCCACCCGAGGTCATGTCGTTGTTGCCGGCGATGATGTACGCCCCGTGACCGTTTCCGCTCGCGCCGAACGGGGTCTGCGCGATCAGCCGCTGCGAGCTGAAGAACTTCGACGCGGTCTGGCCGCTCGCGAACGCGAACACGTCCGAGCCCTCGACCGTCGACGTGGTGCCGGACGTCTTCGCGGCCACCGGTGACGTGGTCAGCAGCGAGCTCTTCAGCCGGGTGATGAACCGGGCCTCACCCGGGTTCAGCGCCTTGGTGATGTCGGTGGCCATGTAGAGCGTGTTGTCGTTCTTGCGCGCGAAGTAGTACTGGGTCACGCCGATCGACGAGTTCGTCGCGCTGACCAGGATCGACGCGCCGCTGTTGAAGCTCTGGCTGGTGACCGTGGCGGACGACCAGCCGGACTCGAACTGCCCGGCGGCCTGACCGGAAGCGGTCAGCTCGGTGCCGTCGTGCTTCAGCGATGTCACGTTCCCGTTCGTGGTGTTCACCGCGAACGTCAGGCCGGTGCCGGTGTCGAAGGTGATGCTCGACGCGGCGTTCGCCCACGGCTGGCCGCCGAGCAGGCCGGCGCCGGCCAGCACCGCGACCGCGGCGATGCCGCCGGCCAGGGCCTTCCGCTTCTTCCGGGAGGCCGGGCGCCGGTGCGAGGAGGGGAACTGGGGATCGGGGGTCATGACTCGAGGTGGCCACCGCCGCCGGAAAGGTTGCCCGGGGCTCCCGACTTTTTCCGAAATCGGTCAGGGCAGGACCAGTCGTGGCGCTGGGTCGCCGCTGCGCCACGCAGCGCTGAGAACCGCGAGAGAGTCCGCGGCCGCCGCGGTGTGCAGGCTGCCGGGGCGAGCGCCGGGCCGGATCCGGGTCCCGGTCACCGGCACGATGCGTACGCCCGCGGCATACAACCGGGCCTCCCCGGTCACCACGGCGGTGACCGGTGGCGCGGCGGCCCGGCCGGCCAGCGCCGCGAGCAACGGCTCCAGCAGGGTCAGTGCGGCGACCAGTCCCGCGTAGGGATTGCCGGGCAGGCTCACCACCCAGCGGCCGCCGGGCAGCTCGGCCAGCCCCTGCGGATGCCCGGGACGGCAGGCCACCCCGCGTACGTGCCACGTCGCGTCCAGCGCGGTCAGCACCCGGTGCAGGTGATCGGCGGCGCCGGCCGAGGACGAGCCGCTCACCACGACCACCTCGGCGCCCGGCCGGCCCAGCGCGTCGGCCAGCGCCGCCGGGTCGTCCGGCAGCCGGGTGCTGCGGAGCAGGTGGCCACCGGCCCGTGCGGTGACCGCGCTGACCAGGCCGGTGAAGCTGTCCCGCACCTGACCCGGTCCCGGCTGCCCGGAAGTGATCACCTCGTCGCCGGTGACGAACAGCGTGACCGCCGGCGGCCGGTGGGTGTGCAGCTCCTCGACACCGGCCTGCACGGCCGCGGCCGCCATCGTCGCGGTGACCGGTCGTCCCGCGTCGGCCAGCAGGTCACCGGGCCGGAGGTCCTCGCCGGTGCGACGGATGTGCGGGCGCCGGGGCTCGCCGCTGACCAGGTCACCGTGCCGGGTGCTGTCCTCGTACGGAAGAACCGCCTCGGTCGTCGGTGGCACCGCCGCTCCCGTGCCGATCTCGATCGCGGTGCCGCCGAGCAGCGGATCGACCGGCTCGCCGGGCCCGGCCAGCCGGCGGCCGACGACCCGCCACGGACCCGGACCGGTGATCGCGTAGCCGTCCATGGCCGCGGTGTCGAACGCCGGGACCGCGACCGCGGCGCGCAGCGGCACGGCCAGAATCCGGCCGATCGCCGCGTCCGGTGTGGTTCGCTCGGCGGGCAGCGGCCGCGCCAGGTCACCGGCGGTCGCGTGGGCCACCGCCCACGGCATGCCGGGACCGTGCTCGATCATGAAGACCAGCTCTCGTCGTGGACCGTCGAAGTTGATGATGGGCCATGATCGCGGGACCCGGGTCACCTGATCGAGCCGCAGGTGCGGCCGGTGGAGCGGCGAGTGGCCGGAGTATGCCGGTGATGAACGACATTTTGGCTGGCAAGTGCGGAAGATTAAGGTGAGCGATATGACGGTGTTCCAGATCGGCGAGGCGGCCGAGTTGCTCGGGGTCAGCCCGGACACGGTGCGCCGCTGGGTCGATGCCGGCCGGCTCGCCGCCTTCCGCGACGAGCACGGCCACCGGGTGATCGACGGGGTGGACCTGGCCGGCTTCGTCCGGGCACAGGCCGCCGAGCCGGACGGGCGCTCGGATTCCTCGTCGGCCCGCAACCGGCTGCGCGGGATCGTGACCGCCGTGGTCAAGGACACCGTGATGGCTCAGGTCGACATCCAGGCCGGACCGTTCCGGCTGGTGTCGCTGATGAGCCGGGAAGCCGTCGACGAGCTGGACCTGCGGGTCGGCTCGGTGGCGGTGGCGGTCATCAAATCGACCACCGTGGTGGTGGAGCGGTCCACTGTGGGGAGAAACAGTTGAAGATCAGGATCGCAGCGCTCGTGCTGGCACTGGGCCTGGCCGGGTGCAGCGGGACGTCCGATGACAAGGCGGCGGAGAACAGCACGGTCACCGTGTTCGCGGCCGCGTCGCTCACCGAGTCGTTCACCGCGCTCGGCAAGCAGTTCGAGGCGGCACACGACGGGACCACGGTGAAGTTCAACTTCGCCGGCAGCTCGGCGCTGGCCACCCAGATCAACCAGGGTGCACCGGCCGACGTGTTCGCGTCGGCCGCGTCGAAGAACATGGCGGACGTCGCCGACGCCGTCAGCCCGACCATGTTCGCGAAGAACCAACTGGTGATCGCGACCGCGAAGGGCAACCCGAAGAAGATCGCCGGTCTGGCCGACCTGACCAAGGCCGATCTCAAGGTCGCGCTCTGCGCCGAGGCGGTGCCCTGTGGCGCGGCCGCCAAGACGGCGCTGGAGGCGTCCGGGGTCAAGCTCACCCCGGTCACCCTGGAACAGGACGTGAAGGCGGCGCTCACCAAGGTCAAGCTGGGTGAGGTGGACGCGGCGCTGGTCTACCGCACCGACGCCAAGGCCTCGGCGGCCGACATCGACGCTGTCGAGTTCCCGGAGTCGGCCAAGGCGATCAACGAGTACCCGATCGCGGTGCTGAAGAACGCCACGAACGCGACCGGCGCGCAGCAGTTCGTCGACTACGTGCTCTCCGCCGACGGGCTGAAGGTGCTCAGCGAAGCCGGATTCCAGGCGCCGTGACCAGGCAGCGGGTCCCGATCGCGCTGCTGGTGCCGGCGATCGGCGGACTGATCTTCCTGGTCCTGCCGCTCGCCGGGCTCCTCTGGCGCACCCCGTGGACCACGCTGCTGTCCCGGCTCACCGAACCGGGGGTGGTCCAGGCTCTGCGGTTGTCGTTGCTGACCGCGAGCCTGGCCACCCTGCTCTGCCTGGTGCTGGGCGTCCCGCTGGCCTGGGTGCTGGCCCGGGTCACGTTTCCCGGCCGGCGGGTGGTCCGGGCGCTGATCACCGTGCCGCTGGTGCTGCCACCGGTGGTCGGCGGCATCGCCCTGCTGCTCGCCCTCGGCCGGCGCGGCCTGATCGGCAGCTGGCTGGACTCGACGTTCGGGATCAGCCTGCCGTTCACCACGGCCGGGGTGGTGATCGCCGAGGCGTTCGTGGCGCTGCCGTTCCTGGTCATCTCGGTGGAGGGCGCGCTGCGCGGCGCCGACACCCGCTTCGAGGAGGCCGCCGCCACCCTCGGTGCGACCCGCTGGACCACGTTCACCCACGTGACGTTGCCGCTGGTGGCGCCGGGGATCGCGGCCGGCGCGGTGCTCTGCTGGGCGCGGGCGCTCGGCGAGTTCGGCGCTACGATCACCTTCGCCGGCAACTATCCGGGGATCACTCAGACCATGCCGCTCGCGGTCTACCAGACCATGGAGAGCGGCGACCTGGACGGAGCGGTGGTGCTCAGCCTGATCCTGCTGGTGGTGTCGGTGACGATCCTGGCCGGCCTGCGCGATCGGTGGCTGACCGCTCCATGACCCTGGATGCTCACCTGGTCGTGCACCGGGGCGGCTTCCGCCTGGACCTCGAGTTGACCATCGCCGCGGGCGAGACGGTCGCCCTGCTCGGGCCGAACGGAGCCGGCAAGACCACCGCCCTGCGTGCCCTGGCCGGGCTCATCCCGTTGACCAGCGGACATGTCACCCTGGCGGACCGGGACCTCACCGAGGTGCCACCCGAGCGGCGCCGGGTCGGCGTGGTGTTCCAGGACTACCTGCTGTTTCCGCACCTCAGCGCACGGGACAACGTGGCGTTCGGCCCGCGGCGGCACGGTGCGGACCGCCGCGCCGCGCACGAGATCGCGGACCGGTGGCTGGCCCGGGTCGGGCTGACCGACTTTGCACGCCGCAAACCGCGGCACCTCTCCGGCGGGCAGGCCCAGCGGGTCGCGCTGGCCCGGGCGCTCGCCGTCGACCCGGTGCTGCTGCTGCTCGACGAGCCGCTCGCGGCACTCGACGCGCGGACCCGGCTGGAGACCCGGGCCGAGCTGCACCGGCACCTGTCCGCGCATCCCGGTGCGACCCTGCTGGTCACCCACGATCCGCTGGACGCGCTGGTGCTCGCGGACCGGCTGGTCATCGTGGAGGACGGCCGGGTGGTCCAGGAGGGCGACGCGGCCACGATCACCGCCCAGCCCCGTACCGACTACGTGGCCCAGCTGGTCGGCCTCAACCTGTACCGCGGCCGGGGCGACGGTCACGTCGTACACCTGGAAGGTGGTTTTGCTCTGACCGCGACCGACGTCGTGCACGGCGACGCGTTTGTGGCCTTCCCCCCGGCGGCCGTCGCGTTGCACCCGGCCCGGCCGGACGGCAGCCCCCGCAACACCTGGCCCGCGGTGCTCACCGACATCCAACGGCACGGCGACAACCTGCGGGTACGCCTGGACGGCCCGATCGTGGTGGCCGCCGACATCACCCCGGCCGCGGCCGCGCACCTGGATCTCGCGCCGGGCCGGGAGTTGTGGGCGGCGGTCAAGGCCAGCGAGACGCGGGCCTACCCGGTCAGCTCGTGAAGGTGAAGTACTTCCACGCGCCGTAGGTGGCGGTGTTCAGGGTGTCGCCGGAGGTGCCCGGGAGGTAACCGGTGCGGACCCGGTACCGGACGCCGGTCTTGTGCGTGCCGGTCAGCGTCCACGTCGACTTACCCGCGGTGTTCAGCGCGAACAGCCCGCTCTTCCAGGCCTTCCAGGTGCCGGCCGAGTAGTACTCGAAGGCCAGCTTCTGCTTGCGGCCCGGCTGGTAGGTCATGGTCGTGGTGAACACCGGGTTCTTTGCTTTTCGTACGTACTGGTACGCGGTCGACCCGATCTTCGCGGTCTTGTAGTGCTTGGTGATCGCGGTGCTCGCCGCCACCCTCGTGCCGACGGTCGACGTCACCGAGCGCGGAGCGAACCGGGTGTCGCCGGCGAACTTCACGGTGACCACGGTGTTGCGGGTGAGCGTGAGCGGCACCGAGTACAGGTGGTAGCCGTTCACCGTGCCGCTGCCCAGCAGCCGGGCGCCCTGGTCGGCGCCGGCCGGGTCGGACCAGATCTCGACCTTGCGATTGGTCCACGTGTCGCCGAGCGTGGCGGTGAACCGGACCGGCTCCGCGTACGAAAAAACGCTCTTGTTGTTCGTCAGCGACAGTGCCGGAGTGCTGAACGGCAGGGTGACGGTCAGCTGGGCGGTGACGACCGCATACCCGTCGAGCTCCGGTGTGGACGCGAGGTAGGTGATCGTGCCGCCGGCCGGCGGGGCGTCGGTGAGATTGATGGCGCCGCCCTCGCCGAGCGGCACCCGGATCGGCTTGCCGCCGGTCGGGGACTCCGCGTCGGTGCGGACGAAGGTGACCGCCGGGAACGCCTCGGCGGGCAGCCCGGTAGCGGCGCCGAGGATGCGCACCACGTGACCCGGCTCAGTGGTCGCGTCGATCGTGAGCACCGGCGTGACCAGGTCGTTCGCGAACGCGGAACCCGCGGTTGTCACAGCGAGTGCCCCGCCGCCGGCGAGCAGTGCGGCAGCGAGCGAGATCCTGATCAGGCGCATGGATCGGGAGTGTAGCCCCGGGTTATGACCGGTCCGGTATGGCGGCCGGGAGATCAACCACAGGTTATTCATAGGCTTCGATGTTGTGCTGCCTGCTTCGCCCCATTCAGGAGGTTGCAGACATGGCATCCGAACCGGATACCGACAACGCCGCGTATGTGCGCGCGGTGCATGACAAGGGTTTGGCGTTCGACCTCGGCACCATGTCCCGCCGGCGGATGCTCGCCGCGATCGGCGGGACCGGGGCCCTCGCCCTGACCGGTGGTTCGGCCCTGCTCGCCGGCAGCGCCGAAGCTCACGAGATCACCTGCGCCGAGGAGGTCGAGTCGGAGACGGCCGGCCCGTTCCCCGCCGACGGGTCCAACGGCATCGACGTGCGCACCGTCTCCGGTGTGGTCCGGCGCGACATCCGCCCCTCGTTCGGCGGGTCGACCGGCGTGGCGCACGGTGTGCCGCTGGTCTTCAGCGTGATCGTCCGCGACCTCGACTGCAAGCCGCTGGCCGGCGCCGCGGTCTACGTCTGGCACTGCGACCGGGAGGGGCGTTACTCGCTCTACTCCTCCGGTGTCACCGAGGAGAACTACCTGCGCGGCATCCAGGTCACCGACTTCTTCGGCCGCGTCACGTTCACCACGGTCTTCCCGGCCTGCTACACCGGCCGCTGGCCGCACATCCACTTCGAGGTCTACTCCTCGCTGGCCGACGCGACCAGCGGCGCCGGGCCGATCCGCAAGACCTCCCAGATCGCGTTCCCCGAGGCGGTGGCGGACAAGGTCTACGCCGAGGCGACCGGCTACGAGGCGAGCGTCACCAACATGGAACGCATCACGCTCGCCTCCGACATGGTCTTCGGCGACGACCTCGCCGCCCGGGAGATGGCCGACATCGCCGGCACCCCGCGCATCGGCTACGTCGCCCGCCTCGCCATCACGGTGGACCCGACCGCGGTCGAGGTCCCCGGCGGCCCGGGCGGTCCCGGCGGTCCCGGCGGTCCGCCGCCCGGAACCCCGCCCCCGACGGCCTCGCCGACCGCTTCCCCGTCCGCCTAGCGGCCCGGAGGATGGAATACGTCCAGCTCCGGGAGGGGGAAACCCAGAGCTGGACCCCCATTTTTGTACGACCTGGGCAGAGTCCCCACCCGCC
>NZ_BOMS01000076.1 GCF_016862315.1 Actinoplanes palleronii | reverse complement strand
CGTGGCGGGTGGGGTGCGGTCAGGCGGCGGGGACCAGATCCTCTGGATAGGCGGTGCCCAGCTCCTGGAAGATGGCGGCGTTCAGGGTGAAGGCCAGCTGGGACTCCTCGACCAGGGTGTCCAGGTCCGCGGCCGGGAGGTCGAGGGCGTCCAGGCGGGCGCGGTAGACCGTCTTGTAGGCCTTCGGGTCGGTGATCTGGTCGAAGCGGTAGAACGCCGTGCCCGCGTCGCCCAAGTGGTAGGTCGCGGCGACCTTGCGGCCGACCAACTGACCACCGGAGAGGTCGCCCAGATAGCGCACATAGTGGTGGGCCACGAAGTGGGCCGATGAGGTGTGGCAGTGCTCGCGCAGCCGGTCCGCGTAGCGGCGGGTGGCGTCGAGGGGCACGACGGACGACTCCCAGTCCGGGCCGTGCAGGTGGGCCAGATCGGACTCGAGGGCGGCGACCCGGGACAGGGCCGGGTCGGCGAAGTCGGCCGCGTCCGGGTGATCGGCCATCGCGGTCGCGGCGGCTTCCAGCTCCCGGTAGATGACCAGGTACTGGGCGGTCAGGGCGGTGAAACCGGTGAGCGGGACCGCGCCGGCCATCAGGCGGGCGATGAAACTGCGGGTCTCCGCGTCGCGGTGCTCGGACATGGTGGCCTTGCGGAGGCGTGCGGCGAATCCGGTCATCTGTCGGCTCGTCCTTCCTGGCTGTGCCGGTTGCGGGAGGGAAGCACGACAACGGTGTCGTACTCGATCATGCTGCGGGGGTGGGACGGTGTCCAGCGCGACGACGCCGTACGAACCGGACGATGAGGTAGAGCAGGACCGCGCCGAGCACCGCGACCAGAGCCCAGGGCCAGGCCCAGACGCCGGTGCTGCGGGACACCGCGGGAAGCTTCTGGTCGAACGAGGCGGGCTCGACCCAGACCTGCGCGGCCAGGCGGACCGTCGGCTGCACGCCGAGGATCTTCTCGGTCACGGTGACCGAGCCACCGGGCAGCAGCTCGGGGATCTCCATACCGCCGGTGCGGGCCAGCTCCCAGCCGAACGGGCCGGTCACCCGGACCGTGCCGGTGCCACTGAGCCGCAGGTTCCCGGTGTTGTGCACGAGGTATTTGACGGTCATCACGCCGCCGTCGGCCGGGTTCGCCGAGGTGACGTACTCCAGTCGTACCGTGTCGATCTTCAATGTCGGTGTGACGGCGCCGGCGACGGTGAGATAGACGCGGGCCGCGACCCGGCGGTCGACGAGCACCTTCTGACCGTTCGCGGTGGTCTGTTCCTCGGCGATCGAGGTGACCACTCCGCCGGCGTGGTCGCCCGGCGTCGCGTCGGCCGGCACCGAGATCGAGAACGGGATGTCCAAGCGGGTGTTCGCCGGCACGGTGTATCTCGTGGCGCCCAGCGCCGTCCAGGACCCGACGTCGGTCGGCTTCTGCGCGGCCGGGAGCAACGCGAACGAGCCGTCGTCGGTGGTGTACGCGTCGGTGCCGTACACGGTGAAGACCAGTGGGCGGGTGGTCAGGTTGGTGACCCCGACGTAGTCGGTGAGCCGTTCGCCGGGCGCGGCACGCCGGATGATGAAGTCCCGGCCGTCGGGGCCCTTCGCCGTCGACGGCTGCACCGACCAGCGCACGTCGGACGAGCCGCTGGGAGCGGCCGAGGCCGGCGCCGGGATCAGCACAGCGAGCAGCGACAGGGCGGCCAGCGCGCCACGTACGACCATGGTGCTCCTTACGATGGGTGCGGGCCGGACGGGAACTGTTGCGGAATTCCCGTCCGGTTCCCCGCCCGCTGGTGAATCAGGCGAGCGTCAGAGCTCGATGAGCGTCGGAGCTCAGGCGAGCGTCAGGGTGAGCACGGCGCTGTACTCACCGGCTGCGCTGGACTCGGGGATGCCGAGGCTCAGCGCCGCGCCACACGTGGAGCTGCCGAGGCTGCTCCCGGTGTCGGCCTTGCAGAGGGTGCGGCTCGCGCCCAGCCCGGTGCCGGGTGCGACCGGGCTGCCCGGCGCGACGGCGTTGGTGACGCCGTTCGCCGCGACCAGACCGGTGCCGGCGACCGCCGCGGTCGGTGTCCAGCCGAGGTTGGCGGCCGGGATGGTGGCCCCGCCGGTGGAGGCGAAATCGGTCACCTGACCGACCAGGTCCCAGCCGGAGTTGGTGCCGCGCAGGTCGCTGACCGTGACCGCGTTGAGGTTGCCGGTCGCGGTCTGGCCCGGGGTGGCCGCGGAGAGCGCCACCGCGGAACCGGCCGAGGTGAGCGTGAGTGCCCCGCCGGAGACCGCTGCGGTGATCTTCTGGGCGGCCGAGCTGCTGCCACCGGGCTGCTCCGGCTCCTGCGGCTCTTCCGGTTCCTGCGGTTCCTCCGGCTCGGTCGCGGTCGCGGAGGCGGACGCGGTGATCGGGTCGAGCGCCGAACCGGCCGAGTAGAAGCCGGCGAACGCGCCGGCACCCGAGCTGGTCAGCGTGCCGGCCAGGTTCGAGAACGAGACGGCGCCGTCGGTCACGGCCGGTGCGGTGGTCACCACGGTGGCGATCTCCGCCTGGTCCAGGTGCTGCTCGGTGCTGCCACCGTTGGCCACCAGGTCCACATCGGCCAGTAGTGCGCCGGTGCCGTCGCCGTCGACCACCAGGGTCGGGTTGGCCAGGGTGATCTCGAACATGTGCAGCGGGTAGGAGAAGACCACGGTCCCGCCGTAGGTGACCTTCGCGGTGCCCGCGGCGGCGTCGTACGTGCCGCCGGTGGCCGGGAAGTCGAACGTCCCGTCGGCGTTGCGGGTCGCGCCGTCCTTGACGGCGATCGGCGGGGTGCCGTTGCCGGTGCCGACGTAGGCCCGGAACGACGCCTTGAAGCCCCAGTCGAGGCTGCCACCGCCGACCTTGACCTCGGCGGCCATCGCCGGTGCGGCCGCGATCAGGGAGGTGGCGACGCCGAGAGCCAGCGCGCCGGCCAGCAGTGCGGCCCGATGCGAGCCGTGAGATGTGCCCATGCTCGTGAGTTCCTTCCGAATAGGGCAGTGACCCGCTGTCGCGAGTTCAGTTAGGGTAGCCTCACCTAACCTCATGATCAAAAGCAAGATCGCAGGGGTACGAATGTGGTGGGGGCGACAGTGCGCATCGGCCTGAGAACGGTGGCCACGGTGCTGACTCTGCTGGTGGTGGTGCTGTCCGGCACACCCGCGCAGGCGGCGAAGCGACTCTCGGTGTCCAAGACCAAGGGCCTGGACCGAGCCGGGCAGACGGTCACCGTCACCGGCCGTGGGTACGACGTGAAAAAAGGCATCTACGTGGCGTTCTGCCTGGACAACGGCGCCGGCGTGATCCCGTCGCCGTGCGGTGGCGGCGCCGACATGTCCGGCTCGTCGGGTTCCTCCTCGTGGATCTCGTCGAACCCGCCGTCCTATGGGGAGGGTCTGGCCACGCCGTACGGCGCGGGCGGCTCGTTCACCGTGTCGATCCGGGTCAGCCAGATGATCGGTGAGGTGGACTGCGCGGTCCGCGGCTGCGCGATCGTCACCCGGGCTGATCACACGCGGACAAGCGATCGGTCCCAAGACGTGCGGATCGCGGTTCGTTTCGCGCCCGCCAGGACCGGGACCGCAGTGACCGTGGCGCCGAGCCCGGTCAAAGGGGCAGCGGTCGCGCCGACCGGGAAGCCGACATCCCCGCCGGTCGGGCCGCCGACCGGACGCCTGGCCACCGCCGCACCGCACGCGGCCACGACGGTCGCCGCGTTGCCGGCCGCCGATCTCGCGCTGACCAGGACGAGCGCCGCCACGCCGCTCGGGCACTGGTGGGCGATCGGCGGCGCGTTCCTGGTCGGCCTGCTGTCCGCCTCCGTCGCGGGCCGGATCCGCCGCCGGAAAGGAAGCCGCGCGTGAATCGGTTGCTAGAGGGAGAAAGCGCATGAACCGCCGAGCCGTCGCCGCTGTCGCTGTCGTGTTCCTGTTCGGCGTGGCCGGGTGCACCGCGGTCAGCGAGGTCGGGCCGGAAGCCGCCGCGACCACCGCCGGCTGCGGCGTCGCCACCGCGAAGCTGACCAGCACCGACATCACCCCGCTCGACCCGAAAGCCACCCCGGCGCTACCGGCCACTGTCGACTCCGCGGACGGCCGCAAGGTCACCGTGACGAGCGCCGACCGGATCCTCGCGGTCAACCTCTACGGCTCCCTCGGCGAGATCGTTTTCAGTCTCGGGCTCGGTGACCAGGTGATCGGCCGGGACACCTCGACCACGTTCCCGGCGGCGAAGAAGCTCCCGCTGGTCACCCCGCAGGGCCACGACCTCTCCGCCGAGGCGATCCTCAAACTCAACCCCACCGTGCTGCTCGCCGACGACAGCATCGGCCCGCCGACCGTTCTCGATCAGGTGCGCCAGGCCGGCATCCCGGTGGTGATCGTGGACGACGAGCAGACCCTCGCCGCGGTGCCCGAGCACATCCGCGCGGTTGCCGCCGCCCTCGGTGTCGCCGAGGCCGGCGAGCGCCTGGTCACGACGGTGCAGGGCGAGATCGACGCCGCGCGCAAGACCGCGCCGGCCGGCGTCACCCCATTGAAGATCGCTTTTTTGTACGTACGGGGCACGGCCGGCGTGTACCTGATCGGCGGCCGGGGCGCCGGCTCGGACGCGATGATCGGGGCGATCGGGGCCGTCGACGCCGGAAGCGCGATCGGGCTGACGAAGTTCCGTCCGCTGACCAGCGAAGGACTGATCAACGCGGCGCCGGACGTGATCCTGGTGATGACCGAGGGACTGAACTCGGTCGGGGGAGTGGACGGGCTCCTCAAACTCGCCGGGGTGGCGCAGACGCCGGCCGGGATCCACCGGCGGATCGTCGACATGGACGACGGGGTGCTGCTCAACTTCGGGGCGCGCACCGGACAGGCCGTCGCCGCGCTGGCCAAGGCGGTCTACGGCCCATGCGACTGAACATTGCGGTGCTCAGGTCGTACCGGAAAACGGTTTTGATCGTGGGTCTTGCCGCAGGCCTGATCGTGGTCGCGCTGCTCGCGGCGGGGCGCGGACAGGTCCCGATCTCACCGGCCGAGGTCGCCGGATCGGTGCTGCACCGGCTCGGCCTGGACCTTGGCCCGATGCCCTCGGCGGTGCAGGGCGAGAACGCGTTGTGGCTGGTCAGGTTCCCGCGAGTGGTGCTGGCGGTCCTGGTCGGTGCGTCGCTCGGCTGCGCCGGGGCATTGATGCAGGGCGTTTTCGGCAACCCGCTCGCCGAGCCCGGCGTGGTCGGTGTCTCGGCCGGTGCGGCGGTCGGTGCGGCGGCCGCGATCGTCAGTGGAGTCACCCTGTTCGGCGGCTGGACCACCGCGATGGCCGCCTTCGGCGGCGGCATGATCACCACCCTGATCGTGTACGCCATGTCCCGCGCCAACGGCCGCACCGAAGTAGTGACCTTGGTGCTGACCGGCGTGGCGGTGAACGCCACCGCCGGCGCGCTGCTCGGCCTGCTGATGTTCCTGACCGACGACGACGGGGTCCGGGCGATCGCGTTCTGGCAGCTCGGCAGCCTGGCCCAGGCCACGTGGGGCGCGGTCGCGGTGGCGCTGCCGTGCGCGGCGCTCGGCCTCACGGTGGCCGCGGTCCTGGCCCGCAAACTCGACCTGCTCGCCCTCGGCGAAGGCCCGGCCCGGCACCTCGGCGTCGACACCGAACGGCTGCGGATCGTCGCGATCGTGGCGACCGCGCTGCTCACCTCGGCGGCGGTGGCGTTCACCGGGATCATCAGCTTTGTCGGCCTGGTGGTGCCGCATCTGATCCGGATGGTCGCCGGGCCCGGGCACCGGGTGCTGATCCCGGCGAGCGCGCTGGGCGGGGCGGTGGTGGTGGTGCTCGGTGACCTGATCGCCCGGACCGCTGTTGATTATCAGGAGTTGCCGCTGGGGGTGCTGACCGCGATGGTCGGCGGGCCGGTCTTCTTCTGGCTTTTGCGCCGCACCCGGGCGCGGGCCGGGGGTTGGGGGTGAGCGGGTTTGGCGTGGAATCGGACTCGGGCCGGGGTCTCGGGGTACGGGCGGCCGGTGTGCGGGTTCGGCTTGGTGGGCGTCATGTCGTTGACGGCGTTGACCTGCACGCCGACCCCGGCGAGGTGATCGCTCTGGTCGGGCCGAACGGTGCGGGGAAGTCCTCGCTGCTCGCCGCGCTGGCGGGCGACGTGCCGGCCGAGGGTGCCGTCGAGGTGGCCGGGCGGGCGGTCGGGACATATCGGCCGGTTGAGCTGGCCCGGCTGCGCGCGGTGCTGCCGCAGAAGGCCGTGCTGTCGTTCCCGTTCACCGTCGGTGAGGTGGTGCGGATGGGCCGTGCCCCGTGGGCCGGCCGGCCGGAACGCGCCGAGGACTCCGCCGCGGTGGCCGAGGCGATGCGGCAGACCGAGACGGCCGGGTTCGCCGACCGGCCGTTCCCGGCGCTCTCCGGCGGGGAACAGGCCCGGGTCGCCCTGGCTCGGGTCCTGGCTCAGCGAACCCCGGTGCTGCTCCTCGACGAGCCGACCGCGGCGCTCGACCTGCGGCATCAAGAGCTCGTCTTGGGTACGGCACGCGAACGAGCCCGCTCCGGCGCGGCGGTGATCGTCGTGCTGCACGATCTGGGGCTGGCGGCGGCCTACGCGGACCGGGCGTATGTGCTGGCGGGTGGCCGGGTGCGCGGGGCCGGTCCGCCGGCGGAGGTGTTCACCAGGGAGCTGCTGAGCGAGGTTTACCAGCACGAAGTCGAGGTGCTGCCCCACCCGTCCGGCGGCGCCCCGCTGGTCATCCCCCGCCGACCGAGCGTGTGAAGTTGTGGCGTGTGCGTCTCGCGCGGACCGAGCGTGTGAAGTTGTGGCGCGTGCGGTCTCGCGCGGAACGAGCGTGTGAAGTTGCGGTGCGTATCGCGCCGTAACTTCACACGCTCGGTGGTTTTGCTTCGTGTGTGGGGAGTTCGGGTGCGGAGCGCGCCCTGACTCCCCACACTCGGGTTCAGCCGCCCAGCGTCGTGGCGGCGGCGGCGATCGTGGCGGCGAAGTAGCTGACCTGGGTGTAGACGCCCGGCTTGTTCGGCCGTGCGCACCCGTCGCCCCAGCTCACGATGCCGACCTGGACCCAGGCGTTGGCCGAGTCACGGCGGAACATCGGGCCACCCGAGTCACCCTGGCAGGTGTCGGTACCACCGGCGGTGTATCCCGCGCAGATCTCGTTGCTCGCGATGATCTCGCCGTTGTACATCGAGCTGGAGTTGCAGGTGGTGTCACTGACGAACGGAACGGTCGCCTTCAGCAGGTACCGCTGCTGCGCACCACCCTCGGTGGCGGCACCCCAGCCGGCGATCGTGAAGGTGCCGGTGTCGTAGGCGGTGGTCTTCGCGATCGGCAGCGTGGCGACGCCGGTGACCGGGCTGGCGAGACGGATGAACGCCCAGTCCTTGCCGCTGCCGGTGTAGCCGGGCGCCCGGTAGACGTAGTTCGACTTCCGGGTGATCTTGCTGGTCGAGTTCAGGTCGACCACGCCCAGGGTGGCGGTGATCGAGGTGTTCGTGCCGGTCGCGCTGACGCAGTGGGCCGCGGTGAGCACCAGGGTCGAGCTGTACAGGGCGCCCCCGCAGCCCATCGACAGCCGCACCATCCACGGGAACTCACCCAGAGTCGCCCGGGTGCCGCCGACCACGCTGGCGTCGGCGTGCGCCGCGCCCGGGGCGGCGAGTGCGCCCATGCTGGCCACGGTGATCGCGGCGGCGAGTGTCGCTGTGGTCCTCGCCAGAAGGGTTCGCCAACTGCGCATCTTCGGTTCTCCTCGTCGCGGGGGATACGCCCGGTGGGGCGCTGAGGAGAGAATTGCATTCACATCCATGAATGCGGGTATCCCAAACCGCTCATACCGTCACGCCCACGATGTGTTCACACCCGCGAAACAACCAGCCCCGCTCCAGACCGCGGCCCCGGCGCCGGGCCGGGGCTGGTTGTCAGGGGTGTGTCGGGGTGGTGAGGCACCCCTGAGAGCCAGCCGAGCTCCGGGCCGGGGCTGGTTGTCAGGGGTGTGTTGGGGCTGGGGAGGCAGCTCTGGGGGTCGGCTGGGTGGTGGCGGCCAGGCGGGCGGCGGCCTCGGCGGGGTCGCCGGCCAGCGTGACCTCGGTGCCGCGGGCGCGCAGGGTGGTGAGCAGGGCGTCGCGGATCGGGGTGTCGGCGGTGAGCAGGCTGCCGGCCAGCACGACCGGGCCGGGGGAGTCGAGGCTGTCCAGGGTGCGCAGCAGGCGGCGGACCGCGTCGGTGACGATCGCGGTGGCGTCCGGGTCGCCGTGCCGGGCCTCGGCGCAGACCGTCGGGGCCAGCGCGGCGATCGCGTCCAGCGGCAGGGCCTGCGCCCAGCGCACCAGCTCGTCGCAGGAGGTGACGCCGGCGTGCGCGGCGATCCGGGTGGCGAACGGTGAGTCGAAGGAGCGGGCCGCGGCCCGGACCGCGCGCAGGCCCAGCCACCGCCCGGAGCCCTCGTCACCGAGCAGCCAGCCGAGCCCGTCGACGACCCGGACGATCGCGAGCTGGTCGATCCGGGCGGCGACCGCGCCGGTGCCGGCGATCAGCACCGCGCCGGACGGCGACCGGGTGCCGGCCACGAACGCGGTGAGCACGTCGCCGACCACGGTCATCGGGCAGGTCAGCCCGAGCTCCGTCCACATCTGACGAAATCGGTCACGGGTGCGGGGGTCGTCGAGGGCGCTGGTGCCGGACAGGCCGAGCGCTGCCGCCCGTACCGAAGCGGGGGAACGGTGACCCAGAGCCTGCCGGACGGCGGCGGCGATCTCGAGGAGCGCGGCCGGCCCCGCCGAGATCGGATTGCCGGGACCGGCCGCGCCGCGCCCGACGATCCGCCACGGGCCTGCCGCGTGGTCCGGCGATTCGGCGATGACGGCCCGGGTGCCCGTCCCGCCCGCGTCGATGCCCAGAGCCAGCTCCATGCCAACAGATCGAAGCATGAATATTTCTTGTTGACTAGATGTGAAGACGGTCGTAATTTTCATCGGCAACAGCACTCGATGAAAAGGATGACCGAAGTGACCGGTGAAAGCGGCGGACTGCTGGGACGGTTGCGGATCGAGGGCGCGGGCATGCCCGAGGCGCTGGCGAGGATCGCCGAGACGATTCTCGCCGACCCGGAGACCTCGGCGCACGCCAGCATCGTCGACCTGGCCGAACGGTCCGGGACCTCGACGGCGACGGTCACCCGGTTCAGCCGCACGCTGGGCTTCAAGGGGTACGCGAACCTGCGCGTGGCGATCGCCACCGAGACCGGCCGGGCCGAGCAGGCCCGCTGGGAAACCGACATCAGTGGTGACATCTCGCCCGACGATCCGCTCATCGACGTGCTCGGGGTGGTGACCGCGGCCGACACCCGGGCCATTCAGAGCACCGCGGCCGGCCTGGACGTGGCCGCCGTCGAACGGGTCGCGGCCGCGATCGCCGGCGCCGGCCGGGTGGAGATCTTCGGGCTGGGCAGCAGCGGCACGTCGGCGCGGGAGATGGCGTTCCGGCTGGAGCGGATCCGGGTGCCGGTCTGGCACCGGGTGGACTCGCACACCGCGCTCACCAACGCCGCCCTGCTGCTGCCCGGTGACGTGGCGATCGGGTTGTCGCACTCCGGGCGTACCCGTGAGGTGATCGAGACCCTGGCCGAGGCCGCGGACCACGGCGCGCTCACCGTCGCGGTGACCAGTTTCGGTCGGTCGCCGCTCGCTGAGGTGGCCGACGTGGTGTTCACCACCTCGGTGCAGGAGACCACGTTCCGGCTGGCCGCGCTCTCCGCGCTGCACTCCCAGCTGCTGATCCTGGACCTGATCTACGTGGCGGTCGCCCAGCGCACGTACGAGCGGACCGCCGAAGCGCTGGAGCTGACCGTCCGCGCCGTCGACGCACACCGGCTGCCCGAGAAGATCCCGACCCGCAAGCGTGGGCGTACGAAAGGACAACCGTGACCCTCACCGGCAGTGACTTCCTGGAGCAGGTCCGGGCCGCCGTCGACCGGGTCGGCACCGGCCAGGCCGACGAGAAACGGCGCGCCGCCGAGCTGCTCACCACGACGGTCCGCAACGGCGGAGTGATCCAGGCCTTCGGCTGCGGCCACTCCGAGGCGCTGGCCATGGAGATCGCCGGCCGGGCCGGTGGCCTGGTCCCGACGAACCGGATCGCGCTGCGCGACATCGTGCTCTACGGCGGTGACCCGCTCGAGGCGCTCGCCGACCCGATGGTCGAGCGCGGCACCGAGATCGCCCACCGGCTCTACGACCTGGCGCCGATCAAGCCGGACGACGCGTTCGTGATCGCCTCGAACTCGGGGATCAACGGCGCGGTCGTGGAGATGGCGCTGCTGGTCAAGGAGCGCGGACATCCGCTGGTGGCGATCACGTCGGCGGAGCACTCGGCGGGTGTCGCCACCCGGCACCCGAGCGGGCGCAAGCTCGGCGAGATCGCGGACGTGGTGCTGGACAACGGAGCGCCGTACGGCGACGCCACCCTGCCGCTGCCCGGCGGTGGCGCGGTCGGCGCGCTCTCCTCGATCACCGCGGCGCTGCTGGCCCAGCAGATCGTCACCGAGGTGGTCGCGAACCTGCTCGCGGCGGGGATCACCCCGCCGGTCTACCTGTCCGACAACGTGCCGGGAGGCAAGGAGCACAACGCAGAACTGGAGGCGCGGTACGCCGGGCGCATCCGGCGTACCGCATAGGAAGAGAGCCCGCTGACGCACGCACCAACCTGGCCCCGAAGGTACTCCGTCGGCCAGGTGACCAAAAAATCCCCTCTCCGACAGGAGGAGTCTATCCATGTTCATTGACAAACGTCGATTGGCTGGTCTCGCCGTGGCCGTGCTGGCCGCCTCGGGCATCGTCGCTTTCGGCGCCGGCACCCCTGCGGCCGCCGCCGACTGTGGCTACCTGTTCGACGACTTCCACTACAGCTCGTCCGCGGACGCGTCGCTGACCGGGAACGGCTGGACGCCGCGCAGTTACCAGGGCGGTCCCGGTGTGGCCGGGGCGAACTGGTCGCCCGCGAACATCACGTTCCCGACCACGAACGGTGACAAGGTGGCTCAGCTCACCGCGTACACCGACGGCACCGCGGCGGGCACCGGGCACGCCGAGCTCTACTCGACCCAGAAGCGGTTCCTGGAGGGCACCTACGCCAGCCGGATCAAGTTCACCGACGCGCCGGCCAGCGGGCCGGACGGCGACCACATCAACGAGACGTTCTTCACGATCAGCCCGCTGAACGGTGATCTCGACCCGACCTACAGCGAGCTGGACTTCTCCGAGTACCTGCCGAACGGCGGCTGGGGCGAGACCGGGCCGATCAACTACCAGACGACCTGGTACACGTACCGGAACGAGCCGTGGTTCGCCGACAACCTGCACTCCGAGCAGCGGTCCAGCCTGGACGGCTGGCACGACGTGGTGGCGCAGGTGGCGAACGGTCACGTCGTCTACTTCATCGACGGCGTGCAGGTCGGCGACCACGGCGGGAAGTTCTTCCCGCGGCAGACGATGACCATCAACTGGAACCTGTGGTTCATCGACCTCGCCGCGCACACCGGCGGCAAGAGCACGTACGTCCAGCAGGTCGACTGGGTGCTGTTCGCGAAGAACCAGGTGCTGTCACCGACTCAGGCCAGCTCGCAGGCGGCCGGATATCGGACCGGTGGCACCGGCTTCCTCGACACGGTGGGTTCGTCGGGCACCTGCTCGACCCCGAGCAACCCGACAAGTTCGCCGACCTCGTCGCCGACCTCGTCACCCACGTCGTCACCGACGTCACAGCCGCCGGCCACCGGCTGCTCGAACGCGCCGGAATGGGCATTCGGCAGTGTCTATCTCGGTGGTGCCCTGGTGAAGCACGAGAAGAGCCGGTACGGCGACCCCAGCGGCCCGGCGTCGGGTCAGGGCAAACACCTGTGGAAGGCCAGGTACTGGACGCAGGGCTCGGAGCCCGGCTGGACCGAGCAGTGGCAGGATCTCGGCACCTGCTGACCTGTTGTGAATGAGCCGGCGGGGTGCGCGAGCACCCCGCCGGTAATCCGTTAGAGATCGTTTTCAGCCTTCTCGGGTGACTGATCCGACACACCATGTGGCGTTGCGATCATGGTGCGGCACCCATATATAGTGTCGATCGCAGCTGGTTCGGGATGCCCTCGCGGGTGTGTCGAGGCAACAGGGAACCCGGTGCGAGACCGGGGCTGCCCCGCAGCGGTGAGTGGGAACGAAAGCCGTCAACCAAGCACTGGGCCGTCAGGTCCGGGAAGCGATGGCCGGTAGGCACGAGCAGTGCGCCCACGAGTCCGAAGACCTGCCAGCGCGCCGCACGCACACGTGTGTGGTGGTCGAACGCCGCGCGGGACGGCCGACGCCAAGGGATCTCTGTGCGCGTTTGCGCCCGGAGGGGTCGATGGTGTCTTCCTGCGCGCGGTCGGAGACCGTGTTGACTCGCGAGGGAAGAGGGCTATGACGCTCACGCCGGAGAAGACCACCGTGCCGGGACAGCGCCGGCACGTGATGCAGGTGCGCAAGCGCAACGGTGAGCTGGCTCCCGTCGACGTCAACAAGATCGTTACGGCGGTCGAGCGCTGGATCACCGGCCTCGACGAGGTCGACCCGCTGCGGGTCGCCACCAAGACCATCAGTGGCCTGTACGACGGCGCCACCACCGAGGAACTGGACAAGCTCTCCATCCAGACCGCCGCCGAGCTGATCGGCGAGGAGCCGCAGTACTCCCGGCTGGCCGCCCGGCTGCTGATCGACCTGGTCTCCGAGGAGGTCGGCGAGCAGGGCGTCACCACGTTCAGCGAGTCGATCGCGCTCGGCCACCAGCAGGGCCTGATCAGCGAGAGCACTCTCGAATTTGTCACGAAATTTAAAGACAAATTGGACAATGCGATCGACCTCGGCAACGACCTCCGCTTCGAGTACTTCGGGCTGCGCACGGTGGCCGACCGCTACCTGCTGCGGCACCCGACCAAGCGGGTCCCGATCGAGACACCGCAGTACTGGCTGCTCCGGGTCGCCTGCGGCCTGTCGCAGACCGTCGACGAGGCGATCGGCTTCTACCGGCTGATGTCGTCGCTGGCGTACCTGCCCAGCTCGCCGACCCTGTTCAACTCGGGCACCACGCACACCCAGATGTCGTCGTGCTTCCTGGTCGACTCGCCCAAGGACGAGCTGGACTCGATCTACGAGCGGTACCACCAGGTCGCGAAGCTGTCGAAGTTCTCCGGCGGGATCGGGATCGCCTGGTCGCGGGTCCGGGGCCGGGGCGCGCTGATCCGCGGCACGAACGGCAAGTCGAACGGGATCGTGCCGTTCCTGAAGACCCTCGACGCGGGTGTGGCTGCGGTCAACCAGGGTGGCCGGCGCAAGGGCGCGGCCTGTGTCTACCTGGAGCCGTGGCACCCGGACGTGGAGGAGTTCCTGGAGCTGCGGGACAACACCGGTGAGGAGTCCCGGCGTACCCACAACCTGAACCTGGCCAACTGGATCCCGGACGAGTTCATGCGCCGGGTCGAGGCCGACGGTGACTGGTCGCTGATCGACCCGTCCGACGCCCCCGAGCTGCCGGACCTCTTCGGTGACGAGTTCACCGAGGCGTACCGGAACGCGGAGAAGAAGGCCGTCAAGACGGTCAAGGCCCGCGACCTGTACGGCCGGATGATGCGCACCCTCGCGCAGACCGGCAACGGCTGGATGACGTTCAAGGACCGCTCGAACGCGCTGTCGAACCAGACCGGCGCGCCGGGCAACACCATCCACCTGTCGAACCTGTGCACCGAGATCCTCGAGGTGAACTCGGACGCCGAGACCGCGGTCTGCAACCTCGGCTCGATCAACCTGGGCGGGCACACCACCGCCGACGGCGTGGACTGGGAGAAGCTGCGCGCGACGGTGCGTACCGCGGTGACGTTCCTGGACCGGGTCATCGACATCAACTACTACCCGTCCGACCAGGCGGCGGCGTCGAACCCGCGCTGGCGCCCGGTCGGCCTCGGGCTGATGGGCCTGCAGGACGCGTTCTTCACGCTGCGGCTGCCGTTCGACTCGGCCGAGGCCAAGGAGCTGTCCACCCGGGTGCAGGAGGAGATCTTCCTGACCGCGCTGGAGGCGTCGGCGACGCTTGCCGAGCAGTTCGGCGCGCACCCGTCGTACCCGGAGACCCGCGCGGCCAAGGGTGACCTGCACCCCGAGCTGTGGGGCGCCCCGATGGTCCAGACCGCGCGCTGGGCGTCGGTCAAGGAGCGGATCGCGGCGCACGGCCTGCGCAACTCGCTGCTGATCGCGATCGCGCCGACCGCCACGATCGCGTCGATCGCCGGCTGCTACGAGTGCATCGAGCCGCAGGTCAGCAACCTGTTCAAGCGCGAGACCATGTCCGGCGAGTTCCTCCAGGTCAACACGTACCTGGTCCGGGAGCTGAAGGCCCGCGGCCTGTGGACCGCGGAGATCCGGGACGCGATCAAGCGGGCCGAGGGTTCGGTCCAGGAGATCACCGAGCTGCCGGCCGACGTCCGGGAGATTTTCCGTACGGCGTGGGAGCTCCCGCAGAAGGCCCTGATCGACCTGGCCGCCGCCCGTGCGCCGTTCATCGACCAGTCCCAGTCGCTGAACCTGTTCCTGAGCGCGCCGACCATCGGCAAGCTCTCCTCGATGTACCTCTACGCGTGGAAGTCGGGGCTGAAGACCTCGTACTACCTGCGCTCGCGCCCGGCCACGCGCATCCAGCAGGCCACCACCACCGCCGCCGTCACCAAGGCCCCGGTCGTGGTCGTCCCGGCGCAGACCACCACCCTGGTGGCGAACCCGTCCGGCGCCGGCCAGGTCGCCACCCTCAGCCTGAACCTGCTCGGAGACACGGACGGTGTGCTCGCCGCGTCCCTCGAGAACCCCGACATCTGTGAGGCATGCCAGTAATGCTGCTCGACCCTGGAATGGACCTGACCCTCCGGCCGATGAAGTACCCGCACTTCTTCGACCGGTACAAGGACGCCATCAAGAACACCTGGACGGTCGAGGAGGTCGACCTCCACTCCGACCTGGCCGACCTGGCCAAGCTCAGCCCGGCCGAGCAGCACCTGGTGTCCCGGCTGGTCGCGTTCTTCGCCACCGGCGACACCATCGTGGCGAACAACCTGGTGCTGAACCTCTACCAGCACATCAACTCCCCGGAGGGCCGGCTCTACCTGTCCCGGCAGCTCTTCGAGGAGGCCGTGCACGTCCAGTTCTATCTGAACCTGCTGGACACGTACGTGCCCGACCTCGACGAGCGGGCGGCCGCGTTCTCCGCCGTCGACAACATCCCGTCGATCGCCCGCAAGGCCGAGTTCTGTTTCAAGTGGATCGACTCGGTCTTCGAGCTGCGTGAGCTGAAGACGAAGGCGGACCGGCGGGCGTTCCTGCTCAACGTGATCTGCTTCGCGGCGTGCATCGAGGGCCTGTTCTTCTACGGCGCGTTCGCGTACGTCTACTTCCTGCGCTCCCGCGGCGTCCTGCAGGGTCTCGCGTCCGGCACCAACTGGGTGTTCCGCGACGAGAGCATGCACATGGCGTTCGCCTTCGACGTCGTCGACCAGGTGCGGGGCGAGGAGCCCGACCTGTTCGACGCGGAGATGGAGCAGCAGGTCCGGGACATGCTCGCCGACGCGGTCGAGTGTGAGGTGCAGTTCGCCGCCGACCTGCTCGAGCAGGGCGTCAGCGGGATGTCCCTGGGCGACATGCGCGAATACCTGCAGCACGTCGCGGACCGGCGGCTCGCGGCGCTGGGGATCGCGCCGATCTACGGCTCCAAGAACCCGTTCGCGTTCATGGAGCTGCAGGACGTACAGGAACTGTCGAACTTCTTCGAACGGCGCGTCTCGGCCTACCAGGTAGGCGTGAGCGGCAGCGTCACCTTCGACGACGACTTCTGATCCTCGAGTGTGTGAAGTTCGGGCGCACAGCGCACCCGAACTTCACACACTCATCGGTTTTCCGCTTGGTGTGGGGAGTTCGGGTGCGGAGCGCACCCGAACTCCCCACAACCGTTCAGGCCCGGCGGCGGCGCCGGGTCAGCGAGAAGCCGAACAGCCCGGTGAGCGCGGCGATGATGCCGCCACCGGCGGTCCAGAACCAGCGGCCGGAGAAGTCCGGCAGCCAGTCCGCGCTGAAGCTGCTCTTCTCCGCGTCCGGGTCCGCCGAGGCGGACGGCGCGGGCGCGGTGAGCACCGCGCCCGGCTGGTTGTTCGGCACCAGCGGCGCGGCCAGTTCGCCCTGGTCGGCGTCGAGGTCACCGTCCGGCGTGCCGAGGGTCAGGCCGACCTTGAGCGGCAGGCCCAGATCCTTCTCCGGCGTCTGCGTGCTGGACAGCCGCACGTAGTAGGTGCCCGGCAGCGGGTCACCGTCCTGCGGCTCGGCCCAGGACCGGACCTGACGCAGCCGGCAGCCGAGCGTGACCTGCGCGGCGTCCTTCGTGGCCACCGGGCTCTGCTCACCGGCCACACAGGCCTGCCGGCGGCGCAGTCCGTCGAAGACCTCGATGATCCACGATTCGTCGCCGGTCCGGCCGTCCGGCAGGTTGACCGTCGCGGTGGCCTCCGGGCGCTGCCCGGCGGACGCGTTGAACTGCCAGTACAGGTAGTCGCCGGTGACCGCGCCGACCTGCACGGGCTGGTTCGCGGTGATCGACACCGCGGTCAGGAACGAGGTGCCGGCGGTGTTCACCGCGGGCGCCGGGGACGGGTCGTCGGCGAACGCCGGTGCCGGGACGGCCATGATGCCGACGATCGCGGCACCGGTCACGGCGAGGTGCTTGATCCGCATCAGTTCTCCCTCCAGGTGGCCACCCAGTAACGGGTCACCCAACCGGCCAGGATGCCGGCGAGCAGGCCGGCGATCGCCAGGACCAGCAGGAACAGGAAGCCACGGCCGAGGCCGGGAGCGTCCGGGGCGTGCGACGCGTCGACCAGGTCGATGCTCAGCTCGACCGGCATGCCGGGTGCGGTCGCGGCGGTGGCCGCCACGGCGGCGAACGAGTTGCTGACGATCAGGCAGACGTCGGTCGAGGTGTCGTCGACCGCGTCGGCGGCCGCATCGTCGTCGGCGGCTTCGGCCGAGGCCTTGGCGTCCGCCTTCTGCTCGTCGGCGGACCAGCGCAGGCCGGCCGACAGCACGTCGGTGCGCCCGGCGCCGGCGTCAACCCCGCGGACCAGCTCACGGCCGTCCGGGGTCGAGGCTTTCAGGAGTACGCCGTAGTCCGGGTTGACCGCCCGGTCCAGCCCGATGCTGACCGAGGCACGCAGTTCCTGGTCGGGTTGCACGGCGACCCGGTAGAAGCGGTGCTCGCTGAGCTTCTCCCGGTCGGTGTAGACGCCCGGGGCGAGCAGCGGAGCGTTCGTGCAGTCCGCGGTGCCGGTGACCACGGCCGGCTGCACCGGCGGCGGGAGCGCGGCCCGGTCGACGAGTTGCTGGACCCGGTCGGTCAGCTCCTCTTCGCTCTTCGCCGCGGCGTACGTGCCGCCGGTCGCGGTGGAGATGCAGACCAGCTGCTTGCGGGTCTTCTCGTCCGGGGTCAGGCCGAGCGTGTCGATCACCAGGTGGGTGCCCTGCGCGGCCAGTTCCCGGGCGACCTCGCACGGGTCCGGCGGGGTGCAGGTGTCCTCGCCGTCGGTGATCAGGACGATCCGCCGTACCGAGCCGGTGTCGCCGAGGTCGTCGGCGGCCTTGCGCAGCGCCAGCCCGATCGGCGTGTAGCCGGTCGGCTTCAGCGTGGCGATCGCGTTCTTCGCCTGCGTCCGGTTGACCGGCCCGACCGGGGTGATCTGCTGGGTGTCCTTGCAGGCGACCCTCTTGTTGTTGCCGGAGTAGGTCGCGCCGAGGACGCGGATGCCGAGCTGGGTGGTCTCCGGCAGCGCGTCGACGACCTTGTTGAAGGCGCGCTTGGCCACCGCGATCCGGGTCTCGCCGGCGATGTCGGCGGCTTTCATCGAGCCGCTGACGTCGAGGACCAACTCGACACGGGGTGGTTCGGAGGGCTCGGTCTCGTCGGCGAAGGCCGGGGCGGCGGCGCCGAGCAGGGTGGCAGCGCTGATCAATCCAGTCGCCACCACTATGGACAGACTTTTATGGATCACGCGCCAAGATCATAAAGGTAAGGAACATTCACGATCGTGGGAGGGGTTCCCGGTTCGTCCGTGCCCTTGTGGGGCCCGGAGTCACCGGGCTGCGACCGGATTCCGGCGCTCGTGGCGCGCCTTCCAGCCGGCACTCCCGCCCGCGGCGCATTTCCCGCCGCCGGGTCAGTGTCTTGGCGACCTTGCGCCGCCGCGATTCAGGCACGGCGGGCGTACGAGGTCACCTGCCGCCGCGCCAGATCGTCGAGGATCTCGGCGGTGGCCGACGAGCCGAAGCGGGTCACCCCGACCGCGGCCATCGCCAGCAGGGTGTCCAGGCTGCGGATCCCGCCGGACGCCTTGACCTGCACCTTCGCCGATACGGCGGAGCGCATCAGGGCCAGGTCGTCGATCGTCGCGCCCTTCGGAGCGAACCCGGTCGAGGTCTTCACGAACGCCGCGCCGGCCCGCTCGGCCGCCCAGCACGCCGCCAGCTTCTCCTCGTCGGTGAGGTACGCCGTCTCCAGGATCACCTTGACGTGTGCCTCGCCGGCCACCCGCACGATCTCCTTGATCTCGGTCTCCACCGCGGCGATGTCACCCGAGCGCAGCCAGCCGATATTGATCACCATGTCGATCTCGGCCGCGCCGCGCTCGACGGCCTGCTCGGTCTCGGCGACCTTGACCTCGGTGCTGGTGTCACCGTGCGGGAAGCCGATCACGGTGCCGACCTTCACCTCGGTGCCGCGCAGCAGCTCCACGGCGAGGGGTACATCGGACGGTCGGACGCACACCGAGGCGACCTGGTATTTCGCCGCGACGGCACAGCCCACGCGGACATCCTCGAGGGTGAACTGCGGCTGCAGGATGGAGTGGTCGATCATGCGGGCGATCTGCGACACCGTGAAGTCCATGGAACGGGAACGTACCTGTCTAGACAGCCACCTGTCTAGACAGGTTGTCGGTATCGGTATGGTGTCCCCCATGTCCGCCGGACCAGACTTCGCCCCGCTCTACTTCCGTATCGAGCAGGAGCTCCGAGCGCGGATCGCGCAGGCCCGGCCCCACGACCCGCTGCCCTCCGAACCGGAGCTGGCACGCGAGTTCGGGGTCAGCCGGATGACCGCGCGCGCCGCGGTCACCCAGTTGGTGAACGACGGGCTGGCCTACCGCGCGCCCGGTCGTGGCACGTTCGTCGCCGTACCCACCGGTCCGCGCCGTGCCGACAACCTGATTCGGCTCAGCGAGGAGATCCGCAAGCAGGGCAAGGTCCCGACATCGAGGGTGGTCAGCGCCGAGCTGCGGCCGGCCACCGTTATCGAGGCGACCCGGCTGCGGCAGCGGGCCGGCGAGGTGGTCGCGATCTACCGGGTCCGGCAGGCCGACGGCGACCCGTTCGCCTTCGAGCACGCCTGTTACCCCGGGGTGCTCAACGAGCTGCTCGACTTCGACCTGTCCGGATCGGTGCACGAGGCACTCGTCACGCTCGGGCGGATACCGACGCGGGGCACCTCGACGATCACCGCGCAGCCGGCGAACGAGGAGGACGCCAAGGAGCTAGGCGTCGAGGTCGGCACCGCGCTGCTGGTCGAGGAACGCCTGATCCTGGACCAGGAGGGGCGGCCGCTCGAGCTGAGCGAGTCCCGCTACAACGGCACGAAGTACCGCCTCGACGTGGCATTCGGCGTCGAACCGCACCAGTAATCCGGGTATTCTCGGACGCGTGTCGTACCAGTTCTACCTCTGAGCTGACCCAAGTCGGCCTGCCGCGCCCCGCGCCGCAGGTGACTCGCCGCTGTCAACCCACCGCCCTCTGCTCAGAGGAAGAAACGGCATGCCCGTCACCAGCACCCTGCCCGCGCGCGCCCGCGCCCAGCTCGTCGCCACCGGGATCCGCGCCGATCGCGCCCGGATGTCCGATTTAGATCTCACCGTCTCGCCCGGTTCCCGCTGGGGGATCATCGGCGAGAACGGCCGCGGCAAGACCACTCTGCTGCGCATCCTCGGCGGCTCGTTGCCACCGGATGCCGGTTCGGTCCAGGTCGTCGGCACTCTCGGCATGGCCGACCAAGAGCTTTGGTACGAACCGGAGCACACCGTCGGCACCCTCGTCGACGTCGCACTCGCGTCGGCCCGCGCCGCGCTGTTCGCCCTCGACGAGAGCACCCGAGCCCTCGCCGACGGCCGGCCCGGCGCCGCCGAGACCTACGCGCGGGCCCTCGACGCGGCCGAACTGCTCGACGCCTGGGACGCCGACCGCCGCGTCGACCTCGCCCTGACCGGCCTCAGCGCGGTCACCGACCGGGACCGCCGGCTGGCCACCCTCTCGGTCGGGCAGCGCTACCGCGTCCGGCTGGCCTGCCTGCTCGGTGCGGCCCACGACTTCCTGCTGCTGGACGAGCCGACGAACCACCTCGACGCGGCCGGACTCGACTTCCTCACCGCGAACCTGCGCTCCCACCCGGGCGGCGTGGTGCTGGTCAGCCACGACCGGGCGCTGCTCGGCGACGTGGCCACCACGATTCTGGACCTCGACCCGACCGTCGACGGCCGGCCCGCGGTCCACGGCGGCGGCTTCGCCGGATACCGGGCTGCCCGGGCGGCGGCACTGGCCCGCTGGGAACAACTCCACGAGCAGCAGGTGCTCGAGGCGACACGGCTCGCCGATGCGCTGACCGGGGCCCAGGACCGGCTGGTCACCGGGTGGCGGCCGGACAAGGGGACCGGCCGGCACAAGCGCGCGACCCGGGCGGCGGGGCTGGTCCGCTCGGTGCACCGCCGGCAGGACGAGCTGCGGGACCACGCGGTGACCGCGCCGGTGCCACCGGAGCGGTTCACCATGCCCGAGCTGCCGGCTCGGCCCGGGGTCACGCTGCTGGCCGCGGATCGGATCCGGGTCGGCGAGCGGCTGCCCGGACCGGTGTCACTGACGCTGGAATCCGGCTCGCGGCTGGTGGTCACCGGTGCGAACGGCGCGGGGAAGTCGACGCTGCTCGCCGTGCTCGCGGGCCGGCTCATGCCGACGTCGGGGGTGGTCACGGCGGCTGATTCCGTACGCATAGGTCTGCTGGCGCAAGAATCGGCGGACCCGGCGGCGCGCCGCATCGACCGCGCCCCCGGCAATCTCGCGTTCGGTTTGTTGTCCGCGGCCGATCTCGGCCGTCCGGTCCGCGAGTTGTCCACCGGCCGGCGGCGACGGCTGGACCTGGCGGCGCTGCTGGCCGCCGAACCGCACATCCTGCTCCTCGACGAACCCACCAACCACCTGTCGATCACCCTGGTCGACGAGCTCACCGATGCCCTGCTGCACACCCCGGCCGCGGTGGTGGTCGCCACCCACGACCGCCAACTCCGCAACGACCTCGCCGCCTGGCCCGAGCTCCCCCTCCACCCCAGCGTGTGAAGTTACGGCGCGCTCCGCACCAAAAGTCCCCACGCAGTGCTCGCAACGACCGTGTGTGTGAAGTTGGGGTGCGGAGCGCGCCGAAAGTCCCCACGCAGCGCTCGCAACGACCGTGTGTGAAGTTGGGGTGCGGAGCGCGCCCCAACTTCACACACGACGAGGGGTTAGTCGGTGGTGCAGAAGCCGGTGCTGGGTGGGATGCCCATGTCGCTGCAAGTGACGGAGCTGCCTTCGCCCTTGTTGGTCCACTTGCCGGTGGTGGGGCTGTACTTGAAGAACATCACGCCGTCGCCCTGCTGCTCGACGGTCGGTGCGATCAGGGCGGACGTCGCCCAGTTCTGCTTGCACTTGATCGAGGAGGAGTCGAGCTTCCAGCCGTTGTCCAGGCCGGCCACCTTGGTCAGGGTGGACGTGCGGACCGGGCACCCGTTCGCGGCGTGGGCCGGGGTGTGTGACGTCGAGGTCGACGACGACGGTGGTGTGCTCGGCGGGTGTGACGCCGGGCGCGACGCGGGGACCGAGGGCGAGAGCGACGGCGACGGCGAGGCGGCCGGGGCCGGTGGGAGCGTGGCGGTCGGCAGCGGGGCGGAACCCTGCTGCTGGGCGAGCGCGATCGGCACCGCGATCGCCAGCACCGCGACGGCCGCCGCGGAGGTCGTCATGATCGCCCGGCGGCGGCCGAGGCGGCGGGAACCGGTCAGGGTGCGCTGGTAGAGGTCGGTGCTGCCGCCGTGCTCGGCCAGGTCGGACATGGTCGCGCGCAGGCGGCTCAGGTCGTCGCCCATCAGGCTGCCTCCTCCTTCGCCGCGGAGCTGATCAGGTCAGGGGCGATGACGCGCAGACGGGCCAGCGCCTTGCTGGTCTGACTCTTGATCGTGCCGATCGAGCATGACAGCAGCGTCGCGGCTTCGGCCTCGGAACAGTCCTCGAAATAGCGCAGCACCAGAACGGCCCGCTGCTTGCGGGTCAGCTGGGCCAGCGCCTGGTGCAGGGCGACCTGCAGATCGACCCGGTCGCTGTGGTCGCCGTCCGGGTGCGCGGCGTCGTTCAGCTCGCCGGGCAGCGACTCGGCCACCCGGCGGCGACGCCACATGCTGATGTGCAGGTGGTACATCGCCGTCCGGGTGTACGCCTCGAAATGTCCGTCGTCCGCGAGCCGGCGCAGCGCCCGATGGGTGCGCGACAACGCGTCCTGCACCAGATCCTCGGCCAGGTGCCGGTCACCGGTCAGCAGGAAACCGGTACGCAGCAGCGCCTGTGTCCGGGACCTGACGAACTCGCAGAAGTCGGCCTCTACCGCATCGTTCACGCCGACTGCTACCTCTACCCCCTGCGCTGACACCCCGTATCGGGCGGACCGCGGGGACTCTAGCGGAGGGTGTCCAGTGGTCACCGCGGTCGTCATGATCAGGCGTTGGTGCAGAGGTCGCTGCTCGCGGGCATGCCCCACTCGCTGCAGAGGAGGGAGCTGCCCTCACCCTTCTTCGTCCACTTGCCGTCGCGGTGCTGGAAGACCATCACGCCGTCGCCCTGCTGCTCCGGCGTCGGTGCGGTCAGGCCGGCCGTCGCCCAGTTCTGGTCGCACTTGATCGTGCCGGAGTTGATCTTCCAGCCCTTGTCCAGGCCGGACGCCTTCTGCAGGGTGGAGGCGGTGACCGGGCAGCCGTCTTTGTCGGCCGCCGGGGAAGCAGCGGGCGTGGTCTTCGTCGTCTTCGTCGGGGCCGCAGTCTTCGAAACCCCGGTGGTGCTGGTGGCGGGGGTGGTGTTGGTGGTGCCCGCGGCGATCGGGTCCTGGTTGTCGCAGGCCGAGAGCGCGAAGACGGCGGCACCGGCGAGCACACCGAAAACGAGAGAGTTACGGACGCGCATGGGAAAGCTCCTCATCGAAACGTGCAAGTGAGTGATGGCTGGGCGCCGGCCGGAACCGGTGTGCCGGCGCCCGGATCGTCGTCGCACCCGTCGGCCAGGCGGGTCGAATCGACGATCACACTCGGGTACATGCTCGTGCGGCTGATGAGGTTGCCGTCGTACCAGAAGATTTTTGGGTTTTTCAGAAGGACCAGAGCCAGGCGGTGATCGCGGCGGCCAGGAGCAGGCCGATGTTCAGTCCGATCACCTTGGTCTCGCCCCGGGAGACGTGCGTGACGATGCCGCCGACCTGGATCAGGACCAGGCCGATCGCGGCGGCGAGGGCGAGAGCCGGCACGATGCCGGTCAGCGGCGGGAGGATCAGGCCGACGGCGCCGAGGACCTCCAGGGCGCCGATCGCCCGGACCAGCGGCATCGGAACCTGATCGACCCAGGCCATCATCGGCCGCAGCTTGTCCTGGCTCTGCACCACCTTGATGCCGCCGCTGTAGACGTAGAACAGCGCGAGCAATCCGGCCAGGATCCAGTACGCGATCTCCATGTGCGCCCCCTCGAACGTCGACGACCAGGAGAGTTACCGGTCGTAAGTGACCACATCATGAGTCACTATCGAGGGGCTTACAAAAGGCACATCCGTGTGCCTCAGGCACAGGGAGCTGTCATGTCGGAGTACGAGCACGTCTGCATGATCCGTGGCGACGGCGGGCGCACGCTGCGAGCGATCCTCGATCAGATCTGCAACAAGTGGACACTCCTGATCGTGGCCACCCTCGATCAGGGCACGCTGCGCTTCACCGACCTGGTCCAGCAGGTCCCGGGCATCTCGCAGCGGATGCTCACCCTGACCCTGCGCAACCTGGAACGCGACGGGCTCGTCGACCGCACGGTGTACGCCCAGGTCCCGCCGCGGGTGGAGTACGCGCTGACCCCGGTCGGCAAGAGCCTGATCACGCCGGCGCTGGCCCTCGCGGGCTGGGCCATCGAGCACGTCCCGCACATCGAGGCGAGCCGGGAGGCGTATCAGTCCCGCTGATCGAGCGGCAGGTGGACGGTGAACGTGGCGCCCTCGCCGGGGGTGCTGCTCACCGACGCGGAACCACCGTGCGCCTCGGCGAGTTTGCGGACGATGGAGAGGCCCAGGCCGCTGCCACCGGTCTGCCGGCTGCGGGACTTCTCGGCCCGCCAGAACCGCTCGAAGACCAGCGCCTGCTGATCGAGGGGCAGCCCGGGGCCGGTGTCGCGTACGTCGATGCGGAGCAGGCCGTCCGCCGTACCGGAAAGGATGTTGACGTGGCCGCCGGCCGGCGTGTGCCGGATCGCGTTGGTGATCAGGTTGCCGACCGCCTGCCGCAACCGGATCGGATCCGCGGTGATCAATGTCGGCGGCGCGGCGACCGTGAGGGTGACGCCGGCCCGGTCCGCGGCCGACGCGAACGCCTCGGTGATCGCCGGCAGCAGCTCGGCCATCTCCACCAGCTGCGGGTGCAGGCGCAGTTCGCCGGCGTCCGCCGCGGAGAGGTCCTGCAGGTCGTCGATCACGTGCTGGAGCAGCAGTGCCTCCTCGAGCAGCGAGAACATCAGCTCGCGGTCGAGCGGCACCACCCCGTCCGCGGCGGCCTCCAGCCAGCCGCGGATGTTCGTCACCGGCGTACGCATCTCGTGCGCGATGTCGCCGACCATCGTCTTCCGCAACTGCTCGACGTGCCTGCGGCGCTCGGCCATGTCGTTGAAGGCCGCCGCCAGCCGGCCGATCTCGTCGCGTCCGGTGACCTTGACCGAGGCGCTCGCGTCGCCGTCGCGCATCCGGCCGGCCGCCGCGGTCAGCGCACGCAGTGGGCGGATCAGTCGCACCCCGACCAGCGTGGTCACCCCGATCGCGGCGAGCAGCACCAGCCCGGTGACCGTGAAGATCCGGCGCTGGTTGGCCGGGGACAGGTCGAGCGTGCTGGTCGCGGCGGTGCCGGGAGTGGTCACGAAGACCAGCGCGGCCGGGGCGACATAACTCGCCAGCTGCTCGCGGCGCCCGGCGGTCAGGCAGTCGGCGACCGGCTGGTTCCGGCGCTCGCCGGTACGCGCCGACTCCGGGTCGGCCCAGGTCCAGGTGTTCGCCAGGCCGATGGTGACGGCCGGGATGTCCTGCCGGGCCAGGCACGCGTTGACCAGCTTGCCGAGGCGGGTGAGCGCCTTGCGTTCGGTCGCGGTCGGCGCGGCCAGGTCGGCGCGCCCCTCGGCGCAGGTGATGGTGTCGGCGCTGAGGTCCGTGCCGGCCGCCTCGATCCGGGGCCGGCCGTTCGGCTCGTCGACGATCTCGACGTTGTGGATCATGACTCGGTCCTGGCCGTCCGGGGCCGGCGCCGGGGCGATCGGTGGGTCGCGCAGGCAGCTCTGCACCCGGGTGGCGATCGTGTGCAGCAGGGACTTCTCGGCCGCGGTGAGCCGGAACGGGCCGAGGGCGCGCGGGTCGATCGGATCGTCGGCGGCGACGGCGAGGGGGTCGACGGTGGCGAGGGCCTGGTCGGGGAGCGCGCCGGCCGCCTCGGGTTCGGGCAGTGCGCCTGCGGAGTCGGCGATCGGCTCGCGGGCCCGGCCGGTCAGCGCGATCCGGTGCCCGGTCTCCGCGGCCAGCTTCGTGACCAGCGGGCCGACACCGGACCAGTCCGGGTGGCCGGCCGCGTAGCCGAGCAGCGCGTCGTAGACCTTCGCCTCGTCGGTCAGCGCCTGGCCGCGTTCCTGCTGGATGGCCCGGGTGGTGGTGCGGACCGCGAGCCACGCGGTGGCGCCGATGGAGAGCAGCGAGACCACGGCGGAGAGGGCGAGCAGCCGGACCAGCAGGCTGGTTCTAACCATCGGCGATCTTGTATCCCACGCCGTAGACGGTCAGCAACCGGCTCGGGTGACGGGGATCCGGCTCGATCTTGCGGCGCAGGTTCATCACGTGCACGTCGACGGTGCGGGTGGTGACGTACGAGTCGAAGCCGTGCAGGTGCCGCAGCAGCATCTCCCGGCTGAACACCCGGCCGGGCTCGGCGGCCATCGTCCGCAGCAGGTGGAACTCGCCAGGTGTGCAGGTCACCGGCTGGCCGTCGGCGCGCACCTCGTGGCGTACCGGGTCGACGTGCAGGTTGCCGACCCGCAGCACCGGGTCCGGGGCGTGCGGCGCGGGCCGGGTCCGGCGCAGCAGCGTGCGCACCCGGGCGGCCAGCTCCCGCGGGCTGTAGGGCTTGGTCAGGTAGTCGTCCGCGCCCAGGTCCAGCCCGAGCAGCAGGTCGTCCTCGGTGGTCCGTGCGGTGAGCATCAGCACCGGCAGCGCGGAGTCACGGCGCAGGATCCGGCACACGTCGAGGCCGTCCACCCGGGGCATCATCACGTCCAGCACCAGCAGATCGGGCGGGTTCTGCCGGATCTGCTCCAGCGCCGCCCGGCCGTCGCCGACCACGATCACGGCGTGGCCCTCGTGCTCCAGATACCGCTGGACGAGCTCGGCCTGCTTCGGGTCGTCCTCGGCGACCAGCACATATGCGCACACGGCGGGGAGTCTAGGCGTGCTTTCGACCTTGGAACGGGAGCACTACCGGATCACAACAGGATCCTGACAAGCTCTGGCCAGGGTCCTCGGCATGCCTAAGCTCTTCTATCTCAGCGCGGTGCTGTTCCTGGGCGCCTGCAGCTCCCCGGCACCCTCCGCTCCGGACGTCGCGACCCTGGCCAGCACCGCTCCGGTGGTGTCAAAAACGGACACTGCGCCGAAGCGTCCGCAGCTGCGACTGGACACCAGCGACGAGGAGAGCGACCGGCTCTGGACCATTTATGACGACTGCCTGGTGGCGCACGGCGTGAAGGCCAACCCGGTGGATCAGCCCGGTCCGGCCGGCCCGGGGCGGCGGCTCGACCAGAGCGGGGAGCCGAAGTCGGCGTACACCGCCTGCCAGATCAAGCTGCCGCTGCAGCCGCCGGAGCTGGACGCCGACCTCAACCCGAACTTCGCCGCGCAGTGGAACGACAACGTCAAATGTCTGCGCGCGCACGGTCTCAAGGTGCACGTGACCAATCCGGGCGAGTGGACCTACGACTCGTCGGACGTGCCGATCCCGGACAACCAGAGCGAGATCCAGGACGACTGCCTGCGTGAGGCGTTCGGCCATGCCTCCTCTTAAGTGGACGGTCGCTGTCTGCGCCGTGGCCCTGCTCGGTGCGGGCGCGACGTTTGCGTTCCACCACCACCGTCCGGCGCCTGACGCGCCGCGTCCCGACCCCAAGATCAACACCACTGAGGTACGAACAATGGATCTCATCGACGAACGCACCGTCAGCGGCACACTCGGCTTCGGCCCGGCCCGCGTGGTCAAGGGCGCCGGCGACGGGGTGCTCACCACGCTGCCCGCGGTCGGCACGAAGGTCCGGCGCGGGACGGCGCTCTACCGTGTCGACGACAAGCCGGTGACCGTTTTTTACGGGGCCACCCCGCTCTTTCGTACGGTGGACAAAATCGGCCTGCACGGCAGGGACGTCCTGGAGATCCGCCGCAACCTGTCCGCCCTCGGCTACTCCTCGCGGTCGACGGACCGCGACGTCTCGGACGATTCCCTGCTCGATGCGATCGAGCGCTGGGAACGGGACCGCGACCACGTGCCGAGCGGCGCGCAGCGGGCGACCCTGAGTGACCTCCCCGGGCCGAGTCTCACTCCGGGTGAGGTCGTGGTGCTCGCCGGACCGGGCCGGGTCAGCGACGTCACCGCGCAGGCCGGTGATCCGGTCGCCGGGCCGCTGCTGTCGATCACATCGACCGCGGCGGTGGTCTCGGTGCCGATGAGCCCGGCCGACGCCGCGACGGTCCACTCCGGAATGGCGGTGACCGTGATCGCCCCGGACGGCGCCTCGTCACCCGCGAAGATCACCGCGGTCGGCCGGGCCGTCACCGAGGGCGATGAGTCGGCGAAGCTGTCCGTCACGGTCACCCCGGACAAACCCCTTTCCGCGTACGACGCGGCGCCGGTACAGGTGCGGATCACCACGCTCAGCCGCAAGGGGGTGCTGGCCGTGCCGGTCGGTGCCCTGGTCGCGCTCGCCGAGGGCGGATACGCCGTGCAGCGGACCGACGGTTCGCTGGTCGCCGCCACCACTGGGTCCTTCGCCGGCGGGATGGTGCAGGTCAGTGGCCCGGGCATCACCGACGGCCTGCCGGTGGTGACCACGTCGTGACGCCCTCGGTCTCGCCGCCGTCCACATCGGTCTCGCCCGCTCCGGTCTCGAAGGCTCCGGTCTCGCCGGTTCCGGTGCTGTTGATCCGGGATGTCAGCCGGGTCTATCCGGGTGGGGTGATCGCGCTGGACCGGGTCTCGCTGAGCCTGGCGCCGGGTGAGCTGGCCGCGATCGTCGGGCCGTCCGGTTCCGGGAAGTCCACCCTGCTGCACGTGATGGGCACCCTCGACCTGCCCACCAGCGGCACGGTGGAGGTCGAGGGGCGGGACGTCACCACGCTCTCCGACCGCCGGCTCGCCGAGGTGCGCGGCCGCCGGATCGGTTTCGTCTTCCAGCAGTTCCATTTGATCGACGGGCTGAGCGCGGCCGAGAACGTGGCCACCGGGCTGCTGCACGCCGGGGTGCCGGTCCGTCGCCGACGGGCGCTGGCCGAGGAGGCGCTGGACCGGGTCGGGCTGAGCCACCGCCGCGAACACCGGCCGCACCAACTCTCCGGCGGCGAGAAGCAGCGGGTCGCGATCGCCCGTGCGGTGGCCGGCGCCCCCGCGCTGGTGCTGGCCGACGAGCCGACGGGTGCGCTGGACTCGGCGACGGGGGAGGCCGTGCTGGGCCTGCTGACCAGGCTGAACGCGGAAGGGGCAACGATCGCGGTGATCACCCACGACCGTGACGTGGCAGCCCGCCTGCCCCGCCGGATCACCATCCGGGACGGCCGGATCGTGGAGGACGTTGATGGCTCCCATGCACCCCGGTGACCTGTGGCGGCTCGGGGTGGTCGGGTTGCGGACCCGGAAGCTGCGGGCTGTGCTCTCCGCGCTGGGCATCGCGATCGGTATCGCCACCATGGTCGTGGTGGCCGGGATCCCGGCGTCCGGGCGGCAGGCGGTCGCCGATCGGCTCGCCGCGCTCGGCAGCAACCTGCTGCGGGTGCAGCCGCAGAGCACCGGGGACAAGACCGTGCCGCTGCCTCTCGAGTCGGTGGCGATGGCCGCCCGGATCGGGCCGGTCACCCAGGTCAGCGCGGTCGCCAACGTGCACTCGGTGGTGCGCCGGTCGGACCTGATCGATCCGTATGACGGGTCCGGCCTGACCGTGCTGGCCAGTCGTACCGACCTGCTGGCCGCGGTGAACGGGCGGATGCGCTCGGGCAGTTTCCTCACCGCGGCCGGCTCGCGGTTCCCGACCGTGGTGCTGGGGGCCGAGGCGGCCGCCCGGCTCGGCTACGACCGGTTGCCGGCCGACGGGCCCGCGCCGCAGCTCAGCATCGGCAACCGCTGGTTCAGCGTGACCGGTGTCCTGGCGTCGGTGCCGCTCGCCCCGGACCTGGACCAGTCGGTGCTCGTCGGCTGGGACGCGGCCGGCGCGCTGCTCGGGTTCGACGGCCACCCGACGGTGATCTACGTTCGCTGCCGGGAAGCCGCCCTGGAACAGGTCCGGGCGGTGCTGCCGGCCACGGTCAGCCCGCAACTGCCGGGGCTGGTCCGGGTGAGCCGGCCGTCCGACGCGCTGGCCGCGAAACGGACCGCGGACAGCGCCTTCAGCGCGCTGCTGCTCGGCCTGGCCGGGGTGTCGCTGCTGGTCGGCGGCGTCGGAGTGGCCAACACGATGGTGATCTCGGTGCTCGAACGGCGCCGCGAGATCGGGCTGCGCCGGGCGCTGGGCGCCCCTCGGGGGCAGATCCGGCTGCAGTTCCTGACCGAGTCGATCATCCTGTCCGCGCTGGGTGGCGGGGCCGGGACGGTGCTCGGGGTGGCCGCCACCCTCGGGTACGCGAGCTGGCAGGGCTGGCCGCCGGTGGTGCCGGTCTGGGCCGCGGCCGCCGGTCTGAGCGGGGCGCTGCTGGTCGGGGTGGTGGCCGGCGTCTACCCGGCGATGCGGGCGGCCCGGCTCACCCCGACCGAGGCACTCAGCGCCTCGTGACGGCGCATCGCGAAGGGGCCGGCCCGGCGCCGAACCGGCCCCCTCCCCCGTTACTGGCAGCGCGCCTTGATCGCGGTCCGCTCTATGCGCAGCGCCAGACGACTGCCTTGATCACGTCGCTCTCGTCGTCGGACTGGCCACTGATCACCCGGCCGTCGTCGCTGAGCGTCTTGGGGATCTCGTGCAGCTGGCCCGCCGGACGGTCGGCGATCCCCGGTAGCGTCACCGGGGCGCCGCCGGCGAGCAGCACGGCCCGACCCTTGCTGCCGACACCGACCTGCCAGCCCTGCGCGTTCACCCCGTCCGCGTACATGTCGAGGCCCGCCTGCTGGGCGACCGTCCCGGTCCGCAGGTTCCAGAGGACCGCCTGGCCGTCGCCGGGCGCCGCCTGGCCACGCTTGGCCAGGGGCTCGTTCGCCATCCCGGTCGCCCAGCCGCCGCGAACCTGGAAGACCCGAGCCTCGATCTTCTTCCCGGTGCCCAGGTCGGGGATCTTCAGCGCGTGGTGGGTGCCGTCCGCGAGCCACACGTACGGCGTGGCGTTGTCGATCGTGCCGACCACCGTGCCGTCCTCGTCGATGTCGCGCGCGGTGGCCGTTTTCGCCCCGGCCGGCAGTGGCAGCCGGATCGCTTTCGCCGTCACCGACGTCCAGAGCAGCGCGTGGGTGTCGTCGTCGCCGACGATCGCGCCGGCGTCGTTGATCGCGTACGCCGAGCCGGCCTTCACCCCGGCCAGCGGGTACACCTTGCCGTTCTTGAAGGCGTAGGGGAGCGCCGCGTTCCCGTGATAGCTCCAGCCCACCGCGGTGCCCGTGGTGTTGACGTCGGTCAGCTGCTCCTCGGAGTCACCGGGCAGCGGCACCGTCGTGGCCTTGCCGTCGTGCCAGAGGACCGCCTGGTACCCGCCGCCCTTCGGGTAGGACCGACCGACGAAATAGGTCCCGTTCGGGTCGGCCCCGCCGATCAGGGCCTGCGGCGCGCCGCCAGGGAGGGGCAGCTGCTCCACCGTGCAACTGGTCGGCGCGGTCGCGGCCGGCGCGGTCCAGCCGGGTGTGCCGGGGATCGTGTAGGCGGGTTTCGGTTTCGGCTTGGCCGACGCGGAGGTGCTCGCCTTCGGGCCGGCGGTACTGCTGGGCGGGCTCCGGTGGAACATCCCGCCGGCCACCGAGACGCCGGCGACCGCGACCACGGTCAGGGCGGCGGCACCGGAGTAGGCGGCGCTCCGGCGCACCTTCCGGCGGCGCGCGTTGAGGATCGCCCGCTGGACATCCACGGTGGAGGGCGCGCCGGGCTCAGTGTCGAGAGGGCGCAGAAGATCGAAATCGGACGGCATGACTGCTCCTCGATCGCATCGGTTCTGGTGGGCTGAGCTCGGCGGCAAGGGGTTCCGCCCGGCCGGGCTTCAGCTGGTGGCGGCCAGTTCGCGCTCGCCGAGCAGGCGTCGCAGCGTGGCTAGCCCGCGAGAGGTGTGACTCTTGACCGTGCCGGTGGAACAGCCGAGCGACGCGGCGACGTCGTCGACCGACAGGTCGTAGAAGAACCGGAGCACCAGCACGGCCTGCTGCCGGCGTGGCAGCCGGAGCAGCGCCGCCCGGACCACCTGGCGTTCCTCGACACCGCCGTGCTCCACCGGTGGCGGCTCCGGTGCCTGCCGGAACAGCCGGACCCGGGCCCACGCCAGCCGGCGCTCGTCGACATAGGTACGGACCAGCATGGTGCGCACGTACGCGTCGAGGTTGCTGGCGGCACTCGCCCGCCGCCACTTCACATACAGCGTGGTGATGGTCTGCTGAACGAGGTCGTCGGCGCGGTGCTCGTCGCCGGCGAGCAGGTACGCGAGCCGGCGCAGCGCGGGTATTCGCGCTGTCACGTACTCGATGTACTCCGCATCGGTGCCATCGCTCATGGTGTCACCCTTCCGTCGGGTCATCACACCTCAGACGGGACCGGGCGATCGTCCGGTTGTCATCCCGCCGCCCCGATTCTCCGGCTTCAGCCCCGCCGGGCGACAAGCAGCGAGGTGAGCCACAGGGTGACGGCTGCCGGGAGGCCGACCACCGCGCGCACCAGGGCGGCGTCCGCGTCGTACGCGAAGAAGATCGCGCCCACCGCGGCGACCGCGACCAGCAGGGCACCGGTGAGCCAATAGGTACGGACGTCGAAGACCCGGGCCAGCGGGAGGAAGTGCAACCCCACCACGAAGCAGACCGCGGCCGGGATCAGGCCGGGGTGACCCGCCTTCGTCAAACCGAACACCGCGACCAGGATGAGCACCGTCTGACCGAGGTTGACCAGGCCGAACACCGTCCGCGAACTCGCCGAGACCCGGCGGGTGGTGCCGCGGGCCGCTGACCGGGCGGCCAGTCGCAGCCCGGTGACCGCCACCGCGGCGGTGACCGCCACGCCCAGCACCGCCAGTCCGATCGTGGCCGCTGTGGACGGCGCGGCGGTGGCCGCGAGGACGACCCAGGCCAGGCTGAAGACGGTCATCACGATCACCCCTTGGGCGATGCCGTCACGAGTGTCCACAGTGTGCGTCCCGGCTGACATAGCGGCACCCTATCTCGGCGGGCCGTAACCGTACCGTCCTATGATGTCGCCACCGCGCGGCATAGAGACCGCCGGATCCCTGGGGAGGATCCATGGCACGCATCATCCGGCCGGCGCTCGCCGGTCTGGCACTACTCACCACGACCTGTGCCGTCGGCCTGCTGGCCGGCCCGGCGCAAGCCGCCGCGACCGGTGTCGCCTCCGTCTACGGGGGCACGAAGGTGCAGTACAAGGCGGCGACCGGCAAGCAGAACAAACTCGTGATCACCCGGCTCGGGAACACCGTCACGATCGACGACGTGGTCGCGGTCAAGGCGGGCAAGGGCTGCAAGAAGGTCAACTCGTCGAAGGTCCGCTGCACCACCGGGAAGGCGCCGACCCGGGTCCGCGTCTACACCTACGACCGCAACGACTCGATCGTCAACAACACCGACGTACGGATGAGCGCGGACAGCGGCACCGGCAACGACCGGGTCTACGGCGGATCGCGCGGCGACTACATCCTCGGTGGCATGGGGACCGACAAGCTCTACGGCCAGGGTGGCAACGATAACCTCGACGGCTCCGAAGGCAACGACCTCGTCCACGGCGGTGACGGCGACGACGTCGTGATGGACGCGGGGAGCAAGTACTCCGGGAACGACATCCTGCACGGTGACAGCGGCGGCGACACGATCTGGGGCGAAGCCGGCAACGACCAGCTCTATGGCGACGGCGGGTCCGACATCCTCTTCGGCGGACCGGGCCGGGACCGCCTCGACGGCGGATACGGCGAGGACACGCTCCAGGGCGACGACTGCTACATGGGCAGCGCGATCGGGCCGTGTGTGGCGGCGGACGTCCTGTTGGGCGGTCCCGGCATCGACGCCGTGGACTACAGCACCAGCGACGCGCCGCTCACCGTCGACCTGGACGGTGCGAGCCGCGACGACGGGCAGTCCGGCGAGCACGACACCGTCGGCGCCGACGTCGAGAACCTCTACGGCGGTTCGAAGAGCGACCGGCTCACCGGCAACAACGCCGCCAACAACATCGCGGGCGGCCGGGGCGGTAACGACACCATCCACGGCGGGTCCGGCGACGACCGCCTGGAGGGCGGGACCGGCCGCGACAAGCTGTACGGCGACGCCGGCGACGACGTCCTGCAGGGTGCCGACGAGGGCGCCAACGCGGCCGACCGGCTCGACGGCGGTGCCAACGGCGCCGGCGGCGACCAGTGCCTCGCGAAGAAGCTGGACGTCAAGGTCAACTGCGAACGCTGACCACGAATCGGTCGCCGCTCCTCACGGGCGGCGACCGTAAGCGGCCCGCCCTAGCGGGTGGGCTTGCCCGGGAAGCGCGTGCTGACCGCCCTGCGGTGTCCGGCCCGCGGGGTGGCAGCCGTCTCCGGTGCTGGCTTGTCCTGTGCCGGCTTCGACTCGCCGCGGTACCGCCGGGCGTCCTCGGCCACCGACTCGTCGGCGTCGTTCTCCAGCTCCTGCCGGATGTGCTCCGGAACGACCGAGGAGGTGGCCATCGAGCGCCGCACGTCCACCGACCGGTCGTCGAGCAGGTCCTGAAGATCCTCCTCGGCCAGCTCCAGTGCCCGCACCAGCACCGCGCGCACGTCGGGCGAGGAGTCCTGCGCCAGCTGATGCCGTTGTTCGGCGCTGGTCCACCGATTGACCGCAAGACCTTTTCGTACGCGTACGGTCCGGTCCTGCAGCAGCGCCACGATGACGTCCGGATCCGTGGTGTGGCTGGCCAGCCGCTCCCGGACCTCGGGAGAGGCATCCTTGATCAGGAGCGCCGCCAGGTCGGGCTCGAGCAGGGTCATCTCGGCGGCCAGGCCACGGAGTTCCTTATCCTGAGCGTTCGCCATGACGTGGCGGATCCGGGCGTCCACCGACGGGTTGGCCGCGACCGCCCAGCGCACCCACCGGTCCGCGTCACCGAGCAGGCGCAGCAGGTTCCCCTGCGAGGAGGCGGGGTTCTTCGCGACCACTTCCCGCACGTTCCGGTCCCGGTCGCGTGCGAGCGGCCGCAGCGCCTCGGCCGGAGCGTCCGGCCGCGCGGCGACAGCCGCCCGAACCAGAGCCGAGGGGTCGGAGGCAAGCTCAAAAAGCGTCGTCGGAGCGGTCTTCTGATCCTTGGCGAGGGAGACCCGCGTATCGATGCTGCCGGTCACACGCTGATTTCCCATGCCCAAATCCTCTCATGACCCGCACCCACCTCCCTCATCCGCGGCTGACGGCGGGGCAGGCCGGGGTCAGCTGACCGCGGGGGACCGCGTGGATGGCACAGGCGCGGCCCCGCTCGGCGCGCGTCAGCGCGGGGCCGACGCACAAGCGCAGGCCGGGCCGTCACCGGCGATCTGCACGAGGCATCCCCCGGCCGGGGGATGCCGATTGCTTACCTCGGGGTGACTACCGCGGCGGCGGAAATCCATAGTGTTCTCCTCGTTGAAGCGGGACGTTCCCGCAGCTCACAGAGGAGATAACGATGAGCAACGAGACCGCGCCGGCCTCGCCCGTCCGTTCCGGTCCGCCCCGCTGGTTGCGCCCGCTCGGTGCCCGCCTGGCGTTCCTGCTCGTCGTTTTTGTGGTGTTCGAGGCGCTCTTCACGCCGCTGCTGACCACCGCCGCGAAGAACCCGGTCACCGGTCTTCTCGCCGGGGTGGCGGTGATGGCGATCGTGCTGGTCGCCTATGCGAAGTTGGTCTCCTGGCTCGAGGAACGCCGTACGCCGGAGATCGACCGCACCACGATGCGACCGCAACTGATTCGCGGCACGCTGATCGGTATCGGTCTGTTCTGCGCCACGCTGGCACTGATCTTCATGTGCAACGGCTACCGGCTGCACGGCGGCTCGTTCGGGGACATGATCGCCACGTTCGGGATGATGCTCGGCGTCGCCACCATCGAGGAGCTCCTCTTCCGTGGCGTGCTGTTCCGCATCGTCGAGGAGCGTTGGGGCAGCACGATCGCGTTGGTCGTCTCCGCGCTGATCTTCGGCGGCCTGCACCTGATCAACGACCCCACCGCCTTCTGGGGAGCGCTGGCGATCGCCATCGAGGGCGGTCTGCTGGCCGGCGCCGCGTACGTCGCCACCCGGAGCCTGTGGCTGCCGATCGGTATCCACCTGGGCTGGAACTTCGCCGAGTCGGGCATCTTCGGCGCCACCGTCTCCGGTTCTGACACCACGGTCGGCGGTCTGTTCAGCGGCACGCCGCACGGCCCGGCGTTCTTCAGCGGTGGCGGCTTCGGCCCCGAGGCGAGCATCTGGGCGGTGCTGGTCGGCGGGGCCGCCGCCTACTACTTCATCCGCACCGCCCGCAAGCAGGGCACCTGGCGATAGAACACGCCTACTCGGCGAAACGCGCGCCGTCCCGCATCGTCGATGCGAGGCGGCGCGCTGGCGTCCACCGGGCGGGCAGATTTTCGGATGACCCCCCGGGCGAGCGATTACCGAAAGAGCCAAACACGATTACGGTTCTTTCTTAGGCGGCTACGTAGGCTAGCCGCCGATCGCCTCTGAGGAGCATGGTCATCGATATCACGCCTGTGCGACGCCCGCCGCTGCGGAGCACCGCAACCAGCCGGTGGCTCGCGTTCGCGGGCATCCCGGCACTCGCCCTGATCGGCTACTGGCTGCTCGGCCGTGCCGTCATCCTGCCCGGCTGGTCCACCGGTGTCGCCCGCAGTCTCGCCGTCCTGCACGCGGCGGCGATCCTGCTGTTCGTGTGGCGTGCGGCCGCGGCCCGTCCCCGCCGTACCGAAAAGGATCTTGATCTTGATCTTCCGCGGCCGGTCGACCGGCCCGCACCGCCGCCGGCCGCCGTGGTGCATGCCGTGCCGGAGGGGCGCGCGGTGCCGGTGCGAGCCGATCAGGATCGGACAGTAGAGATTTTGAGCGGGCACCGCACCGACCGCACGGCCGTCGAACCCCCTGCGCGCCGGTCGGAACCGGACGCGCCGCCGCCGAAGCTCATGTACCGAAACAACGCCGCGAAGCATCACGCCTCGCCGGCTTCACGGGGAATCCGGCGAGCGGGCCGGCCCGCCGTTCTGCCGCCTCAATAGACCGGGCGCCCGCTGTGGAAAGTCGGAAGGCAAGGCATGCGGTCCAAGACGATGGTGCTCGACGAAACGGTTCAGGAATTGGTGGGGGCGAACACCCTGCGGCGGGTGCAGCAATTGGTGCGAACGTGTGCCCGTGCGCTCGCCGATTCGCACGGCGCCACGATCGTGCTGCTCGACGGCGACCAGTGCTTTTATGCCGATGAGGACGCGATCAGCCCGTTGTGGCGGGGACAGCGGTTTCCGGTCTCGGAGTGCATAAGCGGCTGGGCGATGATGAACCGGTGCGCCGCGGTGATCCCGGACATCCGGATCGACGAACGGATTCCCCAGCTGGCCTATCGGCCCACCTTCGTGCGGAGCCTGGTGATGGTGCCCATCCGGAAATCCGCGCCACTCGGAGCGATCGGCGCGTATTGGGCGGTTCCGCACCGTGCCACCGCCGAGCAGACCGCGCTGCTGTCCGTGCTCGCCGAGGCGGCCGGCACGGCCCTGGAACGCATCCTGACCGCGGCCGCCTGGTGGTGAGGCGGGGTCAACTGGCCGGTACTCCTCAGATCGCGCCCCGGACGTCCGATCGCACTTGTCGGCAACACCCCTAGGGTTCCGCAGCGGATGCCTGATCACCTTGGGACCGGCGAGGTGACAGGAGCGTGTCATGCCTGCGAAGGCGGGAGAGCAGACGCGGGGGTTGGGCGCGCGCACCACGACGAACGTCGTTCCGCTGCTGTTCGGCATTCCCCTGCTCTTTGCCCTGATCTACGGCCTGATGGTCTGGGCGCACCGGCACGGCGCGGTTCTCGGATCGCCGCTGCTGATCGCGGCGCTGGGCACGCTCTTCGGGGCCAGCGGGGACGAGAACTGGCAGCGCCGGGTGGGCGGGGGACACGCGCACACCCGGCCGGTCCTCCGGCTGAGCTACGCGACCACCTTGATCGGAACGACGCTGCTGGTGGCCGGGTGGGGCTTCCTCCTCCCGGCCTGCGCCATGTTGATCGCCGTGGTGCACATCGGCTGGTCCGGCTCCCGCACGTGGCGTCCCGCCGCTTTGATCACCGCGATGGCGACAGTGGTCAGCGAGACGGCCGTCCAGCTGGGCCTGGCCGGATCCGTCATCCCGCCCGAGTACTCCCACGTCGCCGCCGCGCTGAGCCTGGTCATGTCGATCTTCGGCCTCAGCAACCTGGGCCTGAGCGCGGCCCGCGGCGAGCAGGCCGCGCTCGCCGTGCAACGGGCCGAGCAGCGCTATCGCGCGCTCGTCCGGAACTCCTCCGACGTGGTGGTCATCATCGACGACGGCGGCCGGCTCACCCACATCAGCGACGCCGTGCTGCAGGTGAGCGGCTGGGCCGCCGGCGATCTCCTGAACTCCGACTACCTCGACCTCTTCCACCCGGACGATCAGCACCGGGCCCGGACCGCGCTGGCCGAGGTCACGTCCGCCGGGGCGAACAGTCAGACACGGCTGGAGTTGCGCTCCCGTCACCACGACGGGACCTGGCGCTGGCATGAGGTCACCCTGCGCAACGCGTTCGACGACGCCGCGGTCCAGGGCATCGTGTCGAACCAGCGCGACGTCAGCGAGCGGCGCGCGCACCAGGATCGGCTGGCGCACGCCGCGGCCCATGACGCCCTCACCGGACTGCCCAACCGCCCGGAACTGTTGCGCTCGCTCGCTTCGGTGTCACCGAACGCGCCGGTGGCCGTGTTCTTCATCGATCTGGACGGCTTCAAAGCGGTGAACGACACCTACGGCCACGCCACCGGGGACGAGCTGCTGATCGCCGCCGCCACCCGGCTCGCGGCCGGCCTTCGCCCGTCGGACGTGCTGGCCAGGATCGGCGGCGACGAATTCGCCGCTGCGCTCACCGGCGACATCGACACGTCCGCGGTGCACGAGCGGGCCGCCCGGCTGATGGCCGACATGCGGAGACCTTTCGACCTCCAGGATCATCGGGTACGCATCGGCGCGAGCATCGGCGTCGCTCTCGGCAACGGCCCGGTCGAGGCGGAGGCGCTGCTGGCACACGCCGACACCCAGATGTACGCGGTGAAGCGCAGCAACGCCTACATCCGGGCCGGCCAGTCGTAGATCACCCGGTGGGGCTGCGCGCGTCGGCGGGGTGGGGTGATCGCCGCTGCGTAGCGTGTACGACGTGATCAAGGATGTGGTGCGCGGTGTGTTCAGCCGCTGCCTGCCCGTTCTTGTCGCGATTCTGCGGGCTGTCGCCGGATGGTGGCGCAGTCTCCCCGCTGAGCGGGTGAGTGACACCGTGACCGCCGTGGTGGTCGCGGATCGTGCGCGGATTTTGACGGCGCAGAACACCGCTTCGGTCGGTGGCGCTCGTGCGCCGCCGGTCACCGCCGCCTGAGCGCGCTTCCGTCGTACCAAAAGCTTTTTTTGACGGCCGTGAGTCGGCCGCCCCCCTTTTTTCGCATCTTCTGTTAGGAATTTCGACGGTGAACTTTGTGCCGCAGCTGCTGCTGGCCGACTCGATGACCCCGGTGATCGTCTGGATGATGTTGATGGTGGCGGCGTTCCCCGCGGCGATGCTGCTGGCGAGCCCGCAGGCCGTGCACCGGCCGGGGCAGCTGGTGATGGCGGTCGTGGATGTGCTGCGGTGTCACCTCGAGGCGCGGGAACAGGCCCGGCGCGAGGCCGCCGCGGCGGTGCGGTTCGCCGATGAGGTCAAAGCTTCATCGGTACGGGCGGACGCGGCGGTCCGGTACCGCCAGGAGCTCTGGCGCGAGTCCGGGCAGCACGCCGGGGACACCTGGCTGACCTGGCAGGCCGCGGAGCAGGACGTGGCCCGGGCCCGTGCCGCGGCGGCGTTCACCGCGCCGTGGTCCGCGCGGACCCCGACCGAGTACGCGGAGCGGGAGCGGTTCCTGCACCGGACCGTGCGCGACGCGGTGCAGCGCGGTGACCTGCCGACTGCCGCACTCGCCGCGGCGCTGGCCGGCCGGGGTGGCTGGGACCCGCGACTGCACCCGGTGGAGCAGGAACTGGTTCTGCTCCGGGCGGTCGCGGAGCATCGGCAGCGGTGTCACCAGCAGGCCACCGTCGTGGAGCGGGCCGCCTGGCACGACATCCGAACCGCCGTCACGGACCGCGACCGGATGCGTGCGGAGGCCGCCGCCGCCGTGCACCGGGCGGCCCGGCAACGGCTCCGCCCGGTCCGGGAACACTGGACGATCCCGGCGCTGCGTCTGACCTGGGGCCACCAGCTGGCCGTCAGGTGAGCAGCGTGGTGCGCAGTTCGTGTGCCCCGTCGGGGCGGCGCGCCTCGAAGTATGCCCGCCGGTCGCCGTTCGGCAGGGTCAGGATGTCGAGGTAGCGCACGTCCGCCACCGGCTCCGTGCCGACCGCGGTCAGACCCGGCCCGGCGCCGTCCGGAACGAAGCGGCCACAGCGTTCGAACCAGTTCTCCGCCCGGTTGCGCCGCCCGTCGTAATAGCCCGACCCGTCCGGCAGGACGCAGGTCAGGCGCGCGCCCCGGGCGTCCCAGTGACCTTCGCGGGCGGCGAGCACCACCCCGTGCGACGCCCAGGTCAGCCCGTCCGGCGAGGTCCAGTGCGTGGTGAACATCCGGTCGTCGGCGCCGGGCACGTCCAGCGGGTGCACGCAGATCCACGCGGACCAGCCCCGCGTCGTACGGTGAATGATCGGATCCTTGACGGTCTCCAGCGGGCCGCCGATGTTGATCTCCCGCAGCGGCCCCGGCGTGAAGTGCTCCGGCTCCACCGCCTCGAGCAGACCGATCCGCCACGGCCCGCCGCCGCGCGGAGCGAACGAGACGTAGAGCCGCCAGACCGCACCGGTGAAGACGAGCGCGGCGCGTTCGACCGCGTCGGCACCGAGCCGAGCCGCGCTGAGTTCCGCGATCGTGTGGAACGCGACGCCGTCGCGGGAGCGGGCCAGGACGAGCGTGTCACCGTCACCCCTTTTCCGGTACGCCAGGAGCACCGACCCGTCGGAGTCCAGGACCGCGGTCGGAGCGCCGGCCCAGCGCTGGACGCCGGTGGCCGGTGGGGAGGCGACGAGTGCGGAGTTCGTGAGGTTCATGCCATCACCCTGGTCGACGTGCGCGGCATGCCATAGTGGCAGGAATGCCAGGGTCCCGGAACATCCCGCCAACCGTCCGTGTGGCCGCCGTCGTCGGCCGTCGCGCCGCCGCGTTCGAGCTCGGCATCCTCGCCCAGGTGTTCGGGCTGGACCGCAGCGCCGAGGGCCTGCCCGCCTACGACTTCGCGGTCTGCGGTGAACACCCCGGCCCGGTCCCGACCACGTCCGGCTTCGACGTCCACGTGCCGTACGGGCTGGACCGCGTCGTCGCCGCCGACGTGGTGGCGATCCCGGCCTGGCCCGACGAGGACGCCGACCTGACACCGGCGCTGGCCGAGGCCCTGCGCGCGGCGCACCGCAACGGGGCGACCCTGCTGGCGATCTGCACCGGCGCGTTCGCGCTGGCCGGAGCCGGGCTGCTCAGCGGCCGCCGGGCGACCACCCACTGGCAGGCCACCGCCCTGTTGCGCAAGCGCCATCCCGACGTCGTCATCGCCGAGGACGTGCTCTACGTCGACGAGGGCGACATCATCACCAGCGCCGGCGCGGCCGCCGGGATCGACGCGAGCCTGCACCTGGTCCGCCGCCTGCACGGCACCGAAACGGCCAACGCGGTGGCCCGGCGGATGGTGGTGCCGGCCCACCGCGAGGGCGGCCAGGCGCAGTACGTCGAACGCCCGCTCCCGCCGCAGCCGGCCGGGCTCGCCGAGGTGCTCGACTGGGCGCTGCTGCACCTGGACCAGCCGCTGACCGTCGACCGGCTGGCGGCGCGGGCCAGCATGTCGGGGCGCAGTTTCGCCCGGCACTTCCGCGCCACCACCGGCACGACACCCCATCGCTGGCTGCTGGAGCAGCGGCTGCAGCGCGCGGAGTTGTTGCTGGAGAGCAGCGATCTGACGGTGGACGCGGTGGCGGCCCGGGCGGGTTTCGGCAGCGCGGACACGCTGCGGCACCACTTCGCAGGCAAGCGCGGCACGACCCCGCGAGCGCACCGGCTCGCCTTCGGCTGAGCTTCGCCTGATGTGAAATTCGGCGATCGTTCGACTGATTTCTGTCAGGCGACGGTAGCTGCCGGTCGTGCAGGATGAAACTCATGGATGGTCCTGGATTTCATGTCGACATCGAGTCGCTGGAACAGGCCAGCGGCGGCATAACGCGTAGCGTCAATGATCAGGAGAAACACCGGCTCAAAGACGTCTGCGCCGGGCCGGAGGCCTACGGAGAGGTCAGTGTCCACCGGGCGATGAAGCACTTCTGCGACCGTTGGAACGACGGACTCGACGTGCTGGTGGAGGACGCGAAAAAGGTCGGCGACATCCTCGGTCGAGCGGCGACGGCCTATCGGGCTGTCGACAACGTCAATGCGGCAAGTCTCCGGGGTGACCCGGGAACGCGGGTCACCGATGGCTGAGCTCGGTGAGACGCAGAGCGCGACGGACCTCGTTCCGGGCGCTCCTGTCACGATCCTTGCCGACGTAGGTTCGCTTCGAGTCCGTGCGGTCAGCGCTGAATCAGTGGGCAACGGCTTGATCGACATCGACACCGGCGCGTGGACAGGTAGATCCGGCGACACTTTCCGCGAGAAGTTCAGCTACGAACCCAACAAGTGGTTCGACGCGGCCAACTCGCTACGGACCGCGGCCGACGCGCTGTCAACCTACGCCGACGTGCTGGAGTGGGCGCAGAAGCAGGCCGGAGAAGCGATCCGCCTCTGGGAGGAGGCTGAAGGCCGCACCAGCCAGGCCAAGCAGGAATACGACCAGGCGGTCGCGCAGGCGGCTCCCGGTCAGGACTGATGCTTCTGAGCTCCGGAGGCGAAGGCTTCGGCGTGGCTCTCGACGCGACCGGCGCAGGTGCCGTTGTGGGGGTTCCTCTCAACGTCGTATCGGATCCGCCAACTGAAACGCTTGATCGCGGATAGTCGATTGCCTGACGAGCAGCGTTCGGCTGCGCAGGATGAGCTGGGCGAGGCCAGCCGTCTGCTGGACCATTCTGAACAGTTTCTGCCTCGCGTCTCCGAATAGAGGGGGAGGTGCCATGACCGACGCACGGGAGCAATCGCTCGAAGAGCTCGAGGGTGATGCTTGGGGCGACGCTCCGGCTGATGCGACCAGGCTCATCACCACGGTCCACCAGTTGCGACGCAAACCGATCGGCAAGCTGGATGTCGAGGATCTGAGGATCATGCTCGGCCAGCAAGTGGGCGTGCCGGTGTTGGTGCCCGAGGCCCTCGCGGTGCTGGAGCATGATCCACTCGCCGAGGGTGACTACTACCCGGGAGACCTGCTGTCCGCCGTCGTACGCCGGACTCCTGCGGAATATTGGGCCACCCATCCGGAGGAGTTGACCCGACTGCATGCCGTGGTGGCCGGGATCGATCTGGCTGAGCTTGACGACGGCAAGCTCGTGGCCGACCTTGCCGCCTTCCGCTCGGCGGGCTTCGATGCGGCGCAGTCCTGATCGCAGGGTGTTGTCGAGACCACGTCGGTGCGTGGTCACCCCGCACTCCCGGAATCCTTGATGGACTGCCTGTCGCGGTCACCGGCGGACGGGGTCGCTCATAGATCCTTTGCCATCTAGACTGCGGCGCAATCGCCAACCGGGAGCTCTCTCGATGCCATACCAGTTCGGCCCGCTGCGGGCCGGCCTCGTCGTTCTGACCGTCATCGCCGCCGGATCGGTCGCCAGCCCAGCCGCCGCGGCAAGCTGGGGCTACGCGACAGCGGGCGCCACGAAGGTCTCCTTCGCCGCCGACTACAAGGCCCAGAACAAGGTCGTCATCACCCGGTCCGGGCGCACCGTGACCATCGACGACCGGGTCGCCATCCGGCCCGGCAAGGGATGCAAGCAGGTCAAGGGCGACAAGACCAGGGTCCGCTGCACGACCACGAAGACGCCCACCGTGATCTTCGTCAAGACGTACGACCGCAACGACTCGGTCGTCAACAAGAGCGACCTGAGGATGAACGCCACGGGTGGCTCCGGCAGCGACAAGCTCGTCGGCGGCCCCAAGAGCGACGTTCTCAACGGCGACGACGTGTGCGACACGTCGCCCGGCAACGACAAGATCTACGGCGGCGCCGGCAACGACGTGATCGATGCCGGCGAGGGCTCCGACTACGTCTCCGCCGGTGACGGCAACGACCAGTTGTACGGCGACGGCGACTGCATCGACACTCCCGACCGTTCGGGCAACGACACCCTCCTCGGCGGCAACGGCAACGACACCCTCCTCAGCGGCGACGGCAACGACCGCTTGTACGGCGGCAACGGCAACGACTTTCTCTACGGCTCCAACGGGGCGGACCGTGTCGAGGGCGGCGCCGGCAACGACGTCTTCTTCGGCGACGCCGGCGCGGACATCCTCCTCGGCGGTTCGGGGCGGGACTCCGTCAACTACTCGGGTTACACCAAGGCGGTCAGCGTGGACCTGGACGGCGCGTCCAGGGACGACGGGGCTGCCGGTGAGCACGACACCGTCGGTTCCGACATCGAGATCCTCATGGGCGGCGCCGGCAACGACCGCCTGGTCGGCAACGCGGCCGCCAACGAGATCGACGGTTTCGGCGGCGGCGACGTCATTCTCGGCGGATCCGGCAACGACCTGCTCGACGGCGGGGACGGCGACAACAAGATCTACGGCGAGGCCGGCAACGACATCCTGCACACCGGCTACGGCGTCAACACCCTCTACGGTGGCGCCGACGACGACACCTGCATCAGGAAGCCCGCCGACACCCTGATCTCCTGCGAGATCCTGCAGCCCTGGTGATCCGACCGACCGATCAGCGCTGACGGTCATGGATCTCCGGCGCGAGGAAAACCGTTCCGGCGCAGGGCGACGACGTGGGCGTCAGGCCGATTAGGACATTGATTGTACGTACGGGTGGGCAGCCCGACGCTCGACATCCCACTGTGGACCCGAGGGCGTTCCCGGTGGAGCGCTTGCTCCGCGTATCGGCTCCGCGGCCTCGCGGCCTCGTGGCGTACACGTGGCCGGATCGCGGCGCCCATCGGGAGTCGTGTCGGCGCGACAGTCGTCGATGGCCTGAAGGCGCCCGGACATAGGTGGCCGTAGAGGTCGCGGGGCTGCCACGGCCCCCCCGGCGGGGTGATGGCCCGGCTGGCCGGGACGTTCGCGGCAGGCGCCGCACCTGCTCGCCAGGTGTGAGAAATCGCGTGTTGGCCGGGGCCTCAGGGTGCTCCCGCTGGCCGCGGGCGTGTCTTCCAGGGGAGGTGGAATGTGAGCATGCCGTTGCGGTCTTCACGTCCCACTGGCGGGTCAACTTTCTCCCGAATGTCCTCAAATGTGGCGTTTCTGCAGGTTGTTGGCCCAGAATCGTGTTCGGCGGTGCTTCCAAGCCGCCACTTTGAAAGGAATCTCATGCGTCGTTCTGTCCTTTACACCGCCGGCCTGATGATCGCCGGAGGCGCGAGCCTCCTCTTCGCCGGGCCCGCCGCCGCGGCGCCCAGCACGACGGCCTCGTTCTGCTGCAGCTACCCGTCCTACTCGTCCTCCAACTACCAGTACCTGGGCCAGAGCAACTACACCAACCAGACGACGCTGAACAACGTCGGAAACCCGCAGCTCGGTCTGATCAACTTCAACGGTGGCGGCAGCGCCGGATCGAGCAACTACACCTCCCAGTTCGGTGGCATCAGCAACGGCTGGTAGTCGGAACGCGACCGGTCAGGCATCACCTGGCCGGTCGCGGTTCGGGCACGAACTCGTGCAAGTGCCGTCGCCGGACCGGTTCGAGTGTCCAGACACGACGGAGATGTTCGGTGCGCGTGACCCGCTCCGGATATCTATCAAGCCGTCGCGGTCGCGGTCACGCTGGTGCGAGCCACCGGCCGGCCGAGTGCGGGGCAACTTCTGAGAGCTTCATCCCGAATGTGTTTTAAAGACATAGATGTAATGGTCTGGTATCAGGGCTCACCCACCGCTGCTTTCGCATCGCGGGGTTTGGAAGGAAAAGTCATGCGTCGTACGGTTCTCTACCCGGCTGGCCTGATGATCGCCGCAGGCGCGAGCCTGGCACTCGCGGGCCCCGCGAGCGCCGCGCCCAGCGCTTCGGCGAGGAACTGCTGCAGCTACTCGCATCAGGGCCCGAGCAACCAGGGCCGGTCGTTCGCCCCGTACCGGCAGAGTCAGCAGTTCGCACCTCGGGGCGGCGGCTTGAACCTTCAGAACCTGGTGCAGATCTCCGTGACCAACCAGATCGTGCTGAACAACGTCGGCAACACCCAGATCGGCGCGGGTAACTACAACGGTGGCGGCAGCGTCAACCTGAGCAGCTTCACCTCCCAGTTCGGCGGGATCTTCGGCGGCCGGTAGCGATGGTCGCGGTCGGCAGCGCCGGGCATCTCTGAACCACCCGGCGCCGGCTGCCGCTTCGGAGAAGTAGTGGGGGGGGTCGAGTCCCTCGGGAACGCCAGACCAGAGGCGGTCCTGAACTGCGGAAACGTAGTTCAGGACCGCCTTGTCGTCCGCGCCGGGAGCGGTCGGCCCGCGACCTCGGTCCATGCACGTCCCGACGAAGCCGTCTGGGCGCCGGCGTTGTCGTCCCCCCCGTGATGCGGGAAGCCACCGCGCGCGGCGTGGGGCAGCAGTAGTCGCCGTCGGTACCGACGTCGAGCAGGTCCTTCGGGTTGCTGCCCCTCCGGCTCGGGAGCATTTGTGCCATCCGGTTCGGAAGTATGTGCATGTCGGCATTAGGGATTACTTATGCAGCTGTTTTTCTGTACCGCTGCCCGTGAGCCGGGTCGGTAGCGATAACTAGCGGTTTGCCGAAGTGTCGTAATGCGCAAGTGGGCCGGCTTCCCGGCGGCTTTTCCGTCGACTTCGCGGGCGCTGAGTCGCGGGCGACGAGGCGGGCCGGGGATGCCGTCCTTGGCGCGGATTGGGCCGGTTTCCGATGCGGGGGCGGGTGTTGAACCGGCCGGCTTCGGTACCGCGCCGGCGTGATACCGGCCGATGGGGTGGCCTGGGGCTCGACGCGGTGGTCTAGGCGGTGAGACGCGATGCCATGGGGTGGGAGCAGGGCGGATGTCGGCGGCTGCCGACCCGTGGATCCGAATAGGACAGAATTACCTTCTAAACTGATAGGTTATACAGTCAATGGGGGGAATGAACTGTCCGGTTCGCGTGCTTGAGTGAGCGCGACGACCGTAAGTCAGCAATGACCAGTTTTGCGAAAACTCCTATGCAATTAGCAGACCTGATTAATCGGAAGTGCTATATATTGCTGTCGATCGCGTAGGCCGATCCGGACGGACTGATCGTCTTCGGAAGTCGCGTCGCGACCACCGAGTGAACGCTTGTCGGTTCCATCGCCGTCCAGCGGTCAGCTCCCATCGGCCACCGACTACGGGGGGAACGATTGGTGTGGCTTCCGATGCACGGCAGAGTCAGCCGGCTCTACGCGCGTCAAGCACTGCGGCGCTTTGCTGTGGCACTGCTGATCTGTGTGATGTTGGGTGTGAGCCTGGTCGCCGCGGTGCGGGTGATCCAGTCCGGTGATCCGGAGATCACGCTCTTCGCCGCCACAGCTCTGGTTCTCGTCGGTTCCTACGGCACGGCCGGGATGATCCTGATCGGGTCGGCCGCCAACCTCCTGGCCGGCACGCTGTTCCTCGCCGTCGCCATGATCTGGCTGGCGCGGAGCATCGGGCCGCTGCACGGCGTGACGGGCACCGGCATCGCCGCCGCCGCGCATCCGCTGATCTGGACGCTTCTGGTGGTCATCCTGGTCACCCAGCCGCACCGCCGTACGCGTACCCGATCGGACCGCCTCCTGCTGACGGTCGCGCTCGGCGGCCTGCCGGTGCTGATCGTCGACGGCCAACTCGCGCCATCCAGCCCGATCGACCCGTGCCTGGCCTGCCTCCCCTCGCCGGGCTGGGACGCCGAGCCGTACCTTCCGCTTGCCGCACGGCTGGTGGTCTCGGTGGTGGCGGTCTGGCTCGCCGTCCAGCTGATCCGGCGGTGGCAGCGCACCCAGCGGATCGTCGCCCTGCCGGGTGTGCTCCTCTGTCTCCAGGTGAGTGCCGCCGCGTTGGTGCCGGTGCTGACCGTTCCGACGCAGGCGGCCTGGCTGGTGGGCAACGCGGCCGGTGTGATCCTGCAGATCCTGATCCCACCGCTGGCCCTGCTCGCCAACGCGCGGGGCTGGCAGGCCGATGCCGAACTCTGGGAACGCCGGTACGAGCAGGAGGCGCAGAACGGCCGCAGCCGGGCGCGCAGCGAGATCGAACGGGACCTGCACGACGGTGCGCAGCTGCGGTTGATCAACGCGACACTGCTGGTACAGATGGCGCGCAAGGCCGCGCGGGGCACCGCCGAGGCCGACTTCCACCTGGACACGGCGGCCACGGAGCTGGCCATGGCGCTGACCGAGTTGCGGTTGCTGAGCCGGGGACTGCGGCCGCCCGCACTGAGCCGGCGTGAACTGCACGAGGCGCTGGCCGTGCTGACCGCCAACACGCCGGTGACGGTGCGGATCGAGGGGCGGCCCCGCCTGGTTCCGCGTGCGGTGGCGGAGGTCGCCTATTTCATCGTGGCGGAGGCGTTGACCAACGCGGTTCGGCACGGCGGCGCCTCGACGGTGGTGATCCGGATGCGCAAGGAACAGCACTGCCTGCACCTGGAGGTGTGCGACGACGGCTCCGGCTCGCCCCGGATCCTCACCGGCGAGGGCGGCCTGCACCATCTCAGCCGCCGCGCCGAGGCGCTCGGTGGCCGGATCGAACTGGAGAGCCGGCCCGGGATCGGTACGACGTTGCGGACGGTGATCCCGTGCGGATCGTCATAGCGGACGATGCGGTGCTGATCCGGGAGGGCTTGTCAGCTCTCCTGCGGCAGGCCGCGATGACCGTGCTCGCCTCGGTTAACGACGCCCGCGAGCTGCTGGACGCGGTGGCCGCACACCGGCCGGACGCGGTGATCGTCGACATCCGGATGCCACCGACCTACACCACCGAGGGTCTGGTCGCCGCTGAGCGGATCCGGCGGGACTACCCGGGGATCGCGGTGCTGGTCCTCTCCATGCACATCGAGACGGAGTACGCGCTGGCGATCGTCAACTCGGGTGGGGGCGGCGTCGGATACCTGCTCAAGGAGCGCATCCTCGACGTCGAGCAGGTGGTCGCCGCGTTGCGCGAGGTGGCGAACGGCGGAGCGGTCATCGATCCGGCTCTGGTCGAGGAGCTGATGGCGCTGCGCCGGAGGGGTGGCCGGATCGACCGCCTGACCGTTCGGGAACAGGAGGTGCTGGCACTGATGGCACAGGGGCTGACCAACCGGGCGATCGCCGACCGCCTGCACCTGAGCAGCAAGACCATCGAGTCGTACGTGACGAGCATCCTGGAGCGGCTGCAGATCGACGCCACGGAGGGCGTGCACCGGCGGGTGCGGGCGGTGCTGATGTACCTGCGGTCCAACAGCTCCGTCGACCGAAGCGAGTAACGCGGGCGGCGGTGAAAAACCGGCGTCATGAGGCAGGGATTCCCCGGTACCCGCGAAGGCTGCCGATCGCTACGTTTCCATCACTGTCCGCTTGGTGCGGGCCGGTGTACGTGCGACACGACGGCAAACACGGGGGAGAGATCATGCTGGACGGGGCTATGGAACCGGAGCCGAAGGTCATCGAGGCCGAGGGTGCGGGCTGGCGCCTGGCGACACGGCTGATCAGATCCGCGCGGGACGAGGTCCTCGCGCTGATCCCGGCCAACTGCGCTCTGTTGTCCGGCCCGGAGCCGGGCCGGATCCGGCAGCCCAGGGCCGGATGGCTCGGCTCCGCCCGGGTGCGCGCGGTGGTGGCCGGAGAGACACTGCTGGACCGGGGTGCCCGGCTGCAGGCCCTCCTGGGGGTCCGGGCCGACGTGCGGAGCGGCAAGCACTCGCCGACCCTTATGGTTGTGCTGGACCGCAACCTGGCGATCGTGTCACGGGGCGGGGACATGTCACCGCTGGCCATCCGCTCGCCCACCGCGGTGCAGACGCTGGTGACGATCTTCCACCACCACTGGTCCGAGGCTCGGGCGGATCAGCGCGACCTGCACGGCAGGCTCAACTCGCTGCAGCGTGACGTGCTGCGGCGGCTGGCCGGCGGGGCCACCGACGACGTGGTCGCGCGGGCGCTGGCGGTGTCCACCCGTACCGTGCAGCGGCAAGTCACGCAGATCATGCAGATGGTCGGGGCCCGCAGCCGGCTCGAGCTCGGCATCCAGCTGGCCGTGCACGGCCTCTACGAGCAACCTGCGGTACCGCAGACGGTCTGAGAGAACCACGAAGGTGGCGGCACCGCTCGGGCGCCGCCACCTTCGTGGTTTCCGCACTCGTCCACCCGCGGAACGGGTGCCGGTGCCCTATGCGCACTCCACCAGGCCGGAGCGGATGGCGGTGACCACCGCCGAGGTCCGGTTGGTGCAGCCGAGCTTGAGCAGCACTCCAGCGACCAGCCGCTTCGCCCCGTGGTCGGAGATCTTGAGGCGCCGGGCGATCTGTTTGTTGCTCAGCCCCTCCACCAGCAGCAACAGCGTCTCGTGCTCACGCGGCGTCAGCGTGATGCGCGCCATCGACGATGGTGTACGCCGGATGCCGGCCCGGGCCAGCAGCTGTTGTGCCAGGACCGCGGGCATCGGTACCTCACCGGTCATGATGGCCCGTAGCGCGTTCTCCAGCGTGCGACCGGACAGATCCTGTTGGAGCAGGAAGCCGTCCACCACCACCCCGTCGGCCAGCACCGCCTCGGCGGCACGGGCGTCGTGGATCAGCATGACGATCTTGCTGCCCGGGGCGATCAGAGCGGCGGTTGCGATGCCTGCGACGCCGTCGGCCGCGTTGACGACGAGCACGTCCGGCCGCTCGTCGACGGCCTCGGTCAGCAGCTCCGGCATCGAGCGGTAGGCACGGACGGAAGTGGTCAGGGCGAGACCCCGGAGCGCCACGCTGAGGCCGTCCCGCAGGATGTCGTTGATCATTACCAGTGCGATGCGGAGGCTTGCCGACTCGCGGTGCGGACGGTGTTCGACGATCGTCGCGGTCATGACCGCGCTCCTCTCACTCGGAGTCACACGAATCATCGAATCCGACGACGGTACGCCCCATCCAGGACCGTGTCTCGTTCCGGACACGCTCCCCGGGGCTCATCGGGCGTGACAGGTCTCCAGCAGGCTGCCGAGCACCTTGCCGAACTCCGGTGAGGCCAGATAGTTGCGAGCGCCACGCAGTCGCGGGTCGCAGTCGAGCGACACCTTCCCGGTGATGCCCGCCGGACCGCTCCTGGCCGCCAGAACCAGGGTGTCCTGCACGTCGGTGACGTCCACCCAGGTGGCCGGGCCGGACGTGGGCCACTCCCCGGCCGGGGGGTGCGGGGAGCCCAGGGTGATCAGCGCCGGAGCGGCGGCACCGGTGCCGGCCAGGGCCAGCGCCGCAGCTACCCCGCCCAGACAGTGGCCGATCACGATCTCGGTGTCCGGGGTGAGCGCCGCGCGTACGTCGTCGACCGCCGGATGCGCGGCCACGGAGCCGGTGGCGAAGGCGCGGACCTGTCGCAGGGTGCCGGTCAGTTCCTCGGCCGTCAGGCCGCAGAAGTATCGGGACCAGGCCAGCCGCGCGGCCAGCGCATCCTCGTCGGCGGGCTGCGTACCGGGCTCGGTGTCGAAGATGGCGGCCTGCCAGCAACGCCGCAGCAGCGCGAGCTCGGCGGCCGGATCGCTGTCGCCGAGGACCGGTACGCGGTCCGGCGCGTCGAGGTTGACCAGGGTGGCGTCCGGTGCCACGGCCGGGTAGCCGGCCAGCACCAGACCGTCCTGGATGGAGCTGATCCACTCCCGGCGGACCGAGTCGTCGCTACGCTGCGGTCCGCCGGTGCCGTGCACGATGAGCAGCCGGGGCATCCGTTTTCTCCTCTCGGTGGAGCGGGTTCAGGCGAACGCGGGCAGCCGGTAGCCGTACCGCTCGACCCGCTCGGCGAGGTCGGCGAGGTCGTCGTCGGCGCCCGGACCCTGCCGCCAGGCCCGCAGGTACCGGGTGTTCGTGTCCTGGTCCAGGTCACCGACGTCGAAGGCGGGCGGAATGCCGGCGAAGGCGGCGATGGTCTCCAGCGTCCGGTCCGGTTCCGTCATCAGGTCCTCGTAGCGGACGGTCAGCAACGCGTCCAGGTGTGCGGCGTCGGCCCGGGCCAGGTCGTGGGCGTGCAGCCAGTGCTCGACGAGTTGCCGCACGGTCAGCGCCGGCGTCCACTTCCGGGTGCTCATCGCCACCCCCAGCGGATGCCGGGTGACCAGCACGAACCGGGAACCGGGGAACAGCCGCTGAAAGAAGCGGAAGCGCAACAGGTTGGGCGGCGACTTCTCCAGCAGCACCGGGCGGCTGGGGTCCAGGTAGCGGCCCCACTGCTCGCGCAGCAGCCGGGCGGTGGCGGGGGTGGCCAGCTCGTGGTGCTCGGTCATGTGCGCCCCGGGTGCGTACGCGAACCGCCCCGGACCACCGTGCTGCTCGTCGTAGGGGCAGACGGTCTGCAGGTACTGGCCCTCGTCCATCGGCGCGCCGGTCTGCCGGAACCCGGCCACCCGCGGATTCGTGCCGACCAGTGCGGCCAGCAGGGTGGTGCCGCTGCGGTGCATACCGCCCATGAACAGAAAACGCCTGTGCATCACACGGTCTCCTCGAAATGGTCACGGTGCAGGGCCCCGCCGACCGAGCGGCCGAGAGCCTCGTACGCCGGGGCCCACGCGACGAAGCTGCCCCGTCGCAGGGTGGGCAGTGGGTCGGGGTGGCTCAGGTAACCGCCGCCGGTTGCGGTGACCAGTGCCCGGCCGGCGGCGGTGTCCCAGTCGTAGACGTCCGCGTTGGCAGCCAGGTCGGCGCGACCGGCCGCGACGTACGCCAGTGCCAGCGCCGACGAACCGAGCCGTCGCACGTCAGCGGCGGCGGTCAGCAGCGCGGCCAGCAGGTCGGTCTCGGCGGCGGCCGGCGGCCCACCGGCGTTCGGGATGTCGCACAGCACCAGCGGTGGTGCCGGCGGCTCGGACGTCCGCGTGGGCAGCGGTGTGCCGTTCAGCCACGCGCGGCCGTCCGCCGCGGTGAACAACTCCTCGTGTATCGGGTCGTAGACACAGCCACCCACGGTCCGGCCCGCGATCCGCAGGCCGATCGACACGCAGAAGAACGGGATGCCCCGGACGAAGTTGTACGTGCCGTCGATCGGGTCGACGAGCCACACCGGATCGCCCGCCCCGATCGTGGCGCCGCCCTCCTCGCCCACCACCGACGAGTGCGGAGCAGCGCCGCGTAACGCAGCCCGGATCGACTCCTCCGCGGCGAGGTCGACCGTGGTCACCACGTCGTGGGCCGCCTGCTTCGTAGACGTCCCGATCGGGCCGCGGAACCGGTGGCGGATCAGGCGGCCGGCGTCCACAGCGGACTGCGCCGCCACGTCGATGAGGTGCTGCACGGTGCTGGTCACGGCGCCACGCTAACCGCGTCATCACCGCGTCACGCTGCCCGGACGTGCCAGCCGTCCGGGCATACCCATTCGTCGTGGCCGATCGAGGCTCCCGGTGCGGCCGCCGGATCCCGAGCATTGGCGGAAGCGGTCGGCGGTCGACGGGACCGGGGGATCGGCCGCACTCGAGAGGCGGAACGATGGCAGAAAGTTCAGGCGACGGCCGACGGTTCGGGCGTACTCCCGACCGGCCGCGTGGTGCTCAGCACTGGGCCGCTGAGCAGGAAGTGATCGGACCCGGACTGCAGGCCGTCATGCTCTGGTCGCAACTGTGCGTCGAGTCCGCCTCCGGCGCGGTCCTGGTCGATGTGGACGGCAACGAGATCATCGACTTCCAGGGTGCCGGCGGGGTCAATTCCATCGGACACGCCAACCCCCGCCTGATTGCCGCGCTCACCGCGGAGCTGGCCACCGCGCCGGCCGGGGCGTTCGGCTCGGCCGGTCGCCGGGCGATGGCTGAGGCACTGCGCGAGTTCCTGCCGCCGCCGCTGGACCGGATTCAGCTCTACAGCGGTGGCACCGAGGCGGTGGAAGCGGCGCTGCGGCTGGCCAAATCGGTCACCGGCAAACATGAGTTCCTGTCGTTCTGGGGTGGCTTCCACGGCAAGACACTGGGCAGCCTGGCGCTCACCGCGGGGGCGCGGGCCGGTCTCGGGCCGCTGCCCTCGGGCTACTTCAGCGCCCCCTACGCCAACTGCTACCACTGCCCGCTCAAAATGACGTTCCCGAGCTGCGGCTACGCCTGTGTGGAGACGGTGCGGGACACCATCAAGGAGAACTCCACCGGTGCGCTGGCGGCTCTCGTCGTCGAACCGGTGCAGGGCCGGTCCGGGAACGTGGTGCCGCCGCCGGGCTACCTGAACGCGCTGGCCTCGGTCGCCGCCGAGTTCGACGCGCTGCTGATCGTCGACGAGATGATGACCGGTTTCGGTCGTACCGGTGAGCCGTTTGCCTTCATGCGCGACGAGGTGGTGCCGGACATCGTCACGGTCGGCAAGGGGATGGGCGCCGGATACCCGGTCACCGGGGTGATCTCCACTGCGGAGTTGATGGCCGCCGCCCCGTTCTCCGACCCGAGCGCGAGCTCGTCCAGCTTCGGCGCGTTCCCGCTGGCCTGCCGGGCTGTCGCCACCACCACCGAGGTCCTTGTCGACGAGGACCTGCCCAGTCGGGTGGGCAAGCTCGGCACCGAGATGCTGGCCGCCCTCGAACCGCTTGTCGACGAGTCTCCGCTGGTCGGTGACGTCCGGGGCGCCGGGTTTGCGATCGGCATCGAGTTGGTCGCCGACAAGCACTCCCGCCGGCCGCTGGACAAGGGCACCTTCCGGGAGACCTTCCTGACGCTGCTCGACGCCGGGGTGCTGGTGATGACGGGGGGCACCACGCTGCGTCTCTACCCGCCACTGAACGTGGACGCGGAGCTGGCCGAGCAGGCCGTCGAGATCATCCGCGGCGTGCTGGTCGACGGCGTGGCACCGCAGCACCTCGAGGAGGAATCGGCATGAGGATCGCCATCATCGGGTTCGGCACCGCGGGGGAGGGCCGGCTGCACGCCTACCGTACGGTCGCCGCCGGCCGGGTCGTCGCGGTGCTCGACCCGTCGCCGGAGCGGCGGGCCCGGGCTCTGCGGCTCGACCCCGGCGTGGTCACCTACGCGACGCTGGCCGAGCTGCTCGCCGCCCAGCCGGTGGATGCGGTCGACATCTGCGCCCCGCCGAACCGCCATGTCGAGCTGGAACGGGAAGCACTCACCGCTGGGCTGCACGTGATCTGCGAGAAGCCGGTCGCGGTGCGTACCGACGAGGCCCTCGACCTGATCAACCTGGCCCGGGAACGTGGCCGGCTGCTCTATCCCGCGCACAACTACGGGTTCTCGCCGATGATGCGGGTGCTCACCGGCGCGGTCACCGGCGGGCGGCTCGGCGGCCCGTTGCGGGCCCGGTTCCAGATCGCCCGCGACTCGCATGCCCGCGGGGTCCCCGGGTGGCAACCGGACTGGCGACGGGACGTCGCGGTGGCACAGGGCGGGATCATGCTCGACCACGGGACGCACTGCGCGTACATGGCCACCCAGCTCTTCGGCGAGGCACCGCGTACGGTCTCCTGCCTCGCGCAGTGGGCGGACGGTGACGCGGCAAGCGGGATGGACCTGGCCGCCCGCCTGAACCTGGATTTCAACGGTGGTGGGACCTGTGAGATCGATCTGAGCTGGGTCAGCGGCACCCGTTCCAACCGTTACCTGGTCAGCGGTCCAGGGGGTACCGCTGACGTGCACGACGGGGTGGCCGAGGTGCGTACGGCGCACGGGGTGGAGCGGACCGACCTGGCCCCGCCGAGCCGGGATCAGACCCACCAGGAGTGGTTCGGCGGCATGTTCGCCGACTTCGCCGGTCTGGTCGCCGCGGGCACCGGCTGGGACCGGCCGATGCGGGAGGTCGTCACCACAACGGCGCTGATCGAGGCGGCCTACCGGTCGGCGGGCCGTGGTGGGGAGCCGGTCGTCCCGGCCGGCTTCTCGGCCGCGCAAGCGCGGTGACGGCCGCGGAGATCCGGCTGAGCGTGGCAATCATGCACCATCCGCGCCGGCGGGAGCGCATCCCGCCACTGGTGCTCGACTGTGCCCCGCTGGACGCCCGGGTGGTGACCGATCCGGACCCGGACGGGGTGCCGAGCCCGTTGCGTACCGCCAAGGTGGCCTGGCGCTCCATCGCCGAGGGCGCCACCCACCACCTGGTGCTCCAGGACGACATCCGGCTGATCCGGGGCTTCGCCACCCAGGTGCACCGGGCGATCGGGGCCCGCCCGGAACACGGCATCTCGCTCTACTCGCACTGGGACAGCCCGCAGAACTCGTACCTGGTCCGTCGCGCGGTGACCGCCGGCTGGCCGTTCGCGCCGTTGTCGCTGTTCGAATGGACCCCCACCCAAGGGTTCGTCATGCCGGTGAAGCTGGCCCGGGACCTGGCCGACTACCTGGCCGGCATCCCGGACGAGGTCAAGGACGACGACGAGATGGTGGTGACGTTCTGCCGGGAGGCCGGCATCCCGGTCGTCGGAACCGTGCCGCACCTGGTCGACCACCGGTTCGATCCGACGATCGTCGGGCATCCGGGACGGTTCCACGCCACGGTGTTCCTGCCCGCCCCGGCGTTGTCCCCGGAGTACTGGCAGTTCAGTGTGAGCGCTGAGGAGGCCCTGGCGCGCCGGTGCCGCTCCGGCGAAAAGCTGCCGTACACCGTGCAGTTGCATCGCAGCCGGTGCCTGCTGCGACCGTTGCGGCCGGGCACCGGAGAACCTGTCGAGCACGGGTTCGGCTGGTACTGGGCCGATCACTGCGGCCTGGTCGGGGTGACCGCGAGCCACGTGGTGGACGGGTTCGACGCTCTGATCGAGGTCACCGGGCTGGCACCGGGCCTGCACTGGCGGCTCGCCCTGGAGGTGTGGGCGGCCGGCTACCTGCTCGGCGCGGACGCGGTGCTGGTCCGCCGGGGGGAGGCCGACGGGGTCTGGCCGCCGGCGGCCGTCGGGGCGGGGCTCGCCCAGGCCGCGATGACCAGCTGGATCGCCTCCGGTCTGGCGGAGCCGGACGCCGCCGGGCTGACCGCCGAACACCGGACGGCTCTGGTGGGCATCGGCCTGGCCGGGGTGTCGCAGGGCTGGCTCGGCGGCTGGCAGGAGACATCGTGACCTCCTGGCATACCTGTTCGGGTACCCCAAGCGCCCGCTCGATCGAGCCTTATGCATATGCCGGATGCGGCGTGACGCTGGTCCGGCACGTCACCGACTCGCGGGGGAGCGTCTGATGTCCGAGCACAAAACGTTCGTCGACCTGCTGCAGGAGCGCGCCGCCGCCCACCCGCAGCGCCCGGCGCTGATCTTCGACGCCGACCCCGGGCAGGGCGACGCCGCGGTGCGTACGGTGCTGTGGGGCGACCTGGCCGCCCGGGCCCGGCAGATCGCCACGCTGCTCGCCGGCACGATCCGTCCCGGTGACCGGGTGCTCGTGCTGAACGAGCCCGGCACCGCCTTCGCGGAGAACTTTCTCGGCGTCCAGCACGCCGGTGCGATCCCGGTCCCGGCCCCGCTGCCGGACGGATACCGCCGGCAACGGGAGCGGCTGGCCGGCATCGCCCACAACGCGCAGGTGGCCGCGGTGGTCACCGACGGTACGGCCCTCGGCGCGGTCCGCGAATGGGCGGCCGAGTCCGGGCTGTCCGACGTGCCGTGCCTGGCCTTCGACGACGTCCCCCCGGTACGGACGACAACGTGGCAGCGGCCGGCCATCGACGGGTCGACCATCGCCTTCCTGCAGTACACCTCCGGCTCCACCAGCGACCCCAAGGGCGTCGTCGTGGACTACGCGAGCCTGCTGCCGAACCTGCGGGCGTTCAACGAGATCCTGGGCGGCACCGAAGGCGTACGGGTCGGCGGCTGGCTGCCGATGTATCACGACTTCGGCCTGATCGGGCAGTTGCTGGCCCCGCTCACCCAGGGCGGCTGCAGCGTCGGGATGTCGGCCACGACGTTCCTCAAGCGCCCCGCCACCTGGCTCCGGCTGATCGACAGGCATGACATCCAGATCTCCCCGGCACCGAACTTCGCGTACGACCTGTGCACGCGGCGGATCACCGACGAGCAGATCGCCGGTCTCGACCTGTCCCGGTGGAAGCGTGCGGTGAACGGCTCGGAACCGGTGCAGGCGGCGACCCTTGCCGCGTTCAGCAGCCGGTTCGCCGCTGCCGGGCTGCGACCGGAGGCCGTCTGCCCCGGGTACGGCCTGGCCGAGATCACGCTCAGTGTCAGCGGAGCCACCATCGGCCGCCCGCCGGTGGTGCTCACGGTCGACGCCGAGCAGTTGGAGCGGCACATCGTGACGACGGTCCCCGCAGGCCACCCCGAGCCGGTCCGTGAGCTGGTCAGCAGCGGCGAGTCCACCCCGGATTTCGACATCAGGATCGTCGATCCGGCCACCCGGCTGCCGCAGCCACCGGACCGGATCGGCGAGATCTGGCTGCGTGGCACCAGCGTCGCGCGGGGCTACTGGGCCAACCCGGCGGCCACCGGGGAGGTGTTCGGCAACGAACTGGCCGACGGGGAGGGTGGCTTCCTGCGCACCGGCGACCTGGGCCTGCTGCGCGACGGCCAGCTCTACGTCACCGGCCGGATCAAGGAACTGCTGATCGTCAACGGTCGCAACCTGTACCCGCACGACATCGAGGTGGCGGTACGCACCGTGGACGAGAGCCTGTCCCGTGGTGTCGGCGCCGCCTTCACCGCCGAGGTGCCGCACGAGGAACTCGTCGTGGTGCAGGAGTGCCGGGTCAGGTCGCTCGATCCGGCGGCCCGCGCCGCCGTGGTCACCGCGATCCGCCAGGTGCTGTCCCGGGAGTTCGGCACCGGCCCGGTGAGTGTGGTGCTGGTCCGTCCCGGTACGGTGCCCCGCACCACCAGCGGCAAGATCCAGCGTGGACTGGCCCGGATGCTGTTCCTGACCGGTGCCCTCAGCGTCGAGCACGAGCAGCTCACCGACGGTGTGCGGGCCGTACGCCGGGCCGGCGACCGGGTGCGTGCCTGATGGCCGCGCCCACCCTGCCACTGGCCGCGGACGTGGCCCGGCAACTCGACGAGTGGCTCGGCGACCCGGACGACCCGGGCGTCGTCTTCAACCACGCCCGGGTCACCGCCGCGGACGAGATCGAGGCGTTCCCGGACGAGATCTGCGATTACCTGGACCAGCTCGGCCTGCCGGCGCACTACGTGCCGGTGGCGTACGGCGGTGACCTGCGCGGCTTCGACACCCTGGCCCAGGTGCTGCGGGTGATCGCACGCCGGGACCTGACCACGGCCATCGGGCACGGCAAGACGTTCCTCGGCGGGGCCTCGGTCTGGGCCCGGCCACTGCGGGACGAGGCCGCCCGGGCGCAGGCCCGTACGCTCGCCGCCACGATCCTGGCCGGGGTCCCGGTCTGCTGGGCGCTCACCGAACCGGGCCACGGCAGTGACCTGCTCGCCGGTGAGGTCACGGCGGTCCGGCACGACGGCGGGTACCGGGTGACCGGGACGAAGTGGCTGATCAACAACGCCACCCGGGCCGGTGTGGTGTGCCTGCTGGCGCGTACCGACGCCGACGGCGGGCCGCGCGGGTTCACCGTGCTGCTCGCCGACAAGCGGACACTCCCGGCGGACTCGTACCGGTGCCTGCCCAAGGAGCCGACCCACGGTATCCGGGGCGCCGACATCAGCGGGATCACCTTCGACGACGCGCCGGTGCCGGCCGCGGCCCTGATCGGGGCGCATGGCACCGGACTGGAGACGGTGCTGCGGGCTCTGCAGTTGACGCGTACCGCGTGCGCCGCGTTGTCGCTCGGCGCGGCCGATCACGCGCTGGCCCTGGTGCGGCGGTACCTGACCGAGCGCCGGCTCTACGGCCGGCGGTTGGCCGACGTGCCGTACCTGCGGCGCGGGGTGGGCCGGCTGCACACCATGCTGTTCCTGGCCGAAGCGGTCACCGCACTGGTCACCCGGGCGGTGACGGCGGAGACCGAGGAGTTGGGCGTGCTCGCCCCGGTGCTGAAGGCGTTCGTACCGGAGCTCGTCGATGAATTGATCAGCGGATGCGGCGAGCAGCTCGGCGCCCGCGCCTTCCTGACCGGCATCCCGGACTACGGACGCTTCCAGAAGATCGAGCGGGACCACCGGATCGTCGGGATCTTCGACGGCAGCACCCCGGTCAACCGCAACGCGCTGATCAACCAGTTCCCGCAGCTGGCGCGGGGCTGGCCCGGGGAACCGGTGGGCGTGACCCGGCTGCGGTCGCTGGCCGACCTGGGGGTGCCGGTGCCCGAGTTGGACCCGGACCGGATCTCGCTGGCCGGCGCGCGGGGATGTCTGCCGCTGCGCGGGCTGGCCGCGGCGGTGGTCGCGGTCCGTACGGCGGGCGGCCCCTGGGCCCGAGCCGAGGAGCTTCTGACCGCGACTGATCAGCTGCACACCGACCTCGCCGGGTACCGGCCGCGGCCGTACGACGTGGAACCGGATGCCTATGACCTCGCTCACCGGTACGAGCTGTGCGTGGCCGGCGCGAGCGCGGTGCATCTGTGGCTGCACAACCACCGGCGGGCCGGCGCCGACCCGCTGTGGACCGGCGGGCTGTGGCTCGATGCGGTGCTGACCTGGGTGCTGTACCGCCTGGGCGCCGCGCCGGACCATCCGGAGAGCTACGACCAGGTGTACGCGTCACTGGTCGCCGGCCGCCGCCCCTCCGTGCTCGACCCCGGCGTCACCGAGGAGGCGTGATGACCACCGTGCTGGATCTGGAGAGCCGCTTCGGCGACCCGTGGGACCCGGCGAACCCCCTCGGGAACCGGGCCGTGCTGGCGGCCGACGAGCGGCAGGAGATGTTCGCCGACGGTGAGCGGATGCTCGACGACTTCGGGCTCAACGCCGAGTTCGTCCCGGTCGCCCGGGGTGGCCGGATGGCCGGACTGGACCGGCTGATCCGGACGATGCGCTCGGTGTTCCGGCACGACCCGGCTCTGGGCCTCGGTTACGGCGCGAGTTCGTTCATCGCCTCGGTCAACGTCTGGGCCGGCGGCGACGAGGCCCAGCAGCGACGGCTGGCGGAGCTGCTGCTCTCCGGACGGCGGGTGGCGTCCGTCTACCACGAGCTGGCTCACGGCAACGACTTCGCCCGGGTGGACTTCCGGGCCGATCCGGGCCGGCCCGGCGAGCTGCTGCTCACCGGCCGCAAGGAGGTGGTCACGAACGCGCAGCGGAGCAGCGCGATGGTGATCTTCAGCCGTACCTCGGACGCGCCGGGCGGCCGCAGCCACACCCAGCTGTTCGTGGAGAAGGACGCGCTCCCCCCGGGGCGGTTGCGGTACCTGCCGCGGTTCCACAGCAGCGGGATGCGCGGGGTGCAGCTCGGCGGGATCGAACTGGACCACTGCCCGGTCGACGCGGGCGTGGCACTCGGCCCGCTCGGCTCGGCCATGGAGGTCGCCCTGCGCTCGTTCCAGCTGACCCGGACCGGGCTGCCGGCGATGACACTGGGCGTGCTGGACACCGGCCTCCGTACGGTGCTGCGGTTCGGCGAGGACCGATGGCTGCGCGGACGGCCGGTGGGCGCGATGCCGGTGGTCCGTGTCGCCCTGGCCGAGGCGTTCGTGGACCTGCTGATCGCCGACTGCCTGGCCACCACCGTCGCCCGCGCCGTGCACCTGCTCCCCGAGGACACCAACGCGTACGCCTCGGCGGTCAAGTACGTCGTGTCCGGTCGATCCATCCGCGCCATGGCCCGGCTCGGTGAGCTGCTCGGCGCGCAGAGCTACCGGCGCACCGGTGAGTACGGCATCTTCCAGAAGTTGCAACGGGACCTGGCACCGGCCGGATTCGGGCACGCGGCGCGGGTCGCCTGCCTGGCCACCGTCCTCCCGCAACTGCCCCGGCTGGCCCGGCGCTCGTGGACGACCGGCCAGGAACCGCCGCCCGGCCTGTACGACCCGGGCGCCGATCTCCCGGCACTGCCGTTCGACCGGCTCCGGATCGCCTCGGCAGCCGATCCGCTCGCGGCGCAGCTGCTCGCCGCGGCCGAGGCGATGCCGGCCGGTGGGGGCCCGCTGCACGGGCTGGTGCAGCGGTTCGCCGGTGAGCTGGTTCGGCTGCGCTCGGCCGCGCTCGGTTTGCGCCCGGCGGACCTGGCGATCGGCGGCGACCCGGCGGCGCTGGACCTGACCGCTCGCTACACCGTGGTGCTGGCCGCCGCCACCTGCCTGAACCTCTGGCTGGCCGAGCAGCGCCGTCCCGCCACCTTCCTGGCCGACCCGGTCTGGGTGACGGCGGCCCTGCTGCGGCTGGCCGGCGAGTTGGACGGCACCTCCGCGGCACTGCCCGCCGCGCTGGCCGGCCCGATCCACGCGGAACTCGCCGGCCGGTATGCCGCCGGCCGGGCCTTCGACCTGTCCAACAGCCTGCTGCCCGACCTGCCAAGGAGCCGGAATTGACCTTTTCGCCGAACCAACGGGCCGCCGGACAGCTCCGTCCGTGGCTGCAGGACCGCGTCGCGGATTTCACCGATCGGGACCCGGCCACCATCGACACCGCCGCGCCGCTAGCCGATCTGGGGCTCGACTCGGTGTACGCGCTCGCGCTCTGCGGCGAGATCGAGGATCACCTCGGAGTGTCCCTGGAACCGACGATCGTATGGGATCACCCGACCATCGACGCGCTCACCGAGTACCTGTGCGGCCTACCGGTGGAGGCCGGCACATGACCGCCCTCGAAGCGGTCTCCGCCTACCTGCCGCCGGAACGGGTGCCGATCGACGCGCTCGCCGGGGAACTGGGCCTGACCGACATCCAGGTCCGGATGTTCCACAGGTACTACGGACTGGCCGAGGTGCTGCGGGAACCGACCGGAACGATCACCGACCTGATGCTCAACGCCGCGGCGAAGCTGTCCGAGCTGCGGGGTCGCGAATCCCAGGTGCGGTACGTGATACAGGCCCGCACCCTGCAGGCGATCGCGCCGTATCCGGAGGATCCGCTGCACGACGTGGTGGCGGCCCTCGGTCTGCGGCACGCCCAGGCCTTCGCGGTCACCCAGCACGCCTGCGCCTCGGGCCTGCTCGCCGTCGAGCTGGCCGGGCGGCTGCTCGCCGAGGACGGCGACGACGGCGCGCTGGCCCTGATCTTCGTCGGCGAGAAGGCGTTCACCCCGTCGGCCCGGATGATCCCGGGCACCGCGCTGATGGGCGAGGGGTGTGCCGCCATCCTGGTCGGCACCGGCCGGCGTGACCGGCTGCTGTCCTACGCCTCGGCCACGCACGGCGAGTTCAACGCCGGGCTGTCCCTGACCGCGGAGATGTCCCTGGAGTTCCAGCAGCGCTATCCGGACGCGCTCGCCGAGGTGATCCTCGCCGCGGTGGCGCGCGCCGGGATCACCGTCACCGACCTCGACCTGGTGTTGCCGCACAACGTGAACCGGGTGTCCTGGGTGCGGGTGGCGCGCAAGGTCGGCATCCCCGTGGAGCGCCTGTTCCTGGACAACATGCCGGTCACCGGCCACTGCTTCTGCGCCGACTCCTTCCTCAACTACGTGGCGGCCCGCGACCTGGGCCGGCTGCGGCCCGGCGACCACTACCTGATGGCCGCGGTCGGGCTGGGTTCGACCTTCTCCGCCTCGGTCTTCGAGCACTGAGAGGACGTTATGACGACGACACGGGAACCCTTCGTCCGACGGCTGCGGACGGCTCTGCTGGGCACCGCCCGGACTCCACTGGTATTTCTCGGCAACTTCGAGGTGGAGCAGCGGTGGGGAGGTGACGAGCTCGGCCTGCCCCGCATCGCGCTGACCGCCGGCGACGCGATGGTGAACCGGATGGACGAGTTCGCCCTGCTGCTCGCCGGCCCGGACGACTACGTGGTGCTCAAGGACCGGCCGGACCCGGAGCACCTGGCCTACCTGGAGGCGCTCGGGCTGGCCCTGCCGCATCTGCTGATCACCGACCGGCAGGACCCGCACCACACGGTGACCCAGGACGCGCTGGACAGCCCGGCTCTGCTCGCCCGGTTGTCCGCCCTGGCCGGGGTGGCCGCGCTCGTCCCGCACGGGGTCTCGGTGGACGAGGAAGCGCTCGCCGCGCGTACCGGGGTGGCGCTGGCCGGGTCGCCGGCTGCCGTCTGCAAGGCGGTGAACGGCAAGATCTACAGCCGGCGGATCGCCACCGAGTTGGGGTTGCGCCAGTCCGTGGGCTGGACCTGCGAGACCGTCGAAGAGCTGGACGAGGCCGTGGAACACGCGCGGGAGCTGCTCGCGGCCGGGCGAACGGTGGTGCTCAAGGACTCGTACGGGGTGTCCGGCAAGGGCCTGCTGGTGATCCAGGACGAGGCACGCCTGGGCCAGATCCACCGGAAGCTGCACCGCCGGGCCGACCGTTCCGGCGATCACCGGCTGGCGCTGCTGGTCGAGGAGTGGGTCGACAAGACCATCGATCTCAACTACCAGTTCACCGTGTTCCGCGACGGCGGGGTGCACTTCGACTTCGTCAAGGAGGCGGTCACCGCCGGTGGCGTACACAAGGGGCACCGGATGCCCGCCGGGCTGACCTCGCGGCAGCTCGCGATCGTGCGGCAGAGCGCCGCGGTGCTCGGCGCCCGGCTGGCCCAGGACGGCTACCTCGGGGTGGTCGGGGTGGACGCGATGCTCGATCCGGAGGGCGGGGTCTACCCGGTTGTGGAGATCAACGCGCGCAGCAACATGTCGACCTACCAGATCGGGCTCCAGGAGCACCTGGTGCCGGCCGGGTGGAGCGCACTGGCCCGGCAGTACCCGTTGCGCGTGGTGCAGCCGATGCGCTTCGGCGAGGTGCGCGACGCGCTCGGGCCGTTGCTGCTCAGCGGCGCCGGCGAGGCCGGGATGGTGGTGCAGAACTTCTCGACCGTGAACGCCCTGGTGCGAGCGGGCACGGGCCCGGCCGAGGGCCGCCTGTACGGCTTCCTGATCGCGCCGACGGCCGGCGAACTGATGGCGATGGACAGCGAGATCGCGGACCGCCTGGCGGCCGTGACGGAAGGAGTACGACGGTGACCGGCGAAGTGGTGATCCAGGGTGTGCCGATGTCCGAACTGGCCGAGCGGTTCGGCACGCCGTTCTACGTGTACGACGGTGACAGCCTGCGCGGGCAGTACCAGGACCTGCGCGAGCGGCTGCATCCGGCGATGGAGATGTTCTACTCGCTGAAGGCCAACCCGAACGTAGCCGTCTGTGCACTGCTCGGTTCCCTGGGTGCCCGCGCCGAGGTGTCGTCCATGGTGGAGCTGCGTACCGCGCTGGCCGCCGGGGTGGCTCCGGGCGACATCATCTTCCTGGGCCCCGGCAAGAGCCGCGCCGAACTCGAGGCGTGCCTGGCGGAGGGCATCTTCGCCCTGGTCTGCGAGTCGTTCGGGGAACTGGCGATGATCGACGAGCTGGCCCGGGAGCGGGGCGGTATCGCCCCGGTGATGTTGCGGATCAATCCGAGCTTCGCGATCAAGGGCTCCGGCCTCACCATGGGCGGCAAGCCGCGTCAGTTCGGGATCGACGAACAGCAGCTCTTCGACGAGGCCGACCTGGTCAAGAACCATCCTGGGGTACGGGTCCTGGGGGTGCACGCCTACATGGGCACCCGGATCCTCGACCCCGAGGTGATCGCCGAGAACGCCCGTCGCATCATCGACCTGGCCGAGCGGCTCGCCGAGCGGCTGGACTTCGTCCTGGAGGCCGTCGACGTGGGCGGCGGCCTCGGCGTCGGCTACTTCACCGGGGAACCGGACCTCGACCCGGCCGCGGTCTGTGGCCTGCTCAACCCGGTGGTCGAGGCGTTCCACGCCGCGCACCCCGGTGCCCGGTTGCTGCTGGAGCTCGGCCGGTACCTGGCCGCACCGTGCGGCACCTACGTCACCCGGGTGCGGTACGTGAAGACGTCGATGCAGGAGCGTTTCGCGGTGACCGACGGCGGCACCAACCATCACATGGCGGCCGTCGGCATCGGGTCGTTCGTCAAACGCAACTTCCCGATGCGGCTGCTCAACCGGGCCGGTACGGACCCCGGCCCGTGGAACGTCACCGGCCCGCTGTGCACCCCGAACGACACCGTCGGACGCAACGTGGAACTGCCCGAACTGCAGCCGGGGGACCTGGTCGGTGTGCTGCGCTCCGGCGCGTACGGCCCGAGCGCCTCACCGGTGCTCTTCCTCAGCCACGGCCACCCGGCCGAGGTGCTGGTGGACGGCGGCCAAGCCCGCCTGGTTCGCCGCCGCGACACCGTCGAGGACCTGCTCAGGACGCAGATCCTCGGCTGACCACCCATTCCGACCGGCACACAGGAGGACCACCATGACCATGGCTTCGGAAGCCACCGTCGACCGCGCCGCGGTCGTCGACCACGTGATCGACGCTGTCGTCGCCGTGCTGAACCGTGACTCGGTACAGGTCACCGAACAGACCCGGCTGATGGACGAGCTCGGCCTGGACTCCACGAACGTCCTCGAACTGCTCATGCACCTCGAGGACCGGCTGGACATCATGATCGACTCGGACACGCTGGAGCAGCACCACTTCGAGTCGGTCGGCACCCTCGCCGACTATGTCCTCGAACAGGGTCTGGCCTGACCGGCGATGTTCCTGTCCATCGCCTCGCCGGCGCCGGCTCGTACGGGCCGGCTCCGGCCGGTTCAGGTGATCGCCCGCCGGTTCGGCCCCGACCCGGAGCCGTACCGGGACGATCCGCTGCTCGAGGAATACCTCTCGGACATGACCGAGCTGTACGGCCGCCGGTTCGACCGGGATCGGCACGCGGCCGCCAGCCGGAACTCCTTCACCACGATGGCGGACCGGCTGGTGCGTGACCTCGACCTCGCGGTGCCGGTGGATCTGGTCGTCATCGCGCACTCCACCCCGGACGCCGACCCGCGCCGGGTCACCGCCTGCTACCTCAACGAGCTGCTCCACGGTGATCCTCTCGCCTTCGCGGTGTCCGACCAGGGGCCGGTGGCGCCGTTCACCGCCCTGCGGCTGCTGGGGACCTACTCCGGCGACTTCCCGGGCTGCCGGGCGTTGCTGCTGGTCCTGGAGCAGACGACGATGTCGTACGAGGTGACCGGGGCCCGCTACCCGGTGCCCGGACACGACATCGGGGTGGCGGTGCTGCTCGAACCGGCCGGCTCCGACGGGGTCAGCGTGCACCAGTGCCCGGACGTGACACCCGCGGCGGCCGGGGCGTTGCTGGACGAGTTGGTACCGGCGGACGCCGTTCTGATCACCGGGCGGGGTATGACCGCCGCACGCCCGTCGGTCCCGGCGCCGGATCTGGGGGCGGCCGGCGTCTGGGCCGAGTTCGCCCAGCGCCGGGCGGATACCGCGGGTCCGATCGCGGTGGCGGACCACGACCCGGTGTCGGGCACCCTCTGCGTCGCGGTCTTCGCCGGTACCGAGCCGGAGGTGCGGTCATGAACGCCGACCAGGCCCGGCGGGCAGCCCGGGCCCACGGGCTGACCGCAACGCTCACCACGATGCACGACACGCTGCCGGAGCGGGTCCTGCCGTGCGGCCCGTCCGGCTGCTGCGTGCTGCCCGAACCGGCGCTGCACGACGTCATCGGGGTGTGGACCGCGGGTACGGTCGCCGTGCTCGACCCGGCCGCCGTCGAACGGCTCGGCAGGGTCGAGACACCGGACGGCCCGCTCGCCGCGGTCCGCTACCGGGGCGCACCGGGTCCGGCCGGGGTGCCGGCACCCTGGTCTGACTGGCTGGCCCGGTTGGCCGGGCTCCGGCTCGGACTGTCCGAGGCGCTGCTCGATGCCACGGTCGCCCACCTCGGCGACCGCCGCGTCGGCGACACCCCGCTGCTGCTGCAGCAACTGATCAAGGGTGCCCTGGCGGACGCGGTCACCGAGCAGATCGAGATCAAGATCCAACTGACCGGTACGCCACCGCCGGCCGAATCCCTGGTTGCCCTGCACCGGCAGATCACCATGACCGACCGGATGCTGCTGCGTCTGCTCGGCGCGAGCGGGTTCACCGCGGACGGGCCGGGCGCGGTGGTCAACGCGTCGGAGTTGCTCGCCGACGCCTGGATCGGTGGAGAGGGGTGGGTACCGTGATCGAACTGGACGACCGGCTCGGCACCGCTCGGGTGCACGCCCGGGACTGGGCGCGCGATCTGCGCGGGACGGCACTGGAACTGGACCGCGATCCGGACACCGTGTACCGGTGCCTGGACAACCCCGCCGTACGGCACCTGTCCCGCATGCTCATCCCGGAGCGGTGGCTGCCGGACCGGACGCTCATCGGCGGATACCGGTTCGACGGTATGACCGCCATGGAACGGGTGGTGTTCGCCGAGGAGATCGCCGCCGGGGACGCCGGCATGTTGCTCGCGTCTCCCGGCGCCTCGCTGTCCGGAGTGCTCATCGATCTGCTCGCCGACCAGGAGCAGAAGGAGTGGTTCTACGGCCGGCTGCTGGCCGCGCCAACCTGGACCTTCTTCGCGCTGACCGAACCTGATCACGGATCGGACGCGGGTGCGATGGGTACCGCGCTGGATCCGGACGGTGAGGGGGGCCTGCTGCTGCGCGGTGCCAAACGCTACATCGGCAACGGCGCCAGGGCTCAGGTCGGCGTCGTCTTCGCCCGGGACCGGCCTGGCCCGCTCGGCGCCACCGCGGTACTCGTCGACACTGGTGCGCCCGGCTTCAAGGCCGAGCCGATCCCGACGATCGGTCTGCGCGGCGCCCAGCTCAGCGCGATCACCCTGGACGGCGTGCCGGTCCCGGCCGCCCGGGTACTCGGTCGCCATCTCAGCCCCACCCGGCGGGGGGTGTGGAGCGGCGTGCAGATGTTCAACCGGCTACGTCCGGGCGTGGCGGCGATCGCCCTGGGCATCGCCCGGTCGGCGCACGACTACGTCGCCGAGCAGCGCAGTTCGCTGTCCAAGGCCGAACGGCTGCGCTGGGAGCGGACCGGCCGACGGATCGACGGAGTGCGGCAGCTCATCTGGCAGGCCGCCGCGATCGTGGACGCCCAACCGGCCAACGGCCACCTGGCGTCGGCGGCGAAGGCGCGGGCGGCCCGGCTGGCCGAGGAGGTGACGCTGGAGGCGCTGGAGTACTTCGGTCCGGGCGCACGGCTGACCCAGCCGATGCTGGACAAGCTGATCCGCGACGCCCGTGGTGTGGAATTCATGGAGGGCACCGGCAACATCCAGCGACTCAACACCTTCCAGGGTCTCGTCCAGGGCAAAATCGGCCGTGACTGAGCCGGACGGCGTCGACGTCTGGACCGTCCACGTGGACCGGGACGTCGACGCCGCCCGCTGGCTCACCCCTGGTGAGCTGCGGCGTGCCGCCACCTTCGGCGACCCGGACGGTCGCCGCCGCTTCGTCGCCGCACACGCCGCGCTGAACGGGATCCTCGCCGAGCGCCTCCAGCTGGGGCCCACTGCGCTGCCGCTGCGCCGTAGTCCGCAGGGTCGGCCGTACCTGCCCGGCGGGTCATTGCACTTCAGCCTGGCGCACGCCGGCGACCGGGCACTGATCGCGATCGCCGGCCGGCCGGTCGGCGTGGACCTCGACCATCCCCGGCCCGGGCTGGACCCGCGGCGGATGGCCGCACGTTTCTTCGCCCCCGCGGAGGCCGCCCGGGTCGCGGCGGCGGGCACCGGTGCCTACCGCACGTACCTGCGGTTGTGGACCCGCAAGGAGGCATGTGTCAAGGCCGCCGGCGCGCGGCTGGCGCTCGGGCTACGGCTTCCGGTCACCGGTACGGCGGACGGGGCCGTGGTCTGTGATCCGTCCGGCCGGCTTCCCGGCGCCTATTTCGTCCGGGACCTGCCCGTTGACGGCCCCTACTGCGGTGCCGTGGCGCTGGCCGGAACGGAGCCCGCGCCCTGCCACCACCGCGAGTTCCACCATGATCTCCAGCGGGCGCCGTGACAGACGACGACGGGGGGAGCCGGACTCCGGCTCCCCCCGTGACCTGCCGATCAGCGTTCGATCTCACCGCGGATGAAGCGTTCGACGGCGTCCCTGGCGGTGGCGTCGTCGTACTGCTCGGGCGGTGACTTCATGAAGTACGAGGAGGCGGAGAGGAGCGGGCCGCCGATCCCCCGGTCCATGGCGATCTTGGCAGCCCGGACCGCGTCGATGATCACGCCGGCCGAGTTGGGAGAGTCCCACAGCTCGAGCTTGTACTCCAGTTGCAGGGGCACGTCGCCGAACGCCCGGCCCTCCAGGCGCACCAGCGCGTACTTGCGGTCCTCCAGGAACGGCACGTAGTCGCTGGGACCGATGTGCACGTCGCTGGCGGCCATCTCCCGGGGCACCTGCGAGGTCACGGCCCGGGTCTTGGAAAGCTTCTTCGAGGCCAGGCGCTTGCGCTCCAGCATGTTCATGAAGTCCATGTTGCCGCCGAAGTTGAGCTGGTAGGTGCGCTCCAGCCGGACGCCGCGGTCCTCGAAGAGCTTCGCCAGCACCCGGTGGGTGATGGTGGCGCCCACCTGCGACTTGATGTCGTCGCCGACGATCGGCACGCCGGCCTCGGTGAACCGGGCCGCCCACACCGGATCCGAGGCGATGAACACCGGCAGCGCGTTGACGAACCCGACGCCCGCCTCCATCGCGCACCTCGCATAGAACCGGTCGGCGTCCTCCGACCCCACCGGCAGGTACGACACCAGGACGTCGGCCCCGGACTCGCGCAGCGTACGAACCACGTCGACGGCCTGCTCGTCGGACTCCTCGATCATCTCCCGGTAGTACTCGCCGAGACCGTCCATCGTCGGGCCACGCCGTACGACGACCCCGGACGGGGGAACGTCGCAGATCTTGATGGTGTTGTTGCCGCTGGCGACGATGGCCTCGGACAGGTCCTGGCCCACCTTCTTCGCGTCCACGTCGAAAGCTGCGACGAACTCGATGTCGCCGACGTGGTAGTCGCCGAAATTGACGTGCATGAGGCCGGGAACGGTGTCGGTCGTCCTCGCGTCCCGGTAGTACTCGACGCCTTGCACCAGCGACGCGGCACAGTTGCCGACCCCGGCGATGGCTACGCGGACTGCGCCCACGTGGTGCCTCCTTCTCTATGCGACAGAACCCCATCCAACCGATCCGCTCGTCCCGGTCTCCACCTCGATGTCCTAAACAGGACATCGATGAAGGCAGGCTCTACGCGGGCCCGACCGGACGCCCCTCGCGCGGCATACTGGGGGCCCTCCGCCCGTCGAGGAGCTGCTCGTGCCGTTGTCCACGCCCGTTCCGGCCGTCGTCCGATCGCGACTGCGGGTCGAACGGTTGCCCCGCAACGCCACGCTCTGGCTGGACGGGGTGATCGCCGTGGCGGTGTTCGTCGGCACCGCCCTGCCGGTGACGTTCTCCCAAGATGGGAAGTTCTGGCACATACTGGTCGCCGCCGGCGCGTCGCTGCCGCTGTTCTGGCGCCGGCGGGCCCCGCTGCTCACCACGGTGACTGTGGGCCTGGCGATCAGCATCCTCGGGCTGTCGCACCAGCTGCCGCCGCTGCCGTTCGGGCCGCTCGTGGCGACGTACACGTTCGCGTCGCTCAGCCCGTCACCCTGGCGGCAGATCGCCATCGGAGTGCAGGCCGTGGGGGTGGTCGTCTCGCTGGTGGTCCCGGGGGAGGACCCGGCCACCTTCGGGTACGTGGGGATGGCCTACGTGGCGGCGTACAGCATGGGTATCGCCTCCCGGGGTCGCGGCGACCGGATCGCCGTGCTGGAGGAACGCGCCGCCCGGCAGGAGGAGGAACGGGCCACCGCCGCCGCGCGGGACCGCAACCGGATCGCCCGCGAGGTGCACGACATCGTGGCGCACACGGTCGCGATCATGGTGGTCCAGGCGGAGGCCGGTCCGGTGGTGGCGCGTACCGACCCGGCGCGGGTCGAGAAGACCTTCGAGGTCATAGCGGAGAGCGGCCGGGCCGCGATCTCCCAGCTCAGGCGGTCGCTGGCCGCCCTGCGTTCGGCGGAGAGCGATGAGCCGCCAAGCCCGGCGCACGGGGTGGGTGACGTGCCGCAACTGCTCGGTGAGGCGCGCTGGGGCGGTCTGGAAGCGGCGTTGCGCTGGCGCGGGCAGCAGCGGCCCCTGCCCTCCGACGTGGATGCCACGGTCTTCCGGGTGGTGCAGGAAGCGCTCACCAACACCATCCGGCACGCGCGGGCGTCGATGGTGGACGTGCTGATCGAGTTCACCCCGCACGACATCCTGGTCACGGTGACCGATGACGGTGTCGGGGCGGTGGACGCCGGAGGGGGATACGGGATGATGGGCATGCGGGAACGGATCACCGCCTGTGGCGGTGAGCTGAACATCGGATCGGGTCCCGATGGCCGTGGCTTCATGGTGAACGCCGTCCTGCCCACCGAGTGAGTTGCTACGGATCGAGGAGCGGCGCCCATGGTGCGCATCGTGGTCGTCGACGACCAGGATCTGGTTCGGGGTGGCTTCGCCATGATCCTCGACGCGGAGCCGGACCTGACGGTGGTGGGCGAGGCGGCGGACGGCCTGGAGGCCCTGCGGGTCGTGGCCGAGAAGAAACCGGACGTGGTGGTCATGGACATCCGGATGGACGGCCCGATCGACGGTATCGAGGCCACTCGGCGGATCTGCGCCACCACCGACGCCCGGGTGCTCATCCTCACCACGTTCGACGTCGATGAGCACGTGCACGACGCGTTGCGTGCCGGTGCGAACGGCTTCCTTCTCAAGACCATGCGCCGGGCCGAGCTGGTCGAGGCGGTCCGGGTGATCGCCAAGGGGGAAGCGCTGCTCGCCCCGACGGTGACCCGGCGGGTGATCGCCGACCTGCTGCGCCGTCCGCAGGGTGCGATCCGGCCGCCGGCCCTGCTGGACGAGCTGACCGGCCGGGAACGGGAGACCCTGCGTCTGATCGCCCGCGGCCTGTCCAATGCCGAGATCGCCGTCCGGATGACGGTGAGCGACCACACCGTCAAGACCCATGTCAGCAACGTGCTCTCCAAGCTCGGCCTGCGGGACCGGGTGCAGGCGGTGGTGTTCTCGTATGAGGCCGGCCTGATCAGTCCCGGTGAGGACCTGGACTGAGTCGTCTCCCCCACGCGGGGGAGAACGGATTTCGCTCTCGTCGGCGATTCGCTGGAGAGCCCGCTTCACCAGGATGAGATCACATCGATCTTTCGGTCCTGAGGAGCTTTGTAATGATCCGTGTCGTTACCCGTTTCGCCCGCCGGCGTCCCGCCGTCGTGCTCGTCATCTGGCTGGTGATCGCGGCGGCCGGATTTACCGTCGGCAACGGCGTCTTCGCCCGGATGACCACCACCGTGGGCGCCATCGCCGGGAGTGAGTCGCAGCAGGGCGCCAAGGCGATGGGTGACGCCAAGCTGGCGCCACCTGTGATCAATGCGGTGATCTCCGGTGGCTCGGCCACCGACCCCGCCTTCCGCGGCAAGGTCTCCACCGCGCTCACCGGGCTGCGCGCCATCGACGGCGTGCTGAACGTGACCGACCCGTTCGGCCCCGAGGCTCCGGCCGCCACCGACGGTGCGGCCGTCCTGGTGAACGTGGAACTGGCGCACCAGGGCGATCTGCTGGCCGACAAGGTGCAGAAGCAGCTGACATCCATCGACGGGGCGACCGTGGTGGTTTCCGGCGGGCCGCTCACCGACCGCGAGTTCAACAACCAGGCCACCTCGGACACCCGGCGGGCTGAGATCATCTCCGCGCCGTTGCTGCTGCTGTTGCTCCTGCTGGTCTTCATGTCGCTGGTCGCCGCCGGGCTGCCGCTGCTGATCGCGCTGGTCGGCGTCGGCGGTACTTTCACCACGCTGCTGGTGATGAGCTTCTTCACCGACGTGTCGATCTACTCGATCCAGGTCACCACGATGCTCGCCATCGGTCTCGGGGTCGACTACGCGTTGCTGATGGTCAGCCGGTTCCGGGAGGAACGGGCAGTGACCGAGGACCCGGCGGAGGCGCTCGTACGGGCCTCCGAGCGGGCCGGCCGGACGATCGTCTTCTCCGGGCTGACCGTCGCGGTCAGCCTGGGAAGTCTGGTGGTCTTCGCCGATCCGTTCCTGCGGTCGATCGGCGTGGCCGGCGCCGCCGTGGTGCTGATCGACATGCTCGCCGCCATCACCCTGCTCCCCGCGCTGCTCCAGATGCTGCGCAACAAGATCAAGCCGGCCCGGGGACGGAAGGAGCGCGGCCGCTCGTTCGCCGCGGTCGCCCGAGGTGTGCAGAAGATGCCGGTGCTGACCCTGGTGGTGGTGCTCGCGGGCCTGATCTTCGCCGGTCTGTCGGCGACCAACCTGCGGCTGGACACCAGCAACCCGAAATCGTTGCCCGCCGACAGCGCCACCCGCCGGCTCACCGAGCAGCTGCGTGAGCACTTCCCGGCACTGGCCGGCCCGAGCGCGATCACGATCGTGACCCGGGCCTCGGCCGACAGCCCCGAACTGGCGGAGTTCCGGCAGCGGGTCGCCGCGGTGCCCGGTGTGTCAGCGGTGAACCTGGGGCGCAGCGGCGGCGGGCTGACCGTCCTGCAGGCCACCCCGAAGAACCCGACGAGCGATCCGGGCACCGCCCGGGCGGTCCGCGACATCCGCGATCTGGACGCACCCTTCACGGTGCAGGTCACCGGGGATGCCGCCCGTCTGGTCGACTACCAGCAGCAGCTGCGGGACCGCCTCCCGCTCGCCGGTGGCATCGTGTTGCTGGCCACCTTCATCCTGCTGCTGGCTTTCACCCGGTCAGTGCTGATCCCGTTGAAGGCCGTCCTGACCAACCTGCTGAGCCTGTTCGCCGCGCTCGGTGTCGTGGTCTGGGTGTTCCAGGAGGGGCACCTGGTCGGCCTGCTCGGCGGTGAGCGGCTCGACGGCATCGACCTGACCGTGCCGGTGGTGGTCGCGGCGATCGCGTTCGGCCTCTCCACCGACTACGAGGTCTTCGTCCTCTCCCGGATCCGCGAGCGGCGGTTCGCCGGCGTGGCCCCGGACCAGGCCGTCCAGGAGGGTCTGCAGCGCAGCGGTGGCATCGTGACGGCCGCCGCCCTGCTCCTGGCGGTCACCTTCGCCGGGTTCATGACCGGGGGCTTCGCCCCGATCAAGGAGGTCGGTCTGGGCCTGGTGCTGGCTGTCGTGATCGATGCGGTGATCGTCCGGATGCTGCTGGTCCCGGCGACGATGGCGATTCTCGGGCGCGCCGCGTGGTGGGCGCCCCGTTTCCTGGGTGGCCGGCCGCTGGTCCCCTCCGCTCCGGTCACCCCCGACCCGGAGCCGGAGTTGGCGGCCACCACCCAGCGATGAAAAACCGGGGCGGGGCAGCGTCCGCTGCCCCGCCCCGGCCGGTCGGATGCGATCAGTGCGAGGCCACCGTGCCGCGGTGCAGACCGGCGGCCTCGCCTACCTCGGAGAGGAGCAGATCGGTGTCGAGCAGGCGCAGCAGCAGCCGATCCACTCCGGTCAGGACCGTACGCAGGAGATCCGGGGGGAGCAGAGTGGTGTCCGCGAGCAGCGTCCAGCGCAGCTGTCCCGGTGCGTCGAGCACGTCGCCGACCTCCATGAAGAACGACGAACCGGCCGCCCGGCGGTCGGTCCACCGGAAGCCCGGCTCGGCGAGGGCCCGCTCCACCACGTCACGGTCGAGGGGTCCGGCGGCCGGCGGTGTCTCCGGCGCCCCGCGCATGTCGTTGAAGAAGCACCGGATCTCCGGCTCGGCGCCGCGTTCCCGGCTGACCTCGGCCAGCACCGCCCAGCCGTCCACCGGGTCGAACCGGCCGTGCCGGAAGGTCCGTACGGCCGTGCTCCAGCAGCGCCGGACCAGGTCGGAGAAGGCCGGTCCGGTCAGGTCGACGACCGCCGGCATGTGCTGGGTCAGGGTGCCTACCGAGGCCCGTTGTGGTGCCGTGGTGCGGTTGCCGGTGACCAGGAGCAGACCGCACCGGTCGGTTTCGGCGACCACGCCCAGCAGGGCCGCGGTCACCGCGAACGCGATCGTGGCCGTGCTGGTGCGGTACCGGTCGGCGAGCAGGCCCAGCATCGGCGCCGAGACCGGCGAGTCCAGGACACCGCGCCAGAACCGGGGCTCGGCCGGGGTCACCGGCCGGATCGCGGCGAAATTGTCGAGCGGGACCGCGTTCAGCTGCCGGCGCAGGTGGGCCACGGCGGCGTCGCTGACCGTCCGGCCCCGAGGGGAACGCTCGAAGACGGCGAGGTCCGCGGGATGAACCGATTCGGGAGTCTCCGGGTCTGGACGGCCCGCCGCCCGGCAGGCCAGCATCTCGGCGAGCACCCGCGCGGCCAGGCGGCTGCTCTGCAGATCGGCCACCAGGTGGGCGATGCAGAGCACCAGCGCCCGGGGCACACCTCGGTGCACGCAGACCAGCACCCGCATCGGCAGATCCCGTTCGTGGTCGAACGGCGTCGCCTCGAGCTGTACGTCCAGGTTCCGGGCGGCCGCCGCGAACTGTTCGGCCGGGCCGTCACCGGAGAAGACGCCGACCGGGATGCTGCCGCTGTCGAGCACCTCCTGGACCAGCCGGCCGTCCCGTCGTGGAAACCGGGTTCGCAGCGCCTCGAAGCGGCCGGCCAGCGCACCGACAGCGGCACACACCATGGCCAGGTCCACCCCCTCGGGGATCAGCACCGGCACCGTGACGTTGTAGGCGGTGCCCGGCGGCATCCGCCGGATGTCCCGTTCCACGAGCATCTGGCCCCACGTCAGGTGCTGGGTGATCGTCCGGGAGCCGGTGAAGGACGCGGGCTGCCAGCGCACGGCGTCGATCAGGCCGGACATGACGCGTAGCCCTCCAGCGTCCGGACCGCGGCGTCCCGACGGTTCACCAGGTAGACCTCGTTCCACCGGCCCTGATCCGCGTCGGACGCGTGCGGGCCGAGGAATCGGGCGGTGACCGAGGTGCGGTAGGCGGCCCAGGTGGTGGCCGGGCTGACCAGCCGGCTGGCGGCCGGTACGGTCCGCGCCGGTTGTGCAGGCAGGACGTCACCGGTGAGCAGAGCGTCGGCCCAGCTCTCCTGCTCGTCGAGGGCAGCGAGCACGGCGTCGAACGGCAGCTCGCCCAGCTCGGTGACCGCCACGGCGCGGCTGCGGAACGTGGTCGCCGCCACCGGGCCGAAGCGCTCGATCGCGATCGCCACCGGCAGCATCGCCCGCGGTGCGAACCACTCGCAGCCGAGGACGGCCAGGGTGGGCAAGCCGCCGGTGTCCGGGTCGTCCGCCGCGACGATCCGCCACTCGGCGAAGGGCAGCGCGATGCCCGCGGACTGGAACCGGTCCGCGTCGGCGCCGCAGTCCGGACAGGACATGATCCTGACCGCCATCGGGGGCGCGGGCGGGCGGATCACCCCCGGCGGCTGATCGGCTGGGATGAGAAAGTGCGCCGCCACCTCACGGCGCGCCATCCGTTCGACCATGCTGTCCAGGGCCGGGCCAGGTGTCGTGGCAAGTGTCGTCAACGTCGGGTGTCCTCTCCACGGGCGTCAGCCGGAACACCGGCCGCGACGAAGGGATTCGGGCTCCGGCGGTGCAGGCTGAGGGTGACCGCCGCCGCGCCGAGGTCGATCATGGCCGTACGGTCGCTGGTGCCGAGCGCCGTACCGTGCGGGCCGGTCAGTCCGGAGTCCACCCAGGACGACACCGCGGCCCGGATCCGTGCGGGGACCGCCGGGGCGAGCGGGACGGGCAGGTCACGGCGTACCGCTGCGGCACCCAGGCCGAGCAGGTATCCGGCGGCCCAGATCTCCAGAGCGGCCCGTGCCGCAGGCGGCGGGCCCGGCAGGTCGTCCAGGTGTGCCACAAACGCTGTGGTCACCTCGTCCGGACTGACCCCGACCAGGTCGCACCAGTCCTCCCAGTACCAGCAGAACTCGTTGCCGCCGGGCTCGCCGGTATCCGGCCGGAGCAGGCGGATCAGGCAGCGAGAGTCCTTGACCCGTACGACGTACTCGTCGTGGGACCGATAGCGAGACCGTGACGCCAGGGCCCCGTCGATCCGGGGGTCGACGTCCCAGTGCGTAGCGGACGGCACCGGTGGCGCCCACACCGTGGCATGGTGCCGCCCGCCGTGCCCGTCGATCAGTGTCGGCAGGCCGCGGTTGTCGACCAGATGAGGCACCGATGCCAGCAGGGGTACTCCACGTTCCCGGCAGTACCGGGAGATCATCTGGTCGTCGTCGGTGACCTCGTCCGGGATCGGCGCCAGATAGCCGGCCAGGTCCGCGGCGACGCCGGCCGGCAGCAGGAACGACAGCGCGGGCGTCCATTCCATCGGTGACAGTGGCGCCCACGGCGAACCGGCGACCGCGGCCAGCCGGGACAGGTAACTGTTCTGCGGGCTGCTCCAGTCGGTGTACAGGGCGATGCCGTGTGCCGGACGGGACGCGATCGCGGCGACCACGTGCGCGGCGAAGCCGTCACAGAGCCGGGCGTCGTCCTGCAGCACGAGGTGATGGGTGGCACCCTCGGCGATCGAGGCCCAGGCGACCTTCGCGGTCCGTAACGGGCTCCGCGCGGCGTCGGGGTCCGGGTCGTACACCACGCGCGCGGACAGCGGCCGGCATGCCTCGACGATGGCTTCCAGGTCTACGTCCCGGGCCGGGTGATGCATGATCGTCACGCTGAGGCGCACGTCCCGCGCCTGCCATCCCGGACGGGTCATCAGGTGTCCACCCGGCTGATCCGGCGGACGTGCCGCCAGGTCAACAGCGGGACGAGCAGCATGCCGCAGGCGTTGAGCACCGCGATCGTCCAGTACAGCGCCGACGGATCCTGCTGGGTCCGGGCCAGCGCGCTGCCGACCACCACCATGCCGCCGAAGTAGGGCACGTTCAGCAGCAGTGCGATCAGGCCGCCGCCGACCTGTTCGAGAAGCAGCAACGTCATCACGTTCAAGCCCAGACCGAGGTAGGTCAGCCCGACGATCCCCAGGAACCGTCCGGTCTCCGACGCCACCACCGGGTCACCGGTCAGTGCCGTGGCCAAGGGCTCCCGGCACAACCAGATCGCGGCGGCCAGCACCGCGTACACCGCGGCGGTCAGTCGTAGTCCGGATCCGAATGCCGCCGGGCCGTCGCCGGGCCGTCCCGCACCCCGCAGCTGGTTCAGCACGATCGCGGTCGCCGAGCCGAGCGCCGAGGCGGGCACGATCAGCAGGTTCTGCAGTGCGCCGGCGGCCGAGTATCCGGACACCACGTGTGGCCCGAACGGGCTGAGCGCCCACAGCAGGCCCGCGTTCGCGACCGCCATCACCACGAACGACGCCGTGACCGGCAGCCCGGTCCCGGTCAGCCGCCCGATCGCCTCCGGACGCCAGACCAGTGGTCCGCTCGCCGTCCAGAGCCCGCAGCGGTACACCTGCACCACGCCGACGGCCAGCGCGGCCACGCCGCCGATCGCGATCGCGACCGGAAGCGCGTACACCCCCAGATCGGTGCCGAAGCCGAGAACCGTGACCCCGCCCACCTCCAGGACCGCGCCGGTCAACACCACGGCAGCCGCGGAACCCGGCCGGCCGTAGCCGCGCAGGCTCGACGAGAGCAACACGGTCGGGAAGAAGATCAGGTTGGCCAGGCAGGCCCAACGGGTGAAGGCGACGAAGTCACCGACCGAGGCATCCGGGACGTTGAGCAGCGCCGCGAGCCAGGGCGCCGCCACGATGAGCGCGAGGCTGACGGCCCCCCAGACAGCCGCGCCGACACGGGCCATGCTGGCGGCGACCGGCAGGACGTCCTGTGGCCGGCCCGCCCCGCGGCTCACCGACGCCGCGACCTGGTTGCTGACGTCGAAACCCACCTGAACGGCGGCGAAGAGCAGGGCCAGCGGTACGTACAGCGACCGCACGTACATCGCCTCGGCACTGATCCGAGCCATCAAAGCGATCACCACCACGGGCACCAGCACACCGGCCGTCTCGCCGAGCGCGATCGTGGCGGCCAGGCGACGGATCCGGGCCTGGCCGTCCCAGACGACCGCGGTCGCTGCATCTTCCGTGGTGCTCACGACGGTGCCACCGCCGATTCGCCGGCATTCGGACGTACGGGCATGACCCACCCCCATTTTTGGGCTCCCGGAGACGCACCGACCGTAGGTCCGCGTGAATCGGGCTCACAAGCTGCCCAATGGGCTATGCCCAGGGGATGCGCTCTCCTGCCCTTCGGCGGTGCGGGCGCTCGTACCACATGATGTAGATCTTTCCTTCGATGCGTCGGAACGGTACCGTTCCAGCACTGAGTCACGCCCTGAAAGGATCACCATGCCCCGCATCACCCGGCTGGCGACTGTCGGAATCGGCCTTCTCACGGTGGCTACGGCCGGGACGATCGCCTCGCCCGCGCAGGCGGCAACCGGCGGCGTCGCCTCGGTGACATCCAGCACGAAGGTCCAGTACAAAGCGGCGAGCGGCAAGCAGAACAAGGTTGTGATCACGCGCAACGGCAACACGATCACGATCGACGACAAGGTCGCGGTCAACGCCGGTAAGGGCTGCAAGAGGGTGAAGGGCGACAAGACCAAGGTCACCTGCACCACGAAGAAGGCACCCGGCCGGGTCACGATCTACACCTACGACCGCAACGACATCATCGTCAACAACTCCGACGTACGGATGTTCGCGTTCAGCGGCACCGGCAACGACCTGGTCTCTGGTGGCTCTCGGGGCGACGCGATCCAGACCGGGAGCGGGAACGACCGGGCTGACGGCCGGGGCGGCATGGACACCCTCTGGGGCATGACCGGCAATGACACCCTGCGCGGTGGCACCGGCGACGACCAGCTGTGGGGATTGGAGGGCACCGACGTGCTCTTCGGTGACACGGGCGGCGACATGCTCGAAGGCGGGCCGGGCCGCGATCGTCTCGACGGCGGTGCCGGCAACGACTCCCTCAGCGGCGACGACTGGGAGCAGGCGAAGGCGGCGGATGTCCTGCTCGGCGGAACCGGCACCGATCTGGTCAGCTACGCCGGCTACACCAAGGCGGTAGCCATCGACGCTGACGGCGTCAAGGGCGACGACGGGCAGGCCGGTGAGCACGACACCATCGGTGCCGACGTCGAGGCACTCTTCGGCGGCTCGGGCAACGACCGGATCACCGGAAACGCGGGGAACGGCTCACTGATGGGCGGTGACGGCAACGACGTGATCCACGGCGGCGCCGGCAACGACTGGATCGTCGGCGGCGAAGGCAAGGACAAGATCTACGGCGACGCCGGCGACGACTCCCTGGACGGCGGCGACTATGACAAGAACGTCGTCGACCTGCTGAACGGCGGCGTCAACGACGCCTACGGCGACCACTGCGAGAAGGCGCCGAAGGACACCCTGGTCGGCTGCGAGAACTGATCGCGGACAGGTCCCGCGCTCGTCTCCGGCGTCCTGGCTGTTCAGAACCAGGTGACCGTATCTATTCTTCGACGGTCCAGGAGCGCCCCACCTCGACATATGCGGCGTCTGCCCGATCGACCACCAGGATGGTCTCGCCGGTGCGCCGGGTGCGCGGCGTGAGGTGATCGACCCCGAGCACGTGGACAAGGTCTCCGCTGGTGTCATCCCGGAGGCGCGGGACACCGACGAGCTCACCATCGCGGATCGACCCGACGACGATCAAGCCATCCCGCGCTGAAATATCGAATACCTCATTGATGTGGAACCGCATTTTCCGAGCCGTCCAGGTGCGTCCAGGTTGCTGGTTTCGCTGTGGTCTCAGTAGTAGTAGGCGTGCGCGGTTGCAGGAGCAGTCCCGGAGCGTCGATATGCGCGCATGATGGCGACGACCACCTGATTGAACAGACGTCGGTCTACTCCAGCCGCGGTGCCGGACGGCTCACCTTGCGCGGGGTCGAACAGAAGATCGCCGATCGGCTGACCGCTGTCATCCGCGGGACGGATCCTTCGGGCCGGTACTTCGAAGGTCACGAAACCGGTCTGTTCGTTGGCTTCCCACCGGTAGAGCACACTCTCACCGGTCAGATCGCCCTGTGCCCAGATCCCGATCGAGGCGGTCATCGCCGGCGTCCCCCTTCGTTGACAAAGCGCCTAGTAACTTCGCTGATAGCCGATCCCGTCCCGGGCAGCGGCCTCAGGATCCCAGGTAAATCCTGCCTCGATGGTGGCGGTATGCGCACGTCCGTAGCTCGGGTCGCCGGTTCTGGCCATGTACTGCGCCTCGAAACGTTCGTGCCGCAGCAAGTCGATGTCGGCCGGGTGAGGATTGCCGGCGGCCAGCCGCTGCCACGCCTCTGCCATGCGCGGGTTGGCGTCGAAGCGCGCGACGATCTCATCTCCGTAGAGGTCGAGTAGATGTTCGTCGCGGAAAACGTGATTCTTGACGGTCGTGATGTCATCGGGGCTGAAGCCGTATTCCTGGGCGGTCGCGGCGATGGCGGGAAGTTTGAGCTGCCACTGATTTTTCGGACAGGCGTATTTAGGCCTAATTCACGCGGCGAGTCGCTGATCCTCGAACTCGTACCGGATCTGGTGCGGCGTTTTGTAGCCGAGTTGCGAGTGGCGTCTGCGGGAATTGTAGCGGAGCTCGATGTATCTGGCAATATCGCGGCGAGCGTGTTCCCGCGTCGGGTAAACGGTACGGCGGACCCGCTCGTTCTTCAGCGTTGCGAAGAACGACTCGGCCATCGCGTTGTCGTAGCAGATGCCGGTCCGGCCAACGGATTGGCGAATCCTTAGATTTTTCAGAGTGGCGCCGTAATCGGCAGAGGTGTAATTGCTGCCGCGGTCGGAATGGAAGATTGCGTCATCGGCCAGTCGGTGGTTCCTGGCCGCCATCTGGACCGCTTCCTCGATGAGCGGCGTGCGGTAGTGATCGTCCATGGCCCAGCCGATGACTTCCCGGGTATAACAGTCGATCACGGTCGCCAGGAAAAGCCAGCCCTGCCACGTCGGAATATACGTGATATCACCGACCATTTTCCGCCCCGGGCGGTCGGTGGTGAAATTACGGCCCATCAGATCAGGAATGCGGTGCGGCGTGTCGCCGGCCTCGGTGAGGCTGTGCCGCCACGGTCGAGGCTGGCACGGCCGCAGGCCCAGCTCACGCATCAGGTCGCGAACCAGCTCCAGGCCGCAGGCGACGCCGTGGGCGGCCAGGTCCGCGTGGATGCGGCGGTAGCCGTAGGTGCCGTCAGACGCCTCGAAGAAATAAGTAATGAACGTCTTCAATTCCTCGCGGCGCAGAGAGGTCGCGGAGGCCGGCTTATTTCGCCAGTCGTAATACCCGGACCGGGAAACGTCCAGCCAGGAACACATCTTCGTCAGAGATGGAGACAAACTATTTTTGTTCTTCTGTGATGTTGCGTACTCGCCGTCGATGAACTCGAACGTGTCGCTCACCGATGATCCCGGGCGAAGTACGCCGCGGCTTTTTTCAGGAATTCATTCTCCATACGCAATTCCCGCGTCTCGCGTTCCAGCTGCCGCAGCCGTTCACGCTCGTTGACCGAAAGGGCCGGTTCCTCGTCGACATGCTCACGGCGATGTCTGGCTACCCAGCTACCCAACGTGCCCTCGCCGACCCCCAATTCGCGAGCCACATCAACAATCGGACGCGACTCGTCGATGACGAGTTTTACAGCCTCTCGCCGGAACTCCGGCGAGAAACTTCTCTTCGGACGAGGCATGCAATTCCTTTCCCAGGCGAACCAATTCTATTTGGTGCACCTGTCCGGAAAGATCATGGCGGCTCAGTTCGTCGTCGGAGGCGCGGAAGGTGTCGTAAGCATGATCGGCCCAGTACTCCTCGAAATCTATGTCGCCGCGAGGGCGTCGCAGCTCACCGCCGGTCTGGCGCACTCCTGCGGTTGCATCGGAGGCGGTTGCCGTCGGGTCGGAGCGGCTGAGCTTGCCGAGTTTGTTTTTGAGTTCGTCGAGTATGCGGGTCAATTCGGTGAGTTTGCCGTTGAGCCGCCGCAGGCTGTTCAGCAGTGCTCGAATGAAGCCTTGGATCCGGTTGACCCATGTGGCGACGAGGGCGCTCACCTGGCTGATGACCACCGGGGTAGCGAGGCCGAGGGTCAGGCCTTCCTCGGCCAGCCATTGAGGTAGACGGGTGGCGAGCGTGGCTACGAACTGGGCGATCAGATCGCGGACAATGCCACGGACCAGGCCGACGAGCAGCCCGGCGCCCTCGACGGCGTATGAGATCCCTTCGGAGGCTTTCGCGATGCCGCCGAGGGCGTCGAGTTGCTGCGCCGCATGGTGCCGGTAGGCGTCACCGGAGGCGCCGGACCAGCCGGTCGTCTGGTCACGGACGGCGTCGGCGTAGCGCTGGTGAGTGGCGGTCACAGCCGTGGCGACGTTGCGCCACGTGGCGGCATGTGCGCTGATCTTGTCGGGCTGGCCGGCCAGCCAGTCCAGGGCCTCGCGTAGGGGCTGCAGGTGCTCCATCAGCCAGCCGATGCCCCAGGCGGCCAGCGAGCCGAGCGGGTCGATCACTGTTCCGAGCAGGTCCAAGGAACCGCCGACGCCGCCGAGCGTGCTGTCGACCCAACTGCCGTTCTGGATCCCATTGCTGATCTGGGCGGCGTCTTCTGCCAGGCCGAGCCCGGTGTACCAGGTGGTCGACGTGGCAGTCTGGGCGATCAGCGGATTCGGGGTCATCATGGCTGACCGAGGCTCGGTCCTGCGGCCTGGTGCAGATCCTGAGCGCCGGCGCTGTCGGCCGCTGTGAGGCGGGAAACCGTCGTGCGCAGATTCAGCGCCGTCTCCCCGAGTGCTTCCACCGCGTCGTTCAAGACCCCCGCAGCGCTACCGAACAACGGCGTCAGCAGGGTCGGCAGGAATTGGCAGAGCTGCCCGTACGCCGCGCTGCTCATGCCTATCTCGCCGATTGCCGCCCGGATCTGCTTCATCTCGTCGGATGCTTCGCGGACCAGGTCGGCGTGCTGCAAGACCGCCTCGGCCGGAAAGCTCATTTCCGAACTCATCGATCCGCCTCGCGCTGGACCGTGCCGAACCGGGACTCGAACGAATCGATCACCGCTTGCCCAGTCTCGGAGTCCACGCCGACCGTCGCTCTGACCTGCTCGGCCACCAAACGGGCGAGGGCCGCCTGCGCGCACCGTGTCACTGTCATGATCTCCTCGGCCAGCCGAGGGCCCGACAGCTCATGCACCCGGTCGTCGAGTTCGAGCCGCGCCAACTGGCCGCCGGACCCGACGACGACCCGGATCGCGCCGCCGTGACCCTCCGCAGAACCGGTCAGTGCTGCTACCCGCCGCGACAGCTCGACGCCGCGCGCAGCTTGCGTATTTACTTGGCCCGCCCAGGAATCCAGCCAATCCTCGGCGGCATCGATGTCATCCATGGTCAACTCCCATCGACGTGCATCGACAGGCTAGCGAGCTTTTGCCAACAGGACGGCAAAGAACCGCCGGGCGGCCCGGCGCAAGCGGGTCGGCGCTGCGTTCAGGGATCAGGGCGTATGCAGCTTGTCGACCTTGATGGTGAGGAGGACGCGCTGCTGCTGACCGCCGCCGAAACCGGGGTACGGGCGGCCGATGTACTTCTGGGACAGCTCGTCGATGTTTTCCCGGGCGCCGTCCGTTGTGGCGTCCACGACCGTGCCGCGCAGAGCCCAGGACCGCGACGGTGCGGCAGGGTCAGCGATGCCGATGGCGATGCGAGGGTCACGTTTGATGTTGCGGGTCTTCTGGTGGGTGTCCACTGTGTTGATGAGTACGTGTTCACCGTCCGTACCGGCCCAGGTCTGCGAGATCTGCGGCGATCCGTCGGGCATCAGCGTGGTCACGAAGCAGATCGCCTTGGCGTTGAGGACCTGGAGCAGGTCATCCGGCAGAGCCATGATGGGCTGGACCTTCATTTCTTCTCGTTGTAGAGGTGGTCGATGACCGTCTCGTCCGGCGGGTCGCCGGACAGGTCGGCGTGGCGCAGGCCGGCCAGAGCGATGGTCAGGGCGCGTCGCCACAGCTGCGGGGCGAAGCCGCGAGAGGCGTCCATGACACTGCCCACCATCACGTGCACGGCGGCGAAGTCGGCGGGGGTTGCTCCGGCTGGCAATTGACCCGCACGGACGGCGCGGGCGATGAGCTCCGCCACGAGCGGGGTCATCCGATCGTGGGCCCGCTGGACCGCTGCGGTGGCCTGGCTCCGGCTGCGCAGCAGCTCCCCGACTCCCCGGCTGCGCGCCTCGATCTCGAGTTGCTGCTCGAGGAACCAGATGAGCCCGGCCCAGGCGTCGTCGCGCTGCGCTGCCTGCTCGGCAAAGCCGATCACCGTGTCGATGTGGTCGTTGAACAGGGCGTTCAGCAGGTCCTGCCGGTCCGGGAAGCGGCGGTACATCGTGCCCATCCCGGTGCCCGCGGCTCGGGCGATGTCTTCGTACGAGACGTCCAGGCCCTCGGTGGCCATCAGTTCGTACGCCGTGCGCAGCAATAGTTGGCGGTTGCGCTCAGCGTCGCGGCGCAGGGGAGGAGCCGGGTCGGTCACGTGATCGACACTATCTAAGTGGAAGAAGAATTCCAAGTTGAATTTATTTTCCACTTAATGGCTAGACTGGCGCTCCCCCGATACCGAGCACTCCAGGAGCACTTGATGAAAACCAGCGACACCGTCGAGCCGTTCACGGTCGCAGTCTCCGACGACGATCTGCAGGACCTGTTGCGTCGCCTCACCGCCACCCGCTGGCCGGACCGCGAAACCGTCCAGGACTCGAGCCAGGGACCGCAGTTGGACCGCATCCGAGCCCTCTGCGATCACTGGGCCACCGGCTACGACTGGCGCCGCACCGAGCGAGCCATCAACAGCTTCGGCTCATCCCGCACCGTTCTGGACGGGATCGGCATCCACTTCCTGCATGTGCGCTCGGCTGAGCCTGGTGCGACGCCGCTGCTGCTGTGCCACGGCTGGCCCGGCTCCATTCTGGAATTCCGGCAGCTGATCGGCCCGCTGACCGATCCAGTTGCACACGGCGGCAACGCCGAGGACGCCTTCCACGTCGTGATCCCCTCCATGCCGGGCTTCGGGTTCTCCGACAAGCCCACCGCCGCAGGTTGGAACATCTCCCGGACAGCCGACGCGTGGATCACCCTCATGCAGCGGCTGGGTTACGACCGCTGGTTCGCCCAGGGCGGCGACTGGGGTGCGGCCGTCGTCGAGCAGATCTCCCGCAAGGCACCCGAACGGTGCAGGGCCGTGCACTTCAACCTCCCGCTGGTGTTCCCCACCGCGCAGGAGATGAGCGAGGCGACGCCCGAGGAGCAGCAGATGATGGCGCACGCTCAGCGCTACCAGAGCGAGCTGGACGCTTATGCCCGGGAGCAGGCGACCAGGCCGCAGACGATCGGCTACTCGCTCGCCGACTCGCCGGCCGGACTCGCCGCGTGGATCTACACCCTTTTCCAGGACGTCACCGACAGCGACGGGCATCCGGAGAAGGCCGTCGCCCGCGACGAGATCCTCGACGACATCATGCTCTACTGGCTCCCCAACTCCGCGGCGTCCTCCGCCCGCCTTTACTGGGAAGAGCGGTTGAGTAGCGCCACGGACACCGGTCCCTGGGAGCCCAACCCCGTCCCCGCCGGGTTCAGCATCTTCCCTGGCGAGGCGGTCCAGGCATCCCGGCGCTGGATCGAACGACGCTACGCGACCGTGTTGCACTACGCCCAGCTCGATCGCGGTGGCCATTTCGCCGCTCTCGAGCAGCCGGGCCTGCTCATCGAGGAAATCCGGATGACCTTCAGGTCGGCGCCACCGGCCTGACCTGCGAAGTGGCGGGTTTGACATGCGATCACCGCCGGAGGAGTCCGTTGCTGACGGTATGCGCGGATGGTCGATGCATCTGATCCATCGGCGACGGACATGCGTGACCGCAGGCCGGCTGGGGCTGCGGCGCCTGGTGCCGTTCCGCGAGCAGTGGATACGCCGAACGGTCCTTGGGCGTCAGGCAGCGTCCGCGTGCTGCCGGTGCTGGTAGCTCTCGTTGAGTCGGAGAGCGTCCTCGAGTTGGTTCTCGAGGATGATGATCCGGCAGGCGGCTTCCAGGGCGGTGCCGTTGTCGACCATCTCCCGGGCCCGTGCGGCGAGGCGCAGCTGGTAGCGGGAGTAGCGGCGGTGCCCGCCGGCGGATCGGAACGGGGTGATCAGCTTCGCCTCGTCGAGGCGGCGCAGGAAATCCTGCGAAGCGCCAGTGATCTCCGCGGCGCGGCCCATCGTGTAGGCGGGGTAATCCTCATCGTCGAGCATGTCATCCGGTTGAGCCATACAGGGACCTCCATGACGAGGGCCCCGGCGCAGAAGCGCCGGGGCCCAGGGTTACGGGTTTACTACACCATCTACCAACAGGTTCGTCGGTTTGTCGTATCCGCACCGGCCGCGAACTTCAGCGGCGTGGAGTGCGAGGATCGCATACGCGTGACCGGAGACCACCTCACGTTCGATGGAGACTGCGGTGTCCACCCCAGAACCGGCACTGCGTCCTGACGGCGGGCGATCCAACGGTGCTGAACCCTCCCTTTCCTCTGCTTCCATTTTCTGTACTGCTGTCTTACCGTCTGCCGGTGTCGGAACCCCACGCAAACTTCATGGCCCCGCGCACGTGCGGCAGATCCTTGCTGCATCAGACAGAGCCCTGAACGTTCATCGGCCCTATCTGCGTGCCTCGACCTGGAAATTCGTCAAGGTCTTGACTGCCACTTCCACTGCCTTACCAAGTGCGGTCCTACATGCTTTCCTTCGACCGCATCAGGCAGAACCCTGAATTTGCATCAGCCCTGCCTGCACCTGCCTTGACCTGGAATTTCGTCAAGGTCTTGTCTTGCCATTGCCCTGCTGGGGTGCGGTTCTGCACTCCAGTGCGGTGCCGAGCGAGCCACGAACATTTCCGGGCCCTGCTTGACGCTCGGCCTGCTGCGTCTGCGTCTTCAACGATCTTTGCTGTCAACGAGAGAAACACTAACCGGTCTCGTCGAGAAAGTCTAGTAACCCCGGCACAGATTTCTTGGGCCGTGGTTCCCATCTTGGACGCCAGGCGGTCGCGACACCGATCTCGGAGCCGGCGGCGAGGCGGGTGCCGGTGTCGTCGTTGCGCCGGTGGGCCGGGGCGAGCAGGGCCCGGGGCCGGGGCGTCGCCATCGGGATCGGCGCTACTTGCGATGGGCGCTACCGACGCCGACATCGACGCCTTCTATGACCGCCTCGACGCCGAAGCGCCGGGTTGGCGACGCGCCGAGACTGCGTCGCCCGAGGCCCGCGCCGTACTCGAGCGGACGTGGGAGCTGATCTTCGACACCGGCGCGTGGTCCGCGATGCCGCACTGGCAGGCGACCGTCGCCGAACTGCGGATCACCGATGTGACCGCTGCCGTCATCCTCACTGTTCCCACTGCTGGTACGCGGCGGGCACCGGGCGCAACGACACCTGCCTGCTAAGGCGGCTGACGGCCGACCACCTGCGGACCTAGGCGTTTCGGGCCAGCAGAATTCTTCGCAGCTGCCGGATGCCTCGCTCGAAGTCGTCCACGTCAGCAGGGCTGACGTCGGCCAACGCGGCGAAGGCCGACGCGGCGTCCTCGATGGCCTCCAGGACCGCCGTGGTGGCGTCACCGTCTGATCCGGGCAGCACGGCGGTCTCCGTATCCGGGGCTGCCCATGGACTTCGACCGGGTTCCTGGCTGAGGGTGTCGCTGAACATCAGGTACTCCACGATGTCCGGCGTCGTCCCGAGCTCGTCGGCCCAGGCGCCGACCAGGTGGAGATAGCGGGTGTAGTCGCCAACCTGCCAGTCCAGCCTTACCTGACAGCCCGCGTGCTGGCGTAGCCACCGCTGCACCAACCGGTCGAGGATCAACGCCGGTGCCGATCCCGGGGTGTTGCAGAAGTAGAGGTACTTGGTGGCGAAGGCAACCCCGAGATAGCGCAGGCGGTGCTGCGCCAGCCAGGCGAACGCCGCCGCGCCCCCTTCGCTACGCACGACCTGCGCCGCCTCGCGTAACGTCTGCGCCGCTTGTGGGTTCTCGCGCAGGACCCGCGCGGTGCGGAAGGCGCCGTATCCCACCGGTCCGTACCCCCACACCATCGCGGTCACGAACGCTTGGACCGCCAGGGCCTCGCTGTCCGCTGCGCCGGCCGCACGTTTCGCCACGATCGCGCGGTCGACGACATCAGGCAACGGCGCCAGCAGATCGTGATGTTCGGGGAGGTTGGCCTGCCAGGTGGGCCTCATCCACCTCGTGGCTGGCTGTTCCCGGCGGCCACCGTCCGCCCATCGAGACAACACGTCCCGCAGCCGATGGGGGATCAGCGGCATCGCGTCGCTCGACATGCTTGTCATGCTGCCACCGCCTGAGCTCCGAGGATGCCGTGACACGACCTCGACGCTCCACGAAGACCTGTACCAAGCCCGAGGCGGCAACGGACCCGAAGCCATCGCGACGCTGCGAACACCGCGACCGGCTGGCGCCGCATCCGCGCCGCGACCGATATCGCCCGCGCCACTCGCCAAACAACCACCACTCACTGGCCTGATCAACGCCGTGACCGGCAGCGGCCACGTCCCTGACCGGATGCCGCCGACCCGCTAGTGCCGGCAACACCACAAGTGCCATTCCGTACTTCAGCCGGTTACAACCAAACCCGCCGTGCCGATCAGGCGATGTCTCCCGGCGCCGAGGAATGGCCCGGCCGGCACGGAATTCGACAGACTGACTAGATGCCAGTTCATGGGTTGGTGTGGTTCGGCAGATTGGCGACCAGCGATGCTCAGCACTAGAAATACTCTTCCGCGAAGTAATCGAAGTATTCGACTTCGGATCCCTTCAGCGATTCGCGCCTCAGCTTCCTGAGAGGCGCTATGGCCGATGAAACGATATGGCCAGTGTCAACCAGCTCGTAAATAGCGTGGAGCTCCTCTTCGCGGCAGTCCTCATCGGTTTCGACGACGGCCGCCACCGAGAGGGCCATGCCGAGCAGTCGCACCTCGAACTCGCTGAATGCCGTTAGCCAATCGGTGACCGTGCCGGACGCCTTGGAGCGCTCCTTGGTTTCAGTGCTGGCAATTCCCCTGATCAGGCCGAGTAGTCGCGGTTCGCCAACTTCCATTGATTACACCTGCCCTGGGTGGGTGCCACGCCATTCGACGTGGTCTGGCATTGGGATGTGGGTCTTGTTGGCTGCAGTTGGGTCGTGGTACGGACTTTTATCGTTATGGGACTGCTTATGGTAGAGGTTACCTTCTTCGTCCTGATATCTTCCTCCGATCTGGATGCGGTAGGTGTCGCCGTCGCCGGAGTTTGTCCCCTCCCTGGGTTGGGATCAGACGTATGGATCCTGAGGCGCTCGGTCTGTCCGGCCTCATTTTTCCATGTCCATTTACGTCCGAATTCAGATCAACTTTCTACATTAGTCCACTCATTTTCGACCGCATGTGGTGGAATGATGTCCATCGGGTTGGCACCGTTTCGGAGGTCGTAGCCGAACTCCTTCTTCGGCACGGTGCCCCGGTCGGTCAGTGCATTTCCCCGTAGGGCGGAGGTGATCGGTCTGCCCCACATGCCAACGGTGGCGACGCTGGCAGCGAAAGTGCCGGAGACTGCCATGGCCGCGGATCCCGCGGATCCCGCAGAACTCGCCGCGATGGCTCCCGCGGCGACGGTGGCTGTTTCCGATGCTGCCGCGACTGCTCCGGCCGCCGCCATGCCACCGCCGGAGGCGCCCGCGACCCCGGCGGCAGCAGCTCCCTCCACGCCGGCCGTGACGATGCTGGTGAGCACCGGTGCCGCCGCGATAGCTGGGCCGCGTTGCTCGCGGCCACCGCATTTACCCTGTCCGCCTGCTCGGGAGACGACGACATACAAGCCAAACCTGAGACCGATGTGAACGCTGTGGTGCAGCAGCATGCGGATGCAGTCGCCAAGGTCGCCGGCCAAGCACTACAGAATCCGAGTCTGACCCCGCATGGATGCACCGGCCCGGTGCTCCGTCAGGCGTTGTCGTCCTCGCTCAGCGGACTCGGTGCGGACGAATCCTTCCCGAAACCCTTGTCCACCCTCCACTCAGGCCGCGTCTGGCTGACCGAAGACATCGAGGCGTGGATCGCAACTCATCGTCCCGACCAGGCGTCGATCCCTCATTGAGCGTCATCGGTGGCGCCTTCGGCGACAGCCTTGCTCGTCCTTCAGGTCGTCCACGCGCCGCTGAAGCAGCCCGCGCGGGAGAGAGGCGTGTCCGGGCCCAACCGCATCGCCTCAAGTTTGACTCGGGGCCCCGTCCAGGGGCGCGGTCCTGCTCGGGGATGCGTGGTCATCAGCGGGTAGCGGTGGTCAGCGTCGGGCACGGGTGGTCACGGAGTCGCCGGCGGCGATCCGTGTGCTCCGGATGTGCTCCCCGGGTCGGAACGTCCCGGCCGAGGCGCTGCTGGTCAGCGGTGGGTGTTATCGGGTGCTGGTGGTCACTGCTGGTCAGGTACGATCAGCACTCGCGCCCTCGTAGCTCAGGGGATAGAGCAACGGTTTCCTAAACCGCAGGTCGCAGGTTCGATTCCTGCCGGGGGCACCCAAACAAGCCATCTGGAGCGCGCCCTGCGCGCAGTAAATCTGGACCGTGCGCAACCTTTTGGGGCTCGGCGACCACTGACCTACCGCATGAATCCCCGACATGCGGAGGCTTTGACATGTCCATCGGTGAACATCGCCGGCCCTCGACGACGCGGCGTGCGCTCTGGATCGGTGCGTGTGTGCTCACCGCGGTCTCGACCGTTGCGGTGCTGAAGCCGGCGCTCGCGGCGACCGGGTGCAGCGTCGATTATCAGGTGACGAGTGAGTGGTCGGGAGGGTTCCAGGGGTCGGTCACGCTGACCAACCTGGGTGACCCGATCACCGAGTGGAACCTCGGGTTCAGCTTCCCGGACGCCACCCAGAAGATCACTCAAGGGTGGAACGCCACCTGGAGCCAGTCCGGGACCGCGGTCGTCGCGACGAGCATGAGCTGGAACGGTTCGATCGCCGGAAATTCCAAGATCAACATCGGATTCACCGGTACGTTCACTGCCGCCAACCCCAAGCCGGCGGCGTTCACCCTCAACGACAGCAAGTGCACCGGAGCGGTCACCACCCCGTCGGCCAGCACCTCCACAAGCGTGGCGGCATCCCCCACGCCGTCAAAAACCGCGCCGGCGAGCCCGACCGCGAGCCCGACCGCGAGCCCGACCCCGACGGCAAGCGCGACCCCGACCGCCACCGCCGACCCCTGGAACCCGCCGTCCACCCTGGTCAAGCCGCTCGCCGCGGTCTGGGCACACGAGGAGTCGACGTACAGCGACCTCTACGGCTTCAAGAACTACGGCTGGGACCAGCTCGTCGCGAACGCCGGCACGATCAACTATTGCGTGCGGTGGGACTCGACCGCGCACGTGACGGCGGCACAGCGGGACGCGGTGCAGGTCGCGCTGCAGAAGCAGTACCAGAAGTGGATGGACGCGATGCTCGACGACGGCCAGGGGTGGGACAACTGGCCGTACAAAAATGTTGCGGTCAAGGTGGTGGGCTGGGCCGTTCGTGATCGTGCTCAGCTGGAGTGGACCGACGACGCGGTGGACGTCTACGTCAACGACATCAACGAGGACGCGCCGCAGTGCGGAGAACCGTGCGGACGCTTCTTCCACCAGGACGGCAACTACTCGGGCTGCACCGGCGGCAAGGCGCACCACTACGACAACTCGCTCTGGCTGACCGCGGGCTTCGAGGGCGGCGCCGGCGGCGACTGGGGTCAGCGGATCGGCGCCGAGTACTTCATGAGCAACCTGACCACCGAGAACATCCACATCCTGTTGCACGAGATGGGCCACACGTACGGCCTTGACGACTTCTACGACTGGGATCCGCTGAACGGCACGGCCGGGTTCATCATGATGGCCGGCAGCGCCACCCAGATCACCGACTTCGACAAGTGGATGCTGCGCGACTTCTGGCGGCACCTGAAGAGCCGGTACGGCCTCTGATCCGGCCCCCCGGTCCGCTACTTCATTCGTACGGTGAAATGGGGTAACCGGGCCGGGGGATTCCGTGCGGTGACCGCATCGCGGATGGTGGAGGGACATCCGCCGGGGGAGCCCGCATGATCAGTCGCCCGCTTTCCCGACTCCTCGCCGTGGCCGCGGTCCTGGCCGGCACGCTGACCGCGGTCGTCGCCGCCGGGCCGCCGACCTCCGCGGCCGGGCGCCCGATCCGGGTCTTCCGCGATCTCGCCTACGCCGCCGCACAGCCGGCCGGCAGCCGTGGCCACCTGCTCGACCTGTATCTCCCGGCCGAGCGGAGTACCGCCCCGCGACCGCTTCTGATCGTGATGGGCGGCAGCGGCTGGTTCGGCGACGACGGCAAGGGCTACGCGCCGGCGCTGGTACCGCACTTCACCGCGGCCGGTTTTGTGGTCGCCGGGGTCTCCACCCGCTCCAGCTACCAGGCGAAGTTCCCGGCCCAGCTGGACGACGTGCGGGCCGCGATCCGCTGGCTGCGGGTCAACGCCGCGCAGTACGAGATCGACCCGGGCCGGATGGCGGCGCTGGGTGACTCGTCCGGTGGCTGGACCGCGCTGATGGCCGGGTTCACCGGCACCGGCGTGCGCGCCGTTGTCGACCTGTACGCCCCGCTCGACTTCACCCGGATGGACACGCACATGCTGGCCGGCGCGTGCGACGCGTTCAACCGCGCCTTCCACCTGACCGCCTGCCACGCCGACCCGGGTTCACCGGAGTCCGCGCTGCTCGGCTGTCCGATTCTGACCTGCCCGGACCGGGCCGCCGAGGCCGATCCGATCCGGCGGGTGACGTCGTCCGCGCCGCCGGTTCTGATCATTCACGGCACCGAGGACGGGCTGGTGCCGCTCGATCAGAGCGAACGGCTCTTCGACGCCCTGGCCGCGGCGTCGGTCCCGGCGACGCTCTACATCGTCCCGACCGTGGGCCACAACCGGAACATCGTCTCCCCGGACCATCCCCGCGCCACGGTCCGGCACACCGGCCCCCGATTGATTCCGGACACCGAACACCCGACATACACCACGATCGAGGCGTTCGTCCGAGCCGCGTTGACCCACTGATCAATTCAGGGGTACGGGTGGAGCACGCGATGCCCGCGTTCCGGAGCGACCGCAGCGCGCCCCCGGCCCCGGCTGGCTCCTAGGGGTGCCTTCCGCGCCTCGAGACACCCCTGAGACCCAGCCGGGGCCGGGAGGCGCGCGCGGTCCGGGGGCCGGGGGTCAGGGGGTGACGGCGGGGAGGATCTTGCTGGTGATCGCCCGGAGCTGGTCCACCTCGGTCGTCGACAGGCGGTCGAAGATCAGCTGACGGACCTCGGCGACGTGGCCCGGTGCGGCGGCCGCCAGGATCTGCAGGCCCTGCTCGGTGAGGGAGGCGATCTGGCCGCGCTTGTCGAACGAGCAGGCCTTGCGGCAGATCCAGCCGCGTTGTTCCAGGCTGGCGACCGCGTGCGAGAGGCGGCTGGTGGTGGTGCCGACGATGCGCGACAGGTCGGTCATCCGCATCGAGTGGCCCGGTGCGTCGCTGAGCGTGGCGAGAATCTGGTAGTAGGCGTGCGGGATGCCGGCCTCGTCGCGGAGCTGCCGATCGAGGGCGGTCGGCAGCAGCATGAGCAGCTGGGTGAGGTTCAGCCAGGCGGCCATCTCCGGATTGCTGAGCCAGCGCGGCTCGGCGGCGCGTTCCGAAGCGGCCCGGTCCGAAGGGGCGCGGTCCGAAGGGGCCCGGTCCGAGGCGGCGTGGTCCGAAGCGGCCCGGTCAAAGGCGTCCAGCCCAGCGGCGGCACGGTCTGAGGTGGCCAGGTGGAAGGCGGGCAGCTCCGTTTCGGTCACGAGGGCATCCTGGGTCATGTCGTTTGCATCCCCATGACGTGGGCGTTGATGTTGCGCACCGCGTCGCCCAGGTCCGGGATCTCGAGCACCTCGACGCCCTGCCCGACGAGGGTCTCGACACCGGTGCAGTCGGCGAAGTGCAGCGGCTCGCGCAGCGCCAGCACCACCCGGCGGATGCCGGAGGCCAGGATCAGCTCGGTGCACGACGTGGGCCGGGACTTGCGGGTGGTGCACGGCTCCAGCGACGTGTAGAGCGTCGCGCCGGTCAGGTCGAAGCCGCGGCCGGCCAGCTTGGCCAGGGCTTCCTCTTCGGCGTGGAAGTGTGGGTCGGTCTCGCCGGTGTACCCGGTGGCCATCGGGTTGCCGGCCGGCCCGACCACCACCGCGCCGACGGCGTAGTGGCTCGGCGACGGCGGGGAGAGCCGGGACAGGTCGATGGCGGACCGGGTCCAGAATCGGTCGGCCTCAGTGAAGAGCGTCATGCGGCACCGGTCAGGTCGATGGTGTGCGCGGTGTGGTCGCGCTTGGTGGCAAGGTACCGGGCGTTTGCCGTGGAGAGGTGCACGCCCGTCCGAATCTGTTCAGTCACGTCGACGCCGAGGTCACTGAGTTGCCCGGCCTTGTCCGGGTTGTTGCTGAGCAGCCGGATCCGGTCGACGTCGAGGGCCTGCAGCATCTGCGCGGCGGCGGTGTAGTCCCGCTCGTCCTCGGCGTGCCCGAGCGCGAGGTTCGCCTGGTACGTGTCCAGCCCGGTGTCCTGCAACGCGTACGCGTCGAGCTTCGCGTACAGGCCGATGCCGCGGCCCTCCTGGCGCAGGTAGAGCAGGATCCCGCCGGCTTCGGTGATGCGCTCGGCGGCCTCCCGCAGCTGCGGGCCGCAGTCGCAGCGCTGGCTGCCGAAGACGTCACCGGTCAGGCACTCGCTGTGTGGTCGTACCAATGGATTGTCGGAATTCTTCCAGTCACCGAGACCGAGCGCGAGGTGCTCGCGGCCGTCAGCCAGGCCGATGAACGTGAAGACCTCGGCGGAGGTCTGGTAGCCGTCCGGGAATTCCAGCGGCACCGTGACCCGGGTCCGAATCCGCGCCGCCGCAGGCCTCACCCGTGCCGCTGCCTGGCCGATCGTCATCGTCATCGGGAACCCCCATGGTTGTTGAAGTTTCACTAACACTATTCGTCAGTCGCTCTTGAAACTTCAACAAGTCGAGCAGTGGGCTACATCACGACCTGATCACTCAACTCGCGCTTCCGGCCGTAATAGATCGGCATGGGTAAACTCCGCAGGTCGCGGCGACCGGTGCCGGCGGAGGGGGAACGGGTCGACATGAGCATGCCGCTACGTCCGGGCGATCAGGCCCGGCTCGGCCGGTACGAGCTGATCGGGCGCCTCGGTGAGGGCGGCATGGGCACCGTCTTTCTGGGCCGTGGCCCGGACGGCCGGCTCGTGGCGATCAAGATGGTCCGCACCGAGTTCGTGCACGACGCCGAGTTCCGTGGCCGGTTCCGGAGCGAGGTCAACCGGGCCAAGCAGGTGCCGTCGTTCTCGACCGCCGAGGTCCTCGACGCCGACCCGGATCACGAGCCGCCCTACCTGGTCGTCGAGTACGTCGACGGCCCCAGCCTGGCCGCCGAGATCAAGGACAACGGGCCGCTGTCCGACACCGCGCTGCACAGCGTCGCGGTCGGCATCGCCACCGCGCTGACCGCGATCCACGGCGCCGGGGTGATCCACCGTGACCTCAAGCCGGGCAACGTGCTGTTCGCCCGCGGCGGCATCAAGGTGATCGACTTCGGCATCGCCCGCGCGTTCGAGGCGACCAGCCAGCACACCCGTACCGATCAGATGGTCGGGACGGTGGCGTACATGGCGCCGGAGCGTTTCGACCCGGCGGACGGGCGGCCGGTGACCGCGGCCGCGGACATCTTCGCCTGGGGCGCGGTGGTGGCGTACGCGGCGACCGGGCGTACGCCGTTCGCCGCCGAATCCGCGCCGGCCACCGCGATGCGCATCCTCACCCAGCCACCGGACCTGTCCGGCCTGCCGGAGTCGGTGCGGTACGCGGTGGAGCGGGCGCTGGCCAAGGACCCGGTGGAGCGACCCGGCGCCCGGGAGTTGCTCGACCTGCTGCTGGCCGGCGGAAAGGCACAGCCGCTGACCGCCACCACACGGCCGCTGAGCGGCACGGCGCAGCCGGTGAGTGCCACCGCCCGGCCGGTGAGCGGCACCGTCTACCCGGCCGGCGGCATCGTGCCGCCGGCCGACGTGCTGCCGGCGTCGGCACCGCGCCGGCGTTCCGGGAAGCTCGTACTCGCGGCGCTCGCCGTGGCGCTGCTGGCCGCCACCGGGGTGGTCGCGGCCCGGTATCTGCCGCGCGGCTCCTCGACCTCCGCCGATCCCAGCGCCGCCCCGAGCGCGGCAGCGCACTCGGCGGCGCCGTCGGCGGCAGCGGCCCTGACCGCCGCCGAACGGCTGGCAGCGATCAAGGGTGGCCGCAATCGCACCCTCATCCACCTGGCCGAGGACGACCGGGACCTCGCGCTGGACACGCATTACACCGAGGTCACGGCGGGCGACGGCACGGGCGCCAAGTCCGAGTTCGCCCTCATCCCGCTCGGTGTCGACTACATGATCCGCACGCTGCGCGACCCGAGCGATCCTCGGGAGTACTGCCTGGGCGTCAAGATCCTCAAGGATGGCGACGCGCGGCTGGTCGGGGCGGACTGCGAGAACTCCGAGGCGACCGTCTTCTCGCTGCTGCGCACCGAGGGCAACAAGACCGACGACAAGAATCGGCCCACGTTCTGGATCTACAACGAGACCTATGGGTACGTCCAGTGGGACTCGGCGGGGAAGTACCTGTACGTGCAGGAAATCGGCGACGCCCCGCCGGTGTCCACCTACAGCTTCGTCGACCGCGGCCCGCTGCCGTCGCCGAGCTGACCGGTTCTGCCAGCATGAAGGGGCCGTCGCGATCCGCGGCGGCCCCTCTGCTGTGCGGTGGTCAGCGACCCGCGGCGTCCGCCAACGCTCGTTCCAGCGGGACCGGCCGGCCCAGGTAGAAGCCCTGGCCGAGGCGGATCCCGCAGGCCACCAGCGCGTCCCGCTGCGGCGCCGACTCGATGCCCTCGGCGATCACCGTGCAGCCCTGCGCCTGGGCGAACTCCACCAGCGCCTTGATCGAGGCCTGCCGGGCGCTCTCGGTCTCCACCCCGGCGAACGCGGTCGGGCCCAGCTTGAGGATGGCCGGTTTCAGCGCCTCGACCCGGGCCAGCGAGTCGTACCCGGTCCCGGAGTCGTCGATGGCGAACTTCAGCCCGGCCGGCATCCCGTCGAGGTCGGCCTGTTCCGGGTCGGGAATCTCCAGGACCAGCGGCCGGTCGGCCTCGTCAAGCAGCGGCGTCAACTCCTTCGGGCGGCGCAGCAGGTCGCTGGAGACGTTGACGGCCAGCCAGGTGCCGGCCGGCAGCGCCGTCGCCGAGGCCAGGGCGGCCCGGATCAGCGCGGCGTCCAGGTCGATGTGCTGGCCCCGGGCCTGCGCGACGGCGAGCCCGAGCTGCGGCGTGGTGCCGTCGGCGAACCGGGTGAGCGCCTCGTACCCGACGATCTCGCCGGACTCCAGCTCGGAGATCGGCTGGAAGACGGTGAAGAAGTTGAACTCCTCGAACGAGTTCGACCGGGCCGGCGACGTGTTCATCGGCCAGCGGCTGCCGCTGGTCTGCTGGTTGGCGCGGACCGCGACCAGGCTTGAGGTGCGCTCGGTGCCGTAGTGCAGCACCGAGGCCCAGTCGCCGATCGCGCCGGGGCCGGCCGCGGCCAGCGCGGCGGCACTGCCCGGCGACGCGACCGGTGCCGCGCCCTTGGCGGGCTTCTTCGCCTTCACCGGGCGGTACAGCCAGGTGCGGATGTGGGTGAAGAAGTCGACGAGGGTGTTGCCGATACCGACAAAGGCGATCATGGCGTACGACGCGAGCACCAGGTTGATCGCCGCGAAGACCAGGTTGTCCCAGTTCTTCAGCTGGATGTCACGGACCGCGGTGTACCCGCAGAACGCGATGAGGGCGAGGGGCGCGAGCAGGTAGCTGCTCGCGGCGGTCGTCCGGTCGCGGACCTTGGGCGTACGTTTGAATGCGCTCTTCTCCCCGGTGAGCAGCTGCAACAGCGAGGCGAAGCTGCCGGACAGGTTGACCGGGAGCAGGATTAGGTTGAAGCCGTAGATCCGCAGCACGTCGATCCGGCGGTACCCGCAGTACTTCAGGTCGGCGGCCATCATCCCGAAGTACGGCACCGACACCAGCAGCAGGATCGGGTTGAGCAGGTCGGCGTTGAACGGGTAGACCAGCATGATCACCAGGCACACCGAGCTCCAGAAGATCGAGGCCATGTAGTTGACCCGGAGGAACAGCTCACCGAAGCGGTTCTTCTGCTCGCGCTTGGTCTTCGCCCGGAACTGGTCCTTGAGCCGGGACAGGATCAGCAGGCCGCCGTTCGCCCAGCGCTGACGCTGGATGCAGAGCGAGCCGAAGTCCGGCGGGGTGGCGCTGTAGGCCATCCGCTCCGGGTAGTTGTACAGCGTCCAGCCGTGCACGCCGAGGTCGATCGTCGATTCGGTGTCCTCGATGACCGTACGGTCCTGGATGTAGCGGCGGATCTCCCAGTCGCCCTCGTAGGCGACCTCGCAGATGTCGTCGAGTGCCTTCTTGCGCAGCACCGCGTTCGCGCCGACCCAGAACGTCGCGCCGTAGTGGGTCATGCCCTGGTGGACGATGTGCTGGATGTCGGTGGTCGCCCCGGAGATCCGCTCGATCCGGGTGGCCGCGCCGGGGAACGCGCTGTACGGCGTCTGCGCCACCGCGACACCGGCGTACGCGCCCTGCTCCATCAGGTGCACCAGGCGCAGGCAGTAGTCCGGCAGCAGGACACTGTCGGCGTCCAGGGTGAGCACGTAGTCCGGGTTCGGCACGGTCAGCTCGCCGCGGCCGGCGCCGGCGTCCACCAGCGCCACCCCGAGCGGGGTGCTGACCTGCTGGTAGCTACCGCCCATCAGGCCGATGTAGCTGTTCAGGTTCATCGCCTTGTTCGGCTCGTGCGAGAGCGACACGAACCGCTTGCGCTCGAAACCGGTCAGGCGGACGTCGAAGATCGCGAGCAGCCGGCTGTAGAGCTGGACCAGGCGGGCGACCGGCAGCGTGGCGTTCTCGTCGGCGCCGTGCTCCAGCGCACCGGCGATGGTGGCCAGCTCGTCGCCGAGTTTGTTGACGATGTGCTCGACGAAGAACGTGTCGGTGTGGTCGACCATCTCCTGCTGGTGGCCGAGGCTGTAGAGCCAGCCGGTCGCGTACCGGTACTCGTCGGCCAGTTCGCGCATGTCCTCGACGGTGCTGGCCCGCTGCTCGCGGTCGCTGAGGTCGCGCTCGAACCGCTCGTACGCGGCCTTGACCCGCAGGTAGGGGACGGCCATCTCCGACTCGATCTGGCCGGGCAGGTTACGGGCGGACAGCAGCAGGTCACGGGAGGCCCGGGTCTTCGGCTGCTGCGGGTCGTCGATCAGCAGCACCACCCGCATGCCCGGGTACTCCTGCAGCGCCGCGGAGTACAGCGTGGTCCGGATGACCCGCTCGTCCTCCTGGTACGACGGCACCAGCACGGTCACCGACGGCTTCTTCGGCTCGGCCAGGAACGCGTCCAGCACGATCCGCGGCGCCCGCTGGTGTGCCCGGCTGCGATAGAAGAAGCCGATCCGGGTGATCAGGTACGCCATCGCGGAGGCGGCCAGCCCGGTGATCACCAGCAGGTAGACGATCGCCTCGGCGGCCAGCCGCGCGCTCGTCGCCCTGCCGACCACGAACTGCTCGAACACCGTGTAGGCGACGTAACCCGCCCAGACGGTGATGGTGAGCACGATCGCGAGCCGGCCGCGGGCGATCCGGCCCTCGGAGACGGGTGGCGGCACGATCGGCTGGGGCGCCGACCGCCGGTCGGCGCCCCACTGCCGTGGAGCGTCCGGCCGGGGCTGGGCCACCGATTTGCGCTGCATGGGGTTGCCCTTCACATGGGTTGTCGACACCGGCCGCACCTGCGGGACCGTTCGTCATTCCATCGGCGTTTACGCGCCTCGGCTTGAAGGTTTGGGCGGAAAATCCGGTCCAAGCTTCAGTGGGCGGCAAATCTGCCGATTCGAGAGCCGGAAACCCATGAAGGAGAAGAGGGCTCTGCGATGCTCACCGACCGCGCCACCCCGCTGTTAGTGCGGCCGGACGACGACCCGCTGGCCGACCCGGACTGGCAGGAACCGGAGCCGCCGGCCGAGAAGCTGTCCTGGCTCCGGCTGGGCTTCCTGATCCTGGTCGTGGCGGGGGTGGGAATCGGCGGGACCGCCGCGGTGATGCACTGGCGGGACAACGCCGGCGCGCTCGCCAAGTCGTGGGCGGTGCCGTACGTCGACGTCACGCTCACCCCGACGTTCGAGTTCCAGGATCCGACGCTGAACCCGGCGAACGACGTGGCCCTGGCGTTCGTCGTGGCCGACAAGACCGACGGCTGCGCGCCGAGCTGGGGTGGCGCGTACACCCCGGACGAGGCGTCCGCGTCGCTCGAGCTGGACCGGCGGATCAGCCAGCTCCGGGCGGCCGGCGGCAACATCATGCTGAGCGTGGGCGGCCTGACCAACAGCGAGCTCGCGGTGGCCTGCACCGACCAGGCGCGGCTGACCGACGCGTACCGGCAGCTGGTGAAGCGGTACGACCTGGCCACCCTGGATCTCGACATCGAGGGCACCGCGCTGGCCGACCAGGGCTCGCTGACCCGGCGGGCGGCCGCGCTGAAGACCCTGCAGGCGGAGCGGACCGCGGCCGGCTCGTCGCTGGCGGTGTGGCTGACCGTGCCGGTGAGCCCGGAGGGCCTGACCGCCGACGGAGTGGCCGCGGTGCGCGCCACGCTGGAGGGCGGCGTCGCGCTGCGCGGCGTGAACGTGATGACCATGGACTACGGCTCGGCCAAGGGTTCGAACCCGGACATGCTGGAGCTCACCACCAGCGCCCTGAACGCCACCCACAAGCAGCTCTCCGACCTCTACCTGCGGCTCGGCGTGCAGCTCACCTCGTCGGAGGTGTGGTCCCGGATCGGCGCCACCCCGATGATCGGGCAGAACGACGTCGACGCCGAGCGGTTCACCGTCCAGGACGCCGCGGGGCTTGCCACGTTCGCGGTGGACAAGGGCCTCGGCCGGGTGTCGATGTGGTCGCTGAACCGGGACTCCCGGTGCAAGAACACCTTCACCAACGTGGTGGTGCACTCGAACACGTGCAGCGGCGTCGACCAGACCGCGCTGGAGTTCTCCAAGGTCTTCGCCGGTCTGCCGGGCACCTCGGTGGGCAGCAGCGGCCGCGAGTCGGTGGAGATCCCGGACCAGAACGCGACCGTCGACGACCCGGCGACCAGCCCGTACCCGGTGTGGCGGCTGACCGCGCTCTACGTCGGCGGCTACAAGGTGGTCTGGCACGGGGTCGTCTACCAGGCGAAATGGGCCAACCAGGGCGCCGACCCGACCGCCGACGACGTCTCCGGCACGCCGAACCCGTGGTCGGTGGTCGGCCCGGTCAGCACCAGCGAGATCGCACCCACCCCGACGCCCGCGGTGTCCGGCGTGACCGCGGAGTGGAACCCGGCGCTCGGCTACAAGCGCGGTGACCGGGTGGTGTTCGGCGGCCTGCCGTACGAGGCGCGCTGGATCACCAAGAACGAGCCGCCGTCGACCGAGTACCCGATCGGCCCGGAGGAGCCGTGGGCGCCGCTCTTCACCGTCCCCGGCGAGCCGGTGACCGGTTAGGAACTCACACAGCGGGCGTACCCCGCGGTGACCTTGCGATAGTTCGTGTAGCCGTCGTCGTAGTTCAGGGCCCACCGGGCGGACGGGTCGGGGGCGGCCGTCGCGGAGGTCCAGTACCAGCCGTTCGCGGCGGTGCCGGGGAAGGCCGACCGGTTGATCGCGGGGGCCACCCGGGAGTCGTCGACGGTGCTGGCGAGTTCGGTGAGGCTGGGCAGCCGCCAGGTGCGGCCGCCCAGCCTCAGTGCCGTGCAGGACGCGGTGGCCGCGGCCGCCGTCATGGTGGCCGCGGAGCCGGCCCGCTGCCAGACCAGCCCGGTCTCCGGGTCGGTGACCTGGCCGGCCGCGACCCGGTAGGCCGGCGCGCCGGAGCCGCCGCCGGACCGCACGCAGCGGACCCGGTAGGCGCCGGTCTGGAACGCGCCGTTGCTGGCCAGGCCCTCGTAGAAGTTGATGATCCAGGCGCGCAGCGGCCCCTTGGTCACCGCCCACGGGGTCGAGGTCCAGAAGAACTGCGCCGGAGCGCCCGGGAACGCTGTGGTGTTCAGCGCCGGCCCGGAACGGGTGCTGTCGACGATCGAGGTCAGCTCGATCCGGGTCGGCAGGTGCCAGCCGCCACCGTCCAGCTTCAGCCCGGCGCAGTACGCCTTGGCCTGCGGGAACGTGTAGGTGTCCGGTGCCGTGGCACGCTGCCACTGCAGGCAGGTGACGTCGTCGCGGACCACCCCGCCGCCCAGGTCGGTGTATTTCGCCCGGTGGGTCAGGCCGGTCTTCGCCGGGTTCGGCATCGGCCAGCTGGCCCAGCGCGGGGCCAGACCGGCACCGCAGGCGGTGGTTTTCGGCTTCACCGGTGCTGTTGCCGACGGTTTCGCCGACGGTTTTGCCGTCGGCGGCGCGGTGGCCGGGGCGACCGAAGAAGGCGCGACGGAGGCGACGGCCGGGGCGAGGCCCGGCGCGACCGGCTGGGCGGTGGGTTGCGGTTCGGGCCGGCTGGCGTACGCCGCGGTGCCGCCGGCCGCGAGCACCGCGACGACGGTGAGCGCCGCCGCGACCGGATGTGATCGCAGCCAGCCGCCCTTGACCGCCACCGCCGCGGTCAGCGCCGCCGGAACCGGCACCAGCGCGCACCCGACCAACAGCCGCTCCACCGCCACCGGGTCCGGGACGGTCGCCAGGCACACCGGGCAGTCCCGGACGTGCCGGTCGATCCGTTTGCGCCACAGCGCGCCCGGCCGCTGATCCCAACCGGTCATCGTCTCGGCGAGCCCGGCGCAGCGCGGCCGCGCCTCCAGGGCCGCGACCAGGATCCGGCTGCGGTCGAGCTGGGCGCGCATCCGCTGGATCCGGACCGCGGCGTACGCGGAAGTGGTGTTCAAGGCCACCGCGGTCTCGCCGCGACCGATCTCGCCGGCCGCCTCCTGCCACCAGAGCGCCAGCACCGTGCGGTCCTCGGCGTCCAGCCACCGGCTCGCCTCGGCCACCTGGCGCCGCTCGCCGGAGAGCCGCAGCCGCAGGATGGCCAGCTCCTCGAAGTCGGCGCCGGTGTCCGGGACCTCGGCGAGCGGCCCGACCCGGGCGGCCGCCTCGGCGCGCTGCTGGTGCACGCCGACCTGATGCACCGCGATGGTCAGGATCCAGGCGCGCAGACTCTCCGGCTGCCGCAGCGACGGCAGGTCACGGATCACCCGCAGCATGGTCTCCTGCACCACGTCGTCGACGTCCGGATGCCCGTTCAGAGCCCGGCCGATCACGTTGAAGACCAGCGGAAGAAACGCCCGGGCCAGCTCGTCACGGGCCCGCCGGTCACCGCGCTGGGCAGCGGCGATCAGGTCGCGCCGGCGGTCGTCGCGCTTGCTCATCGGTCGGGCCCCTCGCGTCCGGTGCGCTGCCGTGCGTCATTCAACGGGCGCTTCGAGGGGAGAGATTAAATAGCTTTCCGGAGCTCTGTCAACGCGCGGTCGTGGCGCCCCGGCGTACATATCAGTTTTCGCTTTGAGATTTTTCACTGCGGCCTGAGCTGCAGGTTTGCGGGAATCTCGAGGCCGTGGACCATTGTCAAAATCGCATCGTACGGAATTCTGATGCCCCGGTGCGGGTGGTCGTGAGCGCCATTCCGGGGAAAGCCGCGCGGGCCACACCCGGTGAGGTGTGACCCGCGCGTGTCATGCATCAGTGAGAGGGGCGAGGCCCACCGTTGCCGTGGCCGCCGTTACCCGGTCCACCGTTGCCGGGTCCACCGTTGCCGGGTCCACCGTTCGAGGGTCCGCCGTTGGAGGGTCCGCCGTTGCT
>NZ_BOMS01000075.1 GCF_016862315.1 Actinoplanes palleronii | reverse complement strand
GGACGGTCCGCCGTTGCTGGGTCCGCCGTTGGACGGTCCGCCGTGGCTCGGGCCGCCGTGGCTCGGACCGCCGTGGTTCGGGCGACCCGGGCCCGGCCACTGCGGACGGTCGCTCCAGTTGCCCGGCCACTGGCCCGGACGCCAGCGGCTGTCCCAGCGGTCGCTCCAGTCGTCCTGCGACACGATCAACGCGTAGGCGCCGCGGCGGATGCCCCGGCGAACCCGCTCGCAGTCGTGGTCGTCCCAGGCGTCGAAGCGCTCGCCGGTGCGGCCGGCCCGGTCACAGGACCGGTAGGTCCGGTAGTAGCCGACGACCTCGTCGTCGTCCCACCGCGCCTGCGCCGGGTTCGCCGAGGTGCCGCTGCCCGACTGCCCCGCGGCGGGCGCCGCCAGCGCCGGCCCCGCGAACAGTCCGGCGCCGGCCAGCATGCCCAAGCCCGCCAGCGTCAGCATGCGTGCTGCCTTCTTCATAACCATTCCCTTCAGTCGCCTCCCCCGGAAACACTCCCTAACCATGTCAGAACGGACTTAATACCCCTAAAGCCGCGTCTCATACTTTCGGCCGGAACTAGATCACGAACGATGACGGCGGGCTCGATGCGGACGACCCGGCCCGGAGCAGGCCGGACTGCTCAGGTCGTACCAAAAAGGGTCTTAGAAGGTCGTGGCGGGCACGTAACGACGAGGACGTTTCGTCACGCGCTGTATAGACAGCCAACAGGTAACAATCCGTAATGGACTCTCGGATGCTCAACCGTGACCATCGTGAGTGGTCGATTCGGGGGGATTACCACCTGTCCTTAGTGGGCCGCACCCCGTTCCGTTACCTGATCGAGAAAAGAACGTCATCGACCGCCCCTAATCTCCGCCCCACTCACTTCCATCGGAGGACCTATCTCGATGCGTCCATATACACGCAGCGTGAACCCCGGTGCTCGGGCGAACCAGACGGCACGGAGCCCCCACGCTCTTCGTGCCCTCGGTGCCGCGGCACTGGCCACCGCGCTGGGTCTGGGCTTCTCCGGGCCGGCTTTCGCCGCCGAAGCACAGATCCCCTTCATCAGCGAGATCCACTACGACAACGTCGGCGCTGACAGCGGCGAGGCGATCGAGATCCAGGCCCCGGCCGGGACCGACCTGTCCGGCTGGCAGATCGTTCTCTACAACGGCGGCGGAAACCCCGTCGGTGCCAGCTACAGCACCACCACGCTCAGCGGTCTGGTCCCGGCGTCCGGTGTGGTCGTGACGACCTACCCGACCGACGGCCTGCAGAACGGCTCGCCCGACGCGATCGCACTGGTCAAGCCGGACGGCACGCTCGCCGAGTTCCTCAGCTACGAGGGCGTCGTCACGGCGTCCAACGGCCCGGCGCTCGGACAGACCTCGACCGACATCGGTGTCGCCGAGTCGACCGCCACCCCGGTCGGGTACTCGCTCCAGAAGATCGACGGCGCCTGGAAGACTGAGGCGGCCAGCTCGTTCGGCACGCTGAACGGCGGCGGCGGCACCACCCCGGACCCGGAGCCGACGGTCGGCTGCGACACCGCGGTCACCAACACCATCGCCGAGGTGCAGGGCACCGGCGCGGCGTCCCCGCTGGCCGGTACGAAGGTCACCGTCGAGGGCGTCGTCACCGCGGTGCACACCACCGGCGGCTTCAACGGTTTCTACATCCAGACCGCGGGCAGCGGCGGTGACCGCAAGGTCGCCGAGGGCACCGCGTCGGACGCCGTCCTCGTCTACGGCACCGTCGCGAACCTGCCCACCGTCAACATCGGTGACCAGGTCCGGGTGACCGGCTCGGTGACCGAGTTCAGCGGCCTCACCGAGATCACCCTCGCGGCCAAGGCCGACACGCAGATCTGCGCCACCGGCGTGACCGTGCCGACCGCGGTGTCGCTGAGCCTGCCGGCCAGTGACGCGGTCCGCGAGTCCGCCGAGGGCATGCTCGTCGCCCCGGCCGGCAAGTACACGGTGTCGGACACGTACTACCTGAACACCTACGGCGAGGCCGTGCTGGCCGCCGGCGACGCGGTGGCGAAGGTCCCGACCGACGTGGCCAAGCCCGGCAGCGACGCGGCCAAGGCCCTGAAGGCCGCCAACCGCGACGCCCGGATCCTGCTGGACGACGGCAAGACCGCCAACCTGTCGACCGCGAAGATCGCGCCGCCGTACATCTCCAAGGACGAGCCGATCCGGACCGGCGACAAGGTCGCCTCCTTCGGCCCGGTCGTGCTGGACTACGCGTACGGCGACTGGCTGCTCGAGCCGACCACCCCGGTCTCCGCGGAGACCCCGGCGGCGAACCGGACCACCTTCACCGCCGCCAACCCGCGCACCACCGCACCGGTGGCCGTGGGCGGCGACCTCAAGGTGGCCAGCTTCAACGTGCTGAACTACTTCGTCCACTTCGGTGGCGAGGCGCGCGGCGCGACCGACGCGGCGGCGGCTGCCAAGCAGCAGGCGAAGATCGTCTCGGCGATCAGCGCGATGAACGCCGACGTCGTCGCGCTCATGGAGATCGAGAACTCGGTCAAGTTCGAGGCGAACGACCCGCAGCTGGCGCTGAAGACCCTGGTCGGCGCGCTGAACGACGTCGACGGCGCGGGCACCTGGGACTATGTCCGGTCGCCCGCCGAGCTGCCGAGCGCGGCCGAGCAGGACGTGATCACCACCGCGATCATCTACAAGCCGGCCAAGGCCACGCCGAAGGGCGCGTCCCGCTCGCTCAGCGACGAGACCGTGTGGTCGAACGCGCGTGAGCCGATCGCGCAGACGTTCCACGCCGGCTCGATCGACTTCACCGTGGTCGCGAACCACCTGAAGTCGAAGAGTGCCTCGGTCGCTCCGGCCGGTGACAACGTGGACTCCGGTGACGGGCAGGGCCCGTACAACGGTGACCGCAAGCGTCAGGCCGCGTCGCTGGTCAACTTCGTCAAGGGTGTCGAGAAGGACAGCGGCACCGACAACGTGATCCTGCTGGGTGACTTCAACTCGTACACCCAGGAAGACCCGATGCAGGTCCTCTACGAGGCCGGCTACACCGACGTGCACACCACGAAGGCGCCGGGCAAGTCCTCGTACGTCTTCGGCGGCGAGTCCGGTTCCCTGGACCACGCGCTGACCACGGCGGCGCTGACCGACCGGGTCACCGGCGTGGACATCTGGAACATCAACTCGGTCGAGTCGTACGCGTTCCAGTACGACGGTTACGCGCCGTTCTACGGTGCCGACCCGTACCGGGCCAGTGACCACGACCCGGTCGTCGTCGGCATCGACACCGACCCGATCGACCTGCAGCTGCTCAACATCAACGACTTCCACGGCCGGCTCGAGCAGCCGAGCACGAACGTCGGCGGCGCCGCGTACGTGGCCGGTCTGGTCGACAAGCTGCGGGCGCAGAACCCGTACACGATCTTCAGCTCGGCCGGTGACAACATCGGCGCGTCGACCTTCATCTCGTCGATCGACGCGGACAACCCGACGCTGGACGCCCTGAACGCGGCCGGCCTGTCGGTCTCCGCGGTCGGCAACCACGAGTTCGACAAGGGCCTCGCCGACCTGACCGGACGGGTCGAGGACCGGGCGAACTTCCCGTACCTCGGCGCGAACGTCTACAAGGACGGCGCGCGGGTCCTGGACGCCTACACGGTGAAGACCGTGGCCGGCATCCGGGTCGGCTACGTCGGTGTCGTCACCTCGCAGACCGGCTCGCTGGTCAGCCCGGACGGCATCAAGGGCGTCGAGTTCCACGACCCGATCGCCGAGGCGAACACGGTGGCCGCCCAGCTCTCCGACGGCGACGAGTCGAACGGCGAGGCGGACGTGCTCGTCCTGCTCGCCCACGAGGGTGCGGCGACCGAGAACATCACCTCCGCCGCGACGCTGCAGGCCGACCCGGTCTTCGGTGACTTCACCAAGGTGAGCGCCGAGTACGAGGCGATCCTCAGCGGACACACCCACCAGCCGTACGCCTTCGAGGTCCCGGTCCCCGGCACCACGAAGACCCGTCCGGTGATCCAGGCCGAGGACTACGGCGTCCGCGTCGGCCAGGCCACCCTGACCATCGACCCGGCGACCAAGCAGGTCACCGCGTCGACGGCCAAGCTGATCGACGTGCTGGCCAACGCCGGCACGCCGGACACCACCGCCGACGACATCACGCCGAACGCGGCGGTCGCCAAGATCGTGGCTGCCGCCAAGGCCAACTCGACGGTGCTCGGCGCGAAGCAGCTCGGCACCATCACCACGGACATCAAGCGGGCCTACAACGGCACCGCCGAGGACCGTGGCGCCGAGTCGGTGATGGGCAACTTCATCGCCGACGTGCAGCTCGACCAGACCAGTGAGGCTCGTCGCGGCGGCGCTCAGATCGCCTTCATGAACCCGGGCGGCCTGCGCAGCGACCTGCTGGTCGGCGAGGACGGCGTGATCACCTACTCCGAGGCGTACGCGGTCCAGCCGTTCGCCAACGACATGGTCACCCAGACCCTCACCGGTGCACAGATCAAGCAGGTGCTCGAGGAGCAGTGGCAGCCGTCCACCGCTTCCCGGCCGATCCTGCACCTGGGTGTGTCCAAGGGCTTCACCTATCAGTACGACGCCACGCAGCCGGCCGGTTCGCGGATCATCGCGTCCACGGTGAAGCTGAACGGCGTGGTCCTCGACCCGGCCGGTCAGTACCGGGTCTCGTCGAACTCGTTCCTCGCCTCGGGTGGCGACAACTTCTTCACCCTCGGCAAGGGCACCGCCAAGGTCACGACCGGCGACAACGACCTGACCATGCTGGTCAACTACTTCGCCAAGTACACGCCGATCACCGCGGACACCACGTTCCGCAGCAGCGTGTACGTCCCGGCGCCGTCGGACACCACCGCGCCGACCGGCACCTACCAGGCGAACGCCACGACCATCTGGCCCGGCCAGACGGTCACCCTGACGCAGACCTCGCTGACCGACGACAGTGCTGTCGCCGAGGTCACGCAGGTCGTCAACTGGGGCGACGGCAGCACGCCGGAGACCCTGACCGGCAAGTCGGCCGCTCACAAGTACGCCAAGGCCGGCACGTTCTCGATCACCGTGACCCTCACTGACAAGGCCGGCAACACGGCCACCGTCAGCGGTGGCACCGTGACGGCGGCCGCGCAGGCCGGCAAGTACTCGCTGAGCGCCGGTTCGATCTGGGCCACCCAGTCGGTCACCCTCCGCGTCAGCGGCGTGAACGGCACCTCGGTCAAGATCACCTGGGGCGACGGCACCACCGGCTCGGCGTCCGCCAACACCCCGGTCACGCACACCTACACCAAGGCCGGCACGTACTCGGTCAAGGTGACCCCGGTGAACGCGGCCGGCGCGGGCAGCACCGTGACGGCGGGCACGCTCAAGGTCGTCAAGGACGTCTTCGTACCGAAGGTGACCCTGACCGTCCCGCACAGCTCGAACAAGGCGACGTCCTGGAAGACGGTCACCGGCAAGGTGAGCGACACCGGTCTGGGCGTCAGCAGCGTGCGGGTCAAGCTGGTCGAGCAGCGCTCCGGCAAGTGGTACTACTACAGCCACGGCAAGTGGACGAAGGCGTCCTCGAAGTCCGCGGCGCTGAGCAAGGGCGAGCTGCTGACCGCGAAGGTCAGCGGCGGATCCTGGAGCCTCAAGGTCTCCGGGGTCGCCAAGGGCACCCTGCGGATCAGCTACCTCGCGACGGACAAGGCGGGCAACAAGTCGGCCGCCAAGGTCTACACCGTCAAGATCACCAAGTAACTCGGTAGTCCCGGGAGCCCTCGCCGCGGTTGCGGCGGGGGCTCCTGCCGTTTTGGCTGTTTTCGATCAGCTGAAAGCGGTGCGGCAGTGCTTCAGGAAGGCGGACAGGGCCGGGCTCGCGCGCTCCTGCCAGATCAGCGCGAGCAGGGCCGGAATGCCGACGTCGTCGATCGGGACCGCGACCAGGTCCGGGTGCGCGGCGGCCATCGACTCGCTCAGCACGGCGACCCCGAGACCGCGACGGGCCAGACCGGCGACGGTGTCCGGGGACGTGGCCACCAGGGCGACCTCCGGTCGCACACCGACCGCTGCGAGGACGGCGCGGTCGAGCACGTCACGGATGCCGGTCCCCACCGGCAGACAGACGATTTTGTACGACGTGAGCCCGGCGACCGGGACGCTGCCGCGCTGCGCCAGCTCGCTGCCCGGCGGGGTCAGCGCGACCAGGCGCTCGCTCACGATGATCTGCGCCGCGAGGTGGTCGGGCGGTTCACCCGCGAGTCCGGCGAGCGCGACGTCGAGGCTGCCGGTGCGTACCCCGGCGACCAGGTGATCCGAGTTCGCCTCGGCCAGCTCCAGCTCGATGCCGGGGTGATCGCGGTGGAACGCGGCGAGCGCGTCGAACAGCGGCGTCACCTCGCATCCGGTCACCATGCCGATCGTCAGCCGGCCCCGGATCAGCCCCTTCACGTCGTCGATCGCGTCGCGCAGGTCGAGGGTCGAGTCGAGCGCCGCACGGGCGTGGCGCAGCGCCACCGAACCCGCGTCGGTGAGGCGCGCGGTGCGGCCGCTGCGGTCGAAGAGCTCCGCGCCGAGCTCGTGCTCCAGGGCCTTGATCTGGGCGCTCACCCCGGACTGGGTGATGTGCACCCGCTCCGCGGCCCGGGTGAAGCTCCCGGTCTCGGCCACCGCCACGAAGTACTGAAGCTGCCGCAAATCCACAAGTGGGAATTGTAGTAGTCATAAGAACTATGCGTTGGACTTGTTGACCCGGGCGCGGAAGGCTGGAGCCATGAGCGAACGCGAGAAGGCACTCCAGCCGGAAGACCTCACCCGCCTCTTCGTCGAGCGCGCCAACGCGAAAGACGCCGAGGGCCTGGCGTGGCTGTATGAGGAGGATGCCGTGATGGCCTATCCACCAGGCAGCCAGACCGTCGGCCGCGCGGCGATCCAGAAGTTCTGGGCCGAGGTGCTGCCGAGGATGCCGCGGTTCGAGCCGGAGTCGCCGCTGCCCACGCTGATCAGCGGCGACCTGGCCCTCACCTCGACCCCGCCGAAAGACGGCGCCGGGGCACGGGCGCAGGTGGTGCGCCGGCAGCCCGACGGTTCCTGGCTGCGTGTGCTCGACCAGCCGGAGTTCACCCGGCCGGCGAGCTGACCAGGCGCGGGGTCCCTTGCCGCGGGACCCCGCACCCGCTTGTCAGAACGCCAGGCGCTGTCCCACGCGGAGGTGGTTCGGGCTGCTCAGGCGGCCCGCGTTGGCGCGGTAGAGCGCCTTCCACCCGCCCCGCACGTGATAGCGCGCGGCGAGGCTGGAGAGCGTGTCGCCGTGCTTCACCACGTAGGTGCGGCCCGCCTTCAGCGGCTTGGTGTAGGCCGCGAGGCGGTAGGGGCTCACCGAGGTGGTCCGTACCGTGGCGGTCTTCCGGGACTGGGTGAGGCCGCGGCGGCCACACGTCGGCCACGCGCCGATGCCCTGGTTGCGCAGCACCCGCTCGGCGACCGTGATCTGCTCGGTCTTGGAGGCGAGATTTGCCGTGGAGCCGTAGGAGCCGCCGCCGTGCGAGCGCCACGTGCCGCGGCTGAACTGCAGACCGCCGTAATAGCCGTTCCCGGTGTTGATTCTCCAGTTCCCGCCGGATTCGCACTTGGCGACGGCGTCCCAGTTGACGTTCGGCGCGGCGCTGGCCGGTGCGGCTTCCACGGCCAGCAGGCCGATGGCGCCGGCCAGGCCGGCCACCGTGATGCCGAGCGCGCGTTTCAGCCGGGTGCGTGTGAGCCCGGGCTGCGTGGACGTGACCTGCGCGGCCCGAAAATGGGCGCGCGGTGCCGGGGCTCGCCGGGAGAGGACACGACGAACCCGCTTGTTCAGGTGAAGCATGAAGTTTTCCCTCCACGCCTGCGAGGTGAGCTGTCGGGTTCGGGCCGAGGAGCCCGGCCGCTAGGTGCGGCTTCACCCCGAGGCGCGCTCCGAGGAGCGCGCCGGAGAACTTGTGGGTCCCCCGCTCCATGCCTGTGTGTTGTTGACCGTGACCAGCAGGCAGGACTCGGCGTTCCGGCCACGGTGTCCGCTAGTGCGGACTGCCGACGGTAGCCACCGCATCACGGAACTGACCACGTCCGATAGCGGGGCTGGTGACTTTGTTCTCACAAATTAGCCGCTTTGATCTGCCTTTGGTCCGACAACCACCCGTTTTCTTGAGTGGAGGGGAGACTTTCCACCACCGTGGTCGGCCGTACGGGGGAAACCCGTTGTCAGTCTGCATAGCCCGGTCGGGAGTGGGTAAACAGCGGCTTTTTTCGGGTCACCGCTGCTTGTTCGGTTCTTTTGTGGCGTCCGGATGTCCCGCCGCTGCGGTCCGGGGTGCACAATCTCGGACCATGAGCGATCGTTCACGTGACTTCGAGGTGATCGTCTACGGTGCCACCGGCTTCGTCGGGGCCCTCGTGGCAAAGCATCTCGCCGGATTCGCACCGGCCGGCACCCGTATCGCACTGGCCGGCCGCTCACCGGAGAAACTGGAGGCGCTCCGCTCTCGGCTGAACGTCGACTGGCCGGTTCTGATCGCGGACGCCACCGATCCCGACGCGGTGGCCACCCTGGCCGGACGCGCGCACGTCATCATCACCACCGTCGGTCCGTACGCGAAGTACGGCCGTCCCCTCGCTCACGCCTGCGCCGCGTCCGGCACCGACTATGTCGATCTGACCGGTGAGGTGCTGTTCGCCCGGGACAGCATCGACGAGAACCACGAGCTCGCCCGCACTACCGGTGCGCGGATCGTGCACTCCTGCGGCTTCGACTCCATTCCGTCCGACATCGGGGTGCACGTCCTGCATCAACTGATCGAGCAGGACGGCGCGGGGGAGCTCACCGACACCACGCTCGTGGTGACCAGCCTGAGCGGCGGGGTGAGCGGCGGCACCATCGACTCGATGCGTAACCAGGTCGACGTGATGAAGAAGGACCCCTCGCTGCGCCGGGTGGCCGGCAGTCCGTATTCGCTCAGCCCGGACCGGGCCGCCGAGCCGAAGGTGGGCCGGCAGAGCGACATGGACACGTTCCCGGCCTCCGACGTGGACCCGCGACTGCGCGGACGGCTCGCGCCGTTCGTGATGGCGTCCTACAACACCCGGGTGGTGCGGCGGAGCAACGCGCTGCGGGGCTGGGCGTACGGTCGCGGTTTCAAGTATCGCGAAGCGATGAGTGTCGGCGCGTCGCCGCTCTCGCCGGTGATCGCGGCCGGCACCAAGATCGTGCTCGGCGCGCTGTTCGTCGGGCTCGCGGTGCCGCCGGCCCGCTTCCTGCTGGACCGGCTGCTGCCGGCGCCGGGCACCGGGCCGAGCGAGAAGACCCAGCAGAACGGCCACTTCACCATGGACATCTTCACCACCACGACGAGCGGCGCGCGCTACACCGCGCGGTTCCGGGCCAAGGGCGACCCGGGGTACGCCGCGACCGCCGTGATGCTCGGCGAGTCCGCCCTGGCCCTGGCCCTCGACCGAGATGCCCTGCCCCCGTCCGAGGGCGGCGTTCTCACCCCGGCCACCGCCATCGGAGACGCCCTGGTCACCCGGCTGCGCACCGCCGGGGTGGAGATCACGGCCCGCAAGCTCTGACCCCGGCCACCCGCTCCTCCCGCCGCTCGTCGCTCCGGTCGCGCGCGGCGGGGTGGGGTCAGGTGGGGCGACGGGCGATCAGCTGGAAGACGTGCCAGTGTTTGGGGCCGCTGCTGGCGGCGCCGAGCTCGTCCTCCTCGTGCCAGTGTTCGATGGTCAGGCCGTCGGCCAGGGATTTTGCCTCGGTCTCGGTCAGGAACGTCATTCCCGGCGCACCGGCCCAGCTGTCGCGCACGCCGAACAGGTCCACGGCGATCCAGCCGCCGGGGCGCAGCGCCGAGCGGATCAGGGTCCACAGGCGATCGAAGTGCGACCGGTCCTGCCACGGGAGCGCGTAGGCGGCGTGGATCAGGTCGGTATCGGGGAGTTCGGTGATCTGCTCGAAGCTGAGCCGGCGGGCGGTCAGCGCCAGGTGCGGCTGATCGACAGCGGACAGCATGGTCGGGTCGCCGTCGAAGGCGGTCACCCGCCAGCCGGACTCGAGCAGCGCACGAGTTTCCCGGCCCGCTCCGCAGCCCAGGTCGACAGCGGTCCGGCCAGCACCGGGGCCGGCCAGTTCCATCGCCCGGCGGCAGGTCGCACGGACGTCACGCTCGGACTGCCGGGCGTTGTAGAGCGCCCAGTGTTCGTTGGAGTTGACCGGGTAGGCCGAGGACGTACCGGAAAGGGAAGACATGCACCGGATCCTGCCGTGCCGGACGCAAGCGGCGAAGCCGCCCGGAAGGCCCGCGGTAAAGCGATCGGCTATCCGACGGATGGACGGTCAAGAATCGTCAAAGACGACTTGTCGATCGCCACTAGCCGCAAACGGGTCCTTTTAGGCAGGATTCGAGGAGTGACCACCAGCCCGCTGCCGCACCCGCTCCGGTTGGCGGGCTATGGGGTCGTGCTGCGCGAATGGATGCCCGACGATCTGGAAGATCTGGTCACGCTGCTCGACGAGCCGGACATCGCCCGCTGGACGCCGATGCCGTCGCCGTTCGACGTCGAGGCCGGGCTGGCCTACCTGAAACGGGCCCAGCAGGGGCGGCTGACCGGGCGCCGGATCCAGCTCGCGATCACCGTGGACGGGCTCGCGCCGCTGGGCGAGGTGCTGCTCTTCGGGGTCAACCCGGTGCCGCGCGAGGCCGAGCTGGGTTATCTGGTGGGTGCGGCATACCGGCGGCGCGGGCTCGCGGTGGGCGCGTTGTCGCTGCTCACCGAGTACGCCTGCGGCACGCTGCACCTGCGTCGGCTGCTGCTGCGGATCGATCCGGGCAACTCGGCGAGCACGGCGGTGGCCCGTCGCTGCGGGTACCGTCTGACCGGCGAACCGCCGATACCGCAGGAGGGCCCGTACGGCCCGACCAGCCTGGACACCTGGGAATACGTCGAGGGACTGCCGGGCGCCCGCCGGGAACGCCTGAGAAATGTCGCATCCCGGCGGTACGGTCGTCGCACCTGATCGGGAGGTGCAGCGATGATCAACGTGGATCGTGCGCAGGTGATGGCATTCCGGCTGGCCGCGCTGGGGCTCACCGAGCGGGTCAGCGCCCGCCCCGCCGACCTGCCGGTGCTCGACCTGGGCGTGCAGGAATACACCCCGGGCTCCACCCACGTCGCGCTGGCCGCCCGCACCAGCGCCGAGCTCGACGACGATCGCCTGCTCACGGTGTGGGCCACCCGGGGCGCGCCCCACCTGCACCGGCGCGCCGACATCGCGTCGCTGACCGCCCAGCTGTGGCCGATCAGCGACGCCGACGCGACCGCGAGGATCAAGAGCGCACAGATTCCGTACGGTATGAGCCAGGGGATCGCGGCGATCCGGGCCACCGCGGCCGCCTTCCGCGAGGTGGTGCACAGGCCGATGCCGCGTGGCGAGGTGAGCACCGCGGTGAGCAGCCGGGTGCCCGCCGAGCTGACCTTCGACTGCAAGCCCTGCCAGGCCCGGCACGTCTCGGGCAGCGTCTGGCAGCTGGCCGGCCTGCCCGGTGGGGTCCAGGTGCTCTCCCGTGGCCGCGACGCCATGCTCGGTCCTCTCGACGCGCCGTTCCCGGAGCGCAATCACGGGTTCGGGGAGCTGGTCACGACGTATTTGCGCTTTTTGGGCCCGGCCACCCCGGCCGAGGTGGCGAAATATCTGCAGAGCACCACCGCCGAGGTCCGCGCGCACTGGCCCGCCGACCTGGTCGAGCTGCACGTCGACGGCCGCCGCTCCTGGCTGCCGGCCGACAGCGTGCCCGCCCTGGAGTCACCGCCCACCCCGGCCTCGGTCCGCCTGCTGCCGGCGATGGACCCGCTGCTGCAGGCCCGCGACCGAGACCTGCTGATCCCGGAGCGAGACCGGCACAAGGAGGTGTGGCGCGCACTCGGCAACCCGGGCGTCCTGCTGCTCGACGGCGAGATCGCCGGGGTGTGGCGCCCCCGCATGGCCGGCAAGAAACGAGTCGACCTCACGGTGACCCCGTTCGCCCCTCTGACCCCGAAGCAGCAGCACCGAGTCGAAGCGGAAGCGGGCGAGGTGGCCCGAGCCCGCAACGTCCCCACCGCCACCACCACCGTCACCTGACCCCGCTGCCACCCAAGCCGTCCCGCAGCCACCGCGGTGCCCGCGCGGTCACGTCGTGATCGTGCGGCCGTTACCGTGGCCGAGTGAGCACGATCGGGTTTCTGCATACCGCTGAAGTGCACGTGGCGACGTTCCGCGGTCTGGTCGCGGAGCTGGCGCCGGGCTGGCAGGACCGGCACGTCGTCGATCCGCAGCTGCTGGCCGACGCACGCGCCGGGCTGCCGGTCGAGGATCGGCTGCGGGAACGGCTGGCCGAGCTGGCCGACACCGACGTGATCGTCTGCACCTGCTCCACCATCGGCCCGGAAGCGGAACGCGCCGGCGCTCTGCGCGGCGACCGCCCGATGGCCCGAGCCGCGATCGCAGCGGCGAAGGGCGGCCGGATCGCGGTCGCCTACGCGGTCGAGTCCACCGTGGAACCCACAACGGCCGTGCTCCGGGACGAGGACGCCACCGCCGACCTGGTGCTGGTGCCCTGCCTGGACGCATGGCAGTTCTTCGAGGCCGGCGACCTGCCCGCCTACCACGCGGCCATAGCCGCCCAGCTCCGCGCCGTCGACGCCGAAGTGATCGTGCTGGCCCAGCCGAGCATGGCCCCGGCCGCCGCCCTGCTCCCCGGCCGCCCGGTCCTGACCAGCCCCCGAGCCGCCGTCCTAGCCGCCACCACCTGACCCACCAACGCGCGATTGCGGTGCGGAGCGCGCCCAAAGTCCCCACGCAGTGTGCGGCAACCGCGAGTGTGGGGGTTTTCGGTGTGGAGCGCGCCCAAACTCCCCACGCAGTGTGTGGCAACCGCGAGTGTGGGGAGTTGGGCCTGGAACTTCACACGCTTGCTGGGGACGTGATCGAGCCCGCGCCGTGCCGGGCGCGGGCTCGATCGGGGCAGGCTCAGCCGGCGACGACCACGAGGTCAGACGACCACGGGATGCGCGGGGTCAGCGGGAGCGGAACTTCTGGAAGCGGTACCCGGCCGCCGCCGCTGTCACCGCGCCCCACACCGCGACGATGATCGAGGCGATCCACCAGCCCACCGCGCCCAGGACGATCGCGGCGACAGCGATCACGGCGGCGGCGATGAAGAGGGCTATCGGGGGCCGGGGAGCCGGAACACTGAAGTTCCCGCCGCCCATCCGGGCACAGAAGTCGGGGTCGTCCCGCCGGAGCTGGCGCTCCAGCTGTGACAGGCGTCGGGTGTCCTCTTTGCTGAGCATGTGCTGCCGCCTTCCGGTCTGCCGCGCCGGTGAAGCAAGGATCGAGAGTCGGCTATCCCGATCAAAGCCCATTGTTACCTCTGAGTTGCTTCCGTGATACGTCTGCGTGTGCCGAATTTTCCGGCCGAACTACCCGAGACCCCGGAAGGCGCGCCCAAGAGGTGAGATGACCGGAAAGGGTTTCATCAGCCGGTACAACGGTTTTGCCGTGTTTTGGCGGCGGCACCGACACGGAGAGTGTCAGATGGCGATACAAGCGGCGGGCAACGCAACGCGGCGCCCGTAGTGGACGGACGCCGCGAAAAGGGTGAACCGGACGAAGGGCTCAGGACCGGGAGCCGCGGAACACCCACACCCGCATCATCAGGAACCGCACCGCGGTCGCCACCAGGTTCGCCAGCACCAGCACCGACAGCTCGACGAGACGGGACGGCTGGGTGGACGCCGCGTCCAGCAGTGCCAGCGAGCCACTGGTCAGCGCCAGTCCGATTCCGAACACCACGAGCCCCTGCGCCTGATGCCGCAGCGCGCCGTCGTTACCACGCACCCCGAAGGTCAGCCGCCGGTTGGCCGCGGTGTTCGCCACCGCGGTGACCAGCAGCGCGACCAGGTTCGCCGCCTGCGGCCCGACACCGACCCGGAGCAGCGCGTAGAGCACCAGGTAGGCGAGTGTGCTGGCGACGCCGACCGCGGCGAACCGGATCAGCTGACCGGTCAGGCCGGTCGGCACCCCGTCCACCGGCAGCGGATTGCGGCCGAGCTGTTCGCGGAGCGCCGCCAGGGGGATCTTGCCGGTGCTCAGCCCGCGGGTGATCCGGACGATGCCCTTGAGGTCGGCGATCGCGGTCGCCACGATGTCGACGCGGCTGTCCGGATCGTCCACCCAGTCGACCGGCACCTCGTGGATGCGCAGGCCGACCCGCTCGGCGAGCACCAGCATCTCGGTGTCGAAGAACCATCCGGTGTCCTCGACCATCGGCAGCAGTCGACGGGCCACATCGGACCGGATCGCCTTGAAGCCACACTGCGCGTCGGAGAATCGCGCGGCCATCGTCGTACGCAAAATGAGGTTGTAGCTCCGGGAGATGAACTCGCGCTTCGCTCCCCGGACCACCCGCGAACCTCGCGCCAGCCGTGATCCGATCGCCAGATCGGAGTGCCCGGAGATCAACGGCGCGACCAGCGGCAACAGGGCGCCGAGGTCGGTCGAGAGATCGACGTCCATGTAGGCGAGCACGGCCGCGTCCGATTGTGTCCAGACGTGGTTCAGGGCGCGGCCCCGACCCTTTTCGGTCAGGTGCACCGCCTCGACCTCGGGGTAGGTGGCCTTCAGGCGCTGCGCCACGGCCGCGGTGCCGTCGATGCTCGCGTTGTCCGCGATGGTGATCCGGAATTGGTACGGGAAGTAGGCCGCGAGGTAGGCGTGCAGGCGCTGCACGCAGGGCTCGAGGTCGATCTCCTCGTTGTAGACCGGGACGACGACGTCGAGCACCGGAGCGGTGACGCGGGTCGGTCCGGCGTCCTGCGATGGCAGCGTCGAGAGGCTCATGAGGACAATCTCCGCCGCGCATCTTTGCCCGCTGTATAAGAACGCTGTGCGCCGACTGTGAGTTCTTGGGCGTTGTTTCCGATTTATCACCAGGATCAACACCCCGAAAACCACTTTTTTGTACGACGTGAAAGCCGAGCGGGCGGCCGCCCCGAGAAGGGGAGACCGCCCGCGCCGTCGATCAGTGCTGTCAGGCCGTGGTGCCGGACACTCCCGTGGTCAGGTCGTAGACCGTGGTGCCGCCAACCGTCGTGGCGGTGAAGTTCTCGGTCACCCAGGAGGAGATCTGACTGCTGTCGCTGCTGCCCGAGCTGCCGCCCCCGCCGAAGCCACTGCCGCCGATGAAGTAGTGGATCTTGCCAGCGGCGACGTAGTCCTTGAACTGGGCCAGAGTGGGGGAGGGGTCGGTGCCGTTGAAGCCGCCGATCGCCATCACCGGCTGCTCGGTGGCCAGCTGATAACCGGAGGCGTTCTGCGAGCCGATCGCCGCGGCCACCCAGGTGTACTTGCCGGCGTCCTGCTCCAGCAGGGCCTTCATCTCGGCGCTGACGGTCGCGGCGTTGAGCAGGCCGCCCATCCCGCCGCCACCCATGCCCCGGCCCCCGCCGTCGGTGCGGTTGCCGCCACCTTGAGTGCCGCCGCCTTGAGTGCCGCCACCGGGCGCGCCACCTTGAGTCCCGCCTTGGGTGCCGCCTTGAGCGCCGCCTTGCGTTCCGCCGCCGGGGAAGCCGCCACCGTTCTGACCGCCGCCGGGGAAGGTGCCGCCGCCCGGGAACCCGCCGCCGCGGTTGCCGCGACCGGCGCCGCCGCCACCCGGCCCGCCGCGACCGCCGAAGCCGCCACCGGACACCGCCGGACCGGCCGACGGGATCGAGCCGGTGTGCGCCTCGGCCGCGGTCTGCACCGCGTACGCCGCCGGCCCGGCCAACGCCGTGATCAGCGCAACCGTCCCGCCGATCAGCGCGATCCGCCGGGACAGCCGGAACGACGCGACCACCGCGACCGCCGCCACGATCCCGACGATCAGCACCGGCAGCCGCAGCCAGGGCAGGAAGTCCGAGCTACGCCCGAGCAGCGTGTACGACCACCAGGCGGTGACCGCGACCGCCGCACCGAGCGTCAGCGCCGCGACGATGTTGGCCCGGTGCTTCCAGAGCAGCACCACGCCCATCCCGACCACCGCGCCGACCGCCGGCGCCAGCGCCACGGTGTAGTACGCGTGGAAGATCCCCTGCATGAAGCTGAAGATCAACCCGGTGATCAGCAGCCACGAGCCCCACAGCACCAGCCCGGCCCGTTGCAGATCGGTACGGGCCCGCCGCGCCGTGATCACCAAGCCGGCGGCCAGCACGATCAGCGCGGCCGGCAGCAGCCAGGAGATCTGCCCGCCCTGCGAGCTGTCGAACATCCGGGTCAGGCCGGTCGACCCCCACATGCTGCCGCCGTTGCCACCACCGCCCCCGCCGCCACCACCGACGCTGCCGGTCTCCTCGCCGTTGAGCCGGCCCAGGCCGTTGTAGCCGAGGGCCAGCTCGAGCAGGCTGTTGTTCTGCGACCCACCGATGTACGGCCGGGCCGACGCCGGCACCAGCTCGACGATGGCGATGTACCAGCCGGCCGACACGACCACCGCGCCCAGCGAGAGCAGCAACTGCCAGATGCGTTTGCCCAGCTTGGGCGGGCCGGCGATGAGGTACGCGAGACCGTACGCCGGGACCACGAGCAGGGCCTGCAGCATCTTGGTGAGGAAGCCGAAGCCGACGAACACGCCGGCCAGCACGATCCACTTGGTCGAGCCGCTCTCCACGGCGCGCAATGTCGCGTACGCCCCGGCCACCATCAGCAGCACGAGCAGCGCGTCCGGGTTGTTGAACCGGAACATCAGCACGGCCACCGGGGTGAGCGCGGAGACCGCACCGGCGATCAGGCCGGCCGCCGGTCCGAAGCCGCGCCGGACGGTCGCGTAGAGCAGGCCGGTGCTGGCCACGCCGAGCAGCGCTTGCGGCACGAGGATGCTCCAGGCGCTGAGGCCGAACATCCGTACCGAAATTGCCATGATCCACAGCGAGGCCGGGGTCTTGTCGACGGTGATCGAGTTCGCGGCGTCGGAGGAGCCGTAGAAGAACGCCTTCCAGCTCGCCGAGCCGGCTTGCACCGCCGCCGAGTAGAACGCGTTGGCCCAGCCGGACGCGCCGAGACCCCAGATGTAGAGGACCGCGGTTCCGATGAGCAGGGCGAACAGGGACGGTCGGACCCACGGGGCGTCGGTACGGCCGAGCAGGTACCGCGCAGCGCCGGTGCGGTCGTGCGGCGGGGGAGGCGGCGTCTCGGCGGGTGTCTCGGCCGGGCTCGCCTCGCCGTCGATCACGGCCGGCCGCTCGCGCTCGCGCTCGGCGAGAACGACTGCGGTGGCCGGCGCGGCAGGGGCGGCAGAAGCGGCTGCCGGAGAAACAGCGGCAGGCGTTGCGGCCGGCGTGGAGGGTTCAGCTGGCGCGGCAGCTTCAGGGGATGGTTCGGCGGGACCGGTGTCGGCGTCGACGAGCGATTCTTCGCCCGTCGACGCCGCCGACTTCGAGGTCATCGAGGTACTCCCAGAGCTGGCGGATTCGTACCTGATGAACTATTTACACCGCCGCTGTCGCGTCCTTGTGCCGCCGCTGTGTGGTCCCTGTGAGTACCGCGTCCTGCGGGTTACAGCGTGCGGCGCTTGGCGGACGCCGCGGCCAGCCGCTCCAGCACCGACACCGTGTTGTCCCAGCCCATGCACGCATCGGTGACCGACTGGCCGTAGGTCATCTCGGCGCCCAGCTCCTGCCGGCCCGGCACCAGGAAACTCTCCAGCATCACGCCGCTGATGGCGTGCTGCCCGGCCTCCATCTGCGCGGCGATGTCCTCGGCGACAAGCGGCTGCCGGTTGTGGTCCTTGCTGCTGTTGCCGTGCGAGCAGTCGATCACCAGGCGCTCCGGCAGGCCGCCCTTGCGCAGCAGCGCGATCGAGGCCTCGACGTCGGCGGCGCTGTAGTTCGGCTTGCCGCCCCCGCCGCGCAGCACCAGGTGACAGTCCGGGTTGCCGGTGGTGTGCAGGATCGCCGGGGTGCCGGAGTAGTCGATCCCCGGGAAGACGTGCTGCGCCGCGGCGGCCTGGATCGCGTCGACGGCGGTGGAGACGCTGCCGTCCGGGCGGTTCTTCATGCCGATCGGCATCGACAGGCCGGACGAGAGCTGGCGGTGCACCTGCGACTCGACGGTCCGGGCGCCGATCGCGCCCCAGGCCACGGTGTCCGCGATGTACTGCGGGGTGATCGGGTCGAGGAACTCGACGGCCACCGGCAGACCCCGGTCGACCACCTCGAGCAGCAGCTTGCGGGCGATCCGCAGGCCCTCGCCGACGTCACCGGTGCCGTCCAGGGCCGGGTCCATGATCAGACCCTTCCAGCCGACCGTGGAGCGAGGCTTCTCGAAGTACACCCGCATCACGATCAGCAGGTCCTCGCTGAGCCGTTCGGCCTCGACCTTCAGCAGGTCGGCGTATTCACCGGCGGCGGCGGGGTCGTGCACCGAGCACGGCCCGACCACGACCAGCAGGCGTTTATCTCGTCCGTTCAGCACGTCCTCGACCTGCCTGCGGCCGGCCAGCACGGTGTCGTGCAACGCGGAGGTGAGCGGCAGCTCGTGGTGCAGCAGCGCCGGGCTCATCAGCGGGACGACCTTCTCGATGCGCTGGTCGCGGACGCGCTGCACCTCAGGGGCGGTCATGATGGCTCTCCTTCTCAACCGGCCCTGCGCGAGAGCCGGTTTGCTCGAGGCAAACAAAAAGGCAGCGACGTCGTCGCTGCCTTGCCGGCTCTGGCGGGGTGTCTCAGGTCATGCGGTCATGGCCGAGGCACCGGCGCGAGCCGGCCCCCGAAAATAAAAGTGCTGCAACCAATAGAACGCCCAAGTCTGAGACACGCCGCCAGCATAGCCGGATCAGCCCACCCGCGGCAGATATGGCGTGTGATGTTCAGCTGATGGGACGACCTGAGGCACGGTGGCCGGCAGCATCACCGTGAAGATCGTCTGTCCGGGCCGGCTCTGCACGCCGACCTTGCCGCCGTGCGAGGTGACCACCGCGTGCACGATCGACAACCCCAGGCCGGTGCTGCCGGCCGCCCGGGATCGTGAGCTGTCGCCACGGGCGAAGCGCTCGAAGATGTGCGGTACTAGCTCGGCCTGGATGCCCTGACCGTTGTCGATCACCTGGAGCACTGCCGCGTTCGGCATCGTGCCGACCTTGACGGTGACCGTGGTGCCTTCCGGGGTGTGCGTGCGCGCGTTGGCCAGCAGGTTCGCCAGCACCTGGTGCAGCCGGGCGCCGTCGCCGATCACGGTGACCGGTTCGTCCGGCAGGTCGAGCTGCCAGTAGTGGCGCGGGGCGGTAGCGTGCGCGTCGCTGGTGGCGTCCACGGCCAGCATGGTCAGGTCGACCGGGTCCTGCGCCAGCGGGCGACCGGCGTCCAGGCGGGCCAGCAGCAGCAGGTCCTCGACCAGGGTGGTCATCCGCTTCGCCTCGGACTCGACCCGGCCCAGCACGTGGGCCAGCTCGTCCGGGATCGGCTGCCGGCTGCGCCGGGTCAGCTCGGCATAACCACGGATAGCCGCCAGAGGCGTCCGCAACTCGTGGCTCGCGTCCGCGACGAACTGCCGGACCTGCATCTCGCTGGCGTGCCGCGCCTCGAGCGCGTTGCCGACATGGTCGAGCATCCGGTTCAGCGCGGCGCCGACCTGGCCGACCTCGGTGCGCGGGTCGGTGTCCTGCGCGGGCACTCGCTGCGCGAGTTGCACCTCGCCGCGGTCCAGGCGCAGCTCAGCCACCCGGCTCGCGGTGGCCGCGACCCGATCGAGAGGCTTGAGGGTACGACGGACGATGAGCGCACCGGCCCACCCCGCGATCAGCAGCGAACCGAGGATGACGCACCCGGTGAAGCCGGCCACCTTGATCAGGGTGTCATTGGCGTCGGAGAGCGGCAGCGCGACGACGGTGTAGCCGCTGTTCTGACTGCTGCCCGGCTGGCCCGAGCGCGTTCTGAAGATGGTGACCCGGTAGTTGCCGATTTCACCGACCGAGACGGTCTTCTTGTTGCCGACCGCCCCGACGGAGAGCAGCGCAGCCTTTTCCACATCCGTCACGGGCTCGAAGTAGCCGGAGTATCGGCTGTTCGTGTTGGTCGTCGAGGTATCCCGGAACAGCAGCCGGCCGCCGTCCTGCTGGACCATCGACGAGTCGTAGTAGAGGAAGATCCAGTTGGCTTCGGCGCCAGGCGGCACGTTCACGCTGTCCTGGCTCGAGTCGCTCGAATCGGGGTTCTTCTGCCCACCCGGTCCGCCGCCGCCGAAGCCTCGGCTCAGCTTCTGGACCTCGTCCATGCGAGCGTCGATCTGGCTGTAGAGCGACTGTTTCAGATAGAGCTCGGCGGTACCGCCGACGACCAGGCCCAAGACCGCCAGCAGGGCGATCATGGTGGCGACCAGCCGGGTGCGCAGCGGCCAGCCCGCCGGGCTGCGCCAGCGGGCGGGACGGGTGTGGGCCTTGTCGGCAGCGCTCATCGTCAGTCAGCCGGCTTGAGGACGTAACCGGCGCCGCGCATCGTGTGGATCATCGGCGCGCGCCCGGCGTCGATCTTCTTGCGTAGGTAAGAGATGTACAGCTCCACGACGTTGGCTTGCCCGCCGAAGTCGTAGTTCCACACCCGGTCCAGGATCTGCGGCTTGCTCAGCACCCGGCGCGGGTTGCGCATGAGATAACGCAGCAGCTCGAACTCGGTCGCGGTCAGCGTGATCAGGTCACCGGCCCGGCGCACCTCGTGCGAGTCCTCGTCCAGCGAGAGGTCCCCGACGACGAGCTGCGACTCGGTACGCATCGGCGCGTGCCCCATCCGGCGCATCAGCCCGCGCAGCCGGGCCACCACCTCCTCCAGGCTGAACGGCTTGGTGACGTAGTCGTCCCCACCGGCGGTCAGCCCGGTGATCCGGTCCTCGACCGAGTCCTTGGCGGTCAGGAACAACACCGGCACCTCGGGGGACTCCCCGCGTAGCCGGCGCAGCACCTCCAGCCCGTCGATGTCCGGCAGCATCATGTCCAGGATGACGGCGTCCGGGCGGAAGTCCCGGGCCGTACGCACCGCGGAGAGCCCGTCGCCGGCGCTCCGGACGTCCCAGCCCTCGTATCGCAGGGCCATCGAGAGGAGCTCGGCCAGCGTCGGCTCGTCGTCCACCACGAGGACCCGCACCGGGGTCCCGTCGGGCCGCCGGAGTTCGGTGCTGGAGTCTGCGTTCGCCATCGTCATGCCCCTACTGTGGTGGGCGACGCTCTGCGCCGGCTTTCCGTTTCCTGTGTACCAGCTGTGACCCTGGCGCACAGTGAGGTCACGCTGATCGCACAGCGGGCTGACATCGTGCGCCGTCATGGTCTTCGGCATGACGGTTATGACGATTGAGGCAATCGGCGGCAGCACCCGATCGGCAACCTGGCGCTGGCGGGCGGGTGTGACCGCGGTGGCCGCCGCCCTCGCGGTGACCACGGTGTTCGGCCCCGCGGCGCCGGCCGTGACCCGGCTGGGCGCGAGTGAGGCGATCGGCTTCGCGGTGGACTCGATGACCGGTTCGGTGATGCTGACCGGGGCGGCCGACCAGATCAGGCGGACAAAAGCCGTATAGCGCCACGGTGTGGCCCCGGAACACTCGCCGTTCGCGCGATGTTGTGCAAGCGTTGGTCATTGTCGGCGGCGCAAGCGTGGGGAGCTGCACGTGGATCTTCTCGAGGAGTACCGCAGAGCCAATTTCTTCTTCGAGTCCGGTGACCCGCTCGGGGCGTCCCGGTTGCTCGAACCGATCATCGAGGCGGAGCCGCACAATTCGGCGGTCCGTCAGCTGCTCGCCCGGGCCTATTTCAACTCGGCCCAGCTGAACGCGGCGGAGACCCACCTGCGAGCCCTGGTCGACCACGACCCCTCGGATCACTACGCGCACCACGTGCTGGGCCGCACCCTGGAGCGGGCCGGCCGGTTCCGCGAGGCGTTACCGCACCTGCGCCTGGCTGCCGCGATGAAGCAGCAGCCGGATTACCAGGAGGCGGTCCGCCGGGTCGAGACCTGGCTCGGCAAGTCCGCCGCGGAATAGGGTCGTGCCATGAAATTGAAGCTCGACCTGCACGACATCTTCAACAAGGGCCAGCAGATCGACAAGGCCCTGCGGGGGATCATCGACGAGGCGATCGACAAGAAGGCCGCCATGGTCGAGATCATCCCGGGGAAGGGAACCGGCGCCTTGAAGAAGAAGGTGATCCGTTTCCTCGACCAGAAGGAGATCAAGCAGCTCTACCACCGGATCGAGAAGGACGGCGACAACTGGGGCCGCCTCTTCGTGCACTTCCGGCACGACGCCCCGACCGGCCGTCGCGGCCGGGGCAGATGAGGGTCGGTCAGAAGCTGTAGGTCTTGGCGACGGCGACCATCTCGCTGCTGTGCGAGCCGAGGACGCCGACGCCGGACGGTCGCGCGTGGAAACCGGGCATCTCGGTGACGGTGTCGCTGGCGTCCATCGCCCGCAGCCTCACCGGCCCGGTGCCACCGACCGTGAGCACCACCTCGACGCCCTCGGCCGGCGGGGCGTGGAAGACGAAACCGAAGCCCCAGCCACCCCCGGCCGACGTGGTCACCGGCAGCGGCCGGCCACCCACCGTCGCGGCGCTGACCTGGGTTCCCGCGGCCACGTGCAGGGTGACGAACCGGACCGTCCGCTGCGGGGCCAGGCGGAGCGTGAGCACCCGGCCGTCCGCCGCCGCGGTGTCCGAGACCAGGGTGAGGTTCGGGGCGGGCAGGGTGGCGGCCTGAGCCGGCCCGGTCCGCAGCTCCTCGGCGCCGAACGCCGGCAGGGTCCCGGCCACCGGCTTCGGGTCGCCGGCGACGTACTGCGAGGTCCACTTCTGGGTGTCCGTCTCGGCGCTGAGCCACTCCGCCGTGCCGGTGTCCGCGTCCAGCGCGTACATCAGCTGGGTGAGCGCCGGGTGCTTCGCGTCGAACCGGTCGACCACCAGGCCGGCGGCGGTGCAGGCCAGCACCGCGAGCGAGGCGACCAGGGTGGGCAGCGCGCCGCGGCGCCGGGCCCGTGCCGCGGGCAGCCCCTGCACCGGCTCGGCGGACGGGTGGAGCAGGTCGACGACCGGCAGCAGCGCCAGCATCATCAGTACGGTCAGGAACGCCCCGGCGGCGCCCAGGCCCATGCCCAGCGCCGGGAACAGCATGACCACGGTGGGCAGCAGGATCACCACGGCGACCAGGCCACCGGCGGTGATCACCGCGGTGGCCGCCCAGTCGCGCAGGTAGAGGGCCGCGATCCCGGCCAGCGCGCCGGCCAGCGCGGGCAGGGTGGCCAGGTAGGCACCACCGGGTACGGCCGCGGCCAGCACCACGCCGAGCGCCGCGAGCCAGCCCAGGCCCGCGACGGCGAGCGCGGCCGCACCGAGCTTGCGGCGCAGCAGCGCGAACCAGCACACCACCACGGCCACCGCCAGCGCGATCACCGCGATCCGGTACAGCCCCGGGCGGTACGGGTCGATCGGCAGCGCCGCGTACTCCGGCCGGATCAGGGTGAGCACGGTCCAGTACAGCTGGGCCAGCACTGGCGCGACCGCGATCGGGGCCAGCCCGAGCGCACCGGCCAGCGCCAGGTTTCGGCCGGTCAGCCGGCCCTTCCGGCGGGCCAGCCAGCCCAGCGCCACCACCGCGATCAGAGCCAGCCCGGCCAGCGGCCAGACCAGCGCGCCCGGGTACCGGACCAGCAGGCCGGGCACCGGGAAGTAGGTGGCGTCCCCGCCGCCGCGCAGCGTACTCAGGTCCCGGCCGCCCAGTTCGCGGGTGACGGCCAGCGCGTTCGACCCGTGGTGCTGCAGGCTGTCGCGGTCCATCGCCTCGGGAGTGTCGGTGGGTGCGTGGTAGACCGCCGCGCCGTCGATGTACGCCGAGTTCAGGCCGAGGAAGCCGGCCTCCCGGAACGAGGTGAAGTCGGTGTCGTTGGGCAGCCTGCGGTAGATCTCCACCGCGAACGAGGTGCCGACCGGGTACGGCGCGTGCGCATACGCCCCGACCAGGCTCGCGTTCCCGGTCGAGGTCTCGAACATGATCGCCGGGCCGGAGCTGCCGCGCGCCTCCAGGTTGAGCACCACGCCGCCGTCGCGGGCCAGTGGGTGCTGCCGGACGAACGCCTCGGCGCCGCACAGGCAGGCCTCCTCGGCGTCGGTCAGCACCAGCACCACGTCGTTGCGCAGCTTGCCGCCGCTGGTCAGCGCGCGGGCGGTCTCCAGGATGGTGGAGGTGCCGGCCGCGTCGTCGTTGCCGCCCGGCCCGGTCTGCGCCGAGTCGTAGTGTGCGACCAGGAAGATCCGCCCGGTCGAGGCGCTGCCCGGGATCAGGGTGACCACGTTGCGGACCCGGGCCAGGCCGGTGCCGCCCGCGCTGGCGGAGAGCTGGCCGCCCTGCGTCGAGACGGTGTCCTGCACCTCGGGGCTCAGGCCCAGGCCACGGAGGGTTTCGACGAGGTGCTCGCGCACCCGGTCGTTCGCCGCGCTGCCGGCCGGGTGCGGGGCGGCGGCGATCGTACGTACCTCGGAAAAAGCACGCTGGGCGCTGAACTCGTCGGCGGGCGCCGAGGCCGGGATCGCCGGAGGCGGCAGGATCGAGCGGACCGCGGCGAAGCCCGCCAGGGCGAGTACCGCGAGGACGGCCAGTACGGCGAAGCCGCGCCGAGCCGGCCGGATGAGAGCAGCGTCACGCATGGGTGACATCTAAGCTTGGTGGTCCGGCCGCCGGGTACCCGGTAGATCAATTGTTGCGTGCAATAGCGTTGTACGGGTGACTGCCTCGCTCGACCCGGCCGCTGTCATCGCGGAGTTCATCGACGCGGTGGCGCCATACGACCCGCATCCGGACGCCCCGCCGGTGGCGCTGATCGGACTGCGCACTGCTCTGGGTGATGAGATGTTCACCATGAGCGACCATGTGATCCGCGCGATGTGCCGGGCCCTGGCGTCCTATCGCGACCCGCAGGACCGCGGCGAGTGCGTCGAGTGTGGCGGTCGCCACCTGGACGAGAACCTGCACTGCCGGGACTGCGGGCGGTTGCACGGCATCCTTGGCCAGGTGATCGCTGATCATGCCCGCCGGGTGGCCGCGTCCGGGGATGGCAGCGCTCCCAGCGAGCCGGCGTGAAGCCAGGTCACGAGCTGGTGACCGGTGTTGTGCCGCGGGTCCCGGTGGTACACGATTTCCCGGTCACCTCAACGTCGAGTGGGGATTCTTCGATGATGGATCGTTCGCTCGCCTCCAGCACGTATGCGCTGAACCAGCAGCAGCTGGAGCATCTGCGCATCCTGCTCGTCGAGGACGACGAGGGCGATGCCTTCCTGGTCCGCGAGCTGCTGACCGAGGCGTCCGCGCCGTTCGAGCTGACCGTGGCGACCACGTTGCGTGAGGCCCGGGCCCTGATCGGCGGCGCCGAGTGCGTGCTGCTCGACCTCGGGCTGCCGGATGCCGAGGGCATCGATGGGCTCCGCAAGCTGCTCGCGGTGGCCGGCAGTGCCGCGGTCTGTGTGCTCACCGGCCGCTCCGACGAGCACCTGGGTGTCCAGGCGGTCGCCGAGGGCGCCCAGGACTACCTGGTCAAGGGCCAGGTCGACGGTGTCTGGCTGGTCCGCGCGCTGCGGTACGCGGTCGAGCGCAAGCGGGCCGACGAGAACGCCCGGCGGCTGCGCGAGATCGAGCTGCGCCAGGACGAGTCGGCCCGGCTGGAACGCGGCCTGCTGCCCAAGCCGCTGATGAAGACCACCGAGGTGGCGGTCGAGACGTTCTACCGCTCAGGGCGGGCGGCCGGCCTGCTCGGCGGCGACTTCTTCGACGTGGTGCAGATCGGCGAGGACCGGCTGCACGTGATCGTCGGCGACGTCTGCGGCCACGGGGTGGACGAGGCCGCGCTCGGTGTCGAGCTCCGGGTCGCCTGGCGCGCGCTGGTGCTCGCCGGGGTGCCCGAGGAGCAGGTGCTCGCGTCGCTGGAACAGGTGCTGATGTCCGAACGGCGGGCCCGGGAGGTGTTCGCCACGGTCGCCTCGGCGGTGATCGACCTGCCCGGCAACCGCGCGACGGTACGCCTGGCCGGCCACCCGCCGCCGGTCGTCCTCTCCGGCGGCCGGGCCGCGCCGGTGCACGCGCGTACCGGCATCGTTCTCGGGGTACGTCCTACTCCTACCCCCGCTACGGAGCTGGAGTTCACCGGCGATGACTGGTCCCTGCTGATGTACACCGACGGACTGATCGAGGGGCGCATCGGCGCCGGTGAGGAACGCCTGGACGTGGACGGGCTCTGCAAGCTGCTGGACGACCCGGACGCGCGCCAGGTGCCGCTGCCCGGGCTGCCGGCCTGGCTGGTGGCCCGCGCCGACCAGGACAACGGTGGCCCGCTCACCGACGACGTGGCGATGCTGCTGATCTCCCGGGGCACCGGACGGTGAGCGTGCTCAGCGTGCAGTCGTGGAGTCTCCGTGGCCGGATCCTCGCACTCACCTCGACGGTCGGCCTGATCCTGATCGGTCTCGGGGTGTTCGCGGCGCTCACCGCGACGGCCCACAACCGGCAACTCGACGACGTGCTGAACCGGGTGAGCCCGATGCGGGCCGCCGGCGAGACCCTGAACACCGCGCTCGTCGATCAGGAGACCGGCGTCCGCGGCTATGCGATCACCGGGCGCGACACCAGCCTCGACCCGTACCGGAAAGGTCTTGCCGACCAGAACGCGCAGATCGCCCGGATCGAGGGTTATCTGCACCCGGAGGACCGGGACATCCGGGCCACCCTGAACGACGTGAAGGCGCGGATCGTCACCTGGCACCGGGACGTGGCCCAGCCGGTCATCGACGCGGTCCGGGACAGCGGCACCGACGCCGGCCAGGCCCGGGTGACGGCCGGTGACACCACCGAGTTCGACGGGCTGCGCTCCGCGATCGGCGTGATGCAGAACCAGATCCAGGTGGTGCGGGCCCGCAGCGCGAACGAGGCCAAGGCCTCCAGCCAGACCATGGTGGCCATCGAGATCGCCGCGGCGGCGATCGTGGTGCTGGCCGGCGTGATCCTGCTGTTCCTGATGGACCGCCTGGTCAGCCGCCCGATCGTGCACCTTGCCGACGAGGTCCGGCAGGTGGCCTCCGGTGACTACGAGCGGCACATCGTCAGCCCGAACGGCTCACCGGAGCTGGTCGGGCTGGCCACCGACGTCGACCGGATGCGCCAGCAGATCGCCTCCGAGCTCTCCGAGGTGCGCGGCGCCCGCCAGCAGGTCGAGTGGATCAACGACCAGCTGAAGAGCCAGGCCGAGGAGCTGACCCGGTCCAACCGGGATCTCGAGCAGTTCGCCTACGTCGCCTCACACGACCTGCAGGAGCCGCTGCGCAAGGTGGCCAGCTTCTGCCAGCTGCTGCAGCGCCGCTACGCCGGGCAGATGGACGAGCGCGCCGACCAGTACATCGGGTTCGCGGTCGACGGCGCCCAGCGGATGCAGCGCCTGATCAACGACCTGCTGGCGTTCTCCCGGATCGGCCGGCTCACCAGCGGCTTCACCGAGGTCGACCTGAACCGGGTGCTGACCGACGTGACCTCGCAGCTGGAGGGCCGGACCGAGGACGGCGCCGAGATCATCTGGTCCGGTCTGCCCACTGTGGAGGGCGAAGACCCGCTGATCACCACGCTCTTCGTCAACCTGGTCGGCAACGCGCTGAAGTTCCGCCGCCCGGACGTGCCGTCCGAGGTGCGGATCACCGCGGAGCGCGACGGCAAGGAGTGGCGGATCAACGTGCGGGACAACGGCATCGGGATCGAGGCCGAGTTCGCCGACAAGGTCTTCGTGATCTTCCAGCGGTTGCACGCACGGGACGCGTACGAGGGGACCGGCATCGGACTGGCGATCGTCAAGAAGATCGTCGAATACCATGGCGGGCGGATCTGGCTCGATGTCGACGTCACCCCCGGTGCGTCGATCTGGTTCACGCTCCCCGCGGTGATCGGTCTCGACGAGTCGGGCGATGAGCAGGAAAGCCGAGAGGTGGTTGGCGCATGAGTGTCGAACGGGCGAATGGCACCCTGATCGAGGTCCTGTTGGTCGAGGACGACCCCGGTGACGTGCTGATGACGCAGGAGGCGTTCGAGGAGCACAAGGTCCGCAACCGGCTGAACGTCGTCTCCGACGGCGCCGAGGCGCTGGCCTACCTGCGCCGCGAGGGTCAGTACGCGGACGCGGTGCGCCCCGACCTGATCCTGCTCGACCTGAACCTGCCGCGCCGGGACGGCCGCGAGGTGCTCGCCGAGATCAAGAAGGACGAACAGCTGGGCCGGATCCCGGTGGTCGTGCTGACCACCTCGGCGGCCGATGAGGACATCCTGCGCAGCTACGAGTTGCACGCGAACGCGTACGTGACGAAGCCGGTGGACTTCGATCGGTTCATCCAGGTGATCCGGCAGATCGACGAGTTCTTCGTCAGCGTCGTGAAGCTGCCGCCGCGTGCTTGAACAGGTGTCCGCCCTCATCCGTGAGGTCGCGCAGACCATCGTGCTGCCCCGCTTCCAGAAGCTGAGCGCCGACGAGGTGCACCAGAAGGCGCCCGGTGACATGGTCACCATCGCCGATCAGGAGTCCGAGCGGGCGCTGACCCGGGGCTTGACCGCGCTGCTGCCCGGCTCGGTGGTGGTCGGCGAGGAAGCCGTCGCGGCCGACCCCGCGGTGCGGGACCGGATCGGGGCCGGCGGTGCGGTGTGGATCGTCGACCCGGTCGACGGCACCAACAACTTCGCGACCGGGCGCACGCCGTTCTGCGTGATGACCGCGCTGGTCCGGGACGGTGTCACGGTGGCGGCCTGGATCCTCGACGTGGTCGAGGACCGGATGACGCTCGCCGAGGCGGGCTCCGGGGCGTTCCGGGACGGGGTGCGGCTGAAGTCCCGCGCCGACGCGCCGGCCGCCGGGGAGCTGCACGGCGTGATCTCCCGCAAGTACCTCCCGGAGAACTACCGCGACCAGGTCGACGCGCACGCCGGCGGGCTCGGTGGCTACACCAACGGGAAGCACTGCGCCGGATACGAGTACCCGGCGATCGCCACCGACCTGCAGCAGTTCGGGATGTTCTGGCGGCTCTTCCCGTGGGACCACGCGCCCGGCTCGCTGATCGTGCAGGAGGCCGGCGGCGTCTCCCGGCTGCTGGACGGCACCGACTACCGGGCGGCGAACACCCGCCGGGGCCTGCTGGTCGCGGCGAACGAGGACATCTGGCAGACCGTGCACAGCACCCTCTTTCCGGACGGACCGCCCACGATCGAGGACTGATTCCGGGACGACGTGTCGGATCTCACACTCTGATCCGACTCGGTCACGCGAAGTTCTACCGTGCGGAGATGACCTCGTACCTCGATGAGCTCTTCGGGTTGGCCGGGCGGACCGCGGTGGTGACCGGCGGCAGTTCCGGGATCGGCCGCGACATCGCCTTGGCCCTCGGTCGTGCCGGAGCGCGGGTGGTGGTACTCGCCCGCCGGCCGGACCCGCTCGACGATGTGGTCGCTGAGCTGCGAAAACATGGTGCCGAGGGTGGCGCGATCACCGCCGATCTCGCCGGCCGCGAGGCCGTCCGGGCCGCGATCAGTGAGATCATTTCCCGGTACGGCGAACCGGACATCCTGGTCAACTCGGCCGCCGTGAACCTGCGCCCGCCCCTCGGGGAGCTGGGCGAGGACGTCTGGGACCTCACCCTGGCGGCGAACCTGACCTCGCCGTTCCTTCTCGGGCAGGCGTTCGGCCCGGCGATGGCCCGGCGCGGCTGGGGCCGGATCGTCAACATCGTCTCCCAGCAGGCGTTCCGCGCGTACGGCAACAGCGGCGCCTACGGAGCGGCCAAGGCCGGCCTGGTCGGACTGACCCGTTCGCAGGCCGAGGCCTGGTCACCGCACGGGGTCTGCTGCAACGCGATCGCGCCCGGAGTGGTGCACACCCCGCTGACCGAGCCGGTCTTCGCGGATCCCACGAAAGTGGCGGCACACGCGGCGCGCACCATGATCGGCCGCAACGGGGTGCCCGAAGATTTCGCCGGATGTGCCGTCTTTCTGGCAAGTGCCGCGAGCCAAGCGGTGACCGGGCAGACACTCTTCGTCGACGGTGGATATTCAGCGACCTGATCGATCTCCCTTACGCCAGGTCCGGCACGGTAAAGTACCCGCGCTCCCGACTTGGAGGTTTTCCGTGGCGGTCATCTCCCCGCGCCGGTGTACCGCCCTGCTCGCCCTTCTTGCGGCCGCGGTCATGGCTGTCCTCATCGTGCCCGGAACTCCGGCGTTCGCCGCCGACCCGGAGGGTGGGACGAAGAAGCTGCGGACCAACCTGGAAGCCGCCGCCAAGGGGTACGACCAGGCGAAGACGAAGCTGGCCGCCTCCAAGAAACGGCAGACCCAGCTCGCCGCCACGCTCAAGGCCGCGCAGACCCGCTCGGACAAGCTCACCTCCCGGGTCTCCGAGGTGGCGAACCGGTCGTACCAGATGGGCCGGATGAGCACGCTGGCGCTGCTGCTGAACAGCAACTCGCCGGACCGCTTCGTGGACCGGGTGCAGAGCCTCGACATGCTCGCCCAGGTGGACGGCGGCACGCTCGCCGACTACCGGGAGGACATCGACACCATCAAGAAGGCGCAGATCGGGCTGAACGCCGAGATCGGCGAGCAGAAGCGCCAGGTCTCGGTGATGGAGCGCAAGAAGAAGCAGGCCGAGTTGGCGCTCGCCGAGGTGGGCGGCGGATCGGCCGGCGGCTTCATCGACGCGTCCTCGCCGGCCGCCGACCCGGCCCCGCGCAACTCCGACGGCTCCTGGCCGAAGGAGTCCTGCTCGATCAAGGACCCGACGTCGGACGGGTGCCTCACGCCGCGGACGCTGCACGCGTACGAGCAGGCCCGCGCGGACGGCTTCAAGCACTACACGGTGTGCTGGAGCCAGCGGTCGTCCGGCGAGCACCCGAAGGGGCGGGCCTGCGACTTCTCGTCCAACGCCACCACCTTCAAGACCTCGGCGGCGACCGGCAGCGACAAGGCCTACGGCGACCGCCTGGCCGCCTACTTCGTGAAGAACGCCGACCGCCTCGGCATCATGTACGTGATCTGGTACCGGCAGATCTGGATGCCGAGCACCGGCTGGCGGGCCTACAGCGCGACAGGTGACGCGGCCGCGGTGCACACCAACCACGTGCATCTCTCCATGCTCTGACCCGGTTAGCATCGCGCGATGGACATCGTCGCGCCGCCCCGAGCACTGCCGGCGGCTCTGGCCGCCGCCCTGGCCTTCGGCGCCAGCGGTGCCGTCCTGGTCCTGGAGATCGTCGCCCTGCGCCTGGTCGGGCCGTACGTCGGTGTCACCCTGCAGGTCAGCAGCTCGGTGATCGGCATCTCGCTGGCCGCCATCGCCTACGGCGCGTGGCTGGGCGGCCGCCTCGCCGACCAGTTCGACCCGCGGATCCTGCTGGCGCCGGCGTTGATCCTCGGCGCGATCGGCACCGCCGTGACCCTGCCGCTGGTCCGCTGGGGCGGTGAGCTGCTCCGCGGCGGCGCGGCGCCGGCCGTGCTCCTGCTCGCCGCGCTGGCCGTCTTCCTGCCCGCGTTCGTGCTCTCCGCGATCCCGCCGATGGTGGTGAAACTCCAGCTCAGCAACCTGCGCGAGGCCGGCACCGTGGTTGGCCGGCTGTCCAGCATCGGCACCCTCGGCGCGATCACCGCCACCCTCGGCACCGGGTTCGTGTTCGTCGCCGCGATGCCGAGCAGCGCGATCATCCTGAGCCTGGCGGTGCTGCTGGCACTCGGTGGCCTGGTGCTCGGCTGGTGGTTGCGCCGCGATGAGAACCACCCCGACCTGCCCGGCTCACCCCGCTTCCGGGCGGTGGCCGTCTCGATCGGACTGGTCGGCGCCGGTCTGGGCGCGACCGCGCCGACACCGTGCGACGTGGAGACCGCCTACCACTGCGCCCGGGTACAGACCGATCCTGATCGGCCAGGTGGTCGGTTGCTGCTGCTCAATGCGGCACCCCATTCGTACGTCGATCTGAACGACCCGCGGCACCTCGAGTTCGCCTACGTCCAGTGGATCGCCGCGGTGGCCGACGTCGTGCGCCCGGCCGGCGCCCCGATCGACGCCCTGCACATCGGCGGCGGCGGTTTCACCGTCCCGGGGTACCTGCGCGCCACCCGACCCGGCAGCGAGCAGTTGGTCCTCGAACTCGACGGCGAGCTGGTCGAGCTGGACAAGCGCGAACTCGGCCTGGTCACCGGCGCCGACCTGCGGGTCCGGGTCGGCGACGCCCGGGTCGGCGTGGCCGGGCGCCCGTCGGCCGGTTACGACCTGGTGGTCGGGGACGCCTTCGGTCACCAGGTGGTGCCGTGGCACCTGGCCACCCGGGAGATGGCCGCGGACATCTCCCGCACCCTGCGCGAGGACGGGATCTACGCCCAGAACGTGATCGACTACCCGCCGGACCGCTTGATCCGCGCCGAGTTGGCGACGGTTCAGGCGGCTTTCCGGTACGTCGCGGTGATCGCCCCGGCGGACGCCCTGGCCGGCGACGTCGGCTCGAACTTCGTGATCGTGGCGTCCCGGAGCCCGCTCCCGCTGGCCGCGCTCGGCACCCGGCTCGCCCAGGTGAAGGAGCCGGTCACGCTGCTCTCCGGTGCCGAGCTGGCCGGCTATGTCGGCGACGCCACGGTGCTCACCGACGACTACGCCCCGGTCGACCAGCTGCTGCCCAGCTGAGGTCCTCGGCCGGGCCCGGGCTCTTCTCGCGCGGCGAGTTGGCCGATTTGGGCGGTTTTGGGCGATCCGGGCAGGGAATCCGCGCGGGTTTCGGAGTGCGGCACCGGAGGGTGAGCCGCGCGGGCGAGAATCGGCGCATGGGGCGTACGGAGCGAAACGGACACGAAGGACCGCTCCGTCTCGCCGGGCGCTACCGCCTCATCGAGAAGCTCGGCACCGGCGGGATGTCGGTCGTCTGGCGCGGCTACGACGAGACCCTGGGCCGTGAGGTCGCCGTCAAAGTGCTCGCGCCGCAGCTGGCCGAGGACCGGACGTCCCGCGACCGGCTCCGCCAGGAGGCGCTGGCCGCCGCCCGGCTCTGCCACCCGCACATCACCGGCGTCTACGACTTCGGTGAGGCCCTGCTCTCCGACCACCTGACCGTCCCGTACGTGGTGATGGAGCTCAACGACGGCGAGTCGGTCGGCGCCCGGATCGGCCGGCAGGGCTCGCTGGACTGGCGCGAGGCCGTGATGCTCTGCGCCGAGGTCGCCTCCGCACTGGCCACCGCGCACGCCCGGGGCGTCGTCCACCGCGACGTCACCCCGGCCAACGTGATGCTCACCGGCGCCGGCGCGAAGGTTGTCGACTTCGGCATCTCGGCCGTGGTCGGCCAGCGCGACGCCGGCCCGGACGGCAGCCTGCTCGGCACCCCCGCCTACCTCGCCCCGGAACGTCTCGGCGGCGCACCGGTCTCCCCGGCCACCGACGTGTACGCCCTCGGCCTGCTCCTCTACCGCGCGCTCACCGGCCGGATGCCCTGGCCCGCCGAGAGCACCGCCGAAGCCTTGCGCGCCCACCTCTACGCCGACCCCGCCCCGGTGCCGGACCTGCCCGGGATGCCACCCGCGGTGGCCGACCTGTGCCTGCGCTGCCTGGCCAAGAACCCGGCGGACCGGCCCGGCTCGGCCGAGGTGGCCCGCGCCCTGGCCGCCACCGTCGGGGTACGCCCGATCATCCCGCCGCTGCGCCCGGGGGAGCAGCCCTCGGTACCGGCCGCCCGCGGTGTGGTGTCGCTGTCGGGTGCGCTGGACTCGCCGGTCTCCCCGGACGGCCGCAAGCTCCGTCTGGGCGGCACCCAGGCCCTCAAGCTCCGCCTGCGCGTCGGTCTCAAGATCGGCGCGGCGTTGCGGATGGGCGGTGTGCGGCCGCTGGGCGGTGGCGTCTTCATCGGTGCCCGGATGCGGCGCGCCCGCGCGGCCGGCGCCTGGATGCGCCGCCCGGCCGGCGTCCGGAACCGGTTGTCCGCGATCACCGCCCTGGCCAGCGTGGTGCTGCTGGCCGGCAGCGCGGTGAACTGGTCGTCCCGGCGGGAACCCACCGAGGCCGACCAGTCCAGCGCCTCCGCGGCCGGACCGGCGCCGGGCCACGAGACCGTGAAACGGATCCGCTGCTCGGTCCGCTACCAGGTGCAACGCGACTCGGGCGGCTCCTTCCAGGCGCGACTGACCGTGCAGACCACGGCCGGGCCGGACGGCTGGCGGGTCGATTTCAGCTTCCCCGGCACCCAGCGGCTCGCCGCCGTGCCGAAGGCGGTCTCGCAGAGCGGCAAGCACGTCGTGGTGCACGGCAGCGGCAGCACCCGGAGCGTCACGCTGCGCGGCGGGTACCGCGACCGCAACCCGCTGCCGTTCGCCTTCGCCATCGACGGTCACCCGTGCCGGGTCGAGGTGCTGGGCAGCGTCACCGAGCCCGCACCGGTGGCCGACGACTCGGTGAGCGCCGCCTCGGCGAAGGAGGGCCCCGGGCCCGAGGAGACGGTCCGCAAGCGCAAGCGCGCACCGGCGCGATCCGGCGAGAACCCGCGCAAGCAGGTCACGCCACCGCCGGCCGGTCGCGCGACCGCGCCGCCACCGGCCAAACAGCGCTCCGGCGGGTTCTCGCTCGCCCTCTGAGCCCCGCCGCGCTGCCCGCCGAGCCCCTCGCCGCGTCGCCGCGTCGCCGCGTCGCCGCGTCGCCGCGTCGCCGCGTCGCCGCGTCGCCGTGTCGCCGTGTCGCCGCCGAGCTGCGGTCCCGGGTGCCCGCCGGGTCACGCTCCGAGCTGCGGTCCGGGTGCCCGCCGGGTCACGCTCCGAGCCGTGGTCCGGGTCGCGTCGGCAGGTCCGGGACACCGGCCGGTGACGCGTCGATAGGGTCGAGGCCATGACAAGACTGGCAGTGGTCACCGGTGGTGGCACGGGAATCGGCAGGTCGGTCGCCGGCATGCTGGCGGGCGAGGGCTACGACGTGATCATCGTGGGCCGCCGGCCCGAGGTGCTCGCCGACGCGGTGAAGTGGATCGGCCCGCAGGCCTCCCCGGTCACCGCCGACGTGTCCGACCCGGCGCAGATCCCCGCAGTGGTCGAGGCGGTGGCCGGTCGCCCGGTGGACGTCCTGGTCAACAACGCCGGCGCGTACCTCGCGGGCGACGAGAGCACGCTGGACGGGGTGGCCGCGCGCTGGCGGGCCAATCTCGACTCCAACGTGCTCACCGCGGTACTGATGACCACCGCGTTGCTGCCGCTGCTCCGCCGCCCCGGCGGCAAGATCATCCTGACCAGCTCGATCGCGGCGCAGCGCGGCGGCGGCGGGCCGTACTCGGCGGCCAAGGCGGCCCTGCACGGGTACGCCCTGGACCTCGCGGCCGGCCTCGGCGGCGAGGGGATCACGGCGAACGTGATCGCGCCCGGCTACGTCACCGACAGCGAGTTCTTCGACGGCCGGATGACGCCCGAGGGCCATGCCTCCCGGGTGGCCGCCACGCTGGTCAAGCGGGCCGGTGAGCCGCAGGACATCGCCGAGGCGGTGCGCTGGCTGGCCGGCCCGGGCGGCGGGTTCGTCACCGGCCAGATCATCAACGTCAACGGTGGCTCGGTCCTCGGCCGCTGACCCGGTCACTCGCTCCCGCCGGTGAACCGGCCCTCACCGGGCCGGTTCGGCCGGAAGCGGAGACCGGACCAGCGCGCGTCGATCGCCACCTGACCGCACGGGCGCATGTCGAAATCGGCCACGATCGGCCACAGCGAGTCCCGGTTGATGTCCGCCTGGTTGCCCTTCGGGTAGGCGATCCAGAAGGCGGCCGGTTTGTCCAGGTCGGCGCGGTGCTCGGTGAGCTCCGTTCGTACGATGTCGGCGTTGTCGGCAAAGAGCACAGCGGTGCTGGCGGTGGCCAGCGTGCCGGTCTCCCGCACGCCCTCCGGCATCGGGGTGAGCAGCGGCAGACGGGCCGGCTGGTTGAGCCAGACCGTGGAGTTCGGCTTGATCAACAGCTTCTCGGCAATCGTTTTGCTCATGAGTCGAGACTTCCATTCAGGAGCGGATGAGGGTCGGATTTCCGGTCACCTCGGCAGCATGGCCCAGCGCCGGGCTTCCCGCCGTCGGCCTGTGGACAGCGGCGGACTGTGGATAACTCCAGTTCTGTCGGTGCGGGCTGATAGACATGCCGGGTGACCGAGACGACGCGAATGACGGCCGGTGCGGCCGAGCGGGCGAGTGTGCGGGAGCGTGCCGAGGAGGTGCTGCGCCGGCTCGCCGGTGAGCACGCGAAACTGCGCGAGGACCAGTGGCGTGCCATCGAGGCGCTCACCGTCGACCGCCGCCGGGTGCTCTGCGTGCAGCGCACCGGGTGGGGCAAGTCGGCGGTCTATTTCGTGGCCACCGCGCTGCTGCGGGCCGACGGGTCGACCGGCCCCACGGTGATCGTGTCCCCACTGCTCGCGCTGATGCGCAACCAGGTGGACGCGGCCGCCCGGGCCGGCATCCGAGCCCGCACGATCAACTCGGCGAACCTGGACGAGTGGTCCGAGATCGAGCAGGAGATCCGGTCCGGCACCGTCGACGTGCTGCTGATCAGCCCGGAGCGGCTGAACAACCCCGACTTCCGCGACAACGTGCTGCCCGGCCTCGCGCACAGCACCGGCCTGCTGGTGGTCGACGAGGCGCACTGCGTCTCCGACTGGGGCCACGACTTCCGGCCGGACTATCGCCGATTGCGGACGTTCTTGAGTGGACTCCCCGGCCGCACCCCGGTGCTGGCCACCACCGCGACCGCCAACGCCCGGGTCACCGCCGACGTCGCCGACCAGCTGGGCGACGACGCGCTGGTGTTGCGCGGCTCGCTGGATCGTGACTCGCTGCGCCTCGCCGTGCTGCGCCTGTCCGACCCGGCCCACCGGCTGGCCTGGCTCGCCGACCACCTGGAGCGGCTGCCCGGTTCCGGCATCATCTACACCCTGACCGTCGCCGGCGCCACCGAGACCACCGACTTCCTGCGGTCCCGCGGCTTCCCGGTGGCCTCCTACACCGGCCAGGTGGAGGACGCCGAGCGCCGCGTCGCCGAGCAGGACCTGCTGGACAACAAGATCAAGGCGCTGGTGGCGACGTCCGCGCTCGGCATGGGCTTCGACAAGCCCGACCTCGGGTTCGTTGTGCACCTGGGCGCGCCGAATTCGCCGATCGCCTATTACCAGCAGGTCGGCCGGGCCGGCCGGGCCGTCGAGCACGCCGAGGTGGTGCTGCTGCCCGGCCCGGAGGACGCGGCGATCTGGCGCTATTTCGCCTCGCTGGCGTTCCCGCCCGAGGACCAGGTGCGCTCGGTGCTGGCCCAGCTCACCGCGGAGCGGCCGCTCTCCACCCAGGCCCTGGAGCCGCTCGTCGACCTGCGCCGCAACCGCCTCGAGCTGATGCTCAAGGTCCTCGACGTGGACGGCGCGGTGCGCCGCATCCGCGGCGGCTGGCTCTCCACCGGCGAGCCGTGGACCTACGACACCGCCCGCTTGCGGCGCGTCGCCGAGGCCCGGACCGCCGAGCAACAAACCATGATTGAGTACGCCGTGACGGCCACCTGCCGGATGGAGTTCCTGCGCCGCTGCCTCGACGACCCGGACGCCGCACCGTGCGGCCGGTGCGACAACTGTGCCGAGCCGCTGTTCGACGCGGAGGTGTCGGCCGGCTCGCTCGCCGCCGCCGAGGCGTTCCTCGGCCGGCCCGGTGTCGAGGTCGCGCCGAAGAAGCTGTGGCCGCCCGGGATGTCCGCCATCGGCATCTCCCTGAAAGGCAAGATCAGCCCCGTCGAGCAGATCGAGCCGGGCCGGGCCGTCGGGCGGCTCTCCGACCTGGGCTGGGGTGCCCGGCTGCGCACCGTGGTCGGTCCGGAGTCATCCGACGCGCCGGTCCCGGCCCAGCTCGCCGCCGCGGTGGTCGAGGTGCTCAAGGCCTGGGCCCGGGGCGCCGACGCCTGGCAGCAGCGCCCGGTCGGCGTCGTGGCGGTCGGCTCACGCCGTCATCCACAACTTGTCCACAGCCTGGCCGAGCACATCGCGACGGTCGGCCGGCTGCCGCTGCTGGGTGCCCTGAGCCCGGCCGGCGCCGGCGAGGAGACGTTCCGCGGCAACAGCGCGCAGCGGGTCCGCGCCCTGCACGACGCGTTCACCGTCAGCCCCGACCTGGTCGCCGCGATCGAAGCCCACCCGGGCCCGCTCCTGCTCATCGACGACCTGGTCGACTCCGGCTGGACGATGACCCTGGCCGGCCGCTCCCTGCGCCGCTCCGGCGCCACCGCCATCCTCCCGCTGGCCTTGGCCACGTCCAGCTGACCCGCGCGCCTTAGCGCGCCCGCGCCCCCACGCCCCCGCGCCCTCGTCTCGGCGGGCTCGGATCCGTGCCGCGCGGCCGTTCGACTACGCCACGGCCGGATCCGTCCCCCCGGCACCGGCCGACTCACGCCCACCCGCACCGTCGAGGGCGGCGCGAGTCCGCGATGACCGATCGCGTGCGCTCGCCGCCCGGGGGCGGGCGGTGCGAGTCCGCGTTGTTGGATCGCGGCCCGCTGCCGCCCCCTGGTGGGCGGTGTGGGTCCGCGGTGCTGGTGTGCGGTCTGCTGCAGCCCCGAGTTTGGCCGATGGTGTGTGTTGCCGGCGCGGTGGGGGCGGTGCGGGTCCGCGGTGCTGGTGTGCGGTCTGGTGCCGCCCTCTGGTGGGCGGCAGGAGCACGCGATGACCGATTGTGTGCTGCTGCCGCCCCTCCGGGCGGGTGGTCAGGCGCGGCCGAGGATGGCGTTGCGGGTGGGGCGGTGGTCGATTTCCATGAAGCGGTCCGGGCCCTCCAGCGGTGCGAAGCCCGACCGGCGGTAGACCTCGTGCGCGTCCTTGGTGGCCAGCAGGAAGCGCAGGATGCCCCGGCCGGTCAGATCCTCGACGATGCTGTCGACCAGCCACGTGCCCAGACCGTGGCCCCGGTGCTGCTTGTCGACGAAGACATCGCAGATCCAGGCGAAGGTCGCCCCGTCGGTCACCACCCGGGCGAACGCCACCTGCTGCTCGCCGGCGAGGACCGCATACGGCAAGGAGCCCGAGATCGAGCGGCTGACCAGCTCGTGGGATCGGCCGGCCGCCCAGTAGGACTCCTCGCTCAGCCAGTGGTGCACGAGGTCGACATCGACCCTGCTCGGGTCGTCGGTAAGGACGTAGCCGTCCCGTTCACGGTTTTCCACGGCCGCATGGTGTCACGGCCCGGGGGCGGATCCGCCAGCGCTTTCCCACGCCGGGACGACCCCGGCTGGTGGTGACGGCTGTGTCCGGGGCGTTGAGGCAGCCGTGAGCACCAGCCGACGTGCGGTGTGACGCGCGGCGGGGTGACGGTCACGGGTGGGCATGGCGGGTTCGCATACCGGCGGGGGGTATTCTGGCTCCATGTCCGAGGAGCCCACCCCGCAGCATGGACCGCACGGCTATTCCGGCGACAAGGCGGCCCTGCTCGGCCGGCTGCGCCGGATCGAGGGCCAGATCCGTGGACTGCAGCGGATGGTCGAGGAGGACACGTATTGCATCGACGTCCTGACCCAGATCTCCGCGGCGAAGAGTGCGCTGCATTCGGTCGCGGTCGGCCTGTTGGAGGATCACCTGGCCCACTGCGTCGTGGACGCGGCCCGGGCCGGCGACCCGTCCGCCAAGGTCAAAGAGGCGTCGGACGCGATCGCCCGGTTGATCAAGTCCTGACCGGCCGAAACGCCGGCCGAAACCCCGGCCGAACGCCGGGCGAAACCCCGGCCGAAACCCGGACCGAACGCCGGGTGAAACGCCGGGTGAAACGCCGGGTGGAACCCGGACGGAACTCCCGGGGTTCCCGGAGCGACTACCCACGAAGCTACGAAAGCGGCGAAAGGTTCCTCTCATGACCGTCACCAGCACCTACACCGTCAAGGGCATGACCTGCTCGCACTGCGTCAACGCGGTGACCGAGGAACTCACCGCGCTGCCCGGTGTCGCCGGCGTGCAGGTCGACCTCTCTTCCGGGGGAGTGACGGTGACCAGCGAGGCCCCGCTCGCCGACGACGCGGTGCGCGCGGCGGTCGACGAGGCCGGCTACGAGCTCGCGGATGCCTGACCAGCCCCGGGCTGACAACAAGCAGCGGTCCAGGTGGGCGCTGCCGGCGGACACGGATGACGTGCCGGAGACCGCGGAACCGGATCACCCGGTCACCGAGGGCTCCGGTTTCCGCTTCGCCGCGATCGGCGCCCTGCTGATCGTGGTGCTCTTCGCCGGCTACGGACTGGGCCGCCTCAACAACGGCACCGCGGCCGGCCCGGCGACCACCCCGGCCGCGACCACCAGCACCGGCTCCGGCGCAGGCGTGATCAACGAGAACATGCCGCACACCCACGGCGCGACCGGCGCCGGCCTGACCACTACGGCCGGTGCCGCGGTCGGCGGACTCTCGCTGAGCTCGGACGGGGTGACCCTGCGCCCGGCCGGCACCACGTTCCAGGCCGGGAAGAAGCAGCGGCTCAGCTTCACGATCAACGGCCCGGGTGGTGCGTCGGTCACGTCGTACGCGATCGTGCACGACAAGCCGCTGCACCTGATCGTGATCCGCCGGGACCTGACCGGCTTCCAGCACCTGCACCCGGAGATGGCCGCCGACGGCACCTGGGGCATCGACCTGACCCTGGCCCGGCCGGGCCTGTACCGGATGATCACCGACTTCACCGCTCTGGTCGGCGGCCAGCAGGTGACCACCACGCTGGGTAGCGACCTGACCGTGGCCGGCGACTACTCCCCGGAGTCACTGCCCGCGCCGACGCCGGTGGCGACCACTGACGGTCTGACCGTGGCGTACGAAGGAAATCCTGGCACCGCGGCGGTCCAGCCGCTGCTGATGACCGTTACCGGCGCGGACGGCAAGCCCGCCGCCGTCGAGCCCTACCTCGGCGCGTTCGGCCACCTGGTGGTGATCCGTCAGGGCGACCTCGCCTACGTGCACGTCCACCCGGAGCTGCAGCTGGTGGACGGCAAGGTCAAGTTCTGGATCACCGCGCCGAGCCCCGGCGACTACCGGATGTTCTTCGACTTCCAGGTGACCGGGCGGGTCCACACCGCGGCGTGGACCCTCAAGATCGGCTGAAAACGATCAGCTGAGCAGCACGGACAACGCCGGCTTCACGCCCCACTGCCCGATCAGCGCGTCGTAGTCGGCCTGCTGCTCGGCGGTGGGTGCCGCGCCGGTGCGCCGGGCCCGCAGCAGCAGGTTCCGCGGCGTGTGCGCCGAGTCCACGAACTCCACCACGTCGACCTTGTACCCGTTCAACCGCAGAAGAGCCGCGCGAAGTGAGTCCGTGAGGACGTCCGCGAAGCGCTCGCGGAGGATCGCATGCCGGGTGATTTCACCGTACGGCGAGGGCGCGGCACCGGCCTTGAGCTGCGCGGCGATGTCGTGATGACAGCACGGCGCGGCGAGCGTCCACCGGGCCTCCCAGCGCACCGCCCGAGCCAGCGCCTGGTCGGTCGCGGTGTCACAGGCGTGCAGCGCGAGCACCAGATCGGGTGCGAACGGCACGTCCGCCTCCTCGATCGTGCCGGCCACGAACGTCACCTCGTCGGCGCAGCCGAGCTGCTCGGCGAGCGCGCTGTTGCGTACCCTCTGATCCTCGCGGACATCGACCCCGACGACCTGGACCGAAGCGCCGCGCCCGGTCAGATAGCGGTAAGCGGCGAAGGTGAGATAAGCGTTTCCGCAGCCCAGATCGACGACGCGCAGCGGCGTCGGCAGGTCCTCGGGCAGCGTGGCGGCGAGCGCCCGCAGGAACGCGTCGATCTGCCGCCGCTTGGCGGCGTTCCCGCCGATCACCGTGAACAGCGGGTCACCCGGGTCGAGCAGCCACTGCTTGGTGCGGTCGTGCTCCTGCGCGGCCGGCGCGGGCGCCACGGCCGCGGACCGGTGCACCTGGGCGTCGCCCTTCTTGGTGATCCGCACCTGGACGGTGGCCGTCTCGGTCTCCACGTGCCAGTTGCCGAACGGCTCGGCCAGCAGCTCGTCGAGCGCGGCCTCCGCCTCCGGACCGGACATGACGTTGCGGGTGAACGGCCGCACACCGTCCTCGGTGACGATCTGCAACTTGAGACCGCTCTTCAATGTGACGGGGCGTACCTGAGCGCGGGTCACCGAGGGCACCTGACCGCGGCGCCGACCGGCCGCGACGGCACGGGTCAGCCCCGGAGCGAGGAGGAGTTCGCGCACCTCGGCGAGCGCTTGATCGAGCGGTTGTGGCATAGCCCTATTCTGCCCGCACCGCCGGAGAGCACCGACGGGCTAGGTTGTTGATCGACGAGGGGAGGGCGGGATGTGGCACACGGCCGATCCGCCCGCGACGGGTGCGCTGCTCGTGCCGCTGCAGAAGATCCTCGGAGACCTGGACGCCACCGCGCGTCGCAGCCGCTTCATCCAGGGTCTGGTCACCGGCCGGCTGCCGGTGGCGGCGTACGCGGAATTCGTCGCGCAGCACTGGTTCGTCTACGAGTCGCTGGAGCTGGCCACCACCGCGATGGCCGACGACCCGATGGGCGGCCGGTTCTACTTCCCGGAGCTGTTCCGGATCCCGGCGATCGAGTCCGACCTGCAGTTCCTGCACGGCCCGCGCTGGCAGAGCCGGATCGTCGCGCTGCCGGCCACCTCGACGTACTGCACCCGGCTGCGGTCCGCGGCGTTCGACAAGGCCACCGGGTTCGTGGCGCATCACTGCACGCGCTACCTGAGTGAGCTCGACGGCGGGCAGTGGCTGGGGGCGGCGGTGCTCGAGGCGTACCGGTTCCGTCGGCAGGGATATCGGTTCTTCGTCTTCGAGGGCGTCGACCCGGAGCTGTTCCGGGCGCGGTACCGCAACCGCCTGGAGAGCACACCGTGGAACCGCGCGGAGCGGGACGCGTTTCTGACCGAGGTGGCCGCGGCCGCCGAACTCAACCTGGCCGTGCTGACCGATCTCGACAACCGCTGGACCTGAAAACGCCGGGACCGCGAACGGTCCCGGCGGGAAAAGTACGACATGGGGCCACGAGGGGTGGCCCCATGCCTGCGCTACGCCTCGGAACCGCCGGTCACGGCCTCGGCCGTGTCACCGTCGGCCCGGGTGCTGCGCCGGCGGCGACGACGCGGAGCAGCCGCAGCCTCGCCCTCGGTGGAGTCAGCGGAGTCGGCGACGGCCGGAGCCGCGTCCGTTTCCGCGGCGACCGAAGCGCCGTCCGGAGCGCCGTCCGAGAACGCCGGCGCGGCGGCCGGGGCCCGGCGACGGCGGGTGCGAGCGCGGGGAGCCGCGTCCTCACCGGTCGACGAGACGTCGTCCGAGATCGGGACGGGAGCGTCGGACGTGACCGTGCTGTCCGGAGTACCCGGGGTCTCGGCGACCTGGTCCTCGCCCACCCGGCGGCGACGCCGCTGCCGCTTGGGCCGTTCGGTCCCCTCCTCGGTGACGGGTCCCGCGGCCGGGGCGCTCTCGGCCGGGGCCGAAGAGCCGCGTGACCGGCCGCCACGATCCCGGTCCCGATCACGGTCCCGGTCACGGCTGCCGCCACCGGGGCCACCGCTGCGCGACGGCGACCGGCGCCGGCTGACACCGCCGAGGTCTTCCTCGATCTCGGCGGACAGCCCGACCCGGCTCCGGTTCGCGGTCGGCAGGGTGCCCGAGATGTCGGTCGGGATGTCCAGGTCGGCGTAGAGCGCCGGGCTGGTGTGGTACGTCTCCGGGGGCTCCGGCATGCTCAGGTGCAGGGACTTGTCGATCAGCACCCAGCGCGGCATGTCCTCCCAGTCGACGAACGTGACCGCGACACCCGTCGCACCCGCGCGGCCGGTCCGGCCGATCCGGTGTGTGTAGGTCTCCGGGTCCTCCGGGCAGTCGTAGTTGACCACGTGGGTGACACCCGACACATCCAGGCCACGCGCCGCGACGTCGGTCGCGACCAGCACGTCGATCTTGCCGCTGCGGAACGCCCGGAGGGCCCGCTCGCGCGCGCCCTGGTTCAGGTCACCGTGCACCGCGGCGACCGCGAAACCGCGGAAGTCGAGGTCCTCGGCCACCCGGTCGGCGGCCCGCTTGGTGCGCGTGAAGATCATCGAGAGGCCCCGGCCGCGAGCCTGCAGCAGGCGGGCCACCATCTCCAGCTTGTTCAGCGGGTGGGTGCGGTAGACGACCTGCTTGGTCAGCGGCGAGGCGGCGCTCTCCGCGGTGTGACCGGCGTGGATGGTCATCGGGTTGCGCAGGAACCGGCGGGACAGCGCCACGATCGGGTCCGGCATGGTGGCCGAGAACAGCATGGTCTGCCGGTCGACCGGGAGCATCGCCAGGATCTTCTCGACGTCGTCGAGGAAGCCCAGGTCGAGCATCCGGTCGGCCTCGTCGAGCACCAGCGCCTGCACGGCGTTCAGCTTCAGGTGCTTCTGCTTGGCCAGGTCGAGCAGACGGCCGGGGGTGCCGACCAGGATCTCGACGCCCTTCTTCAGCGTCTCGACCTGCGGCTCGTACGCCACGCCACCGTAGATCGGCAGAACCCGGACGCCGCGCGTGGCACCCGCGGCGGCAAGGTCGCGGGCCACCTGAATGCCCAGCTCACGGGTGGGGACGACGACAAGGGCCTGCGGCCGGCCGTCGGAGCCCTCGGACGGGGCGAGGACCCGCTCCAGCAGCGGGAGGCCGAAACCGAGGGTCTTGCCGGTGCCGGTCGGAGCCTGGCCGATCAGGTCGGTGCCGCGCAGCGCGACGGGCAGCGCGTACTCCTGGATGGCGAAGGCGTGCGTGATGCCGGCCGCGGCCAGCGCCTCCACGGTCTCGGGGCGGACACCCAGCTCAGCGAAGGTGGGGCTGTCCGGCCGGACCGGGGCGCGGTTCGTAACGGGGACTAGAGCTTGCTCAATGTCGGTCATGAAGTTTTACGGGTGCCCTCTCGTGGTGCGCCCGTCGGATGTCTGGGGCGCGGTCTGTAGTGAGGCGCGGGCCGCACGCTCGAAAGCGGGCCACACGCGGGGCCGCCGAGTTGACGATCCACGTCGGCGGCGACACCTGCCACTCTACCCGACCCAATAGCAGACGCACGCGAGAGCGGATACGGGAGGGAACCCTGTGACACGACGTGTCCAGGGTTCCCTCCCGCAACCTCAGCGAGTGGTGAAGCCGAACGGCCGGTGCGAGGCCTCAGCGATCTCCACGTAGGCCAGCTTGGCGACCGGAATGATCACCTTGCGGCCCTTCTCGTCGGTGAGCGAAAGGACGCCGTCCTTGGCCAGAGCCTCGGACACGGCCTGCTCGACCTCCGCCGGAGACTGCGCGCTTTCGAGCACAAGCTCACGCGGCGAATGTTGCACGCCGATCTTGACCTCCACGGAGTCCTCCTCGTGATCAACCCGTGTACCGCTTGGAAAGGCTATCCGATTTCCGGAGACGTTCCGGCCGTTGAACCGCCCTGGAGGGGGAAGCTGGCGATCCCACGCCAGATCAGAGCGGCGACGAGGGCCTCAGCTTCAGCTTTAGGCGTACGCCGGCCGTTCGCCAACCAGTACTGAGCGGCCGCGCCGGAGGCCCCGGCGAGACCGGAAGCGAGCAGCTGAGCCTGATCCGGACGCAGGCCGGTGTCCGAGATGATGGTCTCGGTCAGCGCCTCGATGCAGCCCTGCTCGACCCGCTCGACCCGCTGCCGGACCTGTGGGTCGTTGCGCAGGTCGGACTCGAAGACCAGGCGGAACGCCTCGCTCTCGTGATCCATGAAGTCGAAGTACGCACGCACCGCGCCCTTGACCCGCTCCTTGTTGTCCGGCGTCGCCAGCAGCGCACTGCGCACCTTGGCGATTATCGCGTCACAGTGCGTGTCCAACAGGGCCAGGTACAGCTCGAGCTTGCCGGGGAAGTGTTGATAGAGCACGGGCTTGGAGACACCTGCCCGCTCCGCGATGTCGTCCATCGCAGCGGCGTGATAGCCGTGCGCGACGAAAATCTGCTGAGCGGCGGCCAGCAGCTGCTTTCGGCGTGCCGAACGAGGCAGCCGGGTGGGGCGGGTGGTCTGAGCCCCGCCGGACGCGGCGGTCATATCTGGTGAACCTCCAGGGGGTCGGTCCCCGCGGTTTGTCGTCGCGGATTGCCCGGATCGGCGCTTGTCGCGGTCGTGCGGGCAATTGTCGCGACGCTGCAACTTATCGCCACTGCAACCACACGGTAGCCTCAGCGGGGGCGAGCGAGGAGCACGCGGTGGATGAAACAGGGCATTCCGGAGACACCGGAGCCGCGGGTGGCGGCAACGGTGCCGACGCGCATGACCGCAATCGGATGAACGGCTGGGCGAACGGCGAAAACCCGTGGTCGAACACGGGTCCCGCGCTGGAGAAGGAGGCCGAAGTGCCTCCCTGGCGGCGAACTCCGATAGCCCGCCAGCCGTTCCCGGAACGCCCGTTCGGGCCCGCTCCGAGTTCGGCCGTGCCGCTGCAGGCACCCCCGCCGCCCGGGTTCGTGGACCCGCCGCCGTCCACCGAGATTCCCCCTTCCGGGAACACCGACATGGTGTCGCCCTGGTCCGGCGATCGCAGCCGGTTAGCTGACATTCTCGGCCACCGGCCGCGTCCGGTCGATACGGAGTCGTCCACCACGCCGTTCGAGGCGCCGATGTCATCACCGAGCAGCGCACCCCCGTATCCGTACGAGGGAGATCTCGACGACTCGTACCGTGCCGCCCCGCCGGCGACCGTGCAGCGCGCCGCCGTGCCGATGGCGCGGCCGGTCACGCAGGCACGCACCGATTGGACGCCCGGCGAGCCGGGCCAGAACCAGGGAGATCCACTGAGCCGTACCGACGCGCCGTCCGAACCGATCCGTTCCCGGCATGCGCTGGTCAACGACACGTTGGCACAGGGCCTCCCCCGGGTGGAACCTGCCGCACCGGCGGGGGACCAGCGATCGGTGGACAACGAGCCGGTGATGGGGCTGCCGACGTACGATGCCTCGAACTTCTCGCGCCGGGGCTACGAGCCGGCGCCGGGTGGCTTTCCCCCGCCCGCCGACGATCTGAGTTCCCCGTACTCGGCCGCGCCGACGTACCCGGGCTTCACCAATAGCCGCCCCGAGGAGCAGGAGGCCGCCACGGAACGCCCCGGTCCCAGCTCAGCGCTGGGCGAACCGAGCGGAGCACTGCCCCAGCGCGTGCCCGCCCAGCCGGACGTGCCCCGGGTTCCGGAGCCGCCCGTCGCCGCCGAGCCGTCGGCCGAGGCGCCCGCCCTGGCCCGGATCGCCACCCACCTGCGCCGCGGCGACGTGGTGCCCGCGCAGGAGCGCCACGACGGCTTCGACGTGCAGGCCATCCTGGCCGCCGTGCGCGGCGTGGCCGGTGTCCGGGACGCGTCGCTGCGCGCCACCCCGGCCGGCGCGCACAGTCTCCGGCTCGACCTCTCCGACGGTGCCGACGCGGCCGATGTGAGCCGTCACGTGGCCCGCCTGCTGCAGGAGCGGATGGGCCTGGACGCGGCGATGCCCGGCGACGCCGGCCTGCTGCCACCCGCCCAGCCGTTCGTGCCGTCCCAGGCCACCCGGCCGGGTCGCGCCTCGGTCCGCCCGGTCTCGGCCGCGCCGATGCCGTCCGCGCCGCGGTCCGCCGCCCCGCTGATGTCGGCCGCCATGACCTCGGCGCCGCCGGCGCCCGCCCCGGTCTCGGCCGCTCCGGCGCCGTCCCTGGCCCCGGTCTCGGCTGTCCCGGTGTCGGTCGCTCCGGTCTCGGCCGCCCCGGTCACCGCGCCGCCGGCCCGCCAGCCGGTGCAGCAGGCGCCGGCCGCCCTGATCCCGCAGGACCTGAACAAGCCCCGCCCGCTCGACCCGGGCAACCGCCCCGGCCCGCGCGTGCTGATCGAGAACGTGCACGTCAACACGTTCGGCGCGGACGCCACCGTCGAGGTGCGGCTGCGCGCCGGCGACCGGAGCGCGTCCGGTGTCGCCACCGGCCCGGCCGTCGACGGTTACCTCCTGCGCCTCTGCGCGACGGCCACCGCCGGCGCGGTCGACGAGCTGCTCTCCACCTCGCAGCACGCGGACGGCCCGGCGCGCTGCTTCGTCGAGCACGCGTCCGCCGTCTCGTTCGGCTCCACCCAGGTTGCCGTCGTGGTGCTGCTGCTGTCCTGCAGCGGCGGCTGGGTCGAGCAGCTGGCCGGCTCGGCCGTGGTGACCGGCGACGACCGGCACGCTATGGTCCGCGCCACACTCGCCGCGGTCAACCGCCGCGTCGAGGCACTGTTGGCCTGATGAAGGGCGCGATGCTGGCCGGCGACAGCGCACTGTTGCCGGATGGAGAGGTGCACCCACCCTGGCCCGCCCGGCGGGTCACGGTGGGCGGCTCGATGCTGCACGTGCGGGACACCCCGCCGCTGAGTCCGGACGCCGAGCCCGCGGTCTACGTGCACGGCCTCGGCGGCTCCTCGCAGAACTTCACCGACCTGGCCGGCCTGCTCGCCGACCGGTTCGCCGGGCAGGCCGTCGACCTGCCCGGGTTCGGGTACAGCGACCCCAGCCCGCGATATTCGATCCCGGCCTTCGCGGCCATCCTGATCGACTATCTGGACCACGCCGGCCGCGGCCCGGTCCACCTGATCGGCAACTCGCTCGGCGGCTCGATCTCGGTGCGGGTCGCCGCACTCCGCCCCGACCTGGTGCGGACCCTCACGCTGGTCTCCCCGGCGATGCCGTTCCTCGACCCGCGCCGGACGGCACAGGGCCCGGTGCTGCCGCTGCTGGCCCTGCCACGGGCGGAACGCCTGATGGCCTGGGCGCTGACCCGGATCACCGCGGAGCAGATGGCCGAGCAGGTGCTGGCCGCGTGCTTCGGTGACACCACGAAGGTGCACCCGCAGCGCCGGGCCGAGGCGATGGAGGAGATCCAGCTCCGGTACACCGTCGATCACTACCCGCGGGCCTATCTGGGCACCCTGCGCGGGCTGGTGGGCAGCTTCCTGCGGGCTTATCTCCCGGGCCCCGACTCGCAGTGGCGCCTGGCCGCGCGGGTGCAGGCGCCGACGCTGGTGATCGGTGGACTCAACGACAAGCTGGTCGATCCCCGGGTGCCGGTGCAGGTGGCCAAGGTCGTACCGGACAGTCGTCTTTTGATCCTGCCCGGCGTCGGCCATGTCGCGCAGATGGAGGTGCCCCGCCTGGTCGCCCGGGCGATCGTCGGCATGCTCGAGGAAGCCGGATCACCCGCGACGTAGCGCTGGTCTCACAAGATCGACTCGGCTGGTTGCGGGCCGTTCTCGTGTGCGAGGCTGGTTCGCGAGATGATCGATCCAGTCACTTCCGCGCTCGAACCGGAAGCTCCGCCGCCCGCCGAGGACCGCTGGCGCCAGTGGTGGCTCGCCCTGTTCGCCGTCACGTTGGTGCTGCTCACCGTCGTGACGGTGGCCGTGCGGAACACCGGTTCCCCGCGCCCGGCGACGACCCCTGTCGCTGCCGCCGCCTCCTCGGCGCCGATCCTGGAATCCGCGCCTTCGCTCCCGGCCGCGCCTTCGCCGTCGGCTTCGGCTTTCGCTTCCGCGGTGACTTCCGCGCCGCCGGTTGCCACTTCTTCGCCTGCCGCGCCTTCCGCTTCTCCCGTGCCTTCGCCACCCGAGGTCCTGCAGATCGCCGGCGTGGTCCCGACGCACGGTTCAGGCACTTTTTCGTACGCGGTGAAGCGCGGATCGCTCCTCGGCGACAAAGGCCCGGTACGCCGTTTCCGGGTGGCCGTGGAGAAGGGCAGCGGCGAGGACCTGGACGCCTTCGCCACGCAGGTGGTGAGCACGCTCGGCGACGAGCGGAGCTGGACCGGCAACGGGACGCTGCGCCTGCAGATGGTCAACGGCAACGAGAAGGCCGACTTCACGGTGTACCTGGCCACCCGGGACACCGCCGGGCAGATGTGCCAGCAGGGCGGCACCAACATCACGATCGGCGGCGTGCCGTACACGTCCTGCCGCACCACCGGCAAAGCGATCATCAACCTGGACCGCTACCGGAAGTCCGCCAAGCCCTACCTGAACGCCAAGGTCTCCCTCGCGGTCTACCGCAACTACGTGATCAACCACGAGGTCGGGCACGAACTCGGCCATCATCACGAGGGCTGCCCCAAGGCCGGCGGCCCCGCCCCGGTGATGGTCCAGCAGACCATCACCCTGCGCGGCTGCGTCCCCTACGCCTGGCCCCGCCGCGACAACAAACCCTTCTCCGGCCCCCACCTCTGACCCACCCCCTTCCGTCCCCGCCGACAGCCCGGCTGGTGCCCACGGTCGTCTCCCGCGGCTCTTGAGGGCCGCCAGGCCCAGCCGCGCGGTCTCGGCTGGTGTTCAGGGCCGTTTCGTGCGGGGGTTGAGGGCCGCCAGGCCCAGCTGTGCGGTGTCGGCTGGTGTTCAGGGCCGTTTCGCGCGGGGGTTGAGGGCCGTCAGGCCCAGCTGGGCCCGCAGCTGTGGAGTGGTGTCTGCCCGTGGGGCGGTAGAGGTCCGCACTCGACACCGAAGGGGCGGCGGAGGGCCGCGTCAGGGCGAGTTCAGGGGCGGTGGCGGTCCGCGATCGGGTTGTGCGTGCGTTTACCGCCCCCGGGCGGGCGGTAAACGCACGCGATCTGGCAGTGCGGACTCCGACCGCCCCTCCCGGGAGAGGCAGGCACCCCACCAAGATCAACTTAAGCTGAGCGGCATTG
>NZ_BOMS01000074.1 GCF_016862315.1 Actinoplanes palleronii | reverse complement strand
CCCATGAGGCCGGCGCGACACCGCGCCACCCCGGGCCGCAGCGCGCCCCCAGGTCTCCGGCTGGTGCCCAGGGGTGCCTCACCGGCTTCGAGGCACCCCTGGGCACCAGCCGAAGCACGGGTTATTCGGGGAGAGGCATGGGGTGGCGGGCTTCTTCGCGGGCGGCGAGGGTGGCCATGGCCTTGTGGTACTGGGGGCGGGTCAGTTCGCCGCGGAGCAGTTGGATGATCAGGAGGCCCTCGGTGCTGTCGGCGCGGGGGACCGGGGGGATCGTCCGGGGGTGGCGTTCGGCGCGCGGAAGGTCGGTGGGCGCCGGGGAAACCGGCGTCCGAGCAGGTGGCGTCGAAGCCGGCAGCGGCGGGGTGGGCGGCGTCGGGAGCAGGACGGTGGAGAGCGGGCCGGGGCCGGTGGCCGGGCCTGCCGGGGTGGCCGGGATCGGATGGCGGCGGGACCACAGCCCGAAGGCCACCGCGGCGATCGCACCAGCGCCCAGCACAGTCACGAGCATGGTGATCCCCCTCCGCAGTCATCGACACCCACCAGGCAATGAGCTTTATACATCACCCGGGGAATCGATGATCATGAAGCACGGAACGGGCTGTGGGCTAAAGGTGACACCGTTTCCGGAAGCGGACAATCCGCCGGGTCAGGACCGTCGACGGCGGCCGATCTCGTGCTGGACCTCGGGATCCCAGACGGACGCGTCCCAGTCCCCGGCGGCCGGCCGGCTGGACAGGTGGACTGCGGCCGGCGCCGGAGACCGGCGCCCGATCCAGCGGCGGGTGTGCGCCACCCCCGCGATCAGCGCGACCACCGCGGTCAGCCGCTCGGCCGACTGCACAAGCAGCGCGGCCGACGCGGTCACCCCGGCGGGCCGGAGATACGCCGTGGCGAACAGGACCACGAACAGCCCGATCCCCCAGTACCCGAGGTGGCCGGCGGCCGGCGAACCGTACGAACGCGACAGCCGCACGGTCTGCACCACCCAGACGATCACGCAGATCAGCAGGCCGAGCAGCCCGCCGAGCAGCACCGCGCTGATCGCCAGGTTCGCGATCAGCAGCAGGGCCGGGATGGCCACGCCGGGGAACGGCCCCCGGGTCGCCTGGACGAACAGCGGAATGACCGCGGCGGCCGCTGCCCCGTACGCCACGGCGAAACGGATCACCCGTCGCCCGGCGAGCTCCCAGTCCGCGGACGGCACCACCGGGCAGGTGTGCGCCCGCCCGGCGTCGTCCAGCCCAGCACCACAGGTAGCACAGCTCACGAGGCGTCACCGTACTCACGGACGGTAGTCGCGGGGGACCGACATGGGGTGACGTCGCTCGTCCCGGGCAGCTATCCGTTCCAGCGCGCGGACGTACTGCCGGCCGGTGATGTCGCCGGACAGCAACTGGGCGGCGAGCACACCCTCCAGGCTGGCCGGCAGTGGCGCCGGCACCGGTGGTGGAACCCGGCCGGCGGCGTGCCGCGGCTCAGGACCCCGCCCGGGCCACGGCCAGAAGGCCATCCCGAGCGCGACCACCACACCGATCAACGCGACGAGCAGAATCATCATCACTGGTACCCCCGTACCGACGCCCTCGTGAGGGACATCTTCCCTGAGCATTGCGCAATAAAAAAGCGGCTATCTTCCGACAGCAACGCGGCGAGCTGCGGAAACGCCACTTTCACGGGGAACGGCGCTATGGGAATACCTGCAGATAATGCGAAAGCTGGAATCGACCGACGTCTAATTAATAAGCCTTACCGAGCACCGGAGCCGACCGGCGCGCACGGGTCAGCAAAACGGTCAAACCGTCAGCGGGGCCACACCGGTGCTCTCCCGTTGCCGGATGCTGACTGCCGGGCCGCGGTGATCGCGGCCCGGTTCGCCGCGGACCAGATCGAGGACCGCGCGGCCCAGGATGAGCCCGTGCTCGTGCACGTCGGTGCTCAGTGCCGACAGCGGTGGCACGGCCAGCTCGCACAGCGGGGAGTCGTCACAGGCCAGCAGGCTGACCTGGCCGGGCACGGCGATGCCGGACCGGCTCAGCTCCTGCTCGGCGGCGACCGCCATCACGTCGTTGTCGAAGACGATCGCGGTCGGCCGGGGCTCGGACGCCAGCAGCGCGCGCAGGCCCCGCACCCCGCCGCCGGCGCTGTAGTCCCCCTCGACGATCGTCACCGCGACACCGCACCGGGCGGCCGCCGCGCGGATCGCCGTGGTCCGTTCCGCGGTGTGCACCAGCTCGGCCGGGCCGCTGACCCGGCCGACCACCCGGTGGCCGAGCGCGCTCAGTGTCTCGATCGCGGTGGTCATCGCCCCGGCGTCGTCGGTGATCACCTTCGCGAACGGCCCGGGGTGCCGGCCGGCCAGCACGGCGGGCAGGCCCAGCCCGGCCACGTGGGCCGGGCGGACGTCGTCGTGGACCAGGTTGACCACCACCACCGCGGCGACGGTGCGATCGCCGGCCCACCGGCGGTACGTGGCCAGTTCGGCTGCCAGGTCCGGCACGACGAGCAGCAGCACCGTCGCACCGGCCGGGGCGAGCGCCTCCTCCATGCCCGCGATCAGCTCCATGAAGAACGGCTCCACCCCGATCCGGTCGGCGCTGCCGGTGAGCACCAGCCCGATCAGCCCGCCGGCCACCGTGATCAGCCCTCGGCCGGTACGGCCAGCACGTTCGCCGAGCGGACCACGTACGGATCGAGGAACGCCTCCGGAAGCGTCCACCCGCTGCGCACGTGGAACGTGTGGCTCTCCCCCGCCAGCAGGTCGACGAGCATGTCGTCGACGAGCGAGTCCGGGTCGACCTTGTCGGTCAGCAGGGTGACGTCCCGGGCGAACGAGGTGGCGGTCACGGTGATGGAGTATCCGCCCTCGGCCGGCTCGATGCTCGCCGACACCGCGCCCGGGTCGTACGCCAGGTCGAAGTCCTCGGCGAACAGGTGGGTGGCCCGCAGCCCGTCGATGTCCGCGACCAGCACCTCGCGGGCCGGGTCCCCGGCCGTGACCAGGTGGTCCGTCAGGGCGATCACGCCGACCGAGTACGCCGGGACCTCGACCGCCACGACGTCCGAGTCCAGCAGCAACCCGTCGAAGCCCACCCGCCGTACCCGGGCCGTCCCCCGCCACGGCGACGACGTGTCGTTGACCGCGACCAGCGCCCCGTCGCGGAACGACAGCAGCCGGGGCGCGTAGGAGCGGCGCAGCGCGTACCACGCGGGTTTGCGCCGCCCGGCGCCGTCGACCACCGCCCACGAGGTGACCGGCCAGCAGTCGTTGAGCTGCCAGAGGATGCTGCCCATGGTGCGCGGCGCGTGACCGCGCAGGTGCCCGATCGCGTACGCCGTGGCCCGCGCCTGGTTCAGCTGCGTCGCCCAGTGCCAGTCCTCGAAGTCCACCGGCACCGGCAGATGCCGCGCCACTCCCACGTTCAGCTTGTCGTTGCCCCCGGCCGCCTTCTGGTGCAGCAGGAACGCCGGCGACTCCTGGTCGAAGTCCTCCTGCGCGATCGACTCCCGCAGCGTCGACCAGGTCGGCGGCGCCTGCCAGCCGAACTCGGAGCAGAACCGGGGCAGGAAGTTCGCGTGGTACGTGTAGTCCTCCCGATTCCACGCCTCCCACTCGTGCCGGGTGCCGTACCGGTCGTCGTTGGGGTGCACCACCTCCGGGTCGTGTCCGGGGCTGGACGGGCTGCCCGGGTGGTACGGCCGGGTCGGGTCCAGCTCGGCGAGCAGCGCCGGGAAGTCCTCGTAGTAGTACTTCGCGCCCCAGCTCGCCCCGTTCAGCGCGGGTTTCCAGTCCCAGTCCTCGTGGCCCCAGATGTTCTCGTTGCCGCCGTTCCACAGTGCGAGCGACGGGTGCGGGGTGAGCCGGGTGACGTTCTCCCTGGCCTCGGCGAGGATCTCCGAGCGGATCGGCTCCTCCTCCGAGTACGCCGCGCACGCGAGCGGGAAGTCCTGCCAGACCAGCACGCCGCGCTCATCGCACACGTCGTAGAAGTCGTCGCTCTCGTAGATGCCGCCGCCCCAGATCCGCAGCAGGTTGGTGTTTGCGTCGGTGGCGCGCTCGATCGAGGCCGCGTAGGCGTCCCGGTCGAGCCGGGTGAGCAGGTGGTCCTCGGGGATCCAGTTGAGCCCGCGGACGAAGATCGGCTGTCCGTTGACGATCAGGGTGAACGCGCTGCCGATCTCGTCCGGCGTCTCGTCCAGCGTGATCGTCCGGAACCCGACCCGGGCGGTGTAGGCGTCCAGCTCGACACCGTCGTCGAGCAGCACGACGCTGACGTCGGCCAGGGGCTGCTCGCCGTACCCGATGGGCCACCAGACCGGCGCCTCCGGAACCGAGATTTCGGCCGTTCCCGAAGTGTCGCCCGTAGCGATGGTGAGGTGAGCGGTCCGGCCCGCGACGACCACCTCGACCGACAATTCACCCGCGGAACCAAGCCCCGAACGCTCCACGTCGACGTGGACGATCAGGCGGCCGGTCCGCCCGTCCGCGTCCAGCGTGGCCAGGGGACGGACCGCCGCCAGCCGCGCCACCCGCCACCGCTCCAGCCGCACCGGCTTCCAGATCCCGGCCGTCTGCAGGTCCGGGCCCCAGTCCCACCCGAAAGAACACGCCATTTTTCGTACGGCGTTGAAGGGATGCGGGTAGGGCCGCGGTCGTTCACCGATCACCTTCTGCAGCTCCTCGGCGTACTCCAGCGCGGAGTCGAACCGCACCGACAGCGGGATCGCCGCGCCGGTCAGCCGCTCGCGCACGTCGAAGCGGTACCCGCGGTGCATGTTCGCGGTCCGGCCCAGCTCCTCGCCGCCCAGGGTGACGGTGGCGACCGTGTCCAGCCCGTCGAAGACCAGGTCCACCCGCTCGTCCGCCGCGGCCGGTTCCGCGGTGACCGCGGTCTGGTAGAGCCAGGCCGCCCGGTGGAACCAGACCAGCGCCGCCTCGTTCTCGCCCAGGTACGGGTCCGGGATCAGCTCGGCGTCGAGCAGGTCGGTGTGCACCGTGCCGGGCACCGTCGCCGGCACCAGCTCGGCGGCGATGTCCTCGGGCACCGGCCCGCCGGCGGCACGTACGGTCCAGCCCGCGTGGAGGTCGGTTCTGATCATCGGAAGTGGGCTCCTGTCGTAGTGCCGCCACAGACCGGGCGGCTAACATTCTTAAGCAACTGAACGAAGTCCGTCAACGCTGGTAGGGAGTCACCGATGGGGCCGGATCTGCTGCACCTGAGCGCGGCCGGGGTGAGCCTGGTCCTGGACTGCCGGGGCCCGGGCCTGCCCGCGGTGGCGCACTGGGGTGCCGCGCTCGACGGGACCCTCGACGACCTGCTGGTGGCCGTGGCCCCGCAGCCGATCGGCTTCTCGGTGGACGGCACGGTCCGGCCGTCGCTGGTCCCGGAGCAGTCGTCCGGCTGGCTCGGCACGCCGGGGCTGGCCGGTCACCGGGACGGCCAGGCGTGGGCGACGGCGTTCGAGGTGACCGCGATTGATCGGGGCTTGGCGGCTCAGGGCGTACCGGAAAAGGGCGGACCGGAAGTGGGCCGCAGCGCCGACACCGTCCGGATCACCGCGACCGATCCCATCGCCTGCCTGGACCTGAGCATCGATCTCGAGCTGCATCCCAGCGGGGTTCTGCGCGCCCGCGGCGCGCTGACCAGCACCGCACCCGGCACCTACTGGCTGGAACACCTGACGATCTTCCTCCCGGTCCCCGAACGCACCGCCGAGCTGCTCGACTTCACCGGCCACCACCTGCGCGAACGCCACCCGCAGCGAACCGCGTTCACGCACGGCCTGCGCGTCCGGGAGAACCGCACCGGCCGCACCGGCTACGACGCGGCCTACCTGCTCTGCGCCGGCACGTCCGATTTCGCCCACCGCCGCGGCGAGGTCTGGGCGCTGCACACCGCCTTCTCCGGCGGCGCCCGCTCGATCGCCGAACGCACCTACCACGGCTGGTCCGCGCTCGCCGGCGGCGAGTTGCTGCTGCCCGGCGAGGTCGGTCTGGCGCAAGGTCAGACCTATCAGACCCCTTGGGTGTACGCGGTGCACAGCGCCGAGGGCCTGGACGGCGTCGCGGCCCGGTTCCACCGCTACCTGCGCGCCCGGCCGCACCACCCGGCGAAGCCGCGCCCGGTCGTGGTGAACACCTGGGAGGCCGTCTACTTCGACCACGACCTGACCAAGCTGACCGATCTGGCCCGCGCGGCAGCCGCGATCGGCGCGGAACGTTTCGTGCTGGACGACGGCTGGTTCGGCTCCCGCCGCGACGACACCTCCGGCCTCGGCGACTGGACCGTCTCGCCGGACGTCTGGCCGGACGGCCTCGGCCCGCTGATCACCGTGGTCCGGGACCTGGGCATGGAGTTCGGCCTCTGGGTCGAACCCGAGATGATCAATCCGGACTCCGATCTGGCCCGCGAACACCCCGATTGGATCATGGCGACCGGAACGCGGCTCCCCCGGACCGCCCGGAGTCAGCAGGTCCTCGACCTGGCCAACCCGCTCGCCTACGCCTACATCCTGGACCGCCTCGGCACGCTGCTGACCGAACACGACATCGCCTACCTGAAGTGGGACCACAACCGCGACCTGGTCGAAGCCGGTCACCCGGGCACCGGGCGGGCCGGCGTGCACGACCAGACCCACGCGGTCTACCGGCTCCTGGACGAGCTGCGCGCCCGGCACCCCGGCGTGGAGATCGAGTCCTGCTCGTCCGGCGGCGGCCGGGTCGACCTGGCCATCCTGGAGCGCACCGACCGGATCTGGGCGTCCGACTGCATCGACGCGCACGAACGGGTCGCGATCCAGCGCTGGACCAGCCTGCTCGTCCCGCTCGAGCTGATCGGCTCGCACATCGGCGCGCCGCTGTGCCACACCACGCACCGTGAGCTGCCGCTGAGCATGCGGGCCGGCACCGCGATCTGGGGCCACCTGGGCGTCGAATGGGACCTGACCGGTGCCGACGAGTCGTCGCTGGCGTCACTCGCCGCCTGGGTGGCGCTCTACAAGGAGCTGCGCGGGCTGCTGCACACCGGCACGCTGGTGCACGCCGACCTGGCCGACCCGGCGTTCGAGGTGACCGGGGTGGTCGCCGCGGACGGCTCGGACGCGCTCTTCGCGCTGATCGCCACGGGCACCAGCGCGTCGTACCCGCCGGGCACGGCCGCCCTGCCCGGCCTCGACCCGGACCGGACCTACCACGTGCGGCCACAGCCCCCGGGCGACGTGGCCGACGGCAACGCCGCTGCCTGGGGCGCTGCGTTACCCTGGTGCACGCCCCAGGGGGTACGCCTGAACGGCCGCACGCTCGGCACCGCCGGACTCCGGCTCCCGGTGCTCTTTCCCGATCGCGTCCTTCTCGTACGCGTGACAGCGGTGCAGGAGGACAACGTGCCCGTGCGCGTCACAGCAGAATCGCCCGCGCTCGGCGTGACGGAGCCGCCCGCGCTCGGCGTGACGGTGCCGCCCGCGCTCGGCACAGCGACGGAGCCGCCCGTGAGCGGCCCAGCAGTGGGGGATGCGCTCGTGCGTGGCACGGCGGGATCGATCGTGCGCGGCGCGGCGGTGGAGGAAGCGTGAGAGAAGCAGTCGGCGCGCCCGCGCCGGCGAGCCGGCCCGGCCGGGGTCGTCGCCCCGGAGCCCGGGAGAGCATCCTCGACGCGATCCGCGCCGCCGAGGAGCTGAGCCGGGTCGAGCTGGCCAAGATCACCGGGTTGACCGAGGCCGCCGTGTCGATGACGGTCCGCCGCCTGATCGAGGAGGGCCTGGTCGTGGAGACCGGGCGCACCCCGACCGGCGGCAAGCCCCGCACCCTGCTGCGCCTCGACCCGGCCGCCCGGCTCGCGGTCGGCGTCCACCTGGACGAGGACGCGACGACGTATGTGCTCACCGGCCAGACCGGCGGCGTCATCTCCCGCCTGGCCCGGCCGACCCCCCTCGGCGCCGCCCTCCTCGCCACCTCCCGATCCGCCAAGCCCGGTCCCGACGCGCCCACCGCCGCTGTTCCCGCCGCCGCTGTTCCCGCCGCCGCCGTTCCCGGCGCCGCTGTTCCCGGCGCCGCTGTTCCCGGCGCCGCTGTTCCCGGCACCGCCGTTCCCGGCACCGCCGTTCCCGGCGCCGATTCCTTCACCGCCTCTTCCTCAGCCAGCTCTTCCTTGCCGGGCAGCACTTCCTCCGGCGGCGACGCCTCGCCGAGCAGCGCTCTTTCAGGCAGCGACACCTTGCCCGGCGACGCTTCCTCGAACGGCGACGTCTTGCCGGGCGATGCTCAGGACGCGGTGCTCAGCGCTCTCTCCGCCGACATCGACGTGCTGCTGGCCGGGTCCGGTGTCGACCCGGCGCGCTGTCTCGGCGTCGGCATCGTCTGGCCCGGGCCGCACAGCGGCGGCACCCCGGCCGACGACCTGCTCCCCCACCTGCGCGGCTGGCACGGCGACGAACTCGGCCGCCGGCTCTCCGAGACGACCGGCTGGCCGGTCCTGGTGGAGAACGACGCGACCGCCGCCGCGGTCGGCGAATACTGGGTGGCCCGGGTCGGCCCGGACCGCGCGTTCGCGGCGCTCTACATGGGCGGCGGCATCGGCGCCGGCATCGTGATCGAAGGCCGGGCGATGCGCGGCAGCCACGCCAGCGCCGGCGAGTTCGGGCACCTCTGCCTGGAGGTCTTCGGCCCGGAGTGCTGGTGCGGCAGCCGCGGCTGCCTCGAGGTACTGGCCGGGCCGCGCACCGTGGTGACCGCCGCCCGCGCCGACCGGGTCGCCGCCGCCGAGGCCGGCCTCGACCCCGCCCAGCCGATCCGCAGCGTAGCCGCCGACTTCGGCGCGGTCGCCCGCGCCGCCCGGGCCGGCGCCCCGCACTGCCGCGCCCTGCTGGAATCCTCGGCCCGCTACGTAGCGGCCGCCACCGAGTCGATGGTCAACCTGCTCGACATCGACCTGGTCGTCCTCACCGGCCCAGGCTTCGCCGCCGCATCGGCCATCTACGGCCCGGCGATCACGCGCCGGCTAGCCCCCGCCGACTCCCGCACCTGGCACCGCGACGTCACCGTCACGGTCTCGCTGGCCGCCGCGACCGCCTCCGCGACCGGCGCCGCCGCCCTGGTCCTGCAGTCCCACCTCCGCGCCTGACGCCCGCCCGCGTAGGCCAGCGCCCTTCCCCCTGCCGTCACTGAACACCCCGCCAACCCACCTGGAGAGCACCGGTAGTCGCCACAAGGCCGGCAAGACCACCACACCCGCTCGCCAGCCCCGCCCGAAGAGCAGGTGTCGTCGCTAAAACCCCGCGAAACCTCCACACCCGGCCACCCGCACGAGGTATCGCGGTTCAGGGCAGTGGCGGCACACCTGAGCGGCCTCGCCGATCTCACGCGCTCATCACACACCGGCATAACGGCCACCAGAACCAGCCCAACACACCCAGCTGGCCACAACAGCCCTTACAACCCCGCCATAACGGCCACCAGACCCAGCCCAACACACCCGGCTGGCCACAGCGGCCCTTATGAACCCGCCATAACGGCCACCAGGGCCAGCTCGATGTGCGCGGCTGGCGGTGGTGGCCGTTATGGGTTCAGTGTGATGACTCCCGCAGCCGGCCGGTGCCCATCTTGATCTCGGGCCGCTGTCACCCGGCGGGGACCATGGCGCCGTCGCGGCGAACGGGAGCCGGATGGGCTGCGGGAACGCTGCTCGACCGCGCAGGCCGGCCGGGGAGCCGGCCCGCCGGGGTGATCACTACCGGCCGCGGCCGGTCTTCTCCTGGAGTTCGTCGATCTGCTGGGACGCCTCGGCCTTGGTCAGGCCGTCCGGGACCTCCTCGTGCGCCTCGGTGGCGAGGGTGTTCAGGTAGGACTCCTGCGCACCGGTCGCCGGCTCGTCGCCGGTGGTCCAGTCCGCCGGATCCTTCACCCGGTTGTCACCCGTGGTGGTGTTCTGCGCGTCAGTCATGTCGCATCCTTCCGATCCGGTCTTCGAACGCCCGTGCTACTACCCACCGATCCGGCCGTCACACACGCACCGTCACTCCATGCGGTGACGGCAGCCGTCTCGCCGTCGTGGCGGCAACCGGTGGCATCAGGCTGGGCAGATGACGGTTTCCCAGGCCCGACCCTCCGTCGCGGCGACAGCGACGGTAGCGGCAGCAGCACTCGCGGCGACCTTCCTGCTCACCGCCGGCGCGACAGCCGCCCAGGCCGCGAAAGCAGCCCGGCCAGCAACTCCCGCCCAGGCCGCGGCAGCGGCAGCGGCAGCGGCAGCACAGGGCGCGACCGGTGCCGCCGCCCTCCGGCCCCGCCCGCAGCACCTGACCGACAAGCAACGCTCCAAGCTGCTGGACGCCACCCGCCGGTTCCGTGACGTGCGGCAGGCGATCGAGGCCGGCTACCTGCCCACCGAGGACTGCGTGCCGGGCATGGGCCTGCACTACGCGCACCCGCAGCGCTCCGCCGACCCGCGGATCGCCCCGGAGAAGCCGGAGATCCTGCTCTACCTGCCCGGCCCGCACGGCACGGTCCGGCTGACCGGCGTCGAGTACTTCCGCGCCGACGCCGACGGTGACCTGCGCACCGACCGCGACCGGCCGAACCTTTTCGGTCACCCGTTCAACGGCCCGATGACCGGTCACGCGGTACCGGCCGGTGCCCCGCCGATGCCGGTCCACTATGACCTGCACGTGTGGCTCTACGAGCGCAACCCGGACGGCGAACTCGCCACCCTGAACCCCACGATCACCTGCCGCTGACCCGACGGAAGATCAACACCCGGCCGGGGAAGCGAAAGATCAACCTCTGGCCGGGCCCGAGGAAGGAACGACACCACCGGAAGGCAGCACCCGCCGGAAACGACCGCTCTAAAGACGCGTCAGGAGACCGGCGACCCGGCTGGACGGTGAGAGGACAGCCCCCGGCGGCGACCCCACGACCGGCACGGCCGGGAAGCGTCGCGGCCTAGCCGTCGGCATCGGGATCTCCGTCGGCTCCACCCGGCGTGGAATCTCATACCCCGCCGGCGAATGCGGCGCCGACGGCCCCTGCGGCCGCTCATCGAGCGCGGCGAACGCTCCGCCCGCCGCGGCCGCCAGCGCCACCGTGACGAGCGCCGCCCACACACCGTGAGCACGCCGGGGCTTCGTCATCGGGGGCATCTGACCCATGGCCGGCCCCATCGGCGTCACCGGAGCGAACCTGAGCGGGCCGCCATCCCCATCAGATGGCCGAGGACAGCCGGGCCGTCCGTGCGGAGCGCGTCGTGCTGGTACCCATCGGCCACCCAGGCCCGCAGATTGCCGACCTCGGCGGCGGTCCAGAGCGACAACTCGGCCGGCACGTAGACGTCGTCGGGGTAGACCGCGGCGAAGACCGGCACCCGGTTGTCCGCCAGCCGGTCCCGGTCGTAGAGCGGCGGCCAGTCGACGGTGGCGGCCAGCAGATCGGCCGCGCCGGCGAACGGGCGCAGCGCGGCGATCTCCCGGAACATCCAGGGGTACATCATCTCGCCGGTGAACAGCAGCGGGTCGGCGCCGGCGTCGAACTCCGGGTGGTCGTGCCGGGCGCGGTCCGCGGCCCAGGCCGTCGGCGGGCCGCCCTGACCGAAAGTGCACTCCTGCAGCGCGGCGAACGGCACATCGGTGAACGCGGTCTGCCGCCACACCTCGGCCAGGAACGTGTCGGAGAGTTCCGCGCCGTGCCAGGCCTCGTCGAGGATCCAGTGCAGCTGGGCGTACCCGGTGCTGAGCCCGAAGAGCATCCCGAGCAGGCGGAACCGGTCGACGGTGAGCCGGTCGCCGTCCGGCAGCCGCACGTCGTTGTCGGTCAGATGGTCGGCGATCCGGCGGACCGCGGCGGCGGCGTCCGGGAAGGTCCGGTAGAACTCCGCGTTGCGGGCCGCGACCTTCGGGTAGGTCAGGGCGTACACGTCGTCGGCGTGCGCGGTCAGGCCGGGCAGCCCGCCGGTGATGTAGCAGGTGCGCAGCGCCTCCGGGGCGGCCGACAGGTAGGTGAGGGTGAGGAATCCGCCGTAGCTCTGCCCGAGGGTGTCCCAGCGGGCGCCGCCGGCCACTGTCGCCCGCAGGATCTCCGCGTCGGCCACGATGCTGTCGGCCCGGAAGAGCTTCAGGTACGCCGCCAGGTCCGCGTCATCAAAACCCTTGACGGTACGACCGGTCAGCGGCGTGCTCCGCCCCGTCCCACGCTGGTCGAGCAGCAGCACCCGGTGGGTGCGCACCGCGTGCCCGAGCCAGCCGTCCGCGCCGAGTGGCCGGGGCGACTTCCCGCCCGGCCCGCCCTGCAGGTACAGCAGCCAGGGCAGGTCGTCACCGGCCCGGTCGGCGGCGACCACCTCCCGGGCGAACACCTCGATGGCCGCGCCCCGGGGCCGCCGGTGGTCCAGCGGCACGGGCACGGTGTGGTCGGTGAAACGCAGTCCCGGGTGAGCGATCACGGGGCCACGGTAGTAAACGGACTCCAACCCTCAGCGGTAGTGCCCGTGGTGCCGGTAGTGGCCGTGGTGGCGGTAGTGCCCGTGGTGCGCCGGTCCGGCGTGGTACTGCGGGCCGTACTGCGGATAACCTGGCGGCGGGTACCCGGCCGGCGGGTAACCGCCGTACGGATAGCCGCCGTGCCGGCCGAGCTTGTGGTGCACCGAGCGGAGCATGCTGTGCACGAGCGGGTTGTGGCTGTGATGTGCCCGGCGCTCCAGCTTCGACGCGACCATCGTGAGAACCATTCGCTTGAAGAACCCCACGCGACTCTCCCTACCAGCTGGAAGGACGGAACCAACCAGCTCGAACGTTGCCGTCAACGTTAGCCGGACGAGTCCAGTGGCTGCCGGGAGCGAAGTTCGCCGATCCTCCGTTCCGGGTTCGGCGCGGCCTCGGCCAGGGTCTTGGTGTACTCGTGCTGCGGGTTGAGGATCACGTCGTCGGCCGGGCCGCGTTCGACGATCGCGCCGCGGTACATCACCAGGATCTCGTCGGAGAAGTGCCGGGCGGTGGCCAGGTCGTGGGTGATGTAGAGGACGCCCAGGTCCTCCTCGCGCTGCAGGGTGGCGAGCAGGTTGAGCACACCGAGCCGGATCGAGACGTCCAGCATCGACACCGGCTCGTCGGCGATCAGCACGCCCGGCTCCGGGGCCAGCGCGCGGGCGATCGCGACGCGCTGCCGCTGACCGCCGGAGAGCTCGTGCGGGCGCCGCTTCGCGACGTTCCCGGCGGGCGTGAGCCGGACCCGTTCCAGCAGCTCATGCACCCTTCTCTGCACCTCGGCGGCGGTCATCCGCGGATGGTGCAACCGGATCGGGCGGGCCAGGTGGTGACCGATCGTGTGATAGGGATTCAGCGACGCAAAAGGATCTTGAAAAACCATTTGCACGGTACGGCGGTAAGCCGCCAGCCCCGCACCGCGCCGGGCCACCGGCTCGCCGTCCAGGCGGATCTCCCCGCTCGTCGGCCGCTCCAGCTGCAACAGCAGCTTGGCCACCGTGGACTTGCCGCTGCCGCTCTGGCCGACCAGCGCAACGGTCTTGCCGTGGTCCAGCGTGAAGCTGACGTCGTCGACGGCGCGCAGCGTGCCGGTCCGCCAGCCGTCCCGCAGCCGGTACTCCTTGCGCAGGTCGCGCACTTCCAGCGTGGTCACGACGCCTCCACCTCGACCGCGTCCAGGGCGAGCAGCCGGTCGTCCATGGCGCCGCGGACGAACGAGCCGCGGTCGCCGGTCAGGCTCGGGAACGACGCCAGCAGCTGCTTGGTGTACTCGTGCTTCGGGTTGGTGTAGAGCTCGGCCGCGCCGCCCAGCTCGACGATCTCGCCGCTGCGCATCACCGCGATCCGGTCGCTGATCTCCAGCAGCAGCGGCAGGTCGTGGGTGATGAAGATGACCGCGAAGCCGAGCTCGTCGCGCAGCCGGGTGATCTCCCGGAGGATCTCCCGCTGCACCACCACGTCGAGCGCGGTGGTCGGCTCGTCCATGATCATGACCTGCGGCTCCAGGGCCATCGCCATCGCGATCATGACGCGCTGCCGCATGCCGCCGGAGAGCTCGTGCGGGTAGGAGCCGAGCCGCTTGCGGTCGACCCCCACCCGTTCCAGCAGGTCACCGCAGCGCTGCCGCCGCTCCTTCTTGCCCATCTCCGGCCGGTGGGTGGTGAACACGTCCTCGAACTGGTCGCGGATCGAGATCACCGGGTTGAGCGAGTTCATCGCACCCTGGAAGACCATCGAGATCTTCTCCCAGCGGTTGGCGCGCAGGTCCTCGGCGTGCAACTCGTTCCAGTCGATCTCGTGGCCTTCGCGCGAGTGGAAGACGGCGCGACCGCTCGTGATCACGGCGGGCGGCTTCAGCAGGCGGACTATCCCGTACGCCAAAGTGCTCTTGCCGCAACCGCTCTCCCCCGCCAGACCAAGGACCTCGCCCCGGTGGAGTCGGAGGTTCACGTTCGTGACCGCGTGCACGACCGGGTCCACCAGATAGTCCACGCTGAAGTTCTCGATGCTCAGCACCGGCGGGTTCACAGCGTGGCCTCCTTCGCCTTGCTGAGCTGCTCGCGGGACATCCGCCAGCCCTTGCGCGCCGACCTCGTCTGGTTGCGCAGCTTGGGGTTGATGATCTCGTCGATCGAGAAGTTGATCAGCGAGAGCGCCGCGCCGAACAGGGCCAGCATCAGTCCCGGCGGCACGAACCACCACCACGCGCCGAGCCGCAGGGCAAGGCCGTTCTGCGCGTAGTACAGGATGGTCCCCCAGGTGAACGAGCCGCTCGCGCCGAGACCGAGATAGGACAGCCCGGCCTCGCCGAGGATCGCGAAGATCACCGCGAACACCACCTGCGAGGCGAGCAGCGGGATCAGGTTGGGCAGGATCTCCACGGTCAGGATCCGCCAGCGTTTCTCGCCGGCCACCCGGGAGGCCAGCACGTAGTCGCGGTTGCGCAGGCTGAGTGTGTAGCCGCGGAGCACCAGCGCGGACGCCGCCCAGCTGGTGATCGCCAGGACGATGGAGACCAGCCAGATGCTCTTGTCCGGCACGTAGCTGGAGATCACGATCACCAGCGGCAGCCCCGGAATGACCAGCATGATGTTGGTGAACAGCGAGAACAGCTCGTCGACCCAGCCGCCGGCGTACGCACCGACCACGCCGAAGAAGCCGGACAGCAGCAGGGTCAGCACGCCGACCACGGCGCCGACGGTCAGCGAGCCGCGGGTCCCGTACGCGAGCTGCGCGAGGACGTCCTGACCGGTCTGTGTGGTGCCGAGCCAGTGGTCGGCGCTCGGCGCGCTCAGCCCGATGTCGTTGACCAGCCGGGGGTCCTGGGTGACGAACGGGCCGATCAGTCCGAAGAGCACGATCGCCCCGCCGATGACAAGTCCGGTCGCCAGCTTGGTGTTGGAGAGCCGGATCCTTCGTACCCTCGTGGTCTTGCCTGCCTCGGCGACCGAGGCCAGTTCGGTGGTCATGGTCATGGCTGCCCCCTCAGGCCCGGGCTCGGGTGCGTGGGTCGATCACCGAGTAGAGGAGATCGACGAGCAGGTTCGCGCCGAGCACGGACAGCGTGATGACCAGGAAGATGCCCTGCATCAGGGCATAGTCGTTGCCGCCCACCGACTGCAGCAGCGCCGAGCCGATGCCCGGGTAGGAGAACACCGCCTCGGTGACGATCGAGCCGGCCACCACGAACCCGAGCGAGATGGCGAACCCGGAGACCGACGGCAGGATCGCGTTGCGGGCCGCGTACCCCCGCATGATCCGGCCGGGGCGCAGGCCCTTCGCCTCCGCGGTGAGCATGTAGTCCTCGGAGAGGGTGGACACCATCATGTTGCGCATGCCGAGCATCCAGCCACCGACGCTGGACAGCACGATGGTCAGCGCGGGCAGCGCGCCGTAGTAGAGCACCGAGCCGAGGAACGGGCCGTTCCAGCCGACCGTGACGTTGTAGACGTCGTACCCGCCGTTGAGCGGGAACACCGGCCAGACGCTGCCGAGCGTGAAGAGCAGGATCAGCGCCAGCCAGAAGTACGGCACGGACTGGAACATCGTGGTGACCGGGATGAGGCTGTCCAGCCAGGAGCCCCGCTTCCAGCCGGCGAGGGTGCCGAGACCCACGCCGACCAGAAACGAGATGACCGTGGCGAGGCCGACCAGGCCGATCGTCCACGGCAGGGTCTGCTCGATGATCGAGCTGACCGACGCCGGGAAGAAGACCACCGAGGTGCCCAGGTCACCGTGGGCCAGCCGGCCCAGGTAGTCGAGGTACTGGGACCAGAGCGGCTCGCCACTGCTGGTGCCGAGCAGGGCCTCGGTCGAGGCCCGCATCTCCGGGGAGACCGGGCCGTGCTGACCCAGCTTCGAGAGCAGGATCTCGACCGGGTCGCCGGGCATCAGGCGCGGGACGAAGAAGTTCACCGTCAGCGCCGCCCAGAGGGCGACCAGGTAGAACCCCAGCTTGCGGAGCAGGTATCGCACGGCCGGCGGCCCTACTTCGCCGGTTCGATGGTGCTCAGCACGATGCCGTTGTCCCACTGTTTCCAGGTGGCCGGCAGCGCGTACTTGTTGTCGTTGGTCGGCCAGCCGGTGGCGTTGGCGGTGCTGAACTCGGTGAGCATCGAGTTCACGTAGATCGGGATGTACGGCAGGTCCTTGACGATCTCCTGCTGGATGACCGTGTACTGCTGCTTCTGGACCGTCTCGTCGTTCGTACCCGCCGCGACCGCGACCGCCGCGTCCACCTTGGCGTTCTTGTACCGCGCGTAGTTGCCGCTGAGCCCGGCCGCCTCGCCGACCTTCGCCGTGGTGGTCGAGGAGTACTTCAGGTACGTGGAATACGGGTTCGTCGACGCACCGAGGCCGATCGAGTCCAGCGACAGCTGGAACTTGCCCTGCACCTGGTTGTTGTTCCACTCCTGCCAGGCCACCTGGGTCGGCTTGAGCTCGATGCCGATCTCCTTGAGCTGCTGGGTCATCGCGTCGTTCAGCGAGATGTAGTCGCTCCAGCCGGTCACCGTCTGGATGGTCAGCGACAGCTTCTCGCCGCCCTTGGCGCGGATCCCGTCACCGCCCTTGGCCCAGCCGGCCACGTCCAGCAGCTGGTTCGCCTTCGCGACGTCCGGGCCGCCCGGGGTGGTCAGGTTCGCCGGGTCGGCGATCCAGGCCTTGTCCCGCTCGGGCAGCAGCATGGTCGGCGACGCGGTCTCGGCGAAGCCGCCACCGGCCAGCTTGTTCAGCTGGTCCCGGTTGAGCGCCCAGTAGATCGCCTGACGGACCGCGGTGTCGGTCTGCGGTCCCTTGCAGCCCAGGTCGGCGCTGGCACAGGTGAAGATCGACGTGGTCAGCGCCGGGGTGTTCACGTAGGTCAGGTTCTTCTGGTTCTTGATCAGCTGGTCCAGGCCGGGCAGGAAGCTGCTCATCCAGTCCACCTGGCCGGCGGTGAGCGCGGCGCTCGCGGCGTCCGCGGTGGCCAGCGCGATGTACCGGACGTTCTGGATCTTCGGCTTGCCCTGCTGCCAGTAGGTCGCGTTCTTCTCCATCACGTAGCTCTGCGCGGAGAACGTCTTCAGCTTGTACGGCCCGGTGCCGACCGGGTTCGGGTTGATCGACTTGGTCGGGTCGGTGATCTTCTCCCAGACGTGCTGGGCGACGATCGGGGTGTTGCCGATGACCGAGGCCTCGTCGGTGAACGACGGCTTCTCGAAGGTCAGCACGGCGGTCTTGTCGTCCTTGGCCACCGACGAGACCAGCTTGAGGCCGGTCGCGTTGATCGCCGGCGTCTTACGGATCAGCTCGAACGTGTACGCCACGTCCTTGGCGCTGAACGGCTGCCCGTCCGACCACGTCACCCCGTCCCGGGTGGTGATGGTCAGGACCTTGCCGGCCGCGTCCCACGCGTACGCGGTGGCCAGCAGCGGCTGCGGGTCGGCGGTCGAGGCGAAGTTGTAGTAGTAGAGCGGCTCGTAGATCAGGCCGTTGGTGGGCTGCAGGAAGTTCGGGATGAACGGATTCCACTGCTCCACGATGGTGCCGGTGGAACCGTTGAAGATCGTGATGGAGCTGTTCGCGGCCTTGTCGCCACCGTTCGCCTTGGAACCGCCGTCACCGGAGCAGCCGGCGACGACCAGGGTCAATGCGGCGGCCGCGGCCACCACGGCGCGGGGGCGACGGCCCCGGCGGGTAAGGATGTCCCACATGTGCGGATACCTCGATCATCAGCGCCGCCGTTCTCGGACGGCGGTTCTCGGTCCGGTCACCCGCGCGTGCCCAGCCCACCGCGAGATTCACCTTTGACGGGGCCATTATTAAGTGGCTTAAGTTTGCAATGTCAAGAGCGGATGTCGGGTCGTCGCTCGGTGCGTCATTTCCCGACACGTGCCGAAACCAGGAGGCGTTGGATGGCTGTTCACACCGTTTTGTTCACCGGCGACAGCATCACCGACAGTGGACGGCGCGACGATCCGGACGGCCTGGGCGACGGCTACGTCCGGCGGCTCGCCACCGCACCGGCCCTGGCCGGCGCCCGGGTGGTGAACACCGGGATCAGCGGTGACCTCTCATCTGACCTGGCCGTTCGCTGGGCCGGCGACGTGCTGGCGCACGCACCGGCGGTGCTGTCCGTCCTGATCGGCATCAACGACGTGTGGCGGCGCTACGACGGCGCCGGGCGGGTGACCAGCGCGGCGGCCTACGAGTCCACCATGCGGGACACCCTGAACACGCTGTCGCCGGACGTCCGGCTGGTGCTGATCGAGCCGTTCGTGCTGCCGGCCGACCCGATGCAGCAGCGCTGGGAGGCCGAGGACCTGGGCCCGAAACGCGCCGTGGTGCGGTCCCTGGCCGCCGCCCACGGAGCGGTCATCGTGCCTGCTCAGGACATTCTGTCCGCGGCCGCGAGCCGGGAGGGCTCGGCCGCGCTGGCGCCGGACGGGGTGCACCCGAGCGCCCGCGGCCACCAGCTGCTGGCCGAGGCGTGGCTGGCCGCCGTACCACCGGAGTGGTTGCGCCCCTGACCGCCCGGGAGCGCTTCCACCACGCCGCGCGTCGATAGAGTCCCGGGATGTCCTCCACGCCCTGGCACGACTTCCGGCCCTCACCCCGGGCCCGGATCGGCGCCTACGGCGCGATGGTCGTCGCCCCGCTGCTGCTCGGGCTGGCCGGCTGGTCGGCGTGGGCGGGCGGGCTCGCCGCGGCTGCGGCGTTCGGCGCGATCGGCCTGTGGTTCGCTCACGTCGCCGGGCTCGGCGCCACGCTCTGGCTCCGGCCGCACCGCCGGTCCCGGGCACTGCCGGCGCCGGCCCCGATCGACGACGGGTCGCCCGGGCTCACCTTCCGGTACTCCTGGTGGGCCTACTACTGGCAGGGTGCCGTGCTCGTGCTGACCAGCGCGCCGTTCCTGCTGCTCGGGCTCGCCGGGCTGACCTCCGGCGACACCGCCGAGGCGGTGTTCGGAGCGGTCCTCGTCGCGGGCGCGCTGCTGCTCCTGGCCGTGCTGTTCCGCGTCCTGCGGCACGCGCCGGGACGGCTGAGCCTGACCCCGGCCGGGGTCTATCACCGCGGGCCGGGTGGTGGCCGGTTCGTGCCGTGGGACGCCGTGCTGGACGTCCGGGCGGACGGGACCGGTGCCCAGCCGACGATCGAGGTCCGGGCCGCACCGTCGGACCGGTCCCGCTCCGGCACGCGCAAGGACAACCGGTCCCGCTTCACCGCGCGCCGGGCCGAGCGGTCCACGGCGCTGACCGTGCCGGCGGCGTGGCCGGCCGCCGCACCGGAGACGGTCTACCGGACGCTGCGGCACTATCTCCGGCATCCGGCGGATCGCGGTGAGTTGTCCGGAGTGGCAGCCGTTGCACGAGTCCGGCAGCAGCGCTTGAACTGATCGGTCTCGATCCCCGTACCTCTGAGCACACCCCGGGGGGACCGGAAGAGGAACAGCTGATGAGCGATCGCCCACGCTTCGAGCTCGACATCCTGAACACCATCACCGACTGTCTGCGGCGCGCCAACGAGGTGGCCCGGCGGGTCACCGGCCCGGAGCGCCCGCGCCCGGCCTACTCCGGCGCGGAGCCCGCAGTGCCGCTCGTCCGCCGCGTCCGGCGGGCCCGATGACCCTCTACTTCGATCTGCCGCGCACCACGGCGGTCACCGCCGAGCCGTCACCGTGGCAGGACTACCGGCCGTCGCCGCGTCTGATCCACGCGGCGGTCGGCAGTGGTTTCCTGGCCGCCGTGGTCCTGGCCGCCGGCGTCTGGTCGGTCGTCCTCGGCGACACCGGCGCGGCCCTGGCCTGCGGCGTCGCCGTGCTGATCCTCGGGCACCTGTCCGGGCTGCTGCTGAACCTGTGGGTCCGCCCGCACCACGCCGGCGACCGGATGCGGATCACCCGGATCGACGACGGCACACCCGGCCTGACCTTCACCTACTCCGGGCGGCTCTACTACTGGTACGCCGGTTTCCTCGGCCTGGTCACCCTGGCCCAGCTGAGCCTGGCCGTCCGCACCCCGGTGCTGGCGCTCGGCGCGACGCTCACCGGTGCCGCGCTGTTCCTGCTGCTGCGGCACGCGCCCGGACGGCTCGCGCTGACCCCGGACGGCATCTACCACCACGGCGTCGGCACCCGGCACTTCGTGCCCTGGCAGGCGGTCCGCGACATCCTGCCGGGCGAGCAGGCCCGGATCCCGGTGATCGCGGTCCCGGCGGCCGGCCACCCGGCGACCCGGATCCGGCGCTCGGTGTTCCCGGCCGCCCGGACCCTGACCATCCAGGTGCCGTGGCTGGCGGCGGATCCGGCGCTGGTGCTGCAGACGCTGCGCTGGTACCACGCGAATCCGGCACACCGGTTCGAGCTGTCGTACCAGATCGCGGTCGACCGGGCCCGGCAGCGGACCTGGTACCTGCACTGATTCCTACGATGCCGCCGAACGGCGGCGGAAGATCGTCCAGTGGAAGACGCCGATCATGAGGCCGCCGCCGATGATGTTGCCCAGGGTGACCGGCGCCAGGTTGTGCAGCAGGAAGTGCGACCAGGTCAGATCCGCGAAGTCGGCCCGGTGGAGCCCGGCGCCGCTCCAGAACTCGGTGCCGGCGCCGCTCTTGATCAGCAGGCCCAGCGGCACCAGGAACATGTTCGCCACCGAGTGTTCGAAGCCGGTCGAGACGAAGAGCGCGACCGGCATGGTGACGGCCAGGACCTTGTCGGTGGTGGTCCGGCCGGAGTAGGCCGCCCAGACCGCCAGGCACACCATCAGGTTGCACAGGATGCCGAGCACGACCGCCTCGAGCACGGTGTGCTGCACCTTCACCAGCGCGCCACTCAGCACCACCGCGCCCCAGGCGCCGTTCGCGTGATGCCAGACGCCGCCCAGGTAGACCAGGGCCACCATGGTCGCGGCGCCGAGGAAGTTCGCGACGTAGACGACACCCCAGTTCCTGAACAGCCGGCCCCAGGTGATCCGGCCGCTGGCCCGCGCGGTGAGCGTCAGCGTCGACGACGTGAACAACTCCGCGCCGGTCAGCACGACCAGCACCAGCCCGGTGGCGAAGACCACGCCGCCCAGCACCTTCGCCCCGCCCGACCAGGTGAGGCCGGCCGCGCCGACCTGGCTGGTGACGTAGAAGACGAAACCGAGCGCGATGTATCCGCCACCGGTCAGGCCGAGCAGAAAAGATTTCCGCGGGGTGCTTGTGGCTTTGGCGTACGCGGCGTCCTCGGCCGCCTGCGCCATTTGCGCCGGACTGAGCATGAACGGCTCTGTGGTAATGGCCATGACGCCGATCGTAAGCCGGGCCGATCAGCCCTCCGCGGCAGCCCCACAGGCGTTCTGACCTGCGAACACCCCGAAAAGACGACATGCGTGACCGGCGGCTCTGGCGAACCGGACCATGGCATTGTCGCGGCGGGAAGAACGGCCCCCGAAGAACGGGACCAATGGTTTTCAGGGGTGCCGGAGAATGGCCACCAGGAAGTCGGCGTCCGGGGTGAACGGCCGCAGATCCCAGGTGCTCAGCAACAGATCCGGGGTGAGCCCCGCGGTGGTGACGTCGGCCAGGAACTCGTCGAACGGGTACCCCCGGCCGGCGCCGAACCCGATCGCCGCGCGGCCGCCCGGCGCCAGGTGCCCGGCGAACCGCCGGAGGATCTCGACCCGGGTTTCCGGGTCCGCGAACGTCATCACGTTGCCGGCGCAGACGATCGCGTCGAACGGCGGGCCGGGCAGCGACAGCTCGGACAGGTCACCCACCAGCCACCGCGGGCCGGGATGGTCGGCGATCGCGGCGGCGATCAACTCCGGGTCGAGGTCGACGCCGGTGACGTCGTGCCCGGCCGCGGCCAGGTGGGCGCCGACCCGGCCCGGGCCGCAGCCGGCGTCCAGGATCCGGACGCCGCGCGGCACCAGCGCGTCGACCAGCCGGGCCTCGCCGACCAGGTCCTGGCCCTCGGCGGCCAGGTCACGGAACCGCTTGATGTACCACTGAGAATGCTCCGGGTTCTCGGCACGCTGGCGCAGCCACCCGTTCTGGGACGTCACGGTCCTCACCCTAGATCGCCGCACCGCCGTCGTTCCCGGCAGCCGGGACCGCGGTGGATACTCGACCGATGCGTGACGTCCGAGCCGGGCTGGCCGACGTGGCCCGCCGCGCCGGCGTGTCACCGGCCACCGCGTCCCGCGTGCTCACCGGCGCCGGCCCGGCCTCGGCGGCGAGCCGCTCCGCAGTGCTGGCGGCCGCCGCCGAGCTGTCCTACCGGGCGCATCCGGTGGCCCGGCGACTGGCCCGCGGTGCCGGGACCCGGGTGGTCTTCGCGGTGCGGGACGCCCGGGCCGGCATCCTGCGGGACCCGTTCGTCACCCGGGCCGCGGCGGCGATGGCGAGCGTGCTCGATGCGTACGACATCGGTCTCTCCCTGCGGCACGTCGGCCTGGAGTGCGGAGCGGACCTGGTGGAACTCGCGGCCGATCGCGGGCTGGCCGGGCTGGTGCTGGCCGGGCACGACGACGCGCTGCTCGGCCACCTGCCGGCGGGGCTGCGCGGGCGGACGGCGGCGATCGGCGCGGGCGGTGCCGACGTGGACAGCGCGGCGGGCGTGGGCGCGCTGCTGACCCACCTGTACAAAACCGGTCGCCGCCGGATCGCGCTGGTCGCCGGTCCGTCCTGGCTGGCCGCGTCCGCTCCCCCGCTGGCCGCCTACACCGCGCTGACCCGGGCGGCCGGGCTGCCGCCCCGGGTCGTACGCGGGGATTTCACCAGCGACCGCGGGCGCGCCGCGGCCCGGACCGTGCTGCGGCGCTGGCCGGACACCGACGCGATCGCCACGGTCAGCGACGCGACCGCCCTCGGGGTGCTGCAGTTCCTGGCCGAGGCGGGCGTGCGGGTCCCCGGCGACGTCGCGGTGACCGGTTTCGACGACATCCCCCTGGCCGGCGCGCTGCATCCGGCGCTGTCCACGGCCACCCACCCGGTCGAGGAGATCGCCGCCGCGGCGGTGCGTGCCGCCCTCGGCGAGCCCGCGCCGGTCACGCTCTTCCCCAGCCGGCCGGTGCTGCGCACGACCTCTTGCGGTGGAAGCGCTTCCACGGCCTAGCCTGCCGGACGTGCCTGAGATTCGCTCCTACCGGCCGGCCGATCGGCCCGCCGTCTACGACATCTGTGTCCGCACCGCGGCGGCCGGCGAGGACGCCCGCGGGCTCTACTCCACCGACGACCTGATGGGCGACCTGTTCGCCGGCCCCTACCTGCACCTCGAACCGGAGCTCGCGTTCGTCCTGGACGACGGCGGCACCGCGGTCGGCTACGTGCTCGGCACCGCGGACACCACCGCGTTCGTCAAGCGGTTCCGCGACGAGTGGATCCCGTGGCTCGGCGACAAGTATCCGGCGCCGCCGGAGCCGCCGCGCACACCCGAGCAGGACATGGTCGCGCTGCACTTCGCACCGGAACGGATGATCGTCCCGGAGCTGGCGGCCTACCCCGCCCACCTGCACATCGACCTGCTCCCGGCTTACCAGGGACGCGGGTACGGCCGGCGGCTGATCACCACGTTCCGCACACAGGCCCGGGCCGGGATACACCTCGGCATGGTCACCGCGAACGTGCGCGCTCGCGGTTTCTACGACCGGCTCGGCTTCACCGAGCTGCCGGTACCCGACCCGGGTCCGCTGACCTATCTGGGGCTGACCGGTCTAGATGAGGGGCTCTGACGGGTCGGCCTCGGGGAGCTGCACCTCGCGCAGGTGGCGGTTGTGGCGCGGCTCCTGCTTGGTCTTCGAGTCGTTCAGCTTGCGGCGCAGGTCGTCACGGACGTCCATGATCGCGGCGTGCAGGTCCTCCTCCGAGGAGGTGGTGACGATCTTCTCCCGGCCGCTGATCCAGCACTCCAGGGTGACCTTCTGGCCGCGGGCCTCGCGGTCCTTCACCATGATCTCGAGCTCGGTGGCGTCCGCGTGGAACGCGGCCAGGCGCGCGTCGAGCGGGCCGAACTGCTCGGCGATCCAGTTGCGATCACCCTGCGTGAAGCCGGCACCCATGCGCAAGCACTCTTCGACGGTGGCCGGGTTCGCGACTGCAGTCATCAAATCCTCCTGAGTCCGGTGAGAACGGGACACCCCTGTTCTACCCAGGTGATCAATTCTGAATCCGGTCCAGCAGTCGCAAACCGGTGTCGATCACCTCGTCGGTACCCCATTCGAGGGCCGGGGACTGCACGGAGACCTCGGTGACCGCGTGCCCCGGGATCTCGGTGTCGCGCCAGCCACCGGTGAACCACACCTTCTCCTCCTCGGCCAGCAGCAGCCCGGCGTCGTTGAGCAGGGCCGCCGGGTGCGGCAGCCAGAGGCGGAACTGGTGGGTGTGCGGCGGCTGCGGGAACACCACCGCGCCGGGCAGCTGCGCCAGGGCGGCGGCGATCGTGCGCGCGTGCCGGACGTACTCCGGGACCCGGGGCAGCTCCCGGTCCAGGCCGACCAGGGCGCTCAGCACCGCCGGCCACTGCTGGAAGAGCTGGCCGCCGTAGCGGTGGCGCCACAGGCGCGCATACGCGGCGAGGGCGGTGGTCCCGGTCAGCGCCGCGCCGCTGAGACCGCCGAGGGTTTTGTAGAAGCTGACGTACGTACTGTCGGCGCGTCCGGCGATCTCCGCGAGCGAGTGCCCGAGGTACGGCGCCGACTCCCCCAGTCGCGCCCCGTCCAGGTGCACCCGCGCCCCGCTCGCGTGGGCCGCCTCGCACACCTCGGCCAGCTCCGCCCAGGTCGGCAGCACGAACCCGGCGTCACGCATCGGCAGCTCGAGCACCACGGTGCCGACCGGCTCGGGCAGCGCGGCGATCTCGGCGGCCGTCGGGTTGCGCGGCGCCGTGGTCGGGTGCACCGAGCGCAGGCCGGTGAGGTCGGCGTAGGCGCGGCGCTCGTGCATCTCCTGGTGGCCGAGCGGGTGCAGGGCCACGGTCGAGCGGCCGGTGAGGTCGGCGCCGTACCGGATCGCCACCTGCTGCGCCATCGTGCCGGTCGGGAAGAACACCGCGGCCTCGGCGCCGAGCAGCCCGGCGACCCGTTCCTCGAGCTCGCCGACCAGCCCGTCGCCGTAGTAGTCCGGCATCAGCTCCGGCCCGGCCGCCTCGCTCAACTCGGCGAGCCGCTCGCGCAGACTCTTCGGCCGCACCCCGTCGAGAATCCGGTCACATCCTCGCATCGCGGCGATCCGCCGCACCCGCACATCGTCAGCCACCGCCGGATGATCCCAGATTTCCCGGCTGGCACCGTCACCCACCCATCTTGTACGATCGTACTTGTACATACGTACAAGATGAGGTGTTAGCAGTGCCGTACGTCCTTCTCGCTCTCGCCATCGGCGCCGAGCTCCTGGCCACCAGCCTGATGAAAGCCACCGACGGCTTCTCCAAGCTCTGGCCCACCATCGCCGTTCTCGTCGGATATGTCGTCTCGTTCGTCGCGCTCGCCCAGGCGATCAAAGGCGGTCTCCAGGTCGGCATGGCCTACGCGATCTGGTCCGCGGTCGGCACCGCGGCCATCGTGGCGATCGGCGCGGCCTTCCTCGATGAACCGGTGACCCTCGCTAAGGTGGGCGGCATCATTCTGATCATCGCGGGAGTCGTCGTGCTCAACCTGACCGGCGCGGAAGCGCATTGACCGAACGCCGTACCCAGCGCGCCCGTGACCCGCAGGCGCGCCGGTCCGCTCTCGCCGTGGCCAGCATGGAGGTCATCGCCGAGGCCGGGGTCGGCCGGACCACGCACCGGGCGGTCGCCGCCCGGGCCGGTCTGCCACTCGGCGCGACCACGTACTACTTCCCCACCCTGGACGACCTGATCGCGGCCGGGCTCCGGCACGCGGCCGACCAGCTGCGCACCGACCTGGACGAGTGGGCGCAGCGGCTGGCCGACGCACCGGACATGCCGGCCGAGCTGACCACGCTGACCGAGGAGTACCTGGCCGACCGCCAGCAGGTCCGGATCGAGTACGAGCTGTGCGTGGCCGCGGCCCGGGACGCCGCGCTCCGGCCGATCGCGGAGACCTGGATGGACGGGCTGCCGGACATCCTGGCGCCGTCGGTGGGCGCGGCGGCGGCGCGGGACATCTGCGCGCTGCTCGACGGGATCATCCTGCGCGCCCTGGTCACCGAGACCGACCTGGACGCCACCGGCCTCACCGACGCGATCCGCCGCCTGATCCCGTAGATCCCCCGCTCCCGACCGCCCGCCGGCCACGGTCCCGGCTGGCTCCCAGGGGTGCCTCACCCACCTCGAGACACCCCTCACGACCAGCCGGGGACCCGGCGGCGGACAGCGGTCTCGGGACCCGCGAGCCTCGAGACCCGCGAGCCTCGGGCCTCGGGGCAGGCACCTGAGCCGCTGGACGGCGGGCTCGGGTCAGCGGGGGTTGAGCAGGGCTCGGACGCCGTCGACATACGTCCGGCGGTCGATGCCGCCGATCAGGATGCTCTGCAGGATGTAGCCCTGGATGAGGCCGAGGATGGCCGCGCCGACACCGGCCGGATCCGCGTCGGCCGGGAGCTGACCGGCGGCCTTCGCGCGTTCCGCGGCGCGCACCGCCCGCTCCCGGATCCGGGCGTAGATGCCCCGGACGATCTCCGCGATCTCCGCGTCGTGGGTGGCCTCGCCCCAGATCTGCACCGCGATCCGTACCGTCTGATCCGCGTTGATGCTCGCCTCCACCCGGGCGATCACCTCTTCCAGGAACACCGGGATGGGCGGGATCGGGTCGCTCTCCAGCAGCCGGTCGATGATCCCGGTGACTTCGCCGATCTTCTCGCCGGAGATCGCCGCGATCAGCTCGTTCTTGCTCTTGAAGTAGCGGTAGAACGCGCCGACCGACAACTCGGCCTCTTTGATCACGTCCTGCATCGAGGTCTGGTGGAAGCCGTTGCGCACGAAGCAGCGGGTGGCCGCGTCGAGGATCTGCTGGCGGCGGGCGGCGAGGTGGGCTTCCGAGACGCGGGGCACCCGGCCAGCCTACTCGCGGAACGAACGGTCGTTCTCCGACGCGGAGTTAGGATCCGACCATGAGCGACCGACCGCCGCTGGCCGAGCAACTCGACATGACGCCACACCCGGAAGGCGGTTGGTTCCGGGAGACCTGGCGGTCACCGCACGCTTTTTCACCCCAGGGGTACGACGGGAGCAGAGCCGCCGCGACCGCGATCTACTTCCTGCTGCACCCGGGTGAGGTGTCCGCGTGGCACGTGGTGCGCTCCGACGAGCTGTGGTTCTGGCATTCCGGTGGCCCGTTGACGCTCACCCTGGGCGGCGCCGGTGACCGGCCGGGCGTCGAGGAGCCGCTGCTGCTGGGCGCGGACTTCGCCGGTGGGCAGCAGCCGCAGTTGCTGGTCCCGGCCGGGTGCTGGCAGACCGCCACACCGGCCGGTGACGAACCGGTCGTGGTGAGTTGTGTGGTCGCGCCGGGCTTCGAGTACGCCGACTGGCGCCTGCTCTGAGCTGACTGCTGACCGCGGAAAGCCGGCTGGATCGCGCCGGCCGGCTCCCGATGCGGTCGGGTCAGCGGGCCAGGCGCAGGTGGCCGGCCTGATAGACGACCGTGCCGGCGTCGTCCAGTTCGAACGTGGCGGCCGGGCCGGTGCCGGTGACCCGCAGCCGGTTCGGGCTGACCAGGTGGTAGGTCACCGTCCCGGGCACCACGGCCAGGGACGGCACCCGCACCCGGACGACCGGGACGGTGACCGGACCGGACTTCACGGTCAGGCCGAGCTTGCGGATCGTCCAGGAGACGAAGATCGGGGAGTCCGAGAGGTGCGGCAGCGCGGCCGGATCGATCGTGTCGAGCTGCTCGGCGCCGGGCGCCGGCAGGTCGCCCGCGTCACCGGTCTGCTCGACCCGGCAGGCCCAGGCGCCGTCCGCGCGATCCAGCCACAGCTCGCGGCTCCAGCCGTCACCCTGCGCGGTGACGTGCAGCGCGGTCACTTCGGACGTCGCGGCCAGCTCGGCCCGCCAGTTCAGCGTGTAGGCCCGCGACCCGGCCACGATCGCCGAGCCACCGGGCTGCGCTCCCCGCGGAAACACCAGCTCGGTGCCGACCGTGTCGGTCCGCTGCCAGGTCAACGGGGTGGCGGGCACGTCGGCGCGAGGCCGTTCCGCCAAGGCTGGTCCCCGTGCGCCGGTCATGGTCATAGCGCCTCCTTTGCCGCTCCCCGAAATTCCCATACTTGCATTGCGCAAACGTCTGCGGCGGGTTATCCACCCCACCGGAGCACACCCGGTACAACCTTGGGTTGACGCGCGCTCACCATCGGGTAAAACCCTCGATGCCGAGCTGCCACAGACGACACCGGCGGGCTGCCCCGCGGGTGTGTCGCACACCATACGTCCGCTCTGGACCAGGCGATCCGCGGGGTCCACCCCCAAGATCACGATCAGGAACGAGCGCGGTCAGGACGGTTCCGCGGAGGCCGACCAGCCCAGCCACCAGTCGGGTTCGCCGACCTCGCCGGCGGCCGCAGCGAACGCGGTGAGCGTCTCGGTCACCGCGGGCTGCCACGTGCCGGCGGTCGCGGCGACGATCCGGACCAGCTCGGCGCGGCGGGCCGCGAGCACCCGGTCGACGACGTCCTGACCGGACCGGGTCAGGCCGAGCCGCACCACCCGCCGGTCACCCGGGTCGGGCATCCGGAAGATCAGGCCTTTGCGGACCAGCCGCTCGCACATCCTGGTGCCGGTGGACGGGTTGACACCCAACTCCTCGGCGATGTCGCTGCTGCGCTGCGGCCCCCGCACGGCCAGCACCACAAGCGTCCGGAACTGCGGCAACGTCACGTCCACGCCGACCGACGCCAGCGACCGCAGGGTCAGCCCGACAAACGCCCGACTGGCCAGCATCAACGCCTGCACCGCCGACTCGTCGGCACCGAGCCCGCGGCCGGCCTCATTGCCGGAGCGGCCGCCCTCATTGCCGGAACCGCCGGAACTGCTGGAGCTGCCGGAACCGCTGGAGCTGCCGGCGGCGCCGCGGTCGGTGGCAGCGGCACGCCGGTGGGGGCGTTTCACTGCTGGGGCACGATCGGCGGCGGGCCGGGAGACGGCTTCGGGGAGGTCGGCGGTCGAGGGGCGCTCGCCGGTGCACGGCGAGCCGGGGACCTGCATCAGATCAGCATGCCACCACCATGGGTAGTCGCTCACCCACCACAGGGTGGGACATCGACCTGCATCGGGGTCCGCCGCGCGTCAGGCGAGGCGGAAGATGGCGACGACGGCGCCGCAGCAGAGGACGGCGAGGGCGGACATGGCCGCGAGCACCGCCAGCGCCGAGCGGGAGGCTCTGGACGGCCGGGCACCCACCAGGAGCGGCACCGTCACCTGCACCTCGGCCACGGGTGAGGGCAGCGGCTCGGGCGCCTCGGGCGGAGGCAGCGGCAGAGGCGCGGGCACC
>NZ_BOMS01000073.1 GCF_016862315.1 Actinoplanes palleronii | reverse complement strand
GGGGGCAGCAGCTCGGGTGGGGGCTGCGGAGGCAGGGGCTCGGCGGGTGAGGACGAGCAGGGCGGGATGGCCGCTGGGCGGGTGCGGGGGATCGCGATCAGGTGCTGGTGGCGGGGTGGTGGGCCGGCGGTGGGGCGGGTCCGGGGCAGGGCGATCAGGTGGCGCCTGATGTCGGGTTGGTCCGGCGCGGCGGCGCGGGGCGGTGGTTCCGGAGTGGAGGTGGCCACCTGACCAGCGTGGGCAGCGGAGTGTAGTGGTGTCGATCCCCTGCGTGTGCCAACCGTGAGGTGTGAACCGGGACCACCGGATACGCCCGGGAGTGGCCCAGCGATCCGGTGGATCGCCTGCGTGGCGGTGATGGCCCGGGACTGTGCACAGGTCGTACAAAATGAGTGACGGCCTGGCGAAAACGCCAGGCCGTCAGTGAAAAGCGGTCAGAGGGACTTCATCATGTCCTCGAAGTCGGCCGTGAGGGCGAACGGGTCGGTGACCGTGGCCGGTTCGCGGCGTTCGAGTTCGCGGGCCAGTTCGGCGGCCGCGCGGTCGATGCGGCCGCGCAGGGGGCCCTCGACCGAGTTGGCGCCCCAGTCGTCGCTGGCGGCGAAGACCGCGGTCGGGGTCGGCAGCGCGCGGAGGTAGGCGAACAGCGGACGCAGCGCGTGCTCCAGGACCAGCGAGTGGCGGGCGGTTCCGGCGGTCGCGGCGAGCAGGACCGGCTTGTCGAGCAGCGCGTCCTGGTCGAGCACGTCGAAGAACGACTTGAACAGGCCGCTGTAGCTGGCGCTGAAGACCGGGGTGACCGTGATCAGCGCGTCGGCGGCGGCGACCGCGTCCTGCGCCTGCTTCAGCGCGGCCGGGGCAAAACCGGTCAGCATGTGGTCGGTGATCTCGTGGGCCAGGTCGCGGAGTTCGACGACCTGGACGTCGAGGGTGACGCCGAGCTGGGCGGCGGCCCGCACCGCCGCCGCGGACAGCTGGTCCGCGAGCAGGCGGGTGGAGGACGGCTGGCTGAGGCCGGCGCTGATCACAACGAGATTGCGCTGCTTCATGCCTTCACCTCTTCTTTGATCTCGAGCTTGGCGGCGTCACGGGCGGCGACGAGCGAGGCGTGGGTCGGCGCGTCCGGGACGTGGGCCGGCTTGAGGGCGGCGAACTCCTTGCGGAGCACCGGGACGACCTCGCCGAGCAGGTCGAGCTGCTCCAGCACGGTCTTCAGCGGCAGGCCGGCGTGGTCCAGCAGGAACAGCTGGCGCTGGTAGTCGCCGACGTAGTCACGGAACTTCAGGGTCTTCTCGATGACCTGCTGCGGGCTGCCGACGGTCAGCGGCGTCTCCCGGGTGAAGTCCTCGAGCGACGGTCCGTGGCCGTAGACCGGGGCGTTGTCGAAGTACGGCCGGAAGTCGTTGATCGCGTCCTGGCTGTTCTTGCGCATGAACACCTGGCCGCCGAGGCCGACGATGGCCTGGTCGGCGGAGCCGTGGCCGTAGTGCTCGAAGCGGTCGCGGTACAGCTTGATCATGCGCTGGGTGTGCGACGCCGGCCAGAAGATGTGGTTGGCGAAGAAGCCGTCACCGTAGAACGCGGCCTGCTCGGCGATCTGCGGGCTGCGGATCGAGCCGTGCCAGACGAACGGCGGGACGTCGTCGAGCGGGCGCGGCGTCGAGGTGAACGACTGGAGCGGCGTACGGAACTTGCCCTCCCAGTCGACGACGTCCTCGCGCCACAGCCGGCGCAGCAGGGCGTAGTTCTCCAGCGCCAGCGGGATGCCCGCGCGGATGTCCTTGCCGAACCACGGGTAGACCGGGCCGGTGTTGCCGCGGCCGAGGGTCAGGTCGACCCGGCCGTCCGCGAGGTGCTGGAGCATCGCGAAGTCCTCGGCGATCTTCACCGGGTCGTTCGTGGTGATCAGCGTGGTGGCGGTGCTGAGCTGCAGGGTGCTGGTCTGCGCGGCGATGTACGCGAGCGTGGTGGTCGGCGACGACGAGAAGAACGGCTCGTTGTGGTGCTCACCGAGCGCGAAGACGTCGAGGCCCACCTCCTCCGCGTGCTTCGCGATCGTGACGATGTCCTTGATCCGCTCGGCCTCGGTCGGGGTCTTCCCGGTGGTGGGGTCGGCGGTGATGTCGCTGACGCTGAAGATGCCGAATTGCATGACCCGCTCCTGAAACCTCCGGCCGGGGCTCGTACGTCCCGGACTACCCCGCACAACCTTGTTGACGGGGAAACTATTTCAGATTCAAACAACTTCGGCTGCGGCGCGGGTCACACTCTCGACTTTTCACGTGAGGAAGTACCACAGCGCGGAGGTGAGCCAGATGCTGACCAGAGCGGTGAAGACCAGGCCACCGGCGAGCGGCAGCACCCAGGAGCGGCCGGTGTCCGGCTGGCTGAGGACCAGCATCTTGGCCACGAACGCGCCGTAGAACAGGCAGCCGAGCAGCGAGTGGGCCAGCACGCGGGCGCTGTCGAAGCCGAAACCGAGCGCGTACAGGCAGTGCACCGCGACCGGCAGCGAGAGCAGCACGGCCAGGCGGCCGCTCCAGCGGTGCACGACGGCGGTCCAGGGCGGTGACGGCAGGCGGCCGTAGAGCGCGAGCGCGGAGATCAGCTGGACCGCGGCGAGGACCACGACGCCGGTGGTCAGAGCGGCTTTCAGCAGGATCGGCTGCCCGAGCGTGCCGAGGAAGGAGAGCGCGGCCGGGTCGTGCAGGCGGCCGAAGACGCCGAGCCCGACCGCGACACCGACACCGGCGACGACGGGCAGCCAGAGCAGCGGCCGCCGAGCCGCCATCTCAGAAGCCCTCGCCGCTGTCGACATCGATCGAGGTGGCGGTGACCGTGGTGCCGTCGACGGTGGTGGTGCGGCCGGTGACGTCCAGTTGCGGCGCCGGGCCGACCTCGTCGCCGTCGGTGAGCACGCCGACCTGGCGGCCGTCCGGCAGCACGATCCAGGAACCCTCCACCTTGGCGCCGCGCACCTCGGCGGACGCCCGGTAGAGCCCGGACGGCTTCTTCGCGACCTTCAGGGTGAAGCCGTGCTTCTCGCCGCGCAGGGTGATGTCACCCTCGGCGCCGCGCGCGTCGAACGTGCCGTCGATCTTGCTGCCCTTGCCGGACAGCTTGAGCACGCCGTTCTCGGCGGTGCCCTTGAGCCAGGCCTCGACCCGGTCGCCGTCACAGACGTAGGCGATCGCGATGCCGTCCCGGATCGAGATGGCCAGGGTCCCGGCGTCGTCCTCGACGAACCCGGCCAGGGTGACCCTGATCAGTGCCGGGGCGCTGGTGGGCGCGCTGGTGGCGACCGGGTCGGTGGGCGGCAGGGTGGCGCCCTGGCCGGCGGTCGCGGTGGCCGCGGGCAGGCTCGTCACGCCGACCACGGCGTCCCGGCGCGGGTCACGGTCGTCGGCCGACGCGATGTTGACGCCGATCAGGGTCGCGGCGACGGCCGCGAGCACCGCGAGGGTCACCAGGGGGCCCCGGCGCCAGCGAGGCGGTCCGGCGCCGGGCTGCGGCGCTTTCGGGGGTACGGCGGGAGGCGTCACGCCGGGCCTCAGCCGCGTCTCCCGGATCTCGGGGTCGGTGGGTGCGGTGCCGAACTGACCGGCCCACGCGTCGACGGGGTCGGAGGTGCTCGCGGAGCTCGGGAACGCACCGGCCCAGGCGCCGCCCGTGGCAGCGCCTGCTCGGCTGGCGGCCGCCGCGGCCGCTCCGTTGGCGGCCGCCGCCCCTGCTCCGGCTCCTGCTCCTGCTCCTGCTCCTGCTCCTGCTCCGCGCAGCGTGGTCTGCCGAGAGAGCGGGCTCGGCCCCCGGGCCGCGGCCGCGCTCTCCGGGCCGGCCGCGGTCGGGTCGGCGGCTGCGGCGCCACCCAGCGGCTGGGGCGCGCGGGGGAACCCGCCCGCGGGCTGGGCCGACAGCGCGCCGGCGTCCGCGAGGCTGCGCAGATAGGACGCCAGGCGCCGGGCGGTCGGGCGCTGACGCGGGTCGGGGAGCAGGCACGACCGGGCCGGGCCGGCCAGCTCGGCCGGCAGCGCCTCCGGGTCACCCTGGGAGTCCCCGGTGATCATCTCGACCAGCAGGACACCGAGGGAATACACGTCGGCCGCGGCGGTCGGCGGCGCGCCCTGCCAGATCTCCGGAGCGGTGTAGCCGGGTGTGCCCCCGGCCACCCCACGGTCGGCGTCCAGCAGCAGCACCGCCACCCCGAAGTCGGTGACCCGGGCGACGGGTGGGTCGGTACCGCGTACCAACAGGAGGTTTTCGGGTTTGAGGTCGAGGTGCACGACGCCTTGCGCGTGGGCGGCCGCGACCGCGCCGGCCACCTGGGCGACGATCGCGGCGGTCTCGGCCGCACCGAGCCGGCCGTCGCGCTGCGCGAGATGGCGGCGCAGGTCGGGACCGTCCACGAAGTCCATCACCAGGGCCACCGCGCCGCCCTCGACGACCAGGTCGCGGAGCCCGACGATGTTGGGATGGTCGAGGTCGCGGAGCGCCGCCTCCTCCCGGAGGAAGAGCTCACGGACCCGGCGGTCGCCGGCCAGCTCGGGGCGCAGCAGTTTGGCCGCCAACGGTGGCCCGCCGGAGCGCCGCACGGCTCGCCGGACGACGGCGAGGGCGCCTCGTCCGATCTCTTCGTGCAGCACGTATTCCCGGCCGAGGGCATCCTGATCGGCCATCCCCGTACCCTTTCCGGAATTGATCTAGCGGACCGGAAGACCGATTATGATCCGCCGCCGGCGGTCATGATGTTCTGAGCGATCTTCTGCAGCTGGTCGCGCAATTCGTCCAATTCCTGCTTGGCCTTGTCGAGTGCGGCTTTCGTCTCCGGCCAGGTCTGATCGCGGAACTGCTGCGCCAGCGGACCATCCCAGACGTCCGGGTTGGACAGCATCTTCCCCTGCGCGTCGAGCTGCGAGATCTGGTCGGTGAGCCCGCCGTTGATGATCGCTTGGACCTGCTGAATAGACGTCTTGGCCTGATCAGTCGAGAGTACTCGTCCCGGCATCGATCCACTCCCCCGAATCATGATGATCAATTTTGACTCTGTCTTCCCGGACTGCCATTGTCGTCACAGGAGACCTGTCACCGCAAACACTCTTCGTATTCTGTGGACAACCACGGGGAGAGAACGATGGTCGATCTACGGGGGATTTCCGAGGACGTTCCATACGACCGTGAGGCCGCCGACCGGCTGGCCGGGCAACTGCGCGCCGCGGCGGACGCCTGCGACGGGCAGATCCCCCGGCGCACCACGATCGCGTCGCACGCCGCGCAGGAGTGGCGCGGTGTCTACGCCCGCCAGTTCGGCACCCGGATGGACATCTGCACCGGCGACGCCCGCCGGCTCGCCACCGCGATGCGCCAGGCCGCACAGCAGGTGGACGAGCTGAGCCGGCTCGCGGCCGAGGAGCAGTCGCGCCGGGAGAAGGCGCGCGCCTGGCAGCAACAGCAGGAGGACGAGGGCGTCCTGGACAAGATCGGCGACTTCTTCTTCGGCGAGGACGACCTGCCACCGATCCCCGACCCGGTCACCCCGCCCCGTTTCACCTCGCCCGCCCCGGCCACCGCGGCCAGGGAGTGAGATGGACACGAGCTCCGCGCGGCCCGACGACCTGGACGACTTCGTCCGGGACAGCCGCGCGGCGGACGACGAGTTGCGCACCCGGTCGACCCAGTTGCGCAGCGCGTACGGGGAGTTCCAGGACGGCAACCGGTGGGGGCATCTCGACGCCACGTCGCTGCTCACCGCGTTCGGCACGTACATCGACCTGAACGAGGGCGACGCGAAGTGGGTGGCGCAGATCGCGGCGGCGTTCCGGGCCGCGGGTGGGGACGGTGACCTCGCCCGGCTTCCGGATGCGGCCATCGCCGCGAGCCTCCGGGCGGCTGGACTCGGCGGCGGGCGCGCTTCGGTCACTTTCGACGACCCGATTGCGTACGGGTTCCCGCCGACCAGCGGGTTCGCCGACGACCCGGTCAACACGGCGAGCGGCAACTTCGTACACAAAGCTGTTGATCGTGAAGGTTTTGATCGGGTCTACAACAGCCGATCGTCGGCCGTCGGCGCGTTCGGGACCGGCTGGTCGTCGTGGGCGGACACCCGGCTGCGGATCTCTGCGGACGGTGCCGCGTTCCATGGGCCGGACGGGCAGGTCGCGTTCTTCGGCCGCCAAGGAGCGGGCTACGGCCGGGTCGTCGGCATCGCCGCGACCCTCGACGGCGATCTGAGCCTGCGCTGGTTCGACGGGCGGGTGTGGCGGTTCGACGACACCGGGCGGCTGCTGACCGCGAACGATCTGTCCTTCGTCTACACCGACGGCCGCCTGAGCAGTGTCGGCGACGTCACCGTGGGCTGGACCGGCGAGCGGATCACCACGGTCGGCGACGTCGCGTTCACCTACGACGAGTCCGGCGACCTGGTCGGCGACGGCACCCACCGTTACGAAGTGGACGACGGCCGGGTCACCGCGGTGATCGACGCCGACGACGTCGTGCACGCCCGCAACACCTACGACCCCGACGGCCGGGTGCTCACCCAGACATCCCGGTTCGGACACCTCACCCGCTACGTCTACCTGCCCGGACACGTCACCGTGGTCGGCGAGACCGACGTCTACGTGCACGACGACCGGGGCCGCCTGCTGTCGGTGACCGACGCGCACGGTCAGACGTTGCGCCGCGCCTACGACGAGTGGGGTCACCCGGTCACCGTCACCGACCGCAACGGCGCGGTGGTCACGATGAGCTGGGACGACCGGGGTCATCTGCTGCGCCGGGACGGCTTCGAGTACCGCTACGACGATGCCGGCCGGGTCGTGGAGGTGAGGTTCGGCGACGCGGCGGTCCGCTACCGGTACGACGGCGCCAACCGCACCCCGTCCGACATCGTCGACGGCGAGGGCGGTGTCACCCGGCTCGAGGTGCGCGGGGACCTGGTCCACCGGATCGTCGATCCGGACGGGGTGACGGTGGACTTCGGCTTCGACGACGCCGGGCGGCTGGTCGCCACGACCGACGCGGACGGCAACACCGCGCGCCTGGAACGCGACGGGCTGGGCCGGGTGGTCGCGGCGATCACGCCGCTCGGCCGGCGCACCACGTTCGAGTACGGCCCCGGCGGCCACCTGGTCGCACAGACCGATCCGGACGGGGCGCGCTGGCAGTGCGAGTACAGCCGCGCCGGCCGCGCCACGGCGAGGATCGACCCGCTGGGCGCCCGGCACGAGTTCCACCACGGCCCGCATGGCGAGGTCGAGGCCTCCAGGGATCCGCTCGGCCGGATCACCACCCGCCAGTACGACAGCCTCGGCAACCTGGCCCGGCTGATCCTCCCGGACGGCGCCAAGTGGGACTTCGCCCACGACGCACTGTCCCGCCTGATCAGCACGACCGATCCGGCCGGCGCCACCTGGCTGCGCGAATACGACACGATCGGCACCCTGACCGCCACTATCGACCCGGCGGGCACCCGGTACTCGGCGGCCGTCGACGCGCGCGGCCGGATCACCGGGCTGGACGACGGGATCACCTCGGCAGCCTTCGCATTCGACCCGCTGGGCCGGACGATCGCCCAGATCCGCCCGGACGGCAGCGCGGCCCGGGCCGGATACGACCGGTGCGGACGACGGGTCACCGTCGAGGGCCCGGCCGGCGGTGTCATCCGGGTCGAGTACACCCCGGCCGGACGGCTGGCGCGGACCGTCACGCCGGGCGGTGCCGTCACCGTCTACGAGCACGACCAGTGCGGGCGCCTCGCGGCGGTCACCGACCCGCTCGGGCGGCGCTGGACGTACCACTACGACCACGACGGGCGGCCTGTCGCACGGATCAATCCGGACGGCGGCCGGGAGACCCTCGAGTACGACCCGGTAGGCCGGCCGGTCCGGCGTCTCCGTCCCGGCACCGGGGCGGAGACCGTCGAATACAACCTGGCCGGGCGCCCGGTAGCGGCGTCGTCCCTGGCCACCGGGCCACGCCGGTTCCGCTACGACCTCGCAGGGCAGATGGTCGCGGCGTCCGACGGACTGGGCAACACCACCCACTACCGGTACGACCTCGGAGGCCGCCTCAGCTCGGTCACCGATCCGCTCGGCGCGACCACGGAGTTCCGGTACGACGCGGCAGGCCGGCCCGTCGCCCGGACCGACCCGCTGGGCCGCACGGGCACCGTCGACTACGACCCGGCCGGTCGCATGGTGACCTGGACCGACCCCGCAGGACGCCGGCAGCAGTGGCGACGCGACCGGTCCGGCCGGGTCCGGTCGATCGAGGCCGACGGCGCCGCGCCGATCACCGTGATCCGCGACGCGCTCGGCCGGCCGGTCCAGGCCGACGAGGGCACACGCCGGGTGACCCTGCACTGGGACCGGTCCGGACGGCTGACCCGGCGGGAGCGCGACGGGCTCCGGCTGTCCTGGAGCTATGACGCGGACGGTAACCGCACTGGTCTCACCTACCCGGACGGCAGCCGGACGGGATACGAGTTCGACGCGTCCGGGCAGCTCACCGCGGTACGTCACGGCGACGGCGCGCCACGCCTGCTGAACCGTGACGCCAACGGTGACCTCGTCGCCGCAGGCGGGGACCAGGTCGACCGCGACGAGTCCGGGCGGGTGGTGGCCAGGGCCGGCCGGAGATACGGGTACGACGCCACCGGGCGGTTGCGGTTCGCCGGTGAGACGGCTTTCGAGTACGACGCCAACGGCCGCCTGGTGCGCGAGCACGACACCGGCCGGGACATCGCCTACCGATACGACGCGGCTGGTCAGCTCCTCGCGCGCGGTGACACCACTTTCGAGTACGACGCCGCCGGCCGCCGGACAGCCGCCATCGGACCCGACGGCCGGGTCGACTACCGCTGGGACGCGTTCGGCCGGCTCGCCGGCGTGGGCGGGACCGGGGTCGAGGTGGACCCGCTCGGGGAACTCGCCGCGGTCGGCGGCGTGCCGGTGCTGTGGGACAGCGCCCACCCGGTCGGCGGGCCGTGCTGGATCGGTGACGAGCCGGTCCGCGCGTCGCCTCGTGATGCCCATCGAGATGATCGGGACGTCTGGGGAGCACCGGGCTCCGTGTCGCTGGCAGTCGGCTACCGAGGTGAACTGGAATTCGGCGGCCTGGTGTGGTTGCGCAACCGGGTGTACTCCCCCGCCGAGCGAAGCTTCCTGTCCCCGGATCCGCTGCCGGGGCTACCCGGCACCGGATCGGCCAACAACCCGTACCACTACGCCGGCAACGACCCGATCAATCTGGCCGACCCGCTCGGCCTGCGCCCGGTCACCGACGCCGAGCTGCGCGCCTACCGCGACGAGATGGGCAGCGGCTTCTTCGAGGACGCCGGCGAATGGGTCGGCGACAACTGGGAGTACATCGCCGCCGGCGCGATGATCGTCGGTGGCATCGCGGTGATGGCCACCGGCGTCGGCGGCCCGATCGGCGCCGCCATGATCGGCGGAGCCCTGCTCAGCGCCGGCAGCAGCGCCGGCATCCAGAAATTCACCACCGGCGAGGTCGACTGGGGCCAGGTCGCCGTCCAAGGCCTGATCGGCGGAGCCGCGGGCGGCCTCGGCGCCGGCGCCGGGATGCTCGCCGGCGGCGCCCGGTTCCTGGGAACCAACCCGTTCGTCCGCGGCGCGGTCGTCGGCGGCATCGAGAACGTCGCCGGTGGGGCCATCACCCGCGGGCTCAGCGGCGCCGATCCCTTCGACCCCGGCGGGCTGGCCACCGACCTGCTGATCGGCGGGGTTGCCGGGGGCGTCGGCGGCCGTCTCGGCGCCGGGCGGGCGGGCCCGCCACGACCGGGTGTCGGTGTCGACGCCAACCCGCTGATCCGGGCCCTGGATCACGGCGAACTGGCCGGCCTCGACAAGGCCATCGGAGATCGGGTGCCGGTGGTGTCGCCACAGGCGGCGAGCGAGTATCTGGCCCGGGGTGTGCAGCAGCGATTCGACGACTTCCTGAACCAGCGGGGCGGGCGGATCGGGGCGACACCCACCGAGGCCGAGGCGGCGGCACTCCGCGAGCGGGCGACCCAGATGGTCGACCAGTTCGGCAACAGCCGCAGACTGGGCGAGGCCGACTCCCGGGTGGTCGCATCGGCCATGCGCGACCAGTTGCCGCTGATCACCGACGACCGCCGCCTGACCAGGTTCCTGGAGAACCTGCCCTATCCGGTGGAGCCATTCCCATGAGCGCTTTCAACGTGGTCGTCGTGCCCGAGCCTGAGATTTGCCCTCGGTGCGGCAGCGAGATCACCCGAGAGGTCCAGTTCAAGTACGGCGACCGGCGCGCCTATCGGTACGCGGTCGGCGATGCCCTCCGGTGGGGCGGCAACGACCTCGGTGTCCCCGCGCGGCTGGTCCGGGTGCAGGGCTATCCGGAGGTGTGCCCGGTGTGCGGCTTCGACCCCGACACCGTCTATGACGTCGTCATCCGGGACAACGTGATCGAGTCAGTGGCCCTCGGCACGAGCACACCCTATGTGGGCGCCGACGAGGACTTCGTGGTGGTGGAGGGATGAGGATGCCGAACGAGCCACCCCACGAACAGAACGTCCTGATCGGCCTGATGCGGAGCGAAGGCGATCGGCTGCTGAAGGCCGATCCCACCCTGCTGGCGAACGCGGGTGGCTGGCGCACCGCGCGCGGCGGGCTGTCCTGCTGGCTCCACGCACGCCGGGCCGATCGGCCGGACGAGCCCAGCATGGAGATCACCATCGCGCTCGAGGGCGGGGGCGGGCGGTATCGCGCCGAGAGTGACATCGGCACCTCCGACGGCCAGGTCGTCGAGCTGCTGCAGACCGGGCCGGAGCTGCGCGGCCTGGACCAGCTGCTGCCATTGCTCCGGGACTTCTACGGCCGGCACGCCGACCTGATCTGGCACCTGGCGCGAGAGGAGTGACGGTTGGACGAAATGCGGGCGGTGCGGGACTCGCTGGTGGATCTGCTGCATCTTGAGGGGGATCGGCTGCGCCGGGCGGAACCGGATCTGCGGCTCTACGCCGGCAGCCGGCACCTGCCGACCGGTGTGCTGTCCTGCTGGCTCACCGTGACGCCGCCGGACGCGGCGCGGCCCAGCATGGAGATCAGCATCGATCTGCTCGGGGAGACCGGACGGTACCGCCTGCGCAGCGACATCGCCACGTTCGGCGGCCGGATCGACGCCGAGTGGGATTCCGGCCCGGAGCTGCGGCCGCTGGACGAGCTGGTCCCCTCGCTCCGGCGGTTCTACACCCTGCACGCGGACCTCAGCCTGCGCCTCGCCCGGGAGGAGTGACCCGCCCGCCTCCAGCGACCGAAGGACGTGATCCGGATGAGCTCTGACGATCGACCCGTCGCCGCGGTGGTGCTGTCGGCCGCCGCCGAAGTGCAGCTCGCCTTCGACGAGCTGGCGGTCTGGGCGCGCGAGCAGCGCGGCATGTCCGGAGTAAGGCCGACCTGCGACCTGCACCGCGGCAACCTGAACCGGGCCCTGGAGGTCGACTGGTACCTCAGCGTCCGGCACACCCGCAGCACGTTCGACCTGGAGTACTGCCTGGAGGCCACGCACGAGGACGGCGAGTGGCTGATCCGGTCGGCGGGGTGCGCCGCGGGCCACGATCCGAACGGCAGCGAGCGGATCTACGAGCTGCCGGACCGCTACGCCGTCACCGACCGGGAGTTCGTCGACGAGCTGGTCGGCGCCTGCCGGACGCTCACCGACCACCGCGCCAAGATTCTCGACCTGTTCCTGACCGTTTATGTCCAGGGCTTCACGAAGCCCGGCCGGCCGACGCGGAGGGCCTGATGGGAACCAGTTCGGCACAGCCGGACGACCTCGACGACTTCGTCCGGGACAGCCGCGCCGTCGATGACGAGTTGCGCACCCGGTCGACGCAGCTGCGCAGCGCGTACGGAGAGTTCCAGGACGGCAACCAGTGGGGGCATCTCGACGCGACGTCGCTGCTCACCGCGTTCGGCACGTACATCGACCTGAACGAGGGCGACGCGAAGTGGGTGGCGCAGATCGCGGCGGCGTTCCGGGCCGCGGGTGGGGACGGTGACCTCGCCCGGCTTCCGGATGCGGCCATCGCCGCTAGCCTGCGGGCAGCTGGACTCGGCGGCGGGCGCGCTTCGGTCACCTTCGACGACCCCATTGCGTACGGGTTCCCGCCCACCAGCGGCTTCGCCGACGACCCGGTCAACACGGCGAGCGGCAACTTCGTACACCAGGCTGTTGATCATCGGGTCTACAACAGCCGGTCCTCGACCGTCGGCGCGTTCGGACCGGGCTGGTCGGCGCGGGCGGGCGCCAGGGTGGCGACGTGCCGGAGACCATCCCGATCTATCGCGGCACCCGGCACGTCCTGGAGAACGACATCGCCGAGGAGACCGGGATGGTGATGAGCGACGCGGCCCGGCGCGCCTACGCGGAGACCGGGTCGCTCGACGAGGCGATGGCGGCGTCCCAGCGCGCCCACGACCGTGGGGTCGCCGGCTGGACGAGCACGTCTTCCAGCGGGAGTGCCCGGTCTGTCACCAGACCATCCCGCACTACATCCTCGAACAGATCAACCTCGAGCCGGCCGACTAGGCGGCCTGGCCGAGAGCGGTCAGCAGGTCGAACGCCGGGCCGGCAGCCGGCCGAGAGGGGTGCCCGAGCCGGTCAGCTGCTGACCGCGGCCTGCACGATGTCCCACTCACCGTTGTGGATCAGGTAGCCGCGGCCGGGGCCCAGCCGGACCGGCGCCCGCCGGGGCAGTGTCACGCCGAGCAGGTCGCCGTCCAGGTCGACGTTCGGGCGCAGCAGCAGCCCCACCTTGGACCGGCGGACCGTCTGGGTCCAGTGGCCGTAGAGCGTGCGCAGCGCGTCCGAGCGGCCGGCCACGATCACGTGCAGGTCGGGCCGGCCGGCCGAGAGCAGCCCGGCGATCGCCGCGTCGGCGTCGTCGAACCCCTCCGCGTCGTCGATGAACAGCACCGCCGGGCCGTCGACGGTGCGCAGGTCGGCGAGCATCGCGGTGGCCGCTCCCCCGGCGGCGGCGAACCGGTCCAGGTCCGTGCTCTCGCGCAGCGGGGAACGGCGGCCGCCGGTGGCCGCGAGGTGGGCCCGGCCGCGCAGCACCGCGGCGAGGCTGAGCAGCGTGCTGCTCTTGCCGCTGCGGGCCGGGCCGGTGATCAGCGCGTGGTCGCCCTCGTAGAGCACCAGCTGCGCGGCCTCGAGATCGGACTCGCGGATGCCGACCGGCAGCCGCCACGGCTCGCCGGCCAGCGACGGCGGCGGCAGGTCGGCGGCGGCGACCGCGGCGGGCAGCACGCCGATCCGGGCGGCCAGCACCGGCGCGTCCGGATATTTGGCGGCGACCGCGGCGACCATCGCGGCCGGGGACGGGGTGGGCCGGCCGACCTGCGCCTGCAGTGCGGCCGGCAGAGTGACCATCCGGCCGGGCACCCGGGCCGGGACGTCCTTGCGGGTCAGGCCGGCCGCGACGTAGTCGTACGGGTCGGGCAGACGGAACAGCCAGCGCTGGGTGGTCACCGAGGTCCACGCGGGCGGGACGGTGCTGAACCGGTCGGCGGTCACCGCGAACGTGATCCCGGCCGCGGTGCCGTCGGCGTAGAGCCGGGTCAGCAGGTCCAGCACGGCCAGGCCCTCGACGTCGTCGAACTCGGCGCGCATCGCGGCCAGGTTGTCGATCAGCACCACGATCGTGCGGCGCGGGCCGGTCGCGGCGGTCCGGCGCCGGTCCAGCTCGGCGCGCAGGTGCCGGATCAGCCGGACCTGCCGTTCCCGGTCGTCGGCGGCGATCACCGCGCCGGTCTGCGGGAGCCCGTCGAGGACGGCCAGGTCACCGGTGCCGTAGTCGATCGCATACAGCTCCAGCTGCTCCGGGCCGCGGGCGACGGCCAGGCTGAGCGCGAGCGACTGGAGCGTGGTCGTGGTGCCGCTGCCGGTGATCCCGAACAGCAGCAGGTTACCCTCGGCCGGATCCCAGCCGGCCGGGTGCTGCGCCTGCCGGTCCGGGTCGTCGGCGAGCGCCACGGTGGCCCGCCCGGGTTCCGGTGGCAGCGTGGCCAGGTCGAGGTCGCCGCTGAGCGGTTCCGGCCAGGGCCGCCGGGGTGCCGGCAGACCCGAGGCCGCTGCGGCGATCGCATCGACGAGACGCGCCAGGTCCGTGCGTTCTTCTTCGGTACGAGGTGCAGGCCCCGACGTCACCGCCCCGCCGAACGTGAACGGCGCCACCGCGACCGGCGCGTCGTCCTCACCCCCGGACACCGCGGTGACCAGCGCCGTCTGGATCGGCACCACCTCACCCGGCCCGAGTCGCACGTACGCCCGGCCGGGCAGCAACCGGCTCAGCTCGGCCGCCTCCCGGATCCCGATCACGTCGATCGAGTCGGCGGCGTCCTGCACCCGCAGGGCGATCCGCAGGTTGGTGTTCGTGCGGATGTTGTCGTTGACCGCGCCGGACGGCCGCTGCGTCGCCAGGATCAGGTGCACGCCCAGGGTGCGGCCGCGCTGCGCGATCCCGACCAGGGCGGTCAGGAAGTCCGGTAGTTCCTTGGCCATGGTGGCGAACTCGTCGATCACCACGACCAGCCGGGGCATCGGCTCGGTCGCGCTCGCGCCGCTGCGGACGTACTCGATCAGGTTGTCGCAGCGCACCTCCCGCAACCGGCGCTCGCGGTGCCGCAGCTCCGCCTCCAGGGAGCGCAGCGCCCGCTCGCCGAGCTGCTCGTCCAGGTCGGTGACCATGCCGACGGTGTGCGGCAGCCGCGCGCACTCGTCGAACGCCGCGCCGCCCTTGTAGTCCATCAGCACGAACGTGAGCCGGGACGGGTCGGCGTTCGCGGCGAGCGCGGCGACCAGGCTGCGCAGCAGCTCGCTCTTGCCGGAGCCGGTGGTGCCGCCGATCAGCCCGTGCGGGCCGTCCCGGATCAGGTCGAGGGTGAACACCCCGCGGTCGGTCACCCCGAGCGGCGCGGTGATCGCGACCGGGTCGGCGCGCCGCCAGCGCTCGGCGACCCCGGCGGCGTCCACCCCGGCCAGCCCGATCATCGGCAGCAGCCGCACGCCGTCGGGCAGCCCGGCGCCGGTGCGCTGCAGCTCCGGGTCGTCGAAGCGGGCCAGCCGGCGCGCACAGGTCCGCGCCTGCGGCACGGCCAGCCCGGCGAGCAGCACGTCCGGGACGGCGAGGCCGTCGGCGGGCCGTCGTACGATCGCGTCCCCGTCCGGATCGACGATCTCCAGCACGGTGTCACAGGCCGCCGGCAGGCGGTCGACGCTCGCGGCCAGCACGATCCCGGCGACCGGAACCACCGCGGCGGCCTGCCCGAACGGCGTGCGCGGCGCGACCCGGGCCTGGTTGAGCAGGTCCCGAGCCGGTGCCCGGGCACCCTCGGTGAGCACGTCGGAGTCGAGCACCACGAGGGCGGTGCCGAGCGCGGCACCGGCGGCCAACTGCCGGGCCATCGCCTCGCCGCTCTCCCGGGTGTGCGCGAGCCAGCGGCCGGAGTCGTCCGGGAGCCGGGTGTGCGGCAGCCACTTGCACCAGTCCCACTCCGGTTCCCGGCCGTCGTCGACGAGCACCGCGACGGTCAGGTCGGCCGGGCCGTGGTGCACCGCGGCCTGGCAGAGCAGGCTGCGGGCGACGGCGAGCGCGGCGGCCCGGTCACCGGCGATCCCGACGATCCCGCCGCCACCGAGGGCGACCTCGACCGGCGCGGCGGGCAGCACGGCCTTCGCCACCCGTTCCCGGGCCGGTTCGGCGAGCTTGCCGGTCTCGGCGGTGACCTCCGGCTGCCACGGCCGGTCCGCGATCCCGGCGTAGAGCCGCAGGAAGTCGTCGTGGGCGGGCCGCCGCTCCCAGAGCCGGGTGCTGGGCAGCTCGGCGCGGCGCAGGGCCTCGGCCGGGTCGCCGAGCAGCTCCCGCAGCCGGGTCCGCTCGGTCGCGCCGGCCCGCGCCAGCCCCTGATCCAACTCGGTCAGCCCGGCCGCGAATGTCCGCTTGCCCTCGTCGGTCTCCTTGCGGTTGCGGCGGCGCGACTCGAGATAGGTGCCGATCCCGATCAGCGGGGAGAGCAGCGCGAACAGCCCGAACCGCAGGTCGCGGGTGACCACCACCATGACCACCGCGAGGACCAGCGGGCCGACCGTGGAGGCGACGCTGAAGTGCGGTTTCGCCGGTTCGCGCGGCTCGGCCGGCGCGGTCAGCCCGCCGGGGCGCTCGGGTGGCGCGGCGCGCGGCGGCCGGTTGAACGAGACCGTGCCGCCCGGGCCGAGGTGCCGGCGCAGGTCGAGGCCGGCCGGCCGGTCGCGGCCCGGTCCCGGCCGCAAGGTCATCGCCAGAGCGCCGATGCCGAGCACGTCACCGCTGGTCACGGCGGCTGGTTCGGTCACCCTTACCCCATTGAGCTGTACGCCGTTGGACGCGCCGAGATCGGTCACCGTGACCGTCCCGTCCGGCTCGACGGTCAGCAGGCAGTGCTCCCGCGACACGGTCTCGTGCTCGAGCCGCAGCCCGGCCGACGGCCCGCGCCCGACCACCCAGCGACCGGGGCCCAGCGGGAACACCCGCCCGGCGGTCAGCCCGGCGACCAGCACCGCCTCGTATACCGGTGGCCGGGCCGGCGCGGTGACCCGCGGTGGGCCGGCGTCCAGGGTCGCGCCCTCGTGCAGCCCGGAGTCCTCGATCGGTGTGGTGGTCTCCACCGGGGACCCGTCGACGGTGGCGACACCCGGATCGGCGGCGCCGAGCGCCGGGAACAGGTCGGCCAGGGTCGCCTCCCGGCTGCGCGGCCGCACGTCGATCTCGCGTCCAGCCGGCGCATAGACGATGTGCACCCGCCCAGGCTATCCATTCCCGATGATCGATTCGTCTGTTGATCTCCGCGACCGTGGATGGATTAGGGTGGCCGGATGTCCGGGCGGTGGGGTTGGCTCGACGGGCTGCGCGCGGTCGCGGTCCTGCTCGTGCTGTACGCCCACCTGACCCGGTACGTCTTCACCGGCCTGCGCGCGGTCACCGGCGAGTGGCTGCACGCCGGCACCGCCGGTGTGATGCTGTTCTTCCTGGTCAGTGGGTACATCATCCCGGCCTCGCTGGAACGGCGCGGCGACCTGCGGGCGTTCTGGGTCAGCCGGGCGCTGCGGCTCTACCCGATGTACCTGGTCGCGATCGCCGCCGTGGTGCTGCTGGCCGGCTACCGGACCGCCGAGCCGGTGACCTCGGCGGTGGCGCACGCGACGATGCTGCCGTTCCTGCTGGACGTGCCACTGGTCACGCCGGTGCTGTGGACGCTGACCTACGAGATGGTGTTCTACCTGCTGGCCACCGCGCTGTTCACGGTTCGCGCGCATCGGGCGTCGGCGGCGGTCGCGATCGTGCTCGCCGTGCTCGGGGTGGTCACGGCACCCCTGTCCGGGCCGCGGGCGGGGCTGGTGTGGCCGGCTGCTGTCGTACTCATGATCGGTCTTGGTCTGGTTGTCTCCGGACGAGCCGGGCCGGCGAAGGCGGGCGGGCTGCTGATCGGCGGGCTCGTGGTGACGCTGATCGCTCTCGGTCAGGATCCGGCGCACCGGTGGGACGGGCTGCTGATTCTCGCGGTGATGTTCACCGGGACCGCGATCTACCGCGCCGATCAGGGGCAGGTCGGGTGGTGGCAGCCGGCGCTCGCCGGGACGGTGGTGGCCGCCGGGTTGCTGATCAACTGGCTGGCCGAACTGGTCGCGTTCGACGCGCTGACCCCGCGGTACGTGACCCGCTGCGTGCTCACGCTGGTGACTTTCGGCGGGGCGTTCGCGGTCGGCCGGCTGTGCCGTCATCGTCGTACCCCACAGTGGTTGTCCGGGATCGGGGTGGTGAGCTACTCGGTCTACCTGATCCACTACGTCCTGATCCAGATCGGTCACCGTTTCCTGCTCTCGGGGCTGCCCGACCCGCTGGTCGCGGTCGGCTACCTGACCGCGGTGCTCGGGCTGGCCTGGCTCACCCATCGGTACGTGGAGGTACCGGCTCAGCGAATCGGCCGCCGGAAGCGTGCCTCGCCGCCTCCGGAGCGACAGGATGGTCCCGGTGAGTCACCGAGCGTGAAGGAGACGGCATGGCACGGCTGATCTGCACCGGGATCACCTCCCTGGACGGCTACATCACCGACGAGCAGGGCGAATTCGACTGGAGCGAGCCGGACGAGGAGGTGCACGCGTTCGTCAACGACCTGGAACGCTCGATCGGCACCTATCTCTACGGCCGGCGCCTCTACGAGGTGATGCGGTATTGGGAGGACGCGCACACCCACCCGGGGTCACCTGCGGTGGAGCTCGACTACGCCCGGCTCTGGCAGGCCGCCGACAAGATCGTCTACTCGACGTCGCTGGAGACGGTGACCACCGCGCGCACCCGGATCGAACGCGTCTTCGACCCGAAGGTGGTGCAGGCCCTGAAGGACACCGCCGACCGCGATCTCAGCATCGGCGGACCGCACCTGGCCGCGCACGCGTTCCGGGCCGCGCTGGTCGACGAGGTCCAGCTGTTCATCTCACCGGTCGCGGTCGGCGGCGGCACCAGGTTCCTGCCTTCCGGGGTACGCCTGGACCTGCGCCTGGCCGAGCAGCGCCGCTTCACCAACGGCGTCGTCTACCTGAGGTACCGAGCGGCATGACGCCCACGAAAGCCGCCCACCCGCGCCGAGCAGCCACACGCTGATCGTTTCCGGCGCCGGCGACCGGCCAGAACGGCGCTGGAAAGGATCACCGGCCCGGGGACGGGCCGGGCCGGTGATCGGGGGGTCGCGGTCAGCGGCCCTGGAGGGCCTTGACGTTGTCGCCGAAGGTCCAGTTCTTGGAGCCGTCCCAGTTGATCGACCAGGTCATCAGGCCCTTGATCGACGGGACTGACTGGTAGGCCTGGGAGACCAGGGACGGGCTCATGTAGCCGCCGCCGGCGCCGGACTGGGCGGGCAGGCCGGGGACCTGCTTGTCGTACGGAATCTTGATGGTCGTGCCCTGGATCGTCAGCCCGTTGTTCAAGCACTGGGTCTGGACGGTGAAGCCCTGCACGGTGCCGGCCGCGTAGGAGTCACCGGAACAGCCGTACATCGAGCCGTTGTAGTACTGCATGTTCAACCACCACAGCCGGCCGTTGTCCAGGTACTTCTTGATGATCGGCAGGTACGAGCCCCAGATCGAGCCGTAGGTGACGCTGCCACCGGTCACGTACGCGGTCTCCGGCGCCATGGTCAGGCCGAAGTTCGACGGCATCTGGGCGAGCACCCCGTCGATGATCCGGATCAGGTTCGACTGCGACGCGGAGAGCGTGGTGATGCTGCCGCTGCCGGTGAGGCCGGTCTCGATGTCGATGTCGATGCCGTCGAAGTTGTTCGCCTTCAGGATCGGCACGATGGTCGACACGAACTTGTCGGCGACCGTGCTCGAGCTCAGGTCGATGCCGGCCGCCGCGCCGCCGATCGACATCAGGATCGTGGCGCCCTGTGCCTTGGCCGCGCAGATCTCCGCGGCGGTCGGCACCTTGACGCCGGCGTCCATGCCGTTCTCCCAGAGCACCGTGCCGTCCGAGCGGATCACCGGGAACGCCGCCATCAGCACGTTGTACCCGTGCTGGGTGATCCGGCTGTCGTTGACCGGGATCCAGCCGAGGCCGGGGTGCACGCCGTTCGAGGCGCCGTCCCAGTTCTCCCAGTAGCCCTGCAGCACCTTGCCCGCCGGACGGCCCTTCGTCGCGCAGCCGGTGCCGCCCGTGGAGGTCGGGGTGGGGGTGGGCGACGCCGTCGGGGAGACCGTCGGGGACGGCGTCGGCGAGGCCGAGGTCCTGGTCGGCGTGGGGCTGGGGGTGCCGCCCCCGGTGCACGCGCCGAGGTCCTTCCACAGTGTCGGGGTGGCGGCCGGGTTCCAGCCGGCGCCGGCCCACGCGGTGTGGGTAACGAGCGCCTGGTACAGCTTGGACTGGTAGGTCACCTGCTGCCCGACGGTGTAGGTGGGCCCCTCGGTCCAGGTCACCGACGAGCAGGCGACAGCGGCCTGGCTCGTCGACGAGAACGCGACGACCGACCCGAGTGCCACCCCCACCCCGGCGACCAGTGCCAACACCTGGCGGCGAATACCCATGGCGACTCCTCGACGAGTGAACGTGACCTGTGCCACCACATCGTGGCTTTCACGTTCACAAATATCAAGGGTTCTTAACAGTCAGTTAAGCAAGTTTCTTAACAGTGACCGGGAGGCACGGTCACCGAGAGGCCGCCACCGTGACCGGGAGGCCGACGAACGCGCCGAACGGCTGCAGCGCCTCCTCGGCCCGCTGCCAGTCCTTCGCGGTGAAATCGGTCAGCGGCGACACCACGATGGACACGGCTTTCTTGCCCAGCGTGCGTTTCCAGACCGCGCGCACCTTGCCGTCCTGCACCAGGGTGGACTGGAAGACGCCGTTGCCGCCCGGGATGATGCTCTTCAACATCTCCGGGGTGGCCATCATGGCGCGGTCCTTGAAGCCCAGCAGGTACTCGTCGAAGCCGGGCAGCGCGTGCCACCCGCGCACCGGGCCGGCCGCCAGCACCGCCGGGTCGGCCCACATCTTCACCCCGTCGACCTCGACCTCGGCCAGCCCCGCCGCGGCGATCCCGGCTCGGGCGTCGCCCATGGTCAGCGCGGTCCAGCCGGCGAAGTCCTTGGCCGTGGTGGGGCCGTGGCTGCGGAAATACCGATGCGCGAGGATGCCCAGCGCCTCGTCCCGCGAGGGCGTGTTGCGCGTCGCGGCCCACTCGTCGAGCAGCACGAACGTCTGCTCCTTGCCCCGGTTCGGGGCGACCGCCGTCACGCCGCGCTGACTCGCGTACCACAGAAGGTGGTAAGCGAGCGGACCGGTGACCGTGACGCCGCCGTCGTTCATCGCCACCACGCACTCGGATCGCGTCTTGCGGCCACCGCCCGCCAGGGCGGCGCCGAGGATCTCGACCGCGCGGTCCGCGTCCTTCTCGGACAGGCCCAGGATCTCGCGGCGTTTCTCGACGCCGGCGAACATCCGGACGCCGGTCAGGCCGAGCATCCAGTGCGCGTCGGCCGACGGGATCAGGTGCACGGTGCCGCGCATCGGCCAGGTGCGCACCACGTCGTGCCGCTCGGTCCCGGCGACGATCTCGGCCTGGGTGCGGCCGGGCAGCCGGACGCCCAGCGACCAGAGCACGCTGTTGAGATCCTGCGCCTGCATGGCGCCGAACCACTCGGTGATCCCGAGGACCGTCTGCGGACCACCGCCACCGAGAAGGAGGCTGGTCATGCGCAGGCTCAGTGCCGTTTCCGAATTCACGGCACTGAGCCTAGAACGCCGGTGTGACAGAAATCAGCGGCCGCGCGCGGCCCGGTACCTCTTGATCAGGATGTTCGTCGACGAGTCGGCGTCGTCGGCCGGCGCGTCGGACGCGGTCAGCTTCGGCGCGAGCTGGTTCGCCATCACCTTGCCGAGCTCGACACCCCACTGGTCGAACGAGTTGATCTCCCAGATCACGCCCTGGGTGAACGTGATGTGCTCGTAGAGCGCCACCAGCTGCCCGAACGTGGCCGGCGTCAGCTTCTCCGCCAGGATCGTCGTGGTCGGGTGGTTGCCCTGCATGACCCGGTGCTTGGCGACCTCGGGCTTGGTGCCCTCGGCCTCGACCTGCTCCAGGGTCCGGCCGAAGGCCAGCGCACCGGTCTGTGCCAGGAAGTTCGACATGAACAGGTCGTGCATCTCACCGATGTCGTGGTTCGGCACGCTGAACCCGATGAAGTCCGCCGGGATCAGCTTGGTGCCCTGGTGGATCAGCTGGTAGAACGCGTGCTGGCCGTTGGTGCCGGGCTCGCCCCAGAACACCTCGCCGGTCTGGTAGGCGACCCGCTCGCCGTCCAGCCGGACCGACTTGCCGTTGCTCTCCATGGTCAGCTGCTGCAGGTACGCGGCGAAACGGTGCAGGTACTGCGCGTACGGCAGGACCGCGTGCGACTGGGCACCGAGGAACGTGTCGTACCAGACGTTGATCAGGCCGAGCAGGGCCGGGACGTTCTGCTCGATCGGCGTGCTGCGGAAGTGCTCGTCGACGGCGTGGTAGCCGGCGAGCATCTCGGCGAACTTCTCCTTGCCGATCGCGACCAGCACCGACAGGCCGACCGCGGACGGCAGCGAGTAGCGCCCGCCGACCCAGTCCCAGAAGCCGAACATGTTGGCGGTGTCGATGCCGAAGTCGGCGACCTTCGCGGCGTTCGTGCTGACCGCGACGAAGTGCTTGGCGACCGCGGCGTCGTCCTTGAGCGTCGCCAGCAGCCAGGACCGGGCCTCGGCGGCGTTGGTGAGCGTCTCCTGCGTGGTGAACGTCTTGGAGACGATGATGAACAGCGTGGTGGCCGGGTCCAGGTCACGGGTCTTCTCGAACAGGTCCGTGGGGTCGATGTTCGACACGAACCGGCACTCGATGTCGCGCTGCGTGTAGTCCTTCAGCGCCTCGTACGCCATCACCGGGCCCAGGTCGGAGCCGCCGATGCCAATGTTGACCAGCGTCTTGATGCGCTCGCCGGTGTGGCCCTTCCACTCACCGGAGCGGACCTTGTCGGCGAACGCGCCCATCCGGTCGAGGACCTCGTGCACGTCGGCGACCACGTCCTGGCCGTCGACCACGAGCTGCGCGTCACGCGGCAGCCGCAGCGCGGTGTGCAGGACGGCGCGGTCCTCGGTGACGTTGATGTGCTCGCCGGCGAACATCGCGGTGATCCGCTCGCTCAGCTTCGCCCGGCCGGCCAGGGCGACCAGGGCGGACAGCACCTCGTCGGTGACCAGGTTCTTGCTGTAGTCGATGTACAGATCGGCGAGCTCGGCGGCGTAGCGCTCGCCACGCTGCGGCTCGCTGTCGAACAGGTCACGAAGGTGGACCGCTGAGAACTTCTCCGCGTGGCCCTGCAGGGCCTGCCACTCGGCGCTGTCGGAAACGTGTTCGCTCATCTCTCCCACTCCGAACCTGGTTACTCGCACACTTCGCCCATCGTGGCACGTACCGCTGCCGGACGCGGCGAACTGGGGTTCATAGACGACGCACAGATGGATCACAGAGGCGTCGTAGGACCACTCGCGAGGTTAGTCCCATGACGACCACCGCCGCCCACCGGACCCGAAGTGCCCCGGAGCGTACGTCTTTGGGCCTTCTTCTGGTGGCCACCGCCACCCTGTACCTGTGGAATCTCAGTGAATCCGGCTGGGGCAACAGCTTCTACGCCGCCGCCGCGCAGGCCGGCGCGCAGAGCTGGAAGGCGTGGCTGTTCGGCTCGCTGGACGCCGGCAACGCGATCACCGTGGACAAGCCGCCCGCCGCGATGTGGGTGATGGGCCTCTCCGCGCGGATCTTCGGGGTGAACAGCTGGGCGATCCTGGCGCCGCAGGCGCTGATGGGCGTGGCCAGCGTGTGGCTGCTCTACCTGGCGGTCAAGCGCTGGTTCGGGCACGTCGCCGGGCTGCTGGCCGGCGCCGCGCTGGCGCTCACCCCGGTCGCCGTGCTGATGTTCCGCTACGACAACCCGGACGCGCTGCTGGTGCTGCTGATGACCGCGGCCGCGTACACCACGGTCCGGGCCACCGAGACGGCCAGCGGGAAGTGGCTGGTCTGGACCGGGGTGCTGCTCGGCTTCGGGTTCCTCACCAAGATGATGCAGGCGTTCCTGGTGCTGCCGGCGTTCGCGCTGGTCTACCTGGTCGCCGCGCCCACCACGCCCGGGAAGCGGATCAAGCACCTGCTGCTGGCCGGGCTGGCGCTGGTCGTCTCGGCCGGGTGGTTCATCGCGCTGGTGTCGCTGTGGCCGGCGTCGTCCCGGCCGTACATCGCCGGGTCGACGAACAACACGCTGTGGGAGCTGGCGCTGGGCTACAACGGGCTGGGCCGGATCCTCGGCGGTTCGGGCAACGGTGGCGGTGGCGGCGGTGGCGGTGGCGGTGGCAACACCGGGTTCGGCGGGGCGACCGGGATCGGGCGGTTGTTCGGCACGTCGATGGGCACCGAGATCTCCTGGCTGCTGCCGGCCGCGCTGATCGCGATGGTGGCGGTGCTCGCGGTGACCTGGACGGCGCCGCGTACCGACCGGGCCCGGGCCGGGATGCTGCTGTGGGGCGGGTGGCTGCTGGTGACCGGGGTGACGTTCTCGTACATGAGCGGGACGATCCACCCGTATTACACGATCGCGCTGGCGCCGTCGATCGCCGCGGTGGTGGGGATCGGGGCGCGGGTGCTCTGGCTGTACCGGGCGGAGATGTGGGCGCGGATCGTGCTGGCTGGGATGGTGCTCGCGACGGCCGGGTGGGGATTCGTCCTTCTGGGTCGTACCGAATGGATGCCGGCACTCCGGTGGGCCGCGCTGGCGGCCGGGACCATCGCGGCGATCGCGCTGATCGCGCCGGCTGCTCAACTGCGCCGGCTGGCCGTGATCGGCGTCGTCGCCGGGTTGCTGTCGACCGGGCTGGGCAGCGCGGCCTACGCGACCGCGACGGTCGGCGTCGCCCATACGGGCTCGATCCCCAGCTCCGGACCGTCCGGAACGTCCGGCATGGGCGGCGGTTTTTCTCGTACGAACAATGAGTCCCGTCCCTCCGCACCTTCGTCGTCGTCCTCTTCCTCGGCCGCTCCGTCGACCGGCGGCGCACCGGGCGGCACGGGTGGCGGCCGTGGCGGCGGGAGCAGCAGCAACAGTGAGCTGACCGCCCTGCTGAAGGCGAGCACCACCCGCTGGTCCGCCGCGGTCAGCGGCGCCACCTCGGCCGCCGACCTGGAGCTCGCCTCCGGCACCGCGGTGATCGCCCTGGGCGGCTGGAACGGCAGCGACCCGTCACCCACCCTCGCCGAGTTCCAGGCCTCCGTGGCGGCCGGCGACATCCACTACTTCGTCTCCGGCGGTGGCATGGGCGGTGGCGGCGGGCAGGGCGGCACCGCCACCGAGAGCTCGCAGATCGCCACCTGGGTGGCCGCGAACTACACCGCCACCACGGTCGGCGGCTCCACGATCTACGACCTGACCGCCACGAAGTAGACCTTCCCCCGAACAGCGGGCCCCGCGACTCCCCCGGTCGCGGGGCCCGCACCTATCATCCGTCGATGATCATCAGGCTCTCCGCGGCGGCCGACCGGCGCCGCACGCTGATTCCACTGTTCGCCGCGGCGGTCACCGCGGCGCTGGTGGCCGCGTCCCACCTGCCCGGCGGGCAGATCCCGGCCGTCCTCGCCCTGCTGGTCGAGTGCCTGACCGGTGTCGGGCTCGGGCTCGCCGTCACGGTCGCGGCCCAGCGGACCGCCCAGGCCGCCCCGGCCTTCGTCGTCGACGAGCGGACGCCGGCCCTGCACAGCACGCGCACCGGCGCGCTCCCGCTGCTCAGCGTCGCCATGGTGTCCGTGCTGGGCATCGCGGTCGTGCTGCCCCCGCTGGATCCGGAACTGCGCCCGGTCATGTGGCCGCTCGGCGCGTTCGCCGCCGTGTTCCTGATCCTCTGCGGTCACGGCATCCTGCGCGGGCTCGGGGTGAGTCTCACCCCGGACGGCGTACGCGCCGACAAGCTGGCCGGCGCCGTGACCGTGCCGTGGGAGGCCGTCGACCCGGTGCAGATCTGGTCCGGGCCGTTCGAGGTCCGGATCCGGTACCGACGGCCGGAGCTGGTCCGGACCACCGGCTGGGTGGTCAACCCGAACCGGTTCCGGGTGGACGGGAGCTCACCGGCGTTCACCGCCGCGACCGTCCAGCACTACGCCGCGAACCCCGATCAGCGGGTGCTGATCGGCGCCCCGGCCGGGCAGTTGCACCCGTCGTCGACGGCCGCCGAACCGCCCCGGTCGACCGAGCCCTGGAACCCGAGCACCGTCGTACCGATCCTGGTCCTGGCCGTCCTGATCGGCGCGGGCGCGCTGGCCGGCGACCTCTGGGTGGGCGCGACCTACGGGAACACCTCGGTCGCCGGCCTGGTCGCCCACGTGCTGGCGGTCCTGCTGGCGCTGGTCGCCGCCCGGTTCATCCGTGGCTCGGTCCGACTGCTGCGCCGCCGATGAACGAGCCACAGACCGGACGGGGAACCCTCGTCGTCATCGGTGGTTACCTGGTCCTGCTCGCGGTCCTGCTCGGCGTGGTGTCCGGTGTCGACGCGGTGTTCGGCGCGGATTCGGTGCCCGGCCTGGTCACCCGGATCGGGAACGGTCTGCTCGCGATCGGCGCCACCCGGCTGCTCGCCGGTGTCGTCCGGGACTGGTGGCGGGACCGGCGCCGGCCGCGGTGAAAATTGTCGTACCTACGTTCTAGGTTCTCGCGCATGGTTACCGCGGCATACTCGTACCTCGGTTCGTCGACTCTGGACGACGGCCTGACTCTGCAGACCTCCGGCGGGCCGGCGGCGCATCCCCGTTTCTTCACCGGCTTCCTCACCTCGCCCGGCGCCGCGGCGACCGGCCTGCTGGCCGTGGCCGAGGTGGCCCGCACGCGGTATTTCCGGCCGCTCCCCCCGGCCAGCCTCGACCCGGTGGTGACCGCCGGCTCCGACCGGCTGCGGTTCGAGTCGTTCTCCGGCTGCTGCGGCGTCTACGCCCGTCTCGACGTGCTCCCCGGCGGGCTGGACGGCGAGATCCTCGCGCACGGCACCACCAATGTCGACGTCAACCTGCCGCTGCAGCGGGCGCTGACCCGGGTCGGCCGCTCCGACCCGATGCACGTCGCGGTCGGCCCCGACGACCTGACCGTGACCACCTTCGACGGACCGCTGGTGGAGAAGAAGGTGCCGCTGCCGTCCCGCTGGCTGCGCGGCTTCGCCGAGGCGCAGGTGCTGACGTCCCGGTTCGACGCGCGCGCCGCGATCGGCGTCGCCGAGGCCCGCGCGCTCTTCCAGCGCCTGCCGGCCACCGACAAGTCCGTGCTCTGGGCGGTTCCGGCCGGGCGTTCGCTGCGCTTCACGTCCCGGCCGACGCCGGGCGCGGTCTGCCTGCCGGGCGCCGGGCGGCTGTCCGCTCTGAAACCCTTCCTCCGGTACGCGACGGGCCTGCGCGTGTTCGGCCCGGCCGTGTCGGCCGGCAGCGCCCCGGTCGCCAGCACCTGGGAGTTGAGCATGCCGACGCTGCGCCTGTCGGTGACCCTGTCGCCGGAGCCGTCGCGCGGCTTCTCCGGTGAGGGCGCGGTGCTCGAAGCGCTCGCCTCCGACGAGGTGGCCGACGACGCCGACCTGATCAGCGCCCTGCTCTCCTGGGACCCGGCGATCGACGTGGACGCGCTGGCCGGCGCGTCCGGGCTGGCCGCGGGCCGGGTGCGGGACGCGCTGACCCAGCTCGGCACGGCCGGCCGGGTGGGGTACGACGTGGCCGAGGCGGGCTATTTCCACCGCACCTTGCCGTACACGGCCGCCGCCGTCGAACGGATGAACCCCCGGCTGGCCGGTGCCCGCGCCCTGATCTCGGCGGGTGCGGTGACGCTCGGCGCCGAGGTGTCGGTGGTGGTCAGCGGCGACGAGACCTATCACGTCCGCCACGAGTCGCAGTCCTGCACCTGCCCGTGGTGGGCGAAACACCGGGGCGGGCGCGGCCCGTGCAAACACGTCCTCGCGGTCCGGATGGCCCACGCCGGCGAGACCGCCGCGACGATCGAGAAGGCCGAGGCCGCCGCATGACCATGACGACGCCACTGACCTGGGTCGGCCTGGACCGCCGCGCCCATCGCAACGAGGTCGGCGCGATCACCGCGCTGCTGCTCGCGGCCACCGAGGAGGAGCGCCTGGCGCTGGCCGAGGACGTCGAGGCCGGCATCAAGAAAGCCGACCGGGACGGCTGGTGGCGCGGCGACACCAGCCCGACGCCGGGGCACGCGCTCGCCGTGATCGGCTGCATGCCGACCGCCGCGAAGGCCGCCGCCCTGCTGCTGCGTGGCAACATGCGCAACTGGAGCGCGGTCACACCACGGCTGTTCCTGGAGATCGCCCAGGCGCGGGAGCTGCCCTGGCTGGGTGAGCTGGGTCAGCGCCTGGCCGCGCGGACCCCGGTGCGCGAACGGTGGAACAACGACTGGCCGTTCGCGGTCCGGCTGATGCACGCCGGTGGCGCCGAGCCGCCGGTCACCGAGGGCGTGACCCGGGCCTGGGTGGAGGGGCTGCTCCGGCCCGCCCAGCAGGGCACGCCGGTGCCACCGCTCAGCATCCGGATGCGCGACGACCCGTTCCTCCCGGTCCTGCTGCCCGCCGTGTTCGCGTTCGACGGTCTCGGCGCCGACCTGCTCAGCGACTCGTGGCAGGAGTCCGGTCCGCAGTTCCCGCCGGTGGTCGCGCACCTGGTCGCCGAGGGCACGCTGGAGCGCAAGACCGTGCTGGACCTGACCGTCGACCGGCTGGTCCGCGGCGACAAACCACACTGCCTGCGCCCGTTCACGCTGCTGCACGAGGCGCTGGCGCCCGGCATCGACGAGATGTCCAGTCACGCGCTGGACTACGCCCGGCTGCTGGCCGAGGCGCCCGGCGCGGTGGCGGCGGTGGCCCAGAAGGTGCTGCGGGCTGTCGACGACGCCGGGCGGCTGGAGCTGGACACCCTGCTCGACACGAGCGCGGCGACCCTGGTCCGCACCGAGAAGACCCTGGTCAAGGCGCAGATCACCTGGCTGGAGAAGGTGTCCCGCCGCGAGCCCGGGCGGGCTGCCGAGGTGCTCGAGACGGTTGCGGTGGCGTTCGGGCACCCGGCTCTGGACGTACAAGATCGGGCTTTGACGGTGATCGGCAAGCGGATCGGCGACCTGGACCCGGCAGTCGTGGCCCGGCTCGCCGACGCCGCCGTGGCGCTCTCCGGTGATCTGCCGGCCCGGGCCGCCGCGCTGTTCGGCACGGTCGTCGAGGAGGGTCCCGCCGAGATCCCGGAGCTGCCGCCGCCCGCCCCGCCGGCCGCGATGCCCGCACCGATCGCCACCCCGGCCGAGCTGGCCGAGGAGGTGGCCGCGCTGGTCCACGAGCCGGCCGCGATCCGCTGGGAACGCGTGCTGGCCGGCCTGGTCACGCTGAACACGACGGCGGGCCCGGCCGCGCTGGCCACCGCGCTGCAGCCGGTGCTCGACCGGTACCCGGGCGACTTCGAGGAGAACACCTGGAACCGCAGCAAGCCGCTGCTGCACCTGGGCGTCGCGATCCGCTCCGCGATCGGCACCGACAAGCCCGGCGGCCTGTGGCTCTGGCTGGTCACGTCGCTGCGCACGGCGTGGCAGGACGGCCGGCGCGGCGGGGTCGACTCGGCGATCGTCCCCACCCCCGACGGCGTCCTGGCGCTCCGGGTCGCCGAGACGGTGACCCAGCTGACCAGCACCATGGTGCCGCTGCTGATGGCCACCCCGACCCACGTGACCGGCAGTCTCGACGCGGCGGTCCTGCTCGACCGGTTGCGGCGGGCCGAGTCCGAGGGCTGGCAGCCGTGGCCGGTCGACTTCGAGCAGGCCCTGCTGCGGCTGCCCCGGGTGACCGATCCGGTGGTCGCCGCCGGTGCCGCGACGCTGACCTCCCCGGCCGGCCGGCAGTTCGCCGCCTGGCTCGCCGACGGCGGCCTGCCCGACCCGGTGAGCACCCGGTTCCAGCAGGAGCCGGCTCGGCGCGGCTACACCTGGTATTCCCCGGTCGGCCGCCGGGTGGTGGCCGCCCTGACCCCGGCCCGGGGCGGCGGCCTCCGCCTGGAACGCCAGCTGCTCACGATCGCCCCCGGCCCGCACCCGGAGGAGTTCCCGAGCGCGTTCCACGACGCCGGCGACGTGCTCGCCATGGTCCTGCCGCACCATCGGGAGGTGACCGCGGCCTGGGCGCTGCCCGAGCTGGCCGCGATGACCGACCAGGAGCAGCGCGAGGGTGCGGCGGTCCTGCCCCTGCTCGCCGAGTGCTCCGGCCCGGTCGGTCCGGCGCTGGCTTATGCCGTGGCGTATGCGCTGACCGCCCGCTACCAGGAAAGCCGCATCGCCGCCGTCGACGCCTTCCTCACCCTGGCTGCCGGCCCGCCCCCGGCCCGTGCCGCTGGGCCGGCCCGTGCCGCTGAGGCGGCCCTTCCCGGCGGGGCGGCCCCGTTTGCCGGGGCGGTTGGTGCCGCGGTGGCCGATCTCGGCGCCGATGCCACGCTGAAGTTGTCCCGGCTCGTCCCGGCCTTGGCCGAGGCGTACCGGGCGGGCGCCGCGGTCGCGGTCTGGGAGGTGCTGGCCACGGCCCTGCCGGCGATGCTGGCCAGTCCACAGCGGGGGTTGCCCGATCTGCTCGAGCTGGCCAGCCAGGTGGCCGGCGCGGTCCACGCCCGCGTGGAGATCCCGGGCCTGGCCGAGGTGGCCTCCCGCCCCGGCTCCTCCCGACTGGTCAAGGAAGCCAAGCGCCTCCAAACCGTCCTCACCCCCTGACCAGCCCGGTCACGGGGGCGCCGTCACGGGGGCGCCGTCACGGGGGCGCCGTCACGGGGGCGCCGGTCGGCGGCGCCGGTCGGCGGGCGCGGTGCCGGTCGGCGGGCGCGGTGCCGGTCGGCGGGCGCGGTTCAGACGCCATCACCGTTGGCGGGCACGGCCGCCTCGGGCGGCACTTCGCCGGCTGGTGCTGAGGGCTGCCTCCGGGCGCTCGAAGCAGCCACCAGCACCAGCTGGCATCGTGCGGCTCTGGCGGTCACGGCTGTTTGTCGGCGCTGGCTGGCCCGCAGGGGTGCCTCGCGGCCCCTGATAGACCCCTGGCGACCAGCCGCCGGCCCTCAGCCCGCGGTGGACCCCGTCGGCCCGCGGTCGCTGGGCGCGCCCAGGTCCCCGGCTGGCCCTCAGGGGTGCCTCGCGGCCCTTGATAGACCCCTGGGGACCAGCCGGCAGCCCTCAGCCCGCGGTGGACCCCGTCGGCCCGCGGTCGCTGGGCGCGCCCAGGTCCCCGGCTGGTCCTGAGGGGTGCCTCGCGGCTCTGGAGTGACCTCTCAGGACCAGCCGGGGACCTTGGGCTGGCGCTGGGGGGTGCCTCCTGGCTTCCGAGTGACCTCTCAGGACCAGCCGGGGGCCTGGGCTGGCGTGAGGTGTGCCGGGGGTGGGGCGCGGGGCGCGCGCTGCGAGGCGGGCGGGGGCAGGACCGCGGCACCAGCGACCGAGGCGGGGCAGGCGAGGCGGGGCAGGCGAGACGGGGGCAGGCGAGACGGGGGCAGGCGAGGCGGGGCAGGCGAGACGGGGGCAGGCGAGACGGGGCAGGCCAGACGGGGGCAGGCGGAGCGGTGAGGCTGGGGGTGGTGAGGCAGGCGAGGCTGGGGGGATTGGGAACTTGGGGTGGGATGCGGACAGGACTGGGTGTGACAGTAACTATGCGCGGCCGGATCCGGGCCGGGGACGCGGACGCCTTCGGCGACCTGTTCGATGAACATGCGCAGGCCGTTTACCGGCATGCGGCCTGGATGGACGGCGACACGACCGGTGCCGAGGACGTGGTGTCGCTGACGTTCCTGGAGGCATGGCGGATCCGGGACACTCTGCGCCCGGACGGGGAGAGCCTGCGGCCGTGGCTGCTCGGGATCGCCACCAACGTGCTGCGGAACCGGCGCCGGGCGGCGCGGCGGCACCGGGCGGCGATGTCCCGGCTGCCGGTCGGCGGCGCGGTGCCGGACTTCGCCGACGAGGTGGTCGGCCGGATGCACGACAGCGCCCAGCTCACCGCGGCCACCGCGGCCCTGACAGCGCTGCGCCGCACCGACCGGGAGGTGTTCCTGCTCTGCGTCTGGCAGCAACTGGACTACGCGGCCGCGGCGGAAGCCCTCGACATCCCGGTGGGAACGGTCCGGTCCCGGCTGTCCCGCGCCCGGGTCCGGCTCCGCACCCTGGCCGAGGCCGAGCTGCACCGCCGCCGACAAGAGCCGGCCGCCGGGCCACAGCCGCCCAGGAAAAACGAACCGCCCAGGAAAGACGAGCCACACCCACCCCGGAGAGAAGCCGCCACCGCGAACCCCGGCCCCGCGCGGGAGGAGTACCGATGACCGACCTGCTCACCCCACCCACCGGGCCGCACCTGCCCGATGAGCGGAAGCGCCTGCTCAAGGCGCACCTCCTGACCGCGATCGAGACACCCGCGCGGCAGCCCCGCCGCCGCCGGGCGCTGGTGCTCGCCGGGGGCCTGCTCGCCGCCTCCACCGTCGTACTGATGAATGTGCTGTGGCCGCACGCGGCGGCACCGCCGTACGTCACAATCAGTAACGGTGACCACGACGCTGCCGTGACCTTCCTCGGTATGGCGGCGGTGGCGGCGGACGCCGAGCCGGCCGCGGCCGGCGGCCAGGGGAAATACCTCTACATCCGCTCGCGGGAGAGTCATCTGGCGGTCGACGGCGACAACGACGTGACGCTGATCGGGCCGCGGGACCGGGAGATCTGGATTCCGCTCTTCGCCGGCGGGCACGGCGTGCTGCGTGACGGCGCGACGCCGAAGGATCTCGGCGCCTTCCGGGCGATCGACATCAACCCCGGGCTGCCGGACGACCCGGACGCGATGCTGCGCAAGGTGTACGCCGACGCCCGCAAGACCGGCAACCAGGTCGACGCGGAGGCGTTCACGCTGATCGGCGACTACCTCAGCGAGAACGAGACGGTCCTGCAGCCGACGGTCGTCGCGGCGTTGTACCAGGCGGCCGCCCGGATCCCGGGCGTGGAGCTGCTGGCGGATGCCGAGGACGGCGCCGGCCGGCACGGTGTCGCGGTGGCCCGCAGCGACGGCGGGATCCGGCACGAATGGATCTTCGATGCGGTGTCCCGCGAGTATCTGGGCGCGCGCAGCTACCTGGTCGAGGACGGCACGTGGGGCCGGGCCGGCCTGCTGCTCTCCAGCAGCGCGGTGCTGACCAAGACCGTGGTGGACACCCCCGGCAAGACGCCCTGACATGCGAAAACGCCGCCCGGGCGGTGGCCCGGACGGCGTCTTCAGGGGGGTGGGTGACGATTCAGCCGAGCTTCACGTTGAAGATCGGGTTGGCGGCGAGCTTCTTGAACGAGGCGAGCGAGGCCGGCGTGCTGTCGATGCTGATGTCGCGGTCGCCCTGGTCGTCGTGCTTGGTGTCGAAGTGCACGATGGCCTTGATCGCCGGACGCTTCGCGAGCTGGGCGAGAACGCTGTTGTAGACCGCCGACTTGTCGGCCTTCTTGCCGACCCGGTGGTAGGCGCCCCACTCGGCGATCATGAGGGGCTTGGTGCCGTGCTTGCTGACGGCCCAGTCGTAGAAGCCCAGGCTGCCGCCCTTGGCCTTGCGGTCGAGCAGCGCCGAGAAGTCGCCGAAGTGGTAGTAACCCTTCTCCACCGAGACGTAGGAGTCCAGGCCGACCCAGTCCACGACGTCGTCACCGGGGTAGAGGTTGCTCCACCAGGACTGCGCCATCCACTTCTCGTTGCCCATGTAGGCCATCACGTTCACGACGTTCGTCACGCCCTGGCCGCGCAGGCGCAGGATGGTGTGCCGGTACATCGCCGCGAAGTCCTTGGCCTCCATGCCGGAGCCGGCCCGCGCCACCACGTCGTTCTCCGGCTCGTGGTTCAGGACCAGGAAGAACTTCTTCCCGTACGCCTTGGCCCGCGCCGCGAACGCGTCGATCCGCTTGTCCTGCTGACCCTTGGCGACGGCCGCCCAGGTGGTGCCGTACGCGATCTTCCAGTTCTCCAGCAGCACCCGCGGGCTGGCCGGGTCGTTGGTCATCGCGATCTCGGCCTTGGTCGGGAACACCTCGTTGCCCTTGTGGTACTGGTGGAAGATGCTGGCGGTCCGGCCGGACGCCTTCTCCCACGCCTTCAGCGCCTGGTCCCGCGGCGCGCTGGTGAAGCCACCGGCGGCACCGCCCCAGAGCACGCCACAGGTCGGTACCAGCTTCGCGCCGGTCACGCATCCCGCGTCGGCGGCCTGCGCGGCCTGTGCCGGCGTGGCCGCCGCGGCGCCGAAACCGGCGGCGAGGGCGGTCAGCGTCAGTACGGTCTTACGCAGCGTCGAACGCATCAAGATTTGAATCCCCCCGGTTGTCCAGCGGTGTTGCCCGCCGGGCATGGAGAGAAGATTCCGGGACGCGCGGTGCACGCCGAGTGCCCGTGCCGGTGCGGGTCAGTTGCGGGCGTCCGGGTGTCTGGCTTGCTTCCCGGGCCGCGCACCGGTAGCCAGAGCAGATGTGGATCTTCGACGGGCACAATGACATGGCCATGCGGTTGCGCGAGGCGCACGGATCGAGCGTCGACGGGCTCGACCGGGCGCGTCCGGAACTGCACACCGATCTGCCGCGCCTGCGCACCGGCCGGGTGGGTGCGCAGTTCTGGTCCGTCTTCGTGCCGTCCGACCTGCCCGAGCCGGAGGCGGTGACGCACACGCTCGAGCAGATCGACATCGTGTACCGGCTGATCGCGGCGTACCCGGACACGCTCGAGGCGGCCCGTACCGCCGACGACGTGGAACGGATCGTGGCGGCGGGCCGGATCGCGTCGCTGATCGGCATCGAGGGCGGCCACTGCCTGGCGCGATCACCCGGCGTGCTGAGGTCGTTCGCGCGGCTCGGCGTCCGCTACGTCACGCTCACCCACAACAACCACACCGCGTGGGCCGACTCCGCTGCTTCGCCGCCGGAGATCGGCGGGCTCACGGCCGAAGGACATGCTTTGGTACGGGAGATGCAGCGCATCGGCGTGCTCGTCGACCTGTCCCACGTCGCCACCGCGACCATGCACGCGGCGCTGGACGAGGCGGCCGCGCCGGTGATCTTCAGCCACTCGGGGGCCCGCGCGATCACCGACCACCCGCGCAACGTCCCCGACGACGTGCTGGAGCGGCTCCCCGGCAACGGCGGGGTGGTGCAGTTGCCGTTCGTCGCGTACTTCGTCTCGGCGGCCGCGCTGACCTGGCGCCGGGCGGCCGACGCGGAGTGGCAGCGGCTCGGGCTGCCGGCGATCGACGACGACTGGCCGCGGGGCCCGCGCGCCGGGGAGGCCGAGCCGCCGGTCGCCCGGGTGGTCGACGAGCGGGCCGAACCGGCGTTCCAGGCCTGGCTCGCGGCGAACCCCGAACCGGCGGCGACCGTGGCCGACGTGGCCGGCCACGTCGAGCACGCACGGGCGGTGGCCGGGATCGATCACGTCGGGCTGGGCGGGGACTTCGACGGGACTCCGGCCGTACCGGTGGATCTTCCGGATGTGGCGGGGTACCCGAATCTCCTCGCCGAGCTGGCGGGGCGGGGATGGTCGGAGTCCGAGCTGCGGAAGCTGGCTCATGGGAACGTGCTGCGGGTGTTGCGGGAGGCGGATCAGTACGCCGCTTCCCTGGGGTGACCCTGGCCTCGCGTGCCTAGCGTGCCTCGCGTGCCTTGCCGCGGGCCGGGTTCGCTCGCCTCGCGTGCCTCGCCGCGGGCCGGGTTCACTCACCTTGTGTGACGGGAATTACCGTCCTGGGCGGCGTGCTTTTGCCGCCGCCCAGGGTGCCGACCTGCAGAATGGGCCGGAAGTTTGCGGATCCGCCGGAGCCCGACCAGTGGGTTCGGATGCCGGGAGCGCCGGCGGATCAGCCGACTCACCGCCGTAAAACTTCTTGGGTTTCGCGACGGCTGCCGGATGTTCAGCGGCGTGGGACGCGTGAACGTGAAGATCATACGGTTGGTGATCTACGGGTCCGGCAGCCGGGTGGCCCATATCGACGGACATTTCCGCCTCGCCGCGACGGTGGTACGGCGGCTCGCAGGCCGCCGCACCCCATTCACTCTCGGTGACCGTTTTCCGCTTCCTCGACGACCTCCTCGGACGTGGCCCGCTGTGCCGGGATGTCCGGCCCGTCCGTTCCGGGCGGCAGGCCCGTGCCGATCGCGGCGAACACCTCGGGCGCGTCCCGGCGCAGCCGGCGGCCCCACCAGACGCCGGCCAGGTAGACGGCGAGGAACGCCACCGGCGGCAGCCACACCTTGACCGGATTGTCGGAGTCCAGCAGGTCGCCGAAGAACGCCACCGACAGCAGCAGCATCAGGACCAGGAAGACCGTGGCGATCCACGGCGCGACCGCCCGGCGCCACCGCGTCTCGCCGTGCGCGTCGGACCGGAAGTACCGGACCACCGCGATCGACGCGATCGTCATCAGCGCGAGCACACCGAGACCGCCGGAGACCGTACCGAAGAAGAACAGGTCGGTGGTCGGGTTCAGCACCAGCGCCGCGAACACCAGCAGCACCACGAGGGCCAGCCCGGACTGGGCCACCGACGCGGCGACCGGCACGCCGTCGCGGGTGCGGGCCAGCCGCAGCGGCAGCACGCCCTCGCGGGCCACGGTGTGCGCGTACCGCGCGACCGTGTGGTGGAAGGCCAGCAGCGCCGCGAACAGGCTGGTGGCGAAGAAGACCCGGGCCAGGTCGGTGATCGCCGACGGCAGGAACGGGTCGGGGAGCACGAAGAACAGGTCGTTGAGGTACTGGGCGGCGACCTCGATGATCCGGTCCGGTCCGGCCACCACGGACATCGCCCAGGCGGAGCCGCCGTAGAGGATCGCGGCGACGCCCAGCGTCATGAAGATCGCGCGGGCCACCGTGCGCCGCGGGTCCCGGGCCTCGGCCGCGTACACCAGCGGCGCCTCGAACCCGACCATCCCGGCGACCGCGCCGACCAGCAGCGACACCCCGCCGGCGCTGGCGATCAGCGCCGGGTTGACGGTGTCGAAGGTGACCGTGCCGCCGGCCGGGTGACCGACCATCACCGCGTCGAGGGTGAGCACGATCAGCACCTCGGCACAGACCAGGACGGTCAGGATGCGGGCGTTGAAGTCGATCTGCCGCAGGCCGAGCACGCCGACCAGCGCCCAGCCCAGCAGTGCCCAGACGATCCAGGACATCTTCAGCCCGAAGATCGCCGCGGCGTTGTGCGCGGCCACACCGAACGCGCCGTACAGGCCGATCTGCATGGCGTTGTAGGCGAGCAGCGCGATGAAGGCGGTGCCGACGCCGGCCGGGCGGGTCAGGCCTTTGGCCGCGTACGCGTAGAAGGCGCCGCTGTTCGGGACGTGCCGGGCCATCGCGGTCAGCCCGACCGTGAAGATCGCCAGAACCGCGGCCACCAGCACGTAGGCGACCGGGATTCCTTTCTCTTTGACCTCCCCGTACCCGAGGGGAAGCGCACCGGCGACGACGGTGAGTGGCGTCATGGCGGAAACCGCTATGACGAACACCGACCAGGTGCCTAGTTTGCGGGTTTTCTGATCGGTAAGCCCCGTCTCAGCCACGGCGCCTCCTGTCCACAGCGGATCAGTGCCAAGACGCCGAAGATATCGAAGTTACCCGATCTTGGGGCGGTTGGTTTCCGCTGCTGCCCGACACGGGTAGATTCGTGCCTATGCCCATCGGCCCGCAGCCCCGTGGCCGTCGCGGAACCGTCGACGAGCCGTACAGCCCGCTCAACCTCCGGCTGATCCTGGCCGCGTTCGGCCTGCTGGTCTGCACCGTGCTGTCGATCGTGCTGTTCCGCACCGGCTGGACCGTGCCCGGGTGGCTGCTGGCGGCCTGGGCGGTGGTCGCCCTGATCGACATCGTGGTGATCCAGATGCGGCGCCGGGCGCGGGATCGGGCCGAGGGCGGCCGGGGGCACAGCCTCTTCGAGTAGCTCTCCCGGCTCAGGCGAGGCCCGCGTCGTGGACCAGCAGGGCGATCTGCACCCGGTTGTTCAGGTCGAGCTTGGTCAGCACCCGGGAGACGTGCGCTTTCACGGTGGCGACCGACATGAACAGCTGTGTCGCGATCTCCGCGTTCGTCCGGCCCTGCGCCACCGCGAGCGCCACGTCGAGCTCCCGCGTGCTCAGCTGATCCAGCCGCCGCTCGGAGTGCCCGCGGTCCTGGGCCGGCGCGGTGGTGACGTGCGTGATCAGCTGCCGGGTCACGCTCGGTGACAGCGTCGCCTCGCCGGACGCCACGCGCAGCACCGCGTCCCGGATCCGGGCCGGCTCGGTGTCCTTGAGCAGGAATCCGGCGGCGCCGGCCCGCAGCGCGCGCAGCACGTACTCGTCCGCGTCGAACGTGGTCAGGACCAGCACCTCGGGCGCGCCCGGCCGGCGGCGCAGGGTCTCGGTGGCGGCCAGGCCGTCGATCCCGGGCATCCGGATGTCCATCAGCACGACGTCGGGCCGGTGCTCGGCGACCGCGGCCGGCACCTCACCGCCGTCGGACGCCTCCCCCACCACCCGGACGTCGTCCGCACCGCTGAGGATCATCCGCAGCCCGGCCCGGACCAGCGCGTCGTCATCGACGATCAGCACCCGGACCGGGGTCACGGGGTTTCCACCGCGGCCACCAGCGGGCCTGGCGTACCTTCCCCGGCGAGCGGCTCTTCACCCGCCACGTCTGGCTCCCTCTCGGCGGCTGGTGCGGCTTCCCAGGGGAGCCAGGCTTCGAGGTGGAAGGCGCCGTCGCGGGGGCCGTAGGTCAGCCGGCCGCCGGCCAGCGAGGCACGCTCGTTGAGGCCGACCAGGCCCGTGCCGGCGCCCGGGATCGGCCGGGCGGGCGCGCTGACCGGCAACGGGTTGACGATCTCCAGGGTCAGACCCTCGCCGGGCCGGCCCGCGACCGTCATCCGCACCACCGCGCCGGTGGCGTGCTTGCGGGCGTTCGTCAGACCCTCCTGCACCATCCGGTACGCCGCCCGGCCGACCCCGGCCGGCACCGCGCCCGGATCGACGGTCACGTCGAACGACACCCGGTCACCCGCCGCCCGGGCCTCCTCGACCAGGGCCGGCAGCGCGCTCAGCGTGGGCTGCGGCCGCTCCGGCCCGGGCTCGGCCTCGGACTGCCCGGCTCGGAGCACCCCGATCACCGCCCGCAGATCCTGCAACGCCTGATGTGCGCTGGCCCGGACCACCGCCGCCGCTCCGGCGATCTCCTCCGGTGGCGCGTCCGGCCGGAACTCCAGTGCCCCGGCGTGCAGGCTGAGCAGCGAGATCCGGTGCGCCAGGACGTCGTGCATCTCCCGGGCGATCCGGGTGCGTTCCAGCGTACGGGCCTGCTCGACCCGCAACTGCTGCTCCGACTCGGCCCGGGCGGCCCGGTCGCGCCAGGAGAGGAGCAGCTCACGGCGGGCCCGGACCACCATCCCCCAGAGCGCGATGATCAGCACGATCGCCACGCCCCAGAAGACGCTCTCCCAGAAGCTGGATTCCTTGTCCGGCCGGGCCCCGGCGAAGATCATATTGGTCAGGACGGCGAGACCGGCATAACCGGCCAGCACCGCGAAACGGCGGTGCACGGCCACCGTGAGCAGGACGATGAACATGGTGAGCGCGCCGGCCACGCTGAACGCGGAGAGCACCAGCGTGAGGATCGCCAGCGGGGTCAGGAAACGGCGCCGCCACCACAGGGCGATCCCGGCGATGCCGCTGACCACCGCGTCGGTCACGATCACCCAGTCCGGCGACGGGTGCCACTCCTGCACCAGGGTCGGATTCGGGCAGAGCAGGTCGGCAGTGGCCCACACGGTGAACCCGAACCCGATCACGAAGCAGAGACTGTCGACCACCCAGTCACGGGTGGACCGGCGCGCCGGTGTGCCCGGCTCGGCGGACACCACGGCCGGCAACAACCAGCTGAACTCGACACCTCTCACCCGCCCGACTCTACGAGCGGGTGGACCCCGGCCGATACCGACCAAAGTCGTAACCGGAAGCTAGACCAAGGTTCCCGGGCATCGACCCTCGGCCGCAGCGACGGCGACCGTCCGGCCCGCAGGCTGAGCCCATGATTACGGTCGAGAACCTCACCAAGCGGTACGGCGCCCAGCGCGCCGTCGACGACGTGTCGTTCACCTGCGAGCCCGGCACGGTCACCGGCTTCCTCGGTCCGAACGGCGCCGGCAAGTCCACCACCATGCGGATGATCTGCGGGCTGACCCCGCCCACCTCGGGCTCCGCCACCGTGTCCGGCGTGCCCTACCGCCGGCTCGGCAACCCGGGACGGCACGTCGGCGTGCTGCTCGACGCGTCCGCGCAGCACGCCGGGCGTACCGGCCGGGAGACCCTGGCCCTGGCCGCCATGACGATGGGGCTGGACACCGCCCGGGTGCCGGAGCGGCTGGCCCGGGTCGGGTTGAACGCCACCGCCGGGAAGCGCCGGGTGCGGGCGTACTCGCTGGGCATGCGCCAGCGGCTCGGGCTGGCCTACGCGATGCTCGGCGACCCGGCCGTGCTGATCCTCGACGAGCCGGCCAACGGGCTCGACCCGGAGGGGATCTTCTGGATGCGGGGGCTGCTGCGCGAGTTCGCCGACCGGGGCGGCACCGTGCTGCTCTCCTCGCACCTGCTGCGCGAGGTGGAGGCGGTCGCCGACCGCCTGGTCATGATCGGCGGAGGCCGGATCCTCACCCAGGGCGACAAGGACGTGCTGCTCGGCGCAGGCGGCACGGTGGTCCGGCCGGAGGACCCGGCGGCCTTCGACGCCCTGCTGCGGCGCCTGGACCTGACCGGTTCCCGCTCCGCGGACGGGACCGTCCTGGTGCAGTCCGAGCCGGCGCCGATCGCCCGGGCCGCGGCCGCGACCGGGGTGGTGCTGCTGGAGGTGCGCCCGGCCGGCGTCGGCGGCCTCGAGGAGATGTTCCTGCGCCTGACCGGCACCACCGACCCGACCGAGGTGACCCGATGACGACCACCACAGAACCGGCCACGACCACACCGGCCGCCCCGGCCACGATCGCCACCGGTCGCCTGCCGATGGCCCGGCTGACCCTGGTGGAGCTGCGCAAGCTGGCCGACACCCGGGCCGGGTTCTGGCTGCTGGTGGTGATCGGCCTGGCCACCGCGGGCACCTCGGCGATCATCCTGGGCTGGTCCGCCGACCAGGAGATGACCTTCGAGGGCTTCTTCGCCTTCGGCCTGCTGCCCTCCGCCGTGCTGCTGCCGGTGCTGGGCGTGCTGTCGGTGACCAGCGAGTGGTCGCAACGCACCGCACTGTCCACGTTCACCCTGGTGCCCACCCGGGGGCGGGTGCTGATCGCCAAGGTGACCGCCGGGGTGCTGATCGCGGTGGCGGCGACCGTGGCCACCGCCGCGCTCAGCGCCGTCGCGAACGTGCTCGGCCGGGCCCTGGGCGGCGACGGCGCCTGGCACCTCGACGCGTCGCTGCTCTGGCAGGGCCTGTTGCTGCAGGTGATCTTCGTGCTGATGGGGATCGGGTTCGGCGCGCTGCTGCTGAGCACCCCGCTGGCGATCGTGCTGTACTTCGCGCTGCCGATGGTCTGGACGATCCTCGGCGAGATGATCAAGGGGCTGCACACGGCGGCCGGCTGGCTGGATCTGAACGTGACGACCGCCCCGCTGTCCGAAGCCGACATGACCGGCAACGAGTACGCCCGGCTGGCCGTGGCCGCCGCGGTCTGGGTGCTCGTGCCGCTGGTCGCCGGGACCGTCCGGGTCCTGCGCCGGGAGGTGACCTGACCGGCGCCGTGCCGGGCCGTCACCCCGAGCGGGGGTGAGCCCGGCGCGGCGTGGGGCCGATTTCGGGTCGCCGGGACCGCCGGGGTGCCATCCTGGAGGGCGGTCCACACCCCTCGCTGACCTGCCGGAACGAGGGTGGCGGGATGGTTCATGATCGAATGCGCGTGTTGATGCCATACGCACGATTAGGCAGGTAACGTCCGCTTCGTGAAACGCACCGGTTTTGCCAGTCTCGCGGCAATCGTGGCCATGACCCCGCTCCTCACCAGCCCAGCCGAGGCGCAGCAGCGGCCGCACGCCCCCGTACGCGGGCAGGCCGGGACGCTGCCGGAGCGGGACGGCCGGGAGCTCACCCGTACCCATCTGAATCTCGGTGGGAAAGCGCTGCCGGCGGCGCGCTATCGGCCGCAACCCACCGCCCGCCGGGCGCCCTCGCCCGCGGCAACGCCGGCGGTCGGCACCGTGCGCAGCTGGGTGGGGCTGGACGACACCGACGGTGACCTGTACCGCAAGGACTACACGCTGCGGGCGGTCGGCAAGCACATCGAGGTCTGGGTCGCCAAGGACATCGCCTTCCCGGCGGCCGACTGCCGCAAGAACGCCGCCGAGGTGACCGACGCGCAGGTGGCCGATCTGGTCGGCCAGTTCGACAACGACATCTACCCGAAGGAGACGGCGGCCTTCAGCACACCGCCGAACCGGTCGGGTGCCGACCCGGGCATGGCCGGCGATTTCACCGGCGACGGCGACAAGACGGTCACCCTTGTCGACAACGTCCGCGACGACAACTATTACCACTTCCCGGAGCGGCCGACCTACATCGCGGGGTTCTTCTCCGCGCAGCTCAACGAGCTGTTCGACCGCAACGTGATGACCATCGACGCCTACGACTGGCAGCACCGGCTCGGCAAGAACCCGAAGAACGAGCCGACCGACGACCTGTGCACCAGCCGCCCGGCCCGGCCCCGGATGTACGAGGGCACCTTCGCCCACGAGTGGCAGCACCTGCTGGAGTACTACTCCGACCCGCGCGAGGCGGACTGGCTCAACGAGGGGCTGTCCGATTATGCACAGACCCTGGTCGGCTATGTGGACGCCCGGATCGGCGTGCACCACCCCGGTTACGACAGTCACCTCGCCTGCTACCAGGGCTTCGGCAACGTGAAGACGACCTACAACGCGAACCCGCGCGAGTGTGGCGGCCCGCAGAACTCGCTGAACCTGTGGGACGAGGGCGACCCCAACGAGGTGCTCGCCGATTACGGCATCACCTATCAGCTGATGGTCTACCTGCGGGACCGGTTCGGCGCGAAGCTGCTCTCCACGCTGCACCGGGACAAGGAGCACCAGGCGCTGGCCGCGGTGCAGGCGGCGCTGCCGAAGGGGGTCGAGCTCACCGACGTGCTGCACGACTTCCAGGTGATGACCCTGGTCGACAAGGAGGTCGGCGGGCCCGGCGGCCGGATCCTCGGGGTGCCCCGGGAGCGGGTCACCGCGGCCAGCCTGCGCTCCACGGTCAACCTGGAGAACAAGGCGTCCTACGACCGGCCCGGGGCGGCGCCGAACGGCGCCGATTACATCCGCCTGCCGCAGGGTCTGATCCGGACGGTGACCTTCCGCGGCGCGGCCACCCTGCCGCCGACCCCGCTCACCTGGAAGATCGACTCCGAGCTGCTCTTCTCCGGCGATGCCCCGGACACCGACGAGACCGCGGCGCGGCAGGCCGAGGTGCCGGTCGACGACCCGGTGCTGCGGATCAAGACCACCTACGGCCTGGAGAAGGACTTCGACTTCGGCTACGTCACGGTCTCCACCGACGGGGGCAAGACATACCAGGTGGTGGCCGGGGACAGCACGGTCAAGGGCCCGCTCGGCGCCGGCCTCACCGGGCTGGCCGCCGACGTGACGGTCAGCTACGACCTGAAGGCCTACGCCGGACAGAAAATCCTGCTGGGCTTCCGTTACGTCAGTGACGCCGCGGTCAACCAGGGCGGCTGGCACATCGGCCAGATCACGCTCGGCAAGACCTCGGTGGTGAGCACCTCGCTGGACGGCTGGAAGTCGCCCACCCAGTGGCACCCGGTGCCGGTGAACGCGTGGCACGTGCGGCTGGTCGGGCTGAGCCGGGGACGGGCCGCGGTCGTGCCGATCGAGCAGGTGGACCGGCTGCGCGGCTTCGCCAAGGTGGTGGCGATCGTGACCCAGGACGACCCGAGCGGGACGGTCACCCAGTACGCCCCCTACACCCTCACCGTCGACGGCGTGGTGCAGCCGGGCGGGGGCGATCAGCCCGCCGCCACGTCCGCGGCACGGCCTCGCTCCGCCTCCGTGACTTCCATGGCGCGGCACCGATCCAGCTCCCCGGCTTCCGCGGCGCGGCCTCGCTCCGGCGGCGTCGCACGGCCCGGTGCCGGTGCCGTCGCGCGGCCTGATGCCGTCGCGCGGCCCGGTGCCGGGATCGGGGCCGATGCACGTGATCATGTCGCTGGGGGCAGCACGCCGTAGATGAGTGCCGGAGAACCGGAACCGGCTCGATTGATCTGCCCGCCACACAGGACCCAGGCTCCGGTGGCGGGCAGCTCTGCGAGATGGGCCAGCACCTCCAGGCTGATCCGGCGGCGTTGATAGACCAGCTTGGACACGGTGAACTCGGTGTCGGTGCTGACATCCGGACTGAACGCGTCGGTGCCGGTGCCGCCCCGCTCCCCCAGCCGCCCGGTCTCCACCAGCCAGCGCACCGCCTCCGGAGCGAAGCCGGGATGCCGGCCGAACGCCTCCGAGCCGAACAGCTCGGCCCAGCCGGTCCAGATGATCACCACGGACTCGTCCGGGATCCGGCCGTGCTGCTCCTCCCAGGCCTGCAGCTCGGCGACGGTCACCGCGTGCCCCGGGTCGGCGGCGCAGGCGGCCCGCACGTCGACCCGGACCGCCGGGCGGAACAGGTCGGCCGGCTCCAGCTCGTCGGCGAGCAGCCCGCCCGCGCTGAAGTGACCCGGCGCGCCCCAGTGCGTGCCGGTGTGCTCGCCGCCGCGCACCGCCCGCAGGTAATAGCCGTGTTTCTCCAGGGTGGCCACCGTCTCCAGCGCGAAGGGTGGATCACCGGGATAGACGCTGATCAGCGCAGGGTCGTTGACGTGCGACAGGCTCACCAGCTTCAACCGCTCAAGCATGCTGCCATCCTGCCATGAAACGTTGACACTGTCACGATGACAGTGTCATGATTCTTGGCATGTGGACGATGGAGGAGCTGATCGACCGGGTGCGCGCCGCGCTCACCGCGGAATATTCCGGTGCCCCCAACGGCCGTGTCCGAGACCTGCCGGACCGCCGCTCGATCCGGTGGTATTCGACGATCGGCCTGGTCGACCGGCCGCTCGGGATGCGCGGCCGCAACGCGCTCTACGGTCCGCGCCACCTGCTGCAACTCGTCGCGATCAAGCGACTCCAGGCGGCCGGGCGCACTCTCGCCGAGATCCAGGCCGAGCTGGCCGGCGCGTCGGAGGAGACGCTCACCGCGGCCGCCCGGGTGCCGGCCGATTTGCTGAGCGCCGATCCGCTGCCGCCGCTCGCGGTCGCCCGGCAGCCGTTCTGGAAGGCCGCGCCCGCTTCTCCGGCGCCGTCACCGGGGCCGATCGGGGCCGCCGTCCCCGCGGCGCCTGCTTCCCCGCCGGGGTCGCCGCCCGCGGTCCCTTCCGCGGCGCCTGCGGCCTCCGGACCACCTGTTTCTTCCGGACCATCCACAACCTCCGAATCACCTGTTTCTTCCGGACCGCCTGATGCCTCCGGGCCACCTGCCACCTCCGGACCGCCTGGTGCCTCCGGACCGCCTGCCGCCTCTGGGCCGCCCGCTTCCTCCGAAGCGGGTCCCGGCTCGTTTGCGGAGCCTCCTGCGGGGCCGGCCGATCTCGGCGCCGACTGGGCCTTCCCGGAGCCTGGGCGGCCGGCTCACACCGGCCGGGCCGGACCTCGCGAGCGGTCACCGCGGGCGGTTCCCGGCGGGTTTTCCCTCGGAACCCCTTTCGGTACGCCGGAGGTGCCCCCACCTGCGGCCGACCCGCCGGGCGGGTGGCCCGCCCCCGCGCTGGACGGACTGCTCACCGGCGTGCCGCTGGGCGCCGGCGTGATCCTGCTGGTGCCCAGCGCCCTGCACCTCGACCACACCGACCGTGCCGAGCTAGCCCTCGCGGCCCGGCCACTGCTCGACCTGCTCGCGTCCCGTGGGCTCAGCGATAGGAGAGATTCGTGATCATCTACGTCAATCCGATGAGCCGGGGCGAGCTCGACCGGGTCCGGGACGTCCCGGAGTCCGGCCTCGGCACCATGCGCACCGAGCGGGGCAACCTCCCGCTGGACCGGCTCGACGTGCAGGCCGCGATCAGCGGCCTGGTGGCGCGCACCGAGGTGACCGCCGAGTTCGTCAACACGCACGACGCCGCGCTCGAGGCGACGTATGTGTTCCCGCTGCCCGACCGGGCCGCCGTCGTCGGCATGACGATGACCGCCGACGACCGCACCGTCACCGCTGAGCTGCGCGAGCGCGGCGCCGCCCGCGAGCAGTACGACCAGGCCATCGCGGCCGGCCAGCGGGCGTCGATCGCCGAGGAGGAGCGGCCCGACGTGTTCACCATGCGGGCCGGCAACATCCTGCCCGGCGAGCGGATCGTGGTGCGGCTGCGGCTGGTCGGCCCGATGCCGTTCGAGGACGACGCCGCCACGTTCCGGTTCCCGCTGGTCGTGGCCCCGCGTTACATCCCCGGCGGAGCGCTGCCGGGTCCGTACTCCGGCGAGGGCCAGGCCACGGACACCGACGCCGTGCCGGACGCCTCCCGCATCTCCCCACCGGTGCTGCTGCCCGGCTTCCCCAACCCGTTGCGGCTCTCGATCGGCGTGACCGTGGACCCGGCCGGGCTGGAGCTCGGCGAGGTCCGGTCCAGCCTGCACACCGTCTCCGAGCAGGACGGGACGCTGCGGATCGCTCCTGGCGAGCGCGCCGACCGCGACTTCGTGCTGCGCCTGGCGTACGCGCCCGGCGGCCAGACCGCGGTGGCGGTGCCCGACGACGAGGGCGACGAGGGCACCTACCAGGTGGTCGTCCTGCCGCCCGCCGGCGAGGCAACGCCCCGCCCGAAGGACGTGGTGCTGCTGCTGGACCGCTCCGGCAGCATGGGCGGCTGGAAGATGGTGGCGGCCCGGCGGGCCGCGGCGCGGGTCATCGACACGCTGACCACGGCCGACCGGTTCGCGGTGCTGACCTTCGACCACTACGTGGAGCAGCCGGAGGGGCTGGCCGCCGGGCTGAGCGAGGCCACCGACCGCAACCGGTACCGCGCGGTCGAGCACCTGGCCCGGGCCGACGCCCGGGGCGGCACCGACCTGCTCGCCCCGCTGACCACCGGGCTCGGTCTGCTCGCCGACAGCACCGGGCGCGACCGGGTGCTGGTGCTGGTCACCGACGGGCAGGTGGGCAACGAGGACCAGATCGTCCACGACGTCACGCCGCTGATCGGTTCCACCCGGCTGCACACCATCGGCATCGACCGCGCCGTCAACGCCGGCTTCCTCGGGCGGCTCGCCGCACTCGGCGCCGGCCGGGCCGAGCTGGTGGAGAGCGAGGACCGGCTGGACACCGCGATGGAGCACATCCACCGGCGGATCGGCGCTCCCCTGGTCACCGGGCTGACGCTGATCGGTGAGGGGTTCACCCCGGTCGAGGGGACGCGTACTCCGCTGCGGCTGCCCGGGCTCTATCCCGGGGTGCCGCTGGTGGTCACCGGGCGCTATTCCGGCACCGCGACGGGCACTGTCACGGTGACCGGGACGACCCGCGACGATCAGGCGTTCCGCACCACTGTGGCGGTGCAGCAGCGAGCCGAGCCGGCGATCACCAAGCAGTGGGCGCGGGCGCGGCTGCGGGATCTCGAGGACGCGTACACCGCCGGGGACTACTCGCTCGAGCAGCAGGTGGTGGACACCTCTCTGCGGTTCGGGGTGCTGTGCCGGTTCACCGCGTACGTGGCGGTCGACGAGCGGGTGGTGAACCAGGGCGGAAAGGTCCAGCGGGTCACCCAGCCGGTCGAGATGCCGTCCGGCTGGGAGTCGCCGGCGCCGGTCGCGGCCGGGATGTTCCTCGCCTCGGCCGCCGCCTCGCCGTTCCCCGACCCGGCGGGCGCCATGCCGCCGCCCCCGCCGATGTTCGCGCCCCCGGCGCCGGCACCGGGCGGTCCGGCGCCCAGCGGGCCGAGCTACATGCCGAGCGGGCCGCCGCCCAGCGGCCCGAGCTACGCCCCGGTCAGCGCGGACACCTCTTCCGCACCGGGCGGGAGCGGCGTCTCCGCCAAGAAGGCCGGTGTCTGGCTCGGCCTGACCGAGGCGGACGACGCGGCGGACTCCGGTGGCCCGATGTTCGGGGGTCCTTCCCCGGCGCAGCGGCCGCGCGGCGGTATGGCCAGGTCCGCCCCGGTGCGCGGCTTCGCCCGGGCCCGCTCGCGGGACCAGGCGAGTGGCGGTGTGCCGATCGGCGACGTGCGCGCCTTGGCCACGGTCGAGGCCGGCCGGTTGCGCGACGCCGCGGACCAGCCCGCCTACGAGCGGCGTGACCTGCTCGACGACCTGGTCAGCCGGCTCACTGTGCTGCTCACGCCACTGACGGGGGACGAGTTCGGCCCGCTGCACGACCTGCTCACGTTCCTCGGCGGCGACGCCACCGTCGACGAGAAGTGGTCGACCGCCGTGCAGGTCCTGACCGATTTCGGCAGCGGCACACCCGAGCCCACCGCCAAACCGTTCTGGAAACGCTGACCCGACCGGCTCGTATCCACCCGCTGCCGGCAATCCGCCGGCAGCGGGGCGGTGCCCAGACCTCCGGCCGAAGCCACAGGCCACAGGCCACAGTGCCCGGCGGCGGCGCGGACACGAGCCCACCCCTGACCTCAAGGCCGCCCCTCACCGCGAGCCCACCCTCTGTCCGCAAGCCCACCCCTGGCCGCCCCGAGGCCCGACACCCAGCGCAAGAACTGACAGGCGACGCAATACCCGACAGACAACGCGCGGCCTGCGGCCTGACGGGCGGCGCAATACCGGCGGGCGACGCGCGGCACGACGCGCGGCGGGCGGCGGGTGGCGGGCGGCGGGCGGCGGGCGGCGGGCGGCGGGCGGCGGGCGGCGGGCGGCGGGCGGCGAGCGACGCAAGGTCCGACAAAGCGGCGCCAGGAAGGGACAGCTGGCTGCGCGACTGTAAGGAAATCGACAGATCGGAATGGATGTGGGCGGCCGTCCCGGCGCCACAACCGACCAGCCACCCGGAGGGATCGGCTGGTCAGCCTCGGTCCATCGGCCGATCAGCGGGAGTGGTGCTCGGTCCGGGCCGCGGAAGCATCAACCGAACGGCCCCCGCGCGGAACCGCGCCTGCCGGTAAGTTGGTTCATCGATTGTCGATCAGGGGGTGGCAGGGCCGTGAACGGCGAGGATTTCGGTAGCGACCGGGACCCGTTGCTGGTGCGCCCGTTCGTCGTCCAGGACGACGAAACCGAGGAGCAGGCCTCCTCGGACGCCACCTGGCCGGGCACCGCCGCTGAGGACTCGCCCACCCAGGTGCTGCCGATCTTCACCGGCGGCACGGACGTCGCCGCCCGATCGGCGCGGCGTGGGCGGCGGCCGTTGCTGCTGGCCGGCGCCGCCGCAGTCGTGATCGTGCTGGGAGCTGCCGGGTACACCGCGATGCGCCCGGACTTCCAGCCCGCGCTCTCGGCGGATCTGCCCGACCATTCGCTGCCCGCGGTGACCGGACCGGCCGTCGTCTCACCGTCCCCCTCCGTCGAGGCGGGGGACGACGGGCGCGGCGCTGATTCCGGGACCGGCAGCGAGTCCGGCCAGGACGCCGACAAGCCGGCCACGAGCAAACCGACGACCGTGCCGGCTTCCGCCAAGGCGAGCGTGCCGGTGTCCGCGCCCACGAGCGCGGCGGTGACGACCGCGCCGACGACGCCGGCCGCGCTGGCCCCGTCGCCGCTGATGGCCGGTACCGGCACCCTGGTCAGCGGGAACGGTCTGTGCCTGGACGTCCCCGGCGCGATCCCGAGCGACGACAACAACATCCAGGTGTTCGACTGCAACCAGTCCGTCGCGCAGGTGTGGACCCTCGCCGACGACGGCACCCTGCGCGTGATGGGCCGCTGTGCGCTGCTGGTCGGCGATGACACCGTCCGGCTGACCACCTGCGACGGTCGCACCACGGCCCAGTGGCGGGCCACCGGCGCCCGCGAGCTGGTCAACGCGGCCGGGAGCAGCTGCCTCACCGACCCGTCCGGCGGCGGCCGCCCCGGCACCCGGGTCCTGGTCGTCAAGTGCACCGGCCAGTCCAACCAACAATGGTCCCTGCGCTGACCCGCTGACCAGCAAAAACCAGCTGACCAACCGGCCACGCAAAACCGACCGCCACCACAACCAGCTACCCACCACGACCAGCCGGCCACGCAAGACCGACCGGCCACGACAAAAGGCAACAACCCGGTACCAGCGAACGTTAACCGGCGCGTGACCCTCCGGATGAGGTGATGGCGGTATGCGGATCCTCGTGGTGGAAGACGAAGAGTTCCTCGCCGATCTGGTCGCCGAGGGCCTGCGCAAACAAGCGATGGCCGTCGACATCGCCCACGACGGCGCCGCCGCCCACGAACGCCTCGCGGTCAACGACTACGACGTGCTGGTCCTCGACCGCGACCTGCCGGTCATCCACGGCGACGACCTCTGCCGCCAGCTGGTCGCCCAGGGCTCCCGGGTACGGATCCTGATGCTCACCGCCTCCGCCACCGTCCACGACCGGGTCGCCGGGCTCGACCTCGGCGCCGACGACTACCTGCCGAAACCGTTCGCCTTCGACGAGCTGGTCGCCCGGGTCCGGGCGCTGGGCCGCCGCACCGTCCCGGCCCTGCCACCGGTGCTCGAGCTCGCCGGGCTGACCCTGGACACCGCCCGCCGCCAGGTGCACCGCGACGGACGCTACCTGCCGCTGTCCCGCAAGGAGTACGCCGTACTGGAAGTCCTGATGCAGGCCCGCGGCCGCGCCGTCAGCAGTGAGGAGCTGCTGGAACGCGCCTGGGACGAACACATCGACCCGTTCACCACCGTGGTCAAGGTGACCGTCAGTAAACTGCGCGCCAAGCTCGGCGACCCGCCCGTGATCATCACCGTCCCCGGCGGCGGTTACCGGATATGAGGCTGCGTACCCGGCTGACCCTCCTCTACGGCGGCCTCTTCGCCCTGGTCAGCTCGTTCTTCCTGCTCGTCGTCGAGCAGCTTCAGCTGCGCGTGTTCGACGAGACGGTCGGTGATGTCCCGTTCGTCGGGGCGACCGGCTCGCCACCCGCGTTCCCGCCGAACCGGCCCCGGAGCATGGAGAAGGTGCAGCAGGACCTCTCCGACGCGCAACGCCATCTCACCCTGGTCGCGATCGCCGCGGTCACCGTGCTGGCGTTCGTGGTCTGTTGGTGGCTGACCGGCCGGCTGCTGCGCCCGCTGGCCCGGATCAACGCCGCGGCCCGCCGCCTGTCGGTCGCCACGCTGCACGAGCGGATCGCGCTGGACGGCCGCCAGGACGAGTTGCGCGAGCTGGCCGACACGTTCGACGCGATGCTGGATCGGCTCGAGCAGGCGGTGGCCAGCCAGCGCCGGTTCATCGCGAACGCCTCGCACGAGCTGCGCACCCCGCTCGCCATCCAGCGCACCGCGATCGAGGTGGGCCTCGACGACCCTTCCCCGGAGCGGCTGGCCGAGGTCCGCGCCGCGATGCTGCGCAACACCGAACGTTCGGAACGCCTGATCACCGGCCTGCTGGAGCTCGCGCAGGGCGAGCGGGGTCTGCAGGCGCCGGGCCCGGTGCTCCTCGGCGACGTCGTCGAGCAGGTCGTCGAGGAGCACCGCCCGGCCGCCACCGCCGCCGGGGTCACGATCAGCAGCGGCATCACGCCGGTCGGCGTGCACGGCGACGAGGTCCTGCTGACCCGCCTGGTCGCGAACCTGGTCGAGAACGCGATCCGCTACAACAAAACCGGCGGCGTGGTCGAGGTCCGCTGGGACGCCGCCGGGTTGCTGGTCGGCAACACCGGCCCGATGGTACGACCGGAGCGCGTCCCCGAGCTGTTCGAACCGTTCCGCCGCCTGCACCCCGACCGCACCGGCCGGGGCGAGGGCGCCGGACTGGGCCTGTCCATCGTGGCCGCCATCGCCCACGCGCACGGCGCCACCGTCGACGCGACAGCGAACCCGGACGGCGGGCTGACCGTCCGGGTCGTGTTCACGAGCCCAGCGCCTCGGTCGGCGTGAGCAGCGCCGCCCGCCGCGCCGGATAGATCCCGGCGACCGCCCCCATCAGCACCGCGGCCAGCGCACCACCGGCGACCGCGGGCAGTGGCACGGCCAGCGGCCACCCTTTGACCAGGGCGAACACCGCGCACACGGCCAGCCCGAGCAGCACCCCGGCCAGGCCGCCGAGTGCCGACAGGGTGACCGACTCGGTGAGGAACTGCAGCCGGATCTGCCCGCGGGTGGCACCCAGCGACCGGCGCAGCCCGATCTCCTGCCGCCGTTCGAGCACCGCGATCACCATGATGTTCGCGATCCCGACGCCACCGGCCAGCAGCGCGATCCCGCCCAGCCCGAACAGCAGCGCGTTCAGCGTGCGCTCCGCCTCGGCGCCGGCGAGCAGCGCGTCGGACGGGCGGGACACCGTCACCTGCTCGGGGTGCTCCGGGTCGACCGTCGCGGGCAGCAGCTCACGCACCGCGGTGACGGTGTCGTCGCTGGACCGTTCGTACACTGTGGTGGGTTGACCGTCGAAGCCGAGGGTGCGCGCGTATTCCCAGCCGATCAGCGCGGACCGGTTGATCTCGGCGGCGAGCGGTACCCGGTCGGCGACCCCGACCACCAGGAACCAGCGCCCGCCGATGTGGACGTGCCCACCGGCCCGGTCGATGCCGAGCCGGGTGGCTGCCGTCGCGCCGAGCACGACGGCGGGATAGCGGCTGGTCGCGGCGTTCAGGAAGGTGCCGGAGCGGACCGTGGCACCGAGCGCGCCGAAGAGCCCGGGCCGGGCCGCCTGCACAGTGATCCCGCTGGTGGTGGCGATGTCGATCTTGTCGGTGCGCCGCACCGTCACGGTGTCGACGAGCCCGGTCGCGGACACCCCGGTCACGCCCGGGATCCGCGCGACCATCCGTTCCGCGGTCGCCGGCAGCGTGGCCGGTTCCCCCGGTCAGCGTGCTGCCGGCCGAGACGGTCAGCATGTTCGTGCCGAGCTTCTCGATCTGGGCGAGCAGCGCGGCCCGGCTGACCGTGCTGACCCCGACCAGGCCGACCATCGCGGCCACCCCGATCGCGATGCCGAGCGCGGACAGCACCGCCCGCAGCGGCCGTCCGTAGAGCCCGCCGAGCCCGACCGCGGCCAGATCGACGAGGCGAAGCCGCGCCGGCTCCGGCAAGGTGCTCAAGCGACGACCATCGTCCGGCAAATTGATCATGCGATCACCGTCGTTTCCTGACCGGCTGATCATGCGATCACCGAGACCGAGCCGTCGCGGATCGCGACCCGGCGGGGCAGCGCGGCCGCCACGTCCCGGTCGTGGGTGATCACCACGACCGCGGTGCCGTCCCGGTTCAGGGCGGCGAGCAGGTCGAGGACCCCGGCACCGGAGGCGGTGTCCAGGTTGCCGGTCGGCTCGTCCGCGAGGACCAGCGGCGGGTCGCCGACCACCGCGCGGGCGATCGCCACCCGCTGCCGTTCGCCGCCGGAGAGCTGGTGCGGCCGGTGCGTCAGCCGGTGCCCGAGCCCGACCCGGTCCAGCGCCGCGGCGGCCAGCACGCGGCGCCGTCGTGCGCCGACACCGTGGTAGAGCAGCCCGGTCGCCACGTTGTCCAGCGCGGACAGGTGCGCGGTGAGGAAGAACTGCTGGAAGACAAAACCGATCCAGCGGGCCCGGATCGCGGCGAGCCGCCGGTCCGGCAGGAGCGCCACGTCGTGCCCGCGCAGCAGCACCCACCCGCTGGTCGGCGTGTCCAGAGTGCCCATCAGCTGCAGCAGCGTGGACTTGCCGGAACCGGACGGCCCGACGATCGCGATCAGCTCACCGTCCCGCACGGTCAGCGAGGCGTCGCGCAGCGCGGTCACCCCTCCCGGGTACGTCCTGGTCACCCGGTTCAGCTCGACGAGGCTCATGTCCGCGGCACCCTGACGAGCATTCCCGGTGCCAGGTCGCCGGTCACCTCGACGTCGTCCCCGGCAAAAATCCCCAGGTGTACGGGTACCGAGCGCACCGTCCCGGACTCGTCCAGCACCTCGACGGCGTACTGGTCGGGTGACGTCGCGAGCAGCGCGGTGATCGGCACCGCCAGGACTCCCCGGCGTACCGAGCCTTGAAAAGCGGCAGTGACCGGCGCGCCGTCGAAAGCACCCGCGGTCCCGGCCTCCGGCAGCGTCACGGTGACCGGAAGGCGCGCCTCCTGCGTCGCGGACCCGGTCGCCACCGTGCCGACCGCCGTGATCGTGCCGGTCACCCGCGCACCACCCGGCAGCGTGACCCGCACCCGCGCGCCGGTACGGGCCAGCGCCGGCGCGTCACTGACCGGCAGCTCCACGGTGACCTGCCGCCGGGTGCCGCTGACCGTGCACACCGTGCCACCGGCCGGCCCGCCGAGCGTGGCCCGCACCGCGGTCACCCGGACCGCGCCCGGCTGGACCACCACGTCACCGGGCGCGACCACCCCGGTACGACTCCGCCCCCGATCCTGCTGCCAGTCCCGGATCGCCGCGGCGGTGGCGCCGGTGAAGTCGCGATCCACGGTCAGTTCCGCGCCGTGGCCGAGCGCCGCCAGGTTGCGCTCCAGCTCCAGCACGTCGTAGCCGTCGGTGACCCCGGCCCGCAGCTCACGCCAGAACGGCGTCGAGCCGTAGAACAGCGGCACCGCGACGCCGTCCACCCCGTACACCCGGTTCCCGCGCCGCAGCACCGCGCCGGCCGCCGGAAGCCAGGTGATCCGGCCGGGCCCCTCCCCCAGCACGCCGCGGCTCGCACCGAACCCGAGCGTCCCGGCAACCTCGGCAGTGCTGCTCAGGTCGGTACGCCGCACCTCGACGGCGGGCAGGCTCCCGGTCGACGCCGCGACCGGCGCGCTCCGGTCCGGCCAGAGCAGCCAGCCGCCGCCGGCCGCCAGCACCACCACCCCGCCGGCCAGCAGCAGGCGGCGTCTCACCGGGGCACCTCCTTGTCACAGACCGTGAACGCGTCCACGAGCTGCTGCTGCGGATACGTCGCGCCCTGCGCCAGGTGGACCGCCGGATCGCCGCCGGTCTCCGGATCCTCGGCCCGGATCCCGTGCTGGCGCAGGCACTCGGCGAGCCGGAGGGCGTGCTCCTCGACCGCCGGATCGGGGTCGCCCTCCCGATGCCCGGGCGGCGCGAGCCGGGCGCACGCGGACAGCGCGGCCAGGGTCTTCGGGTCCTTGGTGTTGAGCGTGAACCCACCGGCCTCGTCGATGTCGTCCAGGTCCGGGACGTCGACACCCGCGCTGCGCATGCACGCGTTGTGCTGATTCGCCTGGGCCAGCTCGGCCGCCGACGGCTCCGGCCCTCCGGTCTTCCCGCAAGCCGCCGGACCCAGCGTGAGCACGACCGCCAGGGCCACCCCATATCGTACGAATGTCCTCATGCCCCCGAGTCTCGGCACCGCGCGGTTGCGCCTCGGTGAGCGGGACCGTTAACCGGAACTCAACCGTGCATCGACGCACCCTTGAGCACCTTGTCGACGGCGTTGCGAGGTCCGTGCACGGCCAGCCCGACCAGGTCCAGCCCCGCGGTGGGCACCGCCCGGACCGCGGCCCGGTTCGCCTCGTCGTGGCCGGTGGCGAAGAGATCCGACGTGAATATCGACATTTGTACGCCCCGGGCCAGCCCCCGGGTGTGCGCCTCGCGCAGCAGTTCCTTGCCGCCCTCGAGGACCAGCACCGGCTGGCGGAACATCGGCAGGTACTCGACGTCGTCGCCGTCGACGTACGGCTGACCGAGCGTCTCCGGCTGGGCGGTGGCCAGCCCGGAGACCAGGAAAGCGGTGACGTTGAGGCGTTGCCAGACGAGCAGGTCGTCGCGGAGCAGGACAGCGATCTTGGTGGTGAATCCGGTCATGCCACTCATCGTCGACCGTCCCCCACCTGCGGGTCTTGTACGATCGTGACGTGCTGCCGGGCCCGTCGATCCGCGCGTGGCGACCCCCGCTGGACGGTGTCGCCGAGGTGCTGCACGCCCGGTTCGGCGCGCACGCGTACCCGATGCACGCGCACGACACCTGGACGCTGCTGCTCGTCGACGACGGCGCGGTCCGCTACGACCTGGACCGGCACGAGCGCGGCGCGTTCGGCGAGATGGTCACCCTGCTGCCACCCAGGGTTCCGCACAACGGCACCGCCGCCGACCGGCACGGCTTCCGCAAACGCGTGCTCTACCTGGAACCCGGTCACCTGCCCGGCAACCTGGTCGGCGCGTCCGTGGACACCCCGGCACTGGCCGACCCGGCGCTGCACCGGATGATCTCGACGGTGCACCGGCTGGTCCGCTCCCCCGGCGACGAACCGGCCGCCGACGACCTGCTCACCGTCGCCCTGGAACGGTTGCGCAGCCGGCTCGGCGACCACCCCGCGCCACCGCCGCACGGTGGCGCGGCCCGGGATCTCCGCGAGCTGCTGGAGGCGCACATCGTGCCGGGCCTGCCACTGCGCACGGCCGCGGCCACGCTGCACTTCGCGCCGGCGCACCTGGTCCGGTCCTTCCGGCGCGAGTTCGGCATGACCCCGCACCAGTACGTCATCTCCCGCCGCGTCGACCTGGCCCGCCGCCTGATCCTGGCCGGGCAGCCGATGCCCGCGGTCGCGGTGGGCAGCGGCTTCTACGACCAGCCCCACCTGATCCGGCATTTCAAACGGATCCTCGGGGTGAGCCCGGGTCGCTTCGCCCGCCCGCGCTGAGCGCCCCCCGCTGACCTGCCCTTACCCGAACCTTTCGCCGGCCTTACACAGGTCTTACTCCAGCCTCGCTCCGGCATGGGGCCGACCTCGGCCCGGCCTCACGACCGGTCTCGGCCCGGCCCCTCGGGCGGCCACGGCCCCGGCCTCTCGAGCGGTCTTCTCCCGGCCCCTCGGGCGGCCATGGCCCGGACCCGCCCTCGGCCATGGCCCGGCCTCTCGGGCGGCTTGACTCTGACCCAAGGGGAAGGTTCAGGCTGGTTGCCGAGGGCGGGTTTCCGATGTGGGACGCGGGTCAGGAGCGATGGGCGACGGTGCCGTCCACAACGGTCAGCGGGACCGCAGACTCGGCGAATTCGTCCGGGCCGGCGGTCAACGGGTCCAGGGTGAAGGCGGACAGGTCGGCCCGGAAGCCGGGCGCGATCCGGCCGATGTCGGTCCGCCCGGCGGCGGCCGCAGCCTGCGTGGTGTATCCCTCGAGGGCCATCCGGGCGGTGAGCGCCTGGTCCGGCAGGATCGGCTCCACCTCCGGCGCACCGGCCGGCCGCCGCAGCCGGGCCGCCGCCATGATCCCGCGCGGGTCGAAGGACGCGATCGGCCAGTCCGACCCGAGCGCCAGCCGAGCACCCTGATCCCGCAGGTCACGGGCCCGGAAAGCGCGGTCGGCGCGCTTCTTGCCGAGCCGCCGCGACCAGTTGTCGGTGTGGTCTGCCCGGGTGTAATGCGTGCAGTGCGTGGGCTGCATGCTCGCGGTCACGTCCAGCTCGGCAAACCGTGCGACCAGCTCGGACGGCATGGTCTCCAAGTGTTCGACACGGTGCGGCACCCGCGGCCGGGGCAGCCCGGCGAGGGTGTCCAGGACGTAGCGGATGCCGGCGTCGCCGATCGCGTGCGTGACGATCGGGATGCCGTGCCCGGCGAGGTGTCCGGCCGCCGCGGCGTATTCGGCCGGGTCGGGCCAGAAACAGGCCGTCGACTCGCCGTGCGTGTCCGGCTCGTCGAGCCAGGCCGTGCCACCGTCGATGGTTCCGTCGATCATGAATTTGGCGCCCTCGACCCGCCACCGGCGGCCACTCAGCCGCTGCTGCTCGACACACTGCTCCAGACCGTCGCCGGGCATCACGAACGGGGCGCAGCGCCAGGTCAGCGGCAGGTCACCGTCGGCCTCCAGGTCGCGGAACAACTCCAGCGAGTCCAGCCCGAAATCCATCGCGTTGGCCGAGGTCAGCCCGCTGGCCGCCATCCGGTTCATCAGGTCGCGCAGCCGGGCGCGCCGATCGCACGGGTCGTCCGCCGGCAGCATCTCGTGCACCACCATCGCCGCTTCGAGTTCGAGCAGGTGCCCGGTCGGCCGCCCGGCTGGGTCACAGACCACGCTCGCCCCGGAGGCGAACTCCCGCGGCCCGGTGATCCCGGCGATCTCCAGCGCCCGCGGGCTGACCAGCGCCGAGTGCGCGTCGAAGAGCACCAGGAAGACCGGCACGTCCGGCCCGAGCGCCTCCACCAGCGGCGCGTGGGTGACCGGGGCGCCCTCGAACGCGTTCGGGTCCAGCCCGAATCCCTCCAGCCATTCCCCGGCCGGGCCGGCCGCGGCACGCAGCGTCTTTGTGAGCTCGTCGCGGGTGCGCACCTGGGACAGGTCGACGCCCCGGGTCATGCTGAGCCCCATCACCGGGTGCGCGTGCCCGTCGACCAGGCCCGGCGTGATCGTGGCGGCGCCCAGCTCGATCAGTTCGGTGCCGGGGCCGCGCCAGTCACGGACGTCCGCCCGGTCGCCGACCGCGGTGATCACCCCGTCCGCGACGGCGATCGCGGTCGGCTGTGGACCGGGAAGCAGGGTGTGGATCCGATCCGCCATCAGGATCAGGTCGGCGGCGGTCATGTGCGCGCTCCTCACGGACGGTGGTCACACGGCTACTACTTGCCTGTGTACCGCCTCCGGTGCCACCCGGTTCAGCCCCCGTTCCGGCAAATCTCGGCCGGACTACTCGGACGGGACCATCCAATCCAGCACCGGTGTCCCCTGCAGAGTGACGATTACGCACATCAGGAGCAGCAGCACCCCGCTCCAGAGCACCACCTTGCGGAAGATGTCGCCTTCCCGACCGGCCATCCCGACGGCGCCCGCGGCGATCGCCAGGTTCTGCGGGCTGACCATCTTGCCGAGCACCCCGCCGGAGGAGTTGGCGGCGGCGAGCAGCAGCGGGTCCAGTCCGGCTTTCGCCGCGGTCTGCACCTGCAACGCGCCGAACAAGGCGTTCGCCGAGGTGTCCGAGCCGGTCACGGCCACCCCGATCCACCCGAGGATCGAGGAGAGGAAGACGAAGACACTGCCGGCCGTGGCCAGGAACGCGCCGAGGGTGCTGGTCTGGCCCGACTGGTTCAGCACGTAGGCCAGGGCCAGCACGGCCATCACGGTGACGATGGCATGCCGCAGCTCGACATAGGTCCTTCCGTAGGCTCGCAGCGCCGCACCGGGCCGGACCCGCAGCACGACCGTGGTCAACACACCGGCGATCACCATCAGCGTGCCGGCCGCCGGCAGCCAGCCGAAGGTGAAGTTGGTCGAGGCCAGGGGTTTGCCGTTGACCCCGACGACATCCAGGCCGGGCCACCTGAAGACCACCGTCCACGGCTCACCGGCCAGCGCCTCCTTGACCGGCCCGAGGTTAGCCACCGCAAAAATCACGATGATGATCAGATAGGGCGCATAGGCCCGCGCAACCTCCACCGGCGCATCACGCCCCGCAACGCCGCCCTCAGCGCGCCCGGCCACACCCTGCCCGGCCCTCGCGGACTCATCCGCGGCCCGATCCGGCCGCGCCCGATCGCCGCCCGCCCCACCGGCCGCCTCCGGACCGCCCAACGCCGCCCCACCCCCAGCGCCCGCGCCATCCGACCCGCCCGCAGTCCCCGCATCGCCCGACCCACCCGGGTCGCCCGCATTGCCCGCGCCGCCCGCGTTGCCCGACCTGTTTGGGGCGCCCGCAGCATCCGGGCCGCTCCCGGTGCCCGCGCCGCCCGGCCCGTCCTCGGTGCTCGCACCACCCCGCCCATCTGCGGCTCCCGACGGATTTCCGGAACCCGACCCACGCGCCGGACCGGCGGAGCCGGCCGCTGGGCCGACGGTGCCAGCCGACCGGCCGACGGTGGTGAGGGACGCCGGCGAGCGCTCTCGGCTGACCTCCTCGGACAGGTCCGGGGTTTCCGAGGGCTGCCAGAAGCGCAGCAGCAGGACGACCGCGGCGGCTGCCGCCAGGGAGGCGATGATGTCGGTGAGGGGAACGGAGATGTAGTTCGACGCGAGGAACTGGCCGACTGCGAAAACGAAGCCCGCGACAACAGCGACGGGCCAGGTCTGCCGGATCCCGCGACGACCGTCCACGACGGCCACCAGGACCAGTGGCACCACCAGGGCCAAAATCGGCGTCTGCCGGCCGACCATCGCGCCGAGCGTGTCGGTGTTCAGGCGCGGGTCGGTGCTCGCGCCGGCGGTCACCGTGCCGAGCGTGGTGATCGGTGTCGCCAGGGCGCCGAACGCGACCGGCGCGGTGTTCGCGATCAGCGCGACCGCAGCGGCCCGCAGCGGCGGGAAGCCGAGCGCCATCAGCATCACCACGGTCACCGCGACCGGGGTGCCGAACCCGGCGAGCGCTTCGAGCAATGCCCCGAAGCAGAACGCCACGATGATCGCCTGGATCCGCATGTCCGGGCTGACCCGTTCCATCGAGCGGCGCAGCACGTCGAAGTGGCCGCTGACCACGGTCAGGTTGTAGACCCAGATCGCGTTGATCACGATCCACAGGATCGGGAAGAACCCGAACGCGGCGCCCTCGGACGCCGACAACAGCGCCTGACCGACCGGCATCGCATAAACGGTGACCGCCACGATCAGCGCCACCACCAGCGACACCACCCCGGCCAGCCAGGCCCGGACCCGGAACACCCCGAGCAGGAGAAAGAGAGTGAGCAGCGAGAGCACCGCGAAGATCGCCGAGAGCGCCACGGAGTCCGCGACGGGGTCGGTCACGATCTGGAACTGTTCCGCAAGCAGCCGATCCGCCATCGCAGCCATCCAGGGTCATCGATCACCTCCCCGCAATCTAGCCGCAAACCCCCAGCAACGAAACCACACCGCGAAACGAAGCCCCCCACCGCGCGCGGCACCGCCGGCCAGGCCCGTTCGCCCTCACCAGGAAGCCGCAGGCCGGGGTGACCTGACCCAAGGAGACCACCGAAGACCAGCCGGCACCCGCTCGCGCGACGTCCAGCCAGCACCCGCTCGCGCGACGCCCAGCCAGCACCCGCTCGCGCGACGCCCAGCCAGCACCCGCTCGCGCGACGCCCAGCGGGGCCGCCAGCAGCGACCCACCACCCGGCAGCCGACAGCGTCCAGAGAGGCGGCACTTACCGCCTCTCTGGCATCCTAGGAGGCTGGGTTACCAGACCAGGCGCCCCGATCCCCGCGGTGGAATGCCCTGCCCCTCGACCGACCGGGTCGCACAGGAAGCCGGACGACCATCGGGTCAGGCGGCCGGATCGTCGCGGCCGGGCGGCCGATGTGGCCGGGCGGCCGGCGCGGCCGATGTGGCCGGGCGGCCGATGTGGCCGGGCGGCCGATGTGGCCGGGCGGCCGATGTGGCCGGGCGGCCGATGCAGCCGAGCAGCCGACGCGGCCGATGCGGCCGGGCGGCCGGGCGCGATGGCCACCGCGAGCAGCACGGCGGGCGCAGGCGCTACCTATTGCATCGCGAGCCAGATCCGGTCGGTGGTGAACGGGATCTCCGTCATCCGCACCCCGATCGCGTCCCGCAGCGCGTTGGCCAGCGCCGGAGCGACCGGGTTGTACGGGCTCTCACTCATCGACTTCGCCCCGAGCGGCCCGATGCTGTCCACCGTCGCCGCGAAGTGCACCTCCGTCCGCGGGGTGTCCGCGAACGTCGGCAGGTGGTACTGCCGGAACGTGGTCGTGGTGACCGCCCCGGTCTCGTCGAGGTCCACGTGTTCGGCAAGGGTCGCGCCGAGCGCCTGCGCCACCCCGCCCTCGATCTGCCCGCGCAGCTGCAGCGGGTTCATCACGGTGCCGGCGTCGGCGCTGTGCACGCTGCGCAGGATCCGCAGCTCACCGGTGTCCGGGTCGACCGCGACCCGGAACCACTGCGCGTTGAACGCCACCGACCGGGGTGTCCCGTCGAAGTGCCCGTGCGCGACCTCGCCCCCCTCGGTGCGCAGCGCGCGCGCCGCCCTCAGCACCGCCTTCCCGGCCACCACCACGCCGGTGGAGGCGAACGCGCCGGTGTCGTGCTTGACCACGTCGGTGTCCGACTGCCGGATCACGATCTTGTCGGGGGTGACGCCGAGCTCGTCCGCGGCGATCTGGGCGTGCACGGTGGTGCTGCCGTTGCCGAACTCGGCGGTGCCGACCGAGAGTTCGAAACGTCCGCCGGGGAGCCGGCGGACGGTGGCGTCGGCGAAGTGCCCGCCGGGCGGACCGGCCGCGATCATCGCGATCGCCATGCCCTCGCCGACCAGCCAGCCGTCCGGGGCATCGTCCGGCAACGCCGCAGCGGCACGAAGACGGGCGAGGCACTGGTCCAGGCCGTAACTGGCGATGCCCAGGTCCTCGACGTGGTCGCCGGGCGCGGTCAGGTCGTCGCCGTCGCGGACCACGTTCAGCTCGCGGAACGTGACCGGATCCATCCCGATCCTGCGGGCCACCTCGTCGAGCACCGACTCGACGGCGAAGGTGACCTGGCCCAGGCCGTAGCCGCGGAACGCGCCGGCCGGGACGGTGTTGGTGTAGACGGCGTGCGCGTCGGTGCGCATGTTCGCGCACCTGTAGACCGCGACCGACTCGTGGCAGCCGTGGAACATCACCGAGGCGCTGTGGTTGCCGTACGCCCCGGCGTCGACCAGCACGTCCAGGGTCAGCGCGGTGAGCGTGCCGTCCCGTGTCGCGCCGGCCTTCATGGTCACCGTGAACGGGTGCCGGGTGGTCGAGCCGTAGAACTGCTCGGAGCGGGTGTACTCCCACTTCACCGGCCGGCCGGTGCGCATCACGGCGAGCGCGACCAGGTCCTCGACCAGCATCTCCTGCTTGCCGCCGAAGCCGCCGCCGACCCGGCCGGCGATCACCCGGACCCGGTCGAGGGGCAGGTCGTAGAGCGACGCGACGGCCCGCCGGGTCAGAAACGGGGTCTGCGTGCTGGACCGGATCACCAGGCGGCCGTCGTCGTCGAGCCAGCCGACCGCCCCGTGCGTCTCCAGCGCGGCGTGCTGCACCCGGGCGGTACGGAACGTCGCCTCGTACACCTCGTCGGCGGCGGCGAACCCGCCGGCCACGTCACCCATCGACGCGTGCAGCTCGCCGATCACGTTGCGGTCGAGCTTGTCGCCGTGCACCAGCGGCGCGCCGCCGGCCAGCGCGAGGGCCGGGTCGAGCACGGCCGGGAGGATCTCGTACTCGACGCGCAGCCGCCGGCAGGCCTCCTCGGCGGCCGCCTCGCTGGTCGCCACGACCGCCGCGACACGCTGGCCGACGAACCTGACCACCTCGTCCAGCACCCGGGTGTCGGCCGGGTCCTCGGCCACGTTCTCGTGCTGGGCGGTGGAGAAGAGCCGGTCCGGCGCGTCCTTGTGGGTGAGGATCGCCTCGACCCCGTCGACCTGGAACGCGGCCGAGGTGTCCACCGCGACGATCCGGGCGTGCGCGTGCGGCGAGCGCAGCACCTTGAGGTGCAGCACGCCGGGCACATCCAGGTCGAACGTGTACCGGGCGGTGCCGGTGACCACCTGCGGGCCGGCCGGTGCGCCGAGCGCCGCGCCGACCGCGCAGCCCGGGCCGGGCGTGGCCAGGTTGTCCACGCCGGCGACCGCGTCGGCGATCGCGCGGTAGCCGGTGCACCGGCACAGGTTGCCCTTCAGCGCGCGCGGCAGGTCGTCGTGCTGCTCCTCGGTCAGCGCCGCGGTCGTCATGATCAGACCGGCCGTGCAGAACCCGCACTGGAAGCCCTGCGCGTCGAGGAACGCGCGCTGCACCGGGTGCAGCTCGTCGCCGCGGGCCAGGCCCTCGACGGTGGTGACCCGGCGGCCCTGCGCGCGGAACGCCGGGTAGACGCAGGAGTGCACCGGCTCGCCGTCGACGTGCACCGTGCAGGCGCCGCAGTCGCCGGCGTCGCAGCCCTTCTTGACCCCGAAGCAGCCCTCCTCGCGCAGGTAGGTGCGCAGGCACTGGCCGGGCCGGGGCGCACGCTCGTGCGACGTTCCGTTGATCTCCACGCTCATGCTGCGCCCTCCTTCGGCATGCCCTTCCGGCCCTCGCCTGCGAGATCATGATTCGGTGCGGCCAGGTGCCGCTCGGTGCAGGCGGTCATGCCCCTATCTCCGTCCTGATCTGCTCCGCGAACAACCTGGTCAAGTGCATCCGCCAGGCCGGGCGGCCGTGGATGTCGTCGGTGTAGGCGTCCGGCGGGATGGTGGCCACGGCCGCTTCCACGTCGCCCGCCGACGGCGGCGCGCCGAACCGGAACACCCAGGGCCGGCGGGTCGCGGCGGTCACCGTCAGCGTCAGGCCGCCTCCGGGCTCCGCCCGGCCGATCAACAGGGCCGCGGACCGTCCGTGCTGATGCAAAGACCCTCTTCGGTACGACGTACGCGACCGGAGCGACGCCGCGGGCAGCAGGACCGAGCGCAGCAGCTCCCCGTCCCGGAGCACCGTCCGCCCGTCGCCGGTGACGAACTCGGCGACCGGGACGCGGCGCTCGTCCCCGGCCGGGCCGATCAGCGTGCACACCCCGTCCAGCGCCGAGCCCAGCGAGATCATCGGGCCGGCCGGCAGCGCGGCGCACAGGTTGCCGCCCACCGTGGCCACGTTCCAGATCTTGAAGGAGGCCAGGAACGAGTGGCAGCACTGCCCGACGATCCGGTGCCGTTTCAGCCGGGCGGCCAGTTCGGCGATCGTGCAGGTGGCCGCGACCTCCACCCCGTCGTCACGCACGGTCAGCGACGGCCAGCCGGCCGAGGGCAGGTCGAGCAGCCGGGAGACGTGTGGACGTGGCTCGCCGAACAGCGCCGTGCCGCCGCCCAGCCAGGCGTCGCCGGGCCGCCACATGCCGGGTGCCGCGGGGCTGATCACTTCGGTAACCGTGTGCAGATCCACGTTCGTACGCTACGCGCCGCGTGTTTCGGATCTTGGATTCTCGAAAGACGGTTCCGGGCGGGACCTTGTGTGGTCCGCAGTCGGGACCTTTGGCCCTGATCGACGGGTATCACCTGGTCAAGGCTCATGGGGACGTTGCGGAAAGGATCTTCGGTGGATTCGCTCGACCTATCGCGGTGGCAATTCGGAATAACCACCGTGTACCACTTCATCTTCGTTCCGATAACGATCGGACTTTCGGCCCTGGTCGCCGGACTGCAGACCGCCTGGGTCCGGACCGGCAAGGAGCACTACCTCCGGGCGACCAAGTTCTGGGGCAAACTCTTCTTGATCAACTTCGCGATCGGGGTGGTCACCGGCATCGTGCAGGAGTTCCAGTTCGGGATGAACTGGTCGAACTACTCACGCTTCGTAGGCGACATCTTCGGCGCCCCGCTCGCCATCGAGGGCCTGCTCGCGTTCTTCCTGGAGTCCACGTTCCTCGGCCTGTGGATCTTCGGCTGGGACAAGTTGCCGAAGCGCCTGCACCTGGCCACCATCTGGCTCGCCTCGCTCGGCACGATGCTCTCGGCGTACTTCATCCTGGCCGCCAACTCCTGGATGCAGCACCCGGTCGGCTGGACGATGGGCGACGGCCGGGCCGAGCTGACCAGCATCGGCGCGGTGCTGACCAACAGCACCACACTGGTCACCGTCCCGCACACGCTGACCGCCTGCTTCCTGACCGCCGGCGCGCTGCTGCTCGCGGTCAGCGCCTGGCACTTGCGCAAGGGCCACCAGGAGGAGGTGTTCCGGCCGTCGCTGCGGCTGGGCGCCTGGGTGGTGCTGATCGCCGGGCTGGGCGTGCTGATCACCGGTGACCTGCAGGCCCGGGTGATGACCGAGCAGCAGCCGATGAAGATGGCCGCCGCCGAGGCGCTCTACGAGAACACCGAGTCGGCCTCGTTCTCGGTCTTCACGATCGGCTCGCTGGACGGCAGGCAGGAGGTCTGGAGCGTTCGGATCCCGTCGCTGCTGTCCTTCATGGCCACCGGCACCCCGGCCGGCGAGGTCGAAGGGATCAACGACCTTCAAGATCAATACCAGCAGACGTACGGCGAGGGCGACTACACGCCGATCGTGCCGGTCACCTACTGGTCGTTCCGCCTGATGATCGGGTTCGGCGGGCTGGCCATGCTGGTCGCCCTCGCGGCGCTCTGGTTCAACCGGGGCGAGCGCCGGGCCCGGAGCCGCTGGCTGTGGATCGCCGGGATCGGCACGGTGGCGATGCCGCTGCTGGCCAACTCGTTCGGCTGGATCTTCACCGAGATGGGCCGCCAGCCCTGGACGGTGTTCGGCCTGTTCAAGACCGCCGACTCGGGCAGCCCGTCGGTCTCCACGACTGAGGCGGCCACTGGCCTGATCGTGCTCACCGTGCTCTACGGCGTGCTCGCGGTGATCGAGGTCGGGCTGTTCCTGAAGTACGCCGGAGCCGGCGCCCCCGAGATCCCCGCTGACCCCGGTGACGAGGCCGAGGACCGGCCGCTCGCCTTCGCGTACTGAGGACGACATCCATGGAACTCACCACCTTCTGGTTTCTGCTGATCACCGTGCTCTGGGCCGGCTACTTCCTGCTCGAGGGCTTCGACTTCGGCGTCGGCATCCTGCTGCCGTTCGTCGGCCGGGACGATCGCTCCCGCCGCCTGGCGATCAACACGATCGGCCCGGTCTGGGACGGCAACGAGGTCTGGCTGATCGTCGCCGGCGGCGCCACCTTCGCGGCGTTCCCGGAGTGGTACGCCACCCTGTTCAGCGGCTTCTTCCTGCCGCTGCTGCTGATCCTGGTCTCATTGATCGTGCGCGGCGTGGCGTTCGAGTACCGCGGCAAGCGCGACGGCGTGACCTGGCGCAAACGCTGGGACATCTCGATCTTCGTGTGCAGTCTCGTGCCGGCGGTGCTCTGGGGTGTCGCGTTCGGCAACATCCTGCGCGGCGTGCCGCTCGACGCCCGGCACGAGTACGTGGGCGGATTCGTCAACCTGCTCAACCCGTACGCCCTGCTCGGCGGGCTGACCACGCTGGCGCTGTTCACCCTGCACGGCGCGGTGTTCCTGGCGCTCAAGACGGACGGGCCGATGCGCGAGCAGTCCGGTCAGATCGCCGAGACCATGGCCATGGTCGCGGTGCCGGTCGCGGCCGGGTTCCTGCTCTGGACCGGGATCGCGCACGGCGACGGGTGGGGCATCGCCGTCTCGGTGCTCGCCGCGCTCACCCTGGTCGCCGCGATCCCGCTGACCCGGGCCCGGCGCGAGGGCTGGGCGTTCCTGGCCACCGCGGCGACGCTGGTGCTCGCCGTCGCGGCGCTGTTCGTGACCCTGTTCCCGGACGTGATGCCGTCGACGCTCGACCCGGCCAACAGCCTGACCGTGCACAACGCGTCGTCGACGCCGTACACGTTGCGGGTGATGACCTGGGTGGCGGTGTTCTTCACCCCGGTCGTGCTGCTCTACCAGGGCTGGACGTACTGGGTGTTCCGCAAGCGCCTCAAGCTCAGCGACATCCCGGCGTGAAGCCGCTCGACCCCCGGCTGCTGAGGTACGCCCGGAGCACCCGGGCCTACCTGGCCGCGACCGTCGTGCTCGGCGGTCTGCACGCCGTGCTGCTGGTCGCCCAGGCCACCCTGCTGGCGAGCGCGATCACCGCGGTCTTCCTGGACGGCCGCCACCCGGCCTGGCTGCTGCTGGCCCTGACCGTCCTCGGCCGGGCCGGGGTGGCCTGGCTGCAGGAGCTCGCGTCGGCCCGGTCGGCGGCCGCGGTCAAGAGCGAGCTGCGCGGCCGGCTGCTCGGCCACCTGGTCGCGCTCGGTCCCGCCCGGCGCCGACCGGCCGGCGAGGTCGCCACCCTGGTCACCCACGGCCTGGACGCGCTCGACGGGTATTTCGCCAAGTACCTGCCGCAGCTGGTGCTGGCCGTGCTGGTGCCGGGCATCGTGCTGGTCCGGCTGCTGCCCGCCGACCTGACCGCGACCGTCACGATCGCGGTCACCCTCCCGCTGATCCCGGTCTTCATGGCCCTGGTCGGGATGCACACCGAGGCGCAGAACCGGCGGCAGTTCCGGCTGCTGGCCCGGCTCTCGCACCACTTCCTGGACGTGGTGGCCGGGCTGCCCACCCTCAAACTGCTCGGCCGGTCCCGGGCCCAGGCCGGGATCATCCGGCGGATCAGCGCCGAGCAGCGCGAACAGACCATGCGCACGCTGCGGACCGCGTTCCTCTCCTCGCTGGTCCTGGAGCTGCTGGCCACCCTGTCGGTGGCCTTGGTCGCGGTCGGCATCGGCCTGCGCCTGGTCTCCGGGAACCTGGACCTGAGCACCGCGCTGCTGGTGCTGATCCTGGCGCCGGAGGCGTACCGGCCGCTGCGCGAGGTGGGCGCGAACTACCACGCCAGCGCCGAGGGGCTGGCCGCCGCCGAGGAGGTCTTCGCGATCCTGGCCGAACCGGCCGCGCCGGACGGGACCCGGGCGCCGGTCTCCGGCCCGATCGTCTTCGACGGCGTCGAGGTGCGCTACCCGGACCGTGCCGAGCCCGCCCTGCGCCTCACCGCGACGATCCTGCCCGGCGAGGTGGTCGCGCTGACCGGCCCGTCCGGGTGCGGCAAGTCCACCGCCCTGTCGGTGCTGCTCGGGTACGCCACCCCGGCCGCCGGGCAGGTCACCGTCGGCGGGGTGCCCCTGGCCGAGCTGGACCGGGCGGCCTGGCGGCGCACGATCGCCTGGGTGCCGCAGCGCCCGCACCTGTTCGCCGCGTCGCTGCGGGACAACATCGCGCTCGACGCCGGCCACACCGAGGCGGAGATCCGCGCGGCTGCCGAGGCGGCCGGGGTCAGCGAGTTCGCCGCCGGGCTCCCGGACGGCTACGACACCGTGCTCGGTGACGCCGGGACCGGACTGTCCGCCGGGCAGCGGCAGCGGGTGGCGCTGGCCCGGGCGTTCGCGCGGGACGCGCCGATCGTGCTGCTCGACGAGCCGACCGCGAACCTCGACGAGGCCACCGCGGCCGGGGTGATGGCCGCGATCCGTGAGCTGGCCCGCGGGCGGACCGTGCTGATGGCGGCCCACCGACCGGAACTGATCAGCCTGGCCGACCGCGTGATCGAGGTCGGCGCTCCCCAACTCCTCCCCGCGGGACGGTCATGACGCTCTCGACCTACCACGTCCTGCGCCCCGCCTGGGGACGGCTCACCCTGGCCGTGCTCGCCGGAGCCGGTGCGGCCGGATCCGCGGTGGCCCTCGCGGCGATCTCCGCGTGGCTGATCTCCCGCGCCGCGCTGCACCCGCCGGTCCTGCACCTGATGGTGGCGATCGTCGCGGTCCGCGCCTGTGGCCTGAGCCGTGGCGTGCTGCGCTACCTGGAACGGCTGATCGGGCACGACGCCGCGTTCCGGATCCTGGCCGGCGTGCGGGTCGGCCTCTACCGGCGCCTCGAGGTGCTCGCACCGGCCGGGCTGGCCGACTTCCGCCGCGCCGACCTGGCCCAGCGGCTCGCCGCCGACGTCGACGCGGTCCTCGACCTGGTCACCCGGGTGCTGCTGCCCTACGCGGTGGCCGCCGTGGTCGGGCTCGCCTCGGTGCTGGTGATCGGCGCGCTGGTGCCGGTCGCCGGGCTCACCCTGGCCGCCGCGCTGCTGGTCACCGGGGTGCTGGTGCCGCTGCTGCAGCGGGCCGCCGCGCGCCGGGCCGACGGGCGCCTGGCGCCGCTGCGGGCCGAGTTGGCCACCGGCGTCGTCGACCTGGTGCACGGGATGCCGGACCTGCTGGCGTACGAGGCAGTCGAGAACCGCCGCGAGCGGCTCGCGGACCTGGACGCCCGACTGACCTCGGCCTCGCGGCGCTCCGCGGCGACCGCGGGGGTCGGCGCCGCGGTGACCGCCCTCGGCACCGGCGTCAGCGTGCTGGCCGGGCTGCTCGCCGGGGCCGCCGCGGTGCGCGCCGGCAGCCTGCCCGGCGAGCTGCTCGCCCTGGTGGTGCTCACGCCCCTCGCGGTCTTCGAGATCGCCGGGCCGTTGCCGGCCGCCGCTCAGCGGTACGCGACCGCCCGGACCTCGCTGCGCCGCCTCACCGAGATCTGGTCCGTCCCGGACCCGCTCAGCGGAAAGGACGCAACGGTTCCGACCGTCGCCGCTGATCCACTCGACTGGCCCGCTGAGATCCACGCTGCGGGCTCAACGGCGTCGATCGGTACCCGAGTGCCGCATCTGAAAATGGCGGGCGTGACGGCCGCCTGGACCGCCGATCGCCTGGCGGTGACCGAACTCGATCTGGACCTGCCGCCCGGCGCGCGCGTCGCCCTGGTCGGGCCGAGCGGGTCCGGCAAGAGCACGATCGCCGCGCTGCTGGTCCGGTTCCTCGACCCGCGCACCGGCCGGATCACCCTGGACGGCACCGATCTGCGGGACATCCCGGCCGCCCGGGTCCGGGAGATCGTCGGCTACCTGCCCGAGGACGCCTACCTGTTCGACACCACGATCGGCGCGAACCTGCGGATCGCCCGGCCCGGCGCCACCGACGCCGACCTGCTCGGCGCGCTGGCCGGCGCCCGGCTGCGGGACTGGGTGGACACCCTGCCGGACGGGCTGGAGACACTGGTCGGCGAGCACGGCCTGGCGCTCTCCGGCGGGCAGCGGCGACGCCTCGCGCTGGCCCGGCTGCTGCTCACCGGCGCCCGGGTGCTGATCCTGGACGAGCCGGGCGAGCACCTGGACGACGCCACGGCCGGCGCACTGGTCCGCGACCTGCTCCAGGCGGCCGGCGAGCGGACCGTCCTGCTGATCACCCACCGGACCGCTGACCTGGCCGGACTGTCGGTCCACGCGCTCTAGGACACCGGGACCGGGGCCGGCACCGGCACGGCGGGCAGCGTGACGGTGAACGTGCTGCCCCGCCCCACCACCGACTCCACCGAGATCGACCCGCCGTGGTCGCGGACGATGTCCCGGACGATCGCCAACCCCAGCCCGGGCCCCTGCACCGCCTGGTCCATCGCGTTGCCGGCCCGGTGGAACGGGGTGAACAGCCCGGACACGTCGGCGGCCGGGATGCCGATCCCGGTGTCGATGACCACGATCGTGACGGTCTCCTCGTCCGCGCCGCACCGGCAGGTCACGCTGCCGCCGGCCGGGGTGAACTTGATCGCGTTCTCCACCAGCTTGCGCAGCGCCCGCTGCAGTTGCGTCCGGTCGCCGCGCACCCAGGCCGGCTCGGCGGCGACGGTGACCCGCAGCTCCTTGGCCTGCGCCGCCGTACCCAACTCGGCGTGCACCGCGGCGGTCAGCGCGGACAGGTCGACCGGCTCGGTGAGCGTGTCCGCCGCGGTGGCCGGCCGGTCCAGCAGCAGCAGGTCACCGATGGTGTTCTGCAGCCGGTGGGCGTTGCGCAGCACCGCGTTGACCGAGCGGCGCTGCGTCGGCGACAGCTCGTCGTCGTCCTCGGCGAGCATCTCGGTGTAGCCCAGGATGCTGGTCAGCGGGGTGCGCAGCTCGTGGGTGACGGTCTGGATGAAGACGTCCTTGCGCTGGTCGAGCATCCGCAGCTCGCTGATCAGCAGGTCCTGGTGCACCCGGACGCTCTGCTGGCGCAGCGCCCGCTCGATCTCCCGGGCCACCCCGGCGAGCAGCCGCCGCTCCGACTCGGTCCACGCCGCGGCGTCCTCCCGCCGCTCGGACGAAGCGGCGTCCACCCGCCGCTCCGACGGGTCGATCCGGTCCGGCCCGTCGGCCCGGCAGACGTAGAGGTAGCCGCCCGGGCACTCGGCGTCGCCACCCAGGGTGACGGACAGCCCGCCGTCGGCGTGCGTCACCGGCTCACCGACCGGCCCGTCGGACAGACCGTCGACGATCGCCGGGTCGAGGTCCGGGGCACCGGCCGGCCAGCACACGGCGACCTGCCCGGTGCCCGGCACGTACAGCCGGCTGCGCACGGTGCCCGCGCCGAGCGCGGCGCCGATCTGCGCGACCACCCGGTATCCGGTGATCGCCGGGTCGGTGTCCTCCCGCTGCAGCTCGGCGGCGACCGTCTGGCGCAGCCCGGCCCGGGCCGACCGGGTCTTCTCCGCGGCGAGCAGCTCCTCGGTCTGCGCCGCGAGGTCGTTGAGCGCGTCGACCACGGTGCGCAGTTCGACGGCGCCGTCGACCGCGACGCGGGCCGAGCGGTCCCCGGCGGCCTGCCGGCGGATGGTGTCGCCGACCCGGGCCAGCGGGACCAGCAGCTGACGGCGGCTGACCCGGACCAGCAGGTATCCGGCGATCAGCACGGCCACCACCAGGGCGCCGGACGAGATCGCGAGCGTCCGTTCCATCCGGCGGTCGGCGGTCTCCTCGGAACGCCACTCGGCGGCGATCGCGTCGTCGGCGGCGCTGTTCACGGTCCGCAGCCGGTCGAAGAGCTGCTTGCCCAGGGCGTTGCTGGGCATACCGACCGGCGAGCCGCCGGTCGCGATCGGGATGGCGTACTGGTCGAGCCAGTCGTCGACCGCCTGCCGCTCGGCCCCCAGCAGTTCGACGGCCTGCCGGTCGCGGGTCTGCGCGGCCGCCCGGGCCAGGACGACGAGGGCGGCGCCCCGGCCGTTCTGGTACGGCTCCAGGAACAGCCGTTCGCCGGTGAGCTGAAACCCCCGGAGCCCGGTCTCCGCGTCGGTCATCCGCTGCAGGGCGAGCCGGTTGGCCTCCCGGGCCGCGGCGATCCGGTCATTGCGCCGGTGATGGTCCTCGCGCAGCTGCGCGCCGACGCCGAACTGCACCACGAGGAACGCCGTGAACAGCACCAACAGGGCGGCGAAGCCCAGGTTGAGCCGGCGCTGCAGGCTCATCGGCCGCGCTCCTCGGACACGATCATGCTTCTCACATCGGCAGGGAGCGGTCGGCACATGAGCGGGGCAGCCCATTCGGTGGAGATCAACATCCCCCGGACCGGCGGTTCACCTCGCCGTAGCGGTCGGATAAACCCGTTTCTGAGAGTTCTCTGGATTTCGTTACCGATCCGTAACCGACGATGCGTCATAACCCGCGGTCACCACGCCGGTCGTGGATCGAGGCCGGTTGTCCGGTTTGCTGCAGGAATTTCGGACACCCGGGACAGCAACATCACGCTGCGTTAACAAGATCAAGTGATGTGGGTTACTGACTAGTAGCCAAGCCCCTTGTAGTCACCGTGCGGGGGCGGCAACATTTCCCGAACATTACGACGACGGCATCGACTTGCCTCACTGTCGACGGTTGGCAGAAGTGTCGCCCGTCGATGCGAGCCATTGGCGGTGCGGCAGTCTCGCCGTCATCACTTTCTATTGGAGGATCCGTGAAGGATGCGCAGAGCGCTCCGGCCGCCGGACGCACCAACTGGCGCCGGTTTGCCGTCGCCGTGGGCGTTCCGACCGCCGTGGCCGGTGGACTTGTCGTTGCCCTCGCGCAGGGCGCCCTCGCCGCGAACATCACGGTGTCGGGCACGCAGTTCAAGCTGACCGCCGACCACCTCGAGGGCCGGGGCTTCACCCAGTACGGCGGTGCGGTCACCGACGTCAGTGGCAAGACCACCTACGACGCCACCTCGGGCATCCAGCACGCCGACCTGTACAACCTGTGCCAGTCGGTCAACGCGGGTGTGTTCGTCCTCAAGATCACGGCGGCCACCGACGCGAAGTACGACGCGGCGAACCCGGCCGACTCGGCGAAGAACGCGGTGCAGGCCGACGACCTGCTGATCGGCATGTCCGAGCTGGGCGGCGACGCCACGTTCAAGAACATCCAGATCGGCCTGGACGCCTCGACCCTGAACGCGGACGGCGCTGCCACCCACGGCCGGGCCGGCACCTTCGGTCAGCAGGCCAGCGGCGTCAGCATCGAGAACCTGAAGCAGCAGGCGTACCTGACCACTGCTTCCAGCTTCAAGCTCAAGGGCATGAGCCTCAAGCTGCTCTTCGGTGGCACCAAGGACGAGTGCTACTGATCTAGCTCGACCGGGGCTCGTGGAGCGACTTTCCGCGGGCCCCACCCTTTTGCCCGGTAAAAAAACAATGGAGGACGAGTGGCGACCGACGACTTCTGGAGCAGGTACCGCCGGTGGCGGCGGAACCGGCCGTTCTGGGGTGGCCTGTTCCTATCGCTGTCCGGTCTGCTGCTGTTCTTCAGCTCCAACCTCTCCCTCTTCAGCGACCTCAAGCTGGAGATTCACATCGGGCCGCAGGGCTTCCTGTCCTACGTGCTGCCCGTCGTGATGCTGATCTGCGGCATCCTCGTCTGGACCACCCCGGCCCAGCGGATGTTCTACGGCATCGTCGGCCTGCTGACGGCGCTCTACTCGTTCATCGGCCTGAACTTCGGCGGCTGGTTCCTCGGCATGCTGACCGGCCTGATCGGCGGCGCGCTGGCGATCTCGTGGATCCCGGCCACCGCCGGACCGGACGTCCCGGCTCAGGAGCCGCTCGACAGCTCCGGCCCGGACAGCTCGGTGGAATACCCGGACTCCCCCCAGGTCTACACCGGGCCGGGCGAGTCCACCCAGGTCATCCCGGTCGCCGGGCACGACGACCGGCCGCACGGCACCGCCACCCTGCGCTCCTCGGCGCAGAGTGACCCGAGCATCCTGCCCGGCTTCGACCAGCCGCGCGGCGACGAGCCGGATTCCGGCCGGGGCATCAACCGCAAGACGCTCGCGCTGATCCTGGTGCCGGCGTTCGTCGGCGCCAGCATGCTGGTCGGCAGCCGGATGCCGGCCAACGCCGCCGAGGAGTGCCCCGAGGGCCTGCCCTCGATCACCACCTCCGCCTCCGCCTCGCCGTCGCTGTCGGCCTCCGCCTCGACGGCGCCGGCCAAGGACGCCGAGAAGCCCGCGGCGTCGAGCTCGGCCAAGCCCAGCGCCACCAAGACCACCACCGCGCCGGAGACCTCCGCTTCCGCCTCGGCCTCCGCGTCCCCGGCCGCCACCGAGGACGGCAACCCGGTCCTGGACGGCATCCAGGACGTGGTCGACGGCGTCGGCAACCTGCTCGGCCTCGGCGACGAAGAGGAGTCGCCCACTCCGAGCGCGTCGCCGTCGGCGTCGGCGACCGAGCCGGCTGAGCCCACCACCGCGCCGGCCACCACCCCCGCGACCACCGCTCCGGCGACCGGCGACACCGCGCCCGCCGCCCCGGCCAGTCCGGCCGGCGGTTCGGCGTCGGCTTCCGCCTCCGCGTCGGTCTCCGCGTCCGCCTCGGTCGACCCGGACATCCTCCCCTGCCTCGGCGCTCGCCAGCAGGGCAAGGTCGCCGAGGGCGCCGTCCCGAAGTCCGCGATCAAGCCGGGCATCATGAAGGTCGGCACGCTGAACATGTACGACCCGAAGTACGTGGGTGTCATCGACCTCCCCACCGCGAACGGGCCGGTCAAGGTGCTGCAGTTCGACATGTCCAAGGCCACGAACGAACCGTTCAGCCTGACCATCGACGAGGCCGGCGACGCGACCACGGTGATCAAGAGCGCCAAGCTGACCACCGACGGGAACGTGAAGTTCTACACGCCGAAGTTCTCCGGCAAGTTCTTCGGCGTCCTCCCGATGACCTTCACGCCGGAGGAGCCGCCGCCGCTGACCCTCCCGTGGATGGTCTTCACCGACGTGACCATCGACCTGGCCTACGTCAGCTGCAACACGCTGACCGCCGAGCCGATCACCATCACCGCGAACTGAAACTCCCCCGAGAACGGCCCGGCTGATCGCTGCCGGGCCGTTTTTTCCACCCCTCTGCGGTACGACTACGGAGCGCCCGTCCGCAGGCTACGAGCCGAGTCCCGCCCGTGAGGCGAACGCGAGACTGCTCCCACTCCCGGCCGCAGCGCGACTCCCGACTTTGGCTGGCTCTCAGGGGTGTCTCCGCGCTGCGGAGACACCCCTGAGGCCCAGCCGGGACCCGCAGGCGCGCCTCGGTCCAGGGCAGGCCGCGGTCCTGCGGGGTCGTGCCCACCCACGGACGTCGCCCCGGAGGGCTTCGCGTTCTGGACGCGCCAGCGGCCAGCGAAGCCCGCAGGGGTCCCGGCGGGAGCGACGATCTGTACCCCGGCGGACGCACGACATCAAGCTCTTGATCTTGAATTTTCGCTAGGCGGATGCCGGCCAGATGTCCGGTTCGAACCAGCGGACTACCCCCTTGCCGGAGGCCTTGGCGGCATACATCGCGGTGTCGGCCTGGCGCAGCAGCGAGCTGATGCTGCCCGCCTGCCCGGACCGCAGCGCCGCCAGGCCGATGCTGCCGCTGATCGTGACCTCGGCGCCGTGCACGGTCATCGGTTCCGACAAACGGCGCAGAAGCCGCTTCGCCACCGCGTCGGCGCCACCGCCCACATCGGTCACCAGGATCGCGAACTCGTCCCCGCCGAACCGGCTGACCAGGTCGGACTCGCGCAACTCGGCGGTCAGCCGCTGCGCCACCACGATCAGCACCTCGTCGCCGGCCGCGTGACCGAGCGTGTCGTTGACCGGCTTGAAGCCGTCCAGATCGAGCATCATCGCGCAGACGCCGGCCCGGCGGCGGGTCAGTATCTCGGCGGCGCGGGCCCGGAACGCCACCCGGTTCGGCAGGCCGGTCAGGGCGTCGTGGTGCGCCTGGTGCGACAGCGCGAGTTTCTGCGCCTCGAGGACCACCGCCATCCGACCGACAGTGATCAGGGTGAGGAACTGCCGGATCAGCACCAGCGAGAAGCTGGACAGCAACAGCCAGACCAGGACCGGGTTGAGCCGGCCGTCGCGCGCCTCGCGGGCCGCCGCGACCCCGACCGCGATCACCACCGGCAGGTACGGCAGCAGCGCCCACGGGCCGAAGACCAGGCGTTCCATCACGTCGGCGCCGGGCCGGGAGATCCGCAACCGGCTGGAGACCGCGGTGGCCCAGGCGCCCAGCACGTAGCCCGCGCCGACGCCGTGCTGGTACCACGGCCCGCCGACGACGTCGTTGCGCAGCGAGAGCATCACCGTCGCGGCCTGCAGCAACGCGGCGCCGGCCAGCACCTGCTGCGCGCTCATCCCCCGGTTCGGCGCGGACTCGGAGAGCGTCACCAGCGCCACCGACGAGCCAAGCATCAGGACCGCGACGATGGCGATCGCGTAGCCCTCCGGCACGCCGCCGATCCGCCCGGTCACCCCCGAGAGCACGTATTCCCAGGCCAGCGCGAAGACGGCGCCGGAGACCGCGGCCACGTCGAGCACCCGGCGCACCGCGGCGATCCCGCGCAGCCGGTGCCCGGCCAGCAGCACGGCGGCCGGGACCAGGGCGGCCGCGACCATGGAGAGCAGCGCGCCGGCGCCGTTGAGGGCGGGCAGGCCGGCCGTGGCGGCCAGCATCAGCAGGTTCGAGACGCTCCAGGCGGTGCAGGCCACGGCGCCGAACGCGTACCCGATCCGGATCGGCCGGGCGTCGCGGGTCTGCCGTGCCCGCCGCCGGTAGTGCCACGCGGCGTAACCGCTCGCGGACGCCACGATCATGTCAGAGAGGGCAAATCCGACGGACCGCGGCAAGTACGGGTGGAGCAGTTGGACCGCCGCGGCGAGGCACGCACCCACCGTCAGCGCCGTCCGCAGTCGCATGCCCACCCCACGTTCCCCGTAGAGAGAGGTGTGTACGGCTTCCCGGGTCGCGCCGGATGGCCGAGTATGGCATAGATCCCCGACCAGATCCGGTCCCGCCGAGGAGGCCCGCCGTGTGCCGCAACATTCACCAACTGCACAACTTCGAACCGCCCGCCACCTCCGACGAGGTGCACGCCGCCGCGTTGCAGTACGTCCGCAAGGTGGCCGGCTCCACCCGCCCGTCACAGGCCAACCAGGCCGCTTTCGATCAGGCCGTGGCGGCGATCGCGGCGGCCACCCAGGAGCTGCTGGACAGCCTGGTGACCACCGCGCCGCCGAAGGACCGCGAGGTGGAGGCGACGAAGGCGCGGGCCCGGGCGGAGAAGCGCTACGCGTCCTGAGCCGCTTTGGGGTGATGTTGTACGGTCCTCACGGCAATTTCGGTCGATCATGGACATCGATCGGAGTCGGGGCACCGGCCCCGGATGCCCGGGCGGTGGGAGCGTGAGATGTCGCGGCCGAGTGACTGGTGGATCCTCGACCTGGGCGCCGACCCGGCACCGGGTGAGCCCGCGAACCTGCTCACCACGGGCAGCCGGTTCCTCGACTTCGCCGACGACGCGCGCCGCGCCCGGCTCGCGGTGGACTCGCTGCAGGGCGACGGCGCGGTGCTCACCTGGATCGGCCAGTCCGGCGATGTGTTCCGCGAGCAGTTCGGCGAGCTGCCCGACCAGCTGCGCAAGGTCGACGAGTCGCACCGGACGGCGGGTGAGGCCCTGCAGGCCTTCGCGCCGAAGCTGCAGAACGCGCAGGCGATGGCGGACCGGGCCCTGGCCGACGGGCGGATCGCCCGGGAGCAGCTCGACGGCCTGGCCGGCCGGCTCAACCTGGCACAGGGCGACATGACCGCGATCTCGCGGCAGGCGCAGTCCCTGCAGCAGGGCACCGACCCCGACCCGGAACAGGTCAAACAAGCACTCCGGGACTCCACCGCGGCGCAACAGCGGCTGGCCGACGTGCAGGGCAAGGTGGCCTCCGCCGAGCAGGCGCTGAACGCCGCGAAGTCGCTCGCCGAGCAGGCCCGGGAGCTGCGCGACGGCGCCGCCCGGGAGTGCCGCCGGGAGATCGCCGAGGCGTCCGACGCCGGCATCCAGCCCCGGTCGTTCTGGGAGAAGCTCGGCGACTTCTTCAAGGGCCTGTGGGACATCATCTGCGAGGTGGCCAAGTGGGTCGCCCTGGTGGCCGGCATCATCGCGATGATCATCGGCGGTCCGCTGGCCTGGATCGCCCTGGCGGCCGGCGCGATCCTGTTGATCAAGGCGATAGTCGACTATGCCCAAGGTAAGGGCAGCATCGCCGATCTGATCTTCGGCATCCTCGGGATCATCCCCGGGGTCCGCGGCCTGACCTCGCTGGGCCGGCTCTCCGCGCTCTACAAGGCCGGTGGCCTCAAGGCGATCGGCCAGGCCGCGATGGCCTCGATGCAGCAGACCCTGCGCGGGATGGCCGGTGCCCTCGGCCACGCCGCCGGTGGCACGGTGACCGTCGTCAAGAACCTGATCAACAAGCTGTCCGGGAAGATCAACGACCTGCCGATCCGTACGTCGAAGCGCTCGATCGAGATCCCGGCCTGCGGCGACCCGGTGGACATCAGCACCGGCCGGGTCTTCATGACCGAAACGGATCTCGACCTGCCGGGCGCGCCGCCGCTGCTGCTGGAACGCACGCACCGCTCCGACTACCGGGACGGCCGCTCGTTCGGCCCGTCCTGGGCGTCGACGCTGGACCAGCGGGTCGCGGTGGAGCCGGACGCCGTCCACCTGTTCCTCGCCGACGGTGCGCTCCTGACCTACCCGGTGCCCGCGGACGGCGAGACGGTGTTCCCCGGGCACGGGCGGGCGGTGCCGCTGCGCCGTACCGCGAACGGTTTCGCGGTCAGCGACCCGGCCGCCGGCCTGACCTGGCTGTTCGAGCTGCCCGAGGAGCCGGGCGCCGGGCACGCCCCGCTGACCGCGGTCGCCGGCCCGGACGGTGGCCGGATCGCGATCGTCCGGGACGACGAGGGGGTGCCGGCCGAGATCCGGCACCCGGACGGCCGGCGGATCACCGTCACCTCCGAGGACGGCCTGATCACCGCCCTGCACCTGGCCCCCGCGGACGGCGGCGAGCCGGTGCCGCTGCGCACGTTCTCCTATGCGGACGGGCACCTCACCGAGGTGGTCAACGCGTCCGGCCTGCCGATGCGGTTCACCCACGACGAGGACGGCCGGCTGATCCGCTGGGACGACCGGAACGGCATGTGGTACCGCTACACCTACGACGACGAGGGCCGGTGCGTGCTGGGTGAGGGCCGCGACGGGTTCTTCACCTACCGCTTCGCCTACGACGCGGAGCAGCGCCTGACCCGGGCCACCGATTCGCTGGGCCACACCACGGTGTTCGAGCTCAACGAGGACCTGCAGGTGGTGGCGGAGACCGACCCGCTCGGCAACACCGTCCGCAGCGAATGGGACACCCAGCACCGGCTGCTGTCCCGGGTGGACGCGCTGGGCCGCACCACCGGGTTCCGCTACGGCCCGGACGGCGAGCTGGACACCGTGGTCCGCCCGGACGGCAGCCAGGCCGCGGTGATCTGGTCGGACGGCCGGATCACGGCGGTCGTGGTGACCGACGAGGACGGCGGGGTGTGGCGGCGGGGCTACGGGCCGGCGGAGTCGCCCGACCCGTACACCGAACCGCTCGGTGTCGAGCTGCTCGCCGGGCACCGGGAGGTGGCCGAGGAGCCGGTCCGCCCTGCTGATGATGCCGCCGAGCCCACGACGCCCGCGGTGCCGACCGCCCTGCTGATCGGCGCCACCGCTCCCGAGGTGGCGGTGATCGGCCGGGACGCGCTCGGCCGGCCGGCGGCGCTGAGCGAACCGGTCACCCTGGGCTGGACCACCGACGGCACGCAGGCCTGGCGGGACGACGCGGCGAGCGGGCGTACCGAGTGGACCTACGACGGCGAGGGCAACGAGGTCACCGAGACCGACGCGCTCGGCGCCACCACCCGCACCGAGTACGGCCCGTTCGACCTGCCGGTGGCGACCGTGTCCCCGTCCGGCGCGCGGACGGTGTTCACCTACGACACCGAGCTGCGGCTCAGCGGGGTCACCGACCCGGCCGGGCGGCAGTGGCACTACCGGTACGACCCGGCCGGCCGCCTGGTCGAGGAGATCGACTTCGACGGGCGCGCCACCCGTCGCACCTACGACGCGGCGGGCCGGTTGATCCGCACGGTCAACGCCGCGGACGAGAGCGTGGTGGTCGAGTACGACGTGCTCGGCAACGTCGTACGCCGGCACGCCACGTCGCCGGACGGGGAGAGCCGGACCACGACGTTCCGGCACGACCCGGTCGGCCGGCTGACCGAGGCGACCAGCCCGGACGCCACCCTGACCGTCACACGGGACTTCTTCGGCCGGGTCACCGCCGAGACGATCGACGGCCGGGCGGTCACGTTCACCTACGACGACGCCGGCCACGCGGTGCACCGCGGCACCCCGACCGGGGTCGGCACCCGGTGGTCGTTCGACCCGTCCGGTACGCCGGCCGCGGTGACCATGGCCGGGCACGAGCTGACCCTGCTGCACGACGAGCACGGCCGGCACGTCGGCGAACGGCTCGACGCGTCGGTGACCGTGGCCCGCGAGTACGACGCCGGTGACCGCCTGGTCGGGCAGCGCCTGGCCGGTGGCGCCGCGCCGGAGGTGCACCGGACGTTCGGCTACCGCGCGGACGGCGCGCTGACCACGGTGACCGACAGCCGGGACGGCGCCACCGCGTACCGGCACGACGACGAGGGCCGGATCACCGGGGTGGACGGCCCGGCGCGCCGGGAGGAGTACCGCTACGACCCGTCCGGTGACGTGATCGGGGCGTCCGGCGCGACCGTCCAGGGGGAACGGGCCTACCAGGGCACCGAGCTGGTCCGGGCCGGGCAGCAGACGTACCGCTACGACCGGGCCGGGCGCCTCGCCGCCCGGCAGGGGCCGGACGGCACCTGGACGTACCGCTGGACCGCCGACGGCCACCTGCACGCCGTGATCGCCCCGGACGGCGGCCGCTGGCGGTACGGCTACGACGCCCTGGGCCGCCGGGTCAGCACCCAGCGCCTCACCGACGGACCGGCCGACGCCCCGCTCGACGGACCGGTGCTGGAACGTACCGACTTCGCCTGGGACGGCCCGGTGCTCGTCGAGGAGTCGGTCTCCTCCGGCCGGGTCACCACCTGGCAGCACGACCTCGACGGCCTGCGCCCGCTGCTGCAGTACGACGGCGCCCTGCAGCTGCTGGTCTGCGACCCGAACGGCGCGCCGACCGACCTGGTCGCGGCGGACGGCACGGTGACCTGGCGGTCCAGTGCCGACCTGTGGGGCGGTCAGGCCGGCTCGGCGGCGGGCACCGTGCTGCGGTTCCCCGGCCAGCAGGCCGACCCGGAGAGCGGGCTGCACTACAACGTGCACCGCTACTACGATCCGGGCACCGGCCGGTACCTGAGCCCGGATCCGCTGGGTCTGGGCGCCGGGCCGAGCCCGGTCCGGTACGTGGACGATCCGCTGCTGCAGTCCGACCCGCTCGGCCTGATGCGCTGCCGGCGGGACGCCGCCGAGCGCGGCGAGGCCCAACGGGCCGCCCGGGAGGCCGCCGACAAGGCCAACGCCCGGGGCCTCGCCAGTCTGCGCCGGACGGCCGCCGGCGCCGTGACGAAGCCGCCCACCGCGGGCCCCTCGAAGCCCGCCAAGGTCCTGTTCAACCTGGCGCCCGACCAGCGCACCATCCCGAAGATCAGGCAGGCCCTGGGGAACGACCCCCTCATCACGCCGAGGATCAACAAGTACACACCCGGACGGTTCGACAACCCCCAGGAGGTGGACAAGGTCCTCTCCGGCCCCGGGTACGGCTCGACGCCGGAGTACAGCGAGAACTGGGCGACCGAGTGGCTGATCCGGAGCGAGCGCACCCCCGACGTGCAGGCCCACCTCGAGTCGCTCGGCGTCGCGAAGAGCGGATGGATCAAGGGCCATCTGCTCAACGCGGATCTCGGCGGCCTCGGGGTCACCGAGAACTTGACCCCGCTGACCAACAAGGCGAACGCCGCGTTCAAGAACGTCATCGAAACCCGGGTGAAGGACTCGTTCACCATCTTCAACCAGCTCAAAACCACCTATAGAGTGCAGGGCGACTTCACCGTGAAGTTCAACGTGCGCCCCAGCGGCACCAGCATGTTCCCGAACAGCACCGACCTCGGCGAGCTGAGCATCCGGCAGTTCCTCGAGTTCGACGTCCAGTACCTGCGCAACGGCGTCGCGCTCACGCCGGCGGAACTCGCCGAGCTCAACGGTCGCATCAGCGGGACGTCCCTGAAGCCGCTGCCCCCGGCCGGCACCACGATGAACCCGCTCTCCGGCGAGTTCATCACGCCCGACCTGCAGATCTGGAAAGGCTAGACATGGGTTCGTCCGACCAGTTGAAGGTCGATCTCGGTGGCCTGGAAGAGTTGGCCGGCACGCTGCAGCGGATCCGCGACAACCTGAACGGCGCGGACCGGTGGATGCTGCAGTTCGTCGGCGAGCTGGGTGGCGACGACGTCGACGACGCGCTCGACGACTTCGAGTCGCACTGGAGCGACGGACGTTCCCGGGTCGACAAGAACTGCGAACGACTCGTCAAACTCTCCCAGCAGGCGGTCGAGCACTTCCGCAAGGCCGACGACGAGCTGGCGAAGGAACTACAGGACCAGGTGAAGACATGACCGACCCGACCGGCTTCGCGATCACCGTGCCCGAGTCCTGGTTCGAGATCGACGTGCATCCGGACACCAGGAACAGCGCCCTCAGCGCGCTGGTGAACGAGCGGGTCCGGAATGTTCCCGCGCTCGCTCCGCATCGCACGGCGCTGACCCGTGCCCTGCGCGGCGTCGCCCGTTCCGCGTACGCCAACGGCGTGGCCTACTGCGCCGCGATGGTGCAGGGCTTCGACGAGGCACTGCTGACCGCGAGCGTCACGGTGAGCATCGTGCGCAACCCGGACCAGGACACCGGCCCGTCCGCGATCGCCGATCAGCTCCGGCCGCTGCCCCGCAGTGGCGCCGACGGGCCGTGGCGCGAGGTGGTCCAGGCGGACCTGCCGGGGATCGGCCCGGTCGCCCGCACCCGCGGGGTGACCGACGTCGTGCTGCCGGAGGGCGAGGGCTGGATCCGCTCGGTCGCCATGCAGACGTTCGTCCCGTTCCCCGGCCCGCACGCCGACCGCATCGCCGTGATCACCGGAAGCTCACCGATCCTGCCCCTCACCGACGACCTGCTGGACCTCTTCGACGCGGTCACCGGAACCTTCCGCTTCACCCCTTGACCGTACGATCGGAGCCGCGACCGCATGCTCTACGCGATGCCATCGCTGGATGGCCCGGACCTCCGGGTCCTCAGGGAACTGAACACCGCTGGAGCCGATGTACACCGGCCCGGACGCCGACCTGGTCCCCGGTCTGATGACCGAACTGGTCGACTGGCTCCGCGACGGCGACCTCGATGCGCCCGCCTACGCACGTGCAGCGATGGCCCACCTGAACCTGGTGGCGATCCACCCCTGGCGCGACGGCAACGGCCGGACCGCACGCGCGCTGCACACCCTGGTCCTGGCCCGTACCGGGGAACTGGCTCCGGAGTTCTCCTCCATCGAGGAGTGGCTGGGGGAGCAGACCAACACCCTGCAGTACTACGACACGCTCCGTTCCACGCAGGGCGGCAGTTTCCAGCCGGAACGCGACGCACACCGATGGCTCACGTTCGTGTTCGCGGCACATCACCGTCAGGCCCAACGAGTGCAGCGGCGATATACCTGGACCGTACGTCTGTGGAACGACCTGGCCGGCCTCGCCGAGCGAACGGTGTCCGCTCTCTACGCGGCCGCGATCGGCGAGCTGCGGCGCACCACCTATCAGCAGGACGAGAGCCTCAGCCGCGATCAGGCCATCCGCGACATCCAGACGCTGACGCGCAGCGGACTGCTGACACCGCACGGCCACGCCACCGCCCGGGTCTACACGCTCGCCGGGGCCGCTGTGGAGATTTCCGAGGCCGCTTCCGCCGCGGTCCGGGGACCCGGCCGCGACCCGTACGCATGATCCGATGAAACCTTGCCACGCCTCTTGACCAGCCGCACTGCCGGCGACAGCGCGGCGGCTAGGCCTCTTGGTCGGCTGCCTTGTCGGCGGCGGCGCGCTGCCGGGGCAGCACCACCGGGGCGCTCCCGGACGATGCGGCCGGTGAGCCGAGCCGCAGCCGCGGGTCCAGCACCCGCAGCACGGTCCCGAGCAGCAGCGCGATCACCACCACGGCAGCCATGTTGATCATCACCTGCGGGTAGCCGAGCGCGTCCACGTCGGTGAACGGATACGGATACCAGCTGGTCGCCGCGCCGTGCGCGATCGTGTAGCCGATCCACAGCGCCGGCCAGAGCGCCGCCCAGGCCAGGGTGCGCGCGTCGATCCGCGGCCGGGGCCCGAAGAGCAGCCAGCCGAGCAGCGCCGCCCACGGCGCGATGTAGTGGAAGCCCAGGTCGGCGAGGTAGGCCGCGCCGTGCAGCTCGACCTGCCCGGCCAGGATCGTGGCGTACACGATGCCGGTGATCACAATGCCGAGCAGCGCGTCCAGCCGGATCACCCGCCAGACGCGGCCGTCCCGGGCCGGGTCGCGGGCCAGCCCGACGATGGCGATCAGCACCAGCAGGTTGCTCTGGATGGTGAAATAACTGAACAACCGGACGAACCGCGTCACCGTGGTCTCGTGCACCGGCGGCCCGGCGTGCGGCGCGCTGTCGGTGGCGGTCAGCACGATCTGAGTGATCAGCGAGGCGAGCACGATCAGCGCGAGCGTGCCGTGCCAGACGCGGGACTTCATGATCTCTCCAGCCGGCTGTCGTTGATCTTCCGCGGCAGCGTAACGCAGGTCACCGCGGTTGCGGGCCCAGGCCCAAGCCCGGACCCGCCACCCGGTGACAGCCTCTTTCCCCGCGCCCCGCGGCCGCTTCCGGTCCGCGGTCCGGCTGACGATCCAGGCCGATTCAGCTCGCGGCGGGCTTGTCCGTCACGGCCGCTTCCGGCTTGCGGCTGGCTTTCGCGTACGCCAAGCCGGCCAGCACCAGCGCGATCAGCCCGGCGATCAGTCCCGCGAGGCCCAGCCCGGAGCCGCTGCCCGAGTCGTCGGAGTCGGCCGCCTCGGCAGCCGGGGCCGCCGCCGCGGTCGTCGCCGCGGCAGCGCTGTCCGCGGCCGGGACGATCTTCAGAACCGGCGCCGGGCTCTCCGGCTCGGTGCCGTCGGTGGCCGGCTCGTCGATCCAGCGCACCACGTCACCGTTCGAATACGTCTGCAGCGCCTTGAAGACGATCTGACCGGACTCCGGCAGCGCGCCCATCGACACGTCGAACTCCTGGAACTCGCCCGGCTTGATCTCCGAGCCCTTCGCCGCGGTCCAGGTGATCTTCGAGACCGCCTCGGTGATCTCGGTGTCGTGCGCCTTGATCGGGGTGGCCAGCTTGCTCTTCACCGCCACAACGGTCCAACCCGGGATCGGCTTGACCGAGACCGACGCGATCGGCTGATCGGCCGGAAGGTTGACTTCGAGCTTGGTGGTGGAGGCGCTGTCCGACTCGTTCGGCACGCGGAACGACACCTTCGTATAGCCGCCCGCGGTGGCCGTGCTCGGGTTGACCGTCACGTGCGCGGCGGCCGGGCCGGCCAGCGCCAGAGTCATCAGTCCGGCCGCGGTGGCCACCACTGCGGAACGCTTGAGCAGCGACATGGTGGGGGGAAACCTTCCGTCGTATCGTCGCCCGCTGCCGGGCACGCCCATTGGTCGGCCCGACGATGAAGAAAGTTCCCGCGACTTGCGGCGTTTTCCACCCCGGGTCAGCCATCCGTGCTCCCGCCCGCCGCGCTACCTGCCCTCGACCCGGCTCATGACCTCCGCGCCACCGTCGACCCGGCTCGTGACCGCCGCGTTCTTGGCGGTCGCCCGTGCCTCCCCCGGCTTCCGGTTCGCCGGGCCGGATTCTGCCGGGCGCGGCAGGCGTACCTCGACCCGCAGGCCGGGCTTCGCATCGCCGAGCGTGATCGAACCACCGTGCCGGCGCACCAGCTCCCGGACGATGGCCAGGCCCAGCCCGGAGCCACCGGCGTCCCGCGCCCGGGCGTCGTCGAGCCGGGTGAACCGGAAGAACACCCGCTCCCGGTCCTCGGCCGGAATGCCCGGCCCGTCGTCGGCCACCGTCAGCACCAGATCCGGCCCGTCCGTCCCGGTGCTGACGGTCACCTGCGACCGCCGGTGCCGGCACGCGTTGTCCAGCAGGTTCGCCACCACCCGGGCCAGCGCGTCCGGCTCGGCCACCAGCGGCAACGGCTCGACGGCCGCCTCGTACCGGACCTCCGGATAACGCGCGGCCACCTCACCCACCAGCTGCCTGAGGTCGACCTCCTCGATCCGTCCGGAGATCGCCCGGCCCGCGCCGTCGTCCGCACGGGCCAGCAGCAGCAGGTCGTCCACCAGCCGGGAGAGCCGCTGCACGTCGGTGAGCAGGTCCTCGCTGAGCGCCGGCCAGTCGGTGTCGTCCGGCAGCCGTTGCGCCACCTCCAGCTCGGTGCGCATGTTGGTGAGCGGGCTGCGCAACTCGTGGGCGGCGTCCGCCACGAACGCGCGCTGCCGGGCCCGGGCGGTGTCCAGCCGGTGCAGCATGTCGTTGAGGGTCAGCGCGAGCCGGCGGACCTCGTCGTGCGAGCCGGGCACCGGAAGCCGACCGGCCCGGGTGCCCCCGGTGATCTCCTCAGCCCCGGCCCGCAGCGCGTCGACCGGGCGCAACGCCGCGCCGAGCGCCCGCCACAACCCGGCCGCCAGCAGCGCGACAAGCAGCGGAAACGCAATCAGCAGGGTGACCCGGAGCAGGTGCACACTCTGGCTGAGCTGGCTGGTGGACCGGGCCACCAGCACCCGCAGCGGCTGGGTCGGCAGGCCGGCGGTGACCTTGACGACCCGGGCCGAACCGTCGAACCCGATCCGATTGCCCGGGATCGTCACGCCCTCGCCGTCCGGCAGATCGCGCAGCTCGTCCTCGTAGAGGATCGGCACCAGCCGGTCGGCGGTCGCGGAGACCGCCCGGATCTTGTTGTGCTCGTCGATGACCTGCACCTGAACGCCCGGCGTGACCGTGATCGGGTCGGTCAGCTGCCCCTGGTCGACGAGCCGGGCCACACCCTGCGCGGTCTCCAGCGCCTCGGCGTGCACCGCCCGCCCCTGCGCGAAGGTCAGCACCGCGACCAGCAACACCCCACCCGCGGCCAGCCCGAAGGACAGCGCGGCGGCAGAGATCAACAGCAGCCGGGCCCGCAGGCTGAGCTCACGCAGACGGCGTCGCATCTACCGCTCCACCCTCTGCTTCTCCCCCGCCGGCCCCGCGGTCTCCCCTGCCTGCGCCGCGTCCTCCCCCGCCGGGGCGTGCGCGGCGACCAGGCGATACCCGGCGCCGCGGACCGTCTCCAGCCGCTCCCGGCCGATCTTGCGGCGCAGGTAGCCGATGTACACCTCCACCGCGTTCGGCGCGGTGTCCAGCGCGGCGTCCCAGACGTGGTCGAGCAGCTCGGTCTTGGAGACCACCTCGCCGGGACGGCGGATCAGGTACTCCAGCAGGGCGAACTCGCGGGTGGTCAGGGTCACCTCGGCCCCGCCGACCAGCACGCGTTTCTCCGCCGGGTCGAGCTCGACGTCGCCGCACGCGAGCACCACCGGGCGGGCCTGGGTGCCGCGGCGCAGCAGAGCACGCAGCCGTGCCAGCAATACAACGTACGAAAAAGGTTTGGTCAAATAGTCGTCGGCGCCGCAATCCAGGCCATCGGCCTGGTCATACTCGCCGTCCTTGGCGGAGAGCATCAGCACCGGCAGCCACTGCCGCTCGGCGCGCAGCTGCCGCACCACCCGGTAACCGGAGAGCCGGGGCAGCATCACGTCGAGGATCATCGCGTCATAGCCACCGTGCCGGGCCATCTCCAGGCCGTCCTGACCGTCATGGGCCACGTCGACCGCGAACCCCTCGGCCTGCAAGCCGCGTCGCAGCGCGGCGGCCAGCCGTTCCTCATCCTCCACCACCAGCAACCGCACCCCCATACCTTGGCACGTGCACATCCACGGGGACCATCGGCTCTCAGTCACCTCACAGCCGGGGTCACCCCTACAGCCCGGCCCCTACGGGTCGTTCTCAGCCTGGTCACAGCGGGTCCGAAGCAGGATGGCCTCATACCAACGGGAGGTGGACATCGTGTCCGTGTGGAAATCCAGGCCTGCTCTGCGATGGCTGGTACCGGGGGCCACCGCGGTCGTCGTCATCGGAGGCGGCGCGGCGGCCGGCACGATCGTGGCCAGCGCCGAACCGTCGCTGCCGGACCGCAGCGCGGCCCAACTGCTCGTGGACCTGTCGAGCGCCAAGCCGGCCGGTCTCTCCGGCACCGTGGTGCAGAGCGCCGACCTCGGCCTGCCCGGTGTCGCCGGACTGGCGGGCAGCCTCGGCGGCTCCGCGGGTGGCGGCCTGACCAGCTTGATCGCCGGAAGCAACACCGCCCGCGTCTGGTACGCGGGAGAGGACAAGGTGCGGGTCGCCCTGCAGAGCACGCAGGGTGAGACCGACGTGATCCGCAACGGTCCGGACCTGTGGCAGTGGAGCAGCTCGGACAACACCGGGACGCACCTGAAGCTGAAGGGCGACGCGGCGTCCCCGAAGCACTCGCTGCCCAGCTCGGTGCCGTCGTCGCCGCAGGACGCGGCGGCCGCGGCGCTCGCCGCGATCGACCCGAGCACCAAGGTGGAGACCACCGGCGCGGCCCAGGTGGCCGGGCGGGACGCATACGAGCTGGTGCTCAGCCCTAAGGACACCGACTCGCTGGTCGGGCAGGTGCGGCTGGCGATCGACGCCGAGCAGCACATCCCGCTGCGGGTCGAGGTGTACGCGAAGAACACCGTGAAGCCGGCCGTCCGGGTCGCTTTCGACACGATCAGCTTCCAGGTGCCGGACGCGGAGCAGTTCACGTTCAACCCGCCGCCCGGCGCGAAGATCGACGAGGCCGGCACGAAGGCTCTCGACCAGGCCGACGCCACGAAGAAGGGTGTCCCGCACCCGTCCTCGACGGCGCCGTCGGGCGCGAAGAATGACCCGAAGGTGATCGGCAAGGGCTGGACCACGATCGTCTCCGCCACGCTGCCGACCGACGCGCTGTCCGAGCTGACCACCGCCGGCAAGGGCACGGGCAAGGAGGCCGACACGGCGAAGGCTCTGCTCGGTGTCCTGCCGGAGGTGAGCGGGTCGTGGGGCAAGGGCCGGTTGCTGACCGGATCGTTGTTCAGCGTGCTGATCACCGATGACGGCCGGGTGCTGGCGGGTCTGGTGACCCCGGAGGCGCTGTACAAGGTCGCCTGACCTCCGCTCCGAAATAGTTCTAGAACTCTGCCGCCTCATTGTGCCATGATGGGGCGGCAGAGTTCTATAACTTTGGAGCGCCAAATGGTGATAGAGACAGCCCTCGTGTCGCAGATGGACGCGCCGACCGCCGCTGGGCGGTTCGGCGATTTCGGCGGGCGTTACGTGCCCGAGTCCCTGATCCCGGCCTGCGCCGCCTTGGAGGCGGCGTTCCGGGAGGCCTGGTCCGACCCGGAGTTCCGCGGGCACCTCAGCCGGCTCCGCTCCGAGTATGCGGGGCGCCCCACCGCACTGACCCCCGCGGAGAATCTCTCCGCCCAGCTCGGGGTGACCCTGCTGCTCAAGCGGGAGGACCTGGCGCACACCGGCTCCCATAAGATCAACAACGTGCTGGGCCAGGCGCTGCTGGCGCAGCGGATGGGCAAGACCCGGCTGATCGCCGAGACCGGCGCCGGCCAGCACGGCGTCGCCACCGCCACCGCGGCCGCGCTGTTCGGCATGCGAGCCACCGTCTACATGGGCGAGCGCGACATCGCCCGGCAGCGGCTCAACGTCTTCCGGATGGAGCTGCTCGGCGCCGAGGTGATCCCGGTGACCAGCGGCAGCCGCACCCTGAAGGACGCCACCAACGAGGCGATGCGCGCCTGGGTGGCCGCGGTCGACGAGGCGCATTTCTGCCTCGGCTCGGTGAGCGGCCCGCACCCCTATCCGTGGATGGTCCGTGAGCTGCAGCGGGTGATCGGCGAGGAGGCCCGCGCGCAGGCGCCGGCACTTCCCGACGTGGTGGTGGCCTGCGTGGGCGGCGGGTCCAACGCGGCCGGCACATTCGCCGGGTTCGTCGACACGCCGGCCCGGCTGATCGGGGTGGAGGCCGACGGCGGGGCCGCGATGACCTACGGGACGCCCGGGATCGTGCACGGCAACCGTTCGCTGGTCCTGCAGGACGCGGACGGGCAGGTGCGCGAGGCGGAGTCGATCGCGGCCGGGCTCGACTATCCCGGTGTCGGGCCGGAGCACGCCCACCTGGGCACGTCCGGCCGCGCGGAATACCGCACGGTGACCGACGACGAGGTGCTCGTCGCGGTGCGACGACTGGCCCGCAGCGAGGGCATCATCTGCGCCCTGGAGTCGGCGCACGCGGTGGCCTGGGTCCTGCGCGCGGCCGGCACTCCCGACCTGCCGACCGGGTCGACGGTGCTGCTCACCCTCTCCGGCCGCGGCGACAAGGACATGGCGACCCTGGCGGGTGAGGTCCGGTGAAGCACCTCAACCCGTACCTGACCGGCGGCATCACCCCGGACTGGATCGACTACCTGCTGGCCTTCCAGGAGGCCGGCGCCGACGCGGTGGAGATCGGGCTCCCGTTCTCCGACCCGATGCTCGACGGCGCCACCATCCAGCAGGCCTCCGACCAGGCCCTGCGCCGTGGCGCCTCGGTCACGTCCATCCTGGCCGACCTGACAGCGGCCCGCGACCGCATCCGGATCCCGCTGATCGCCATGACCTACGCCAACCTGGTCTTCCACCACCCCACCGCCCGGCCGCACGCCGGCGGCACCGTGCCGGGTCGTGAGCCGCAGGACGCCGGCACCACTCCAGGCCGTGAGCCGGCAGACGGCACCGCGCCAGGCCGCGAGCCTGAAGCAGGCGACACCACGCCGGGCCGTAAGCCGGAAGCAGACGGCACCACGCCGGGCCGCGAGCCCGAGGCCCTGCGCCTCGCGGAAGACGGCGGGACCAGGGCGGCCGGTGCCGCCCGAAGAAGCAGTTCCGGGCCGGATGGCGCCGCGCACAGCGGCGAAACCGGTCCGGACCGTGCCGCCCACGGCAGCGAGCCGGATGCGGGTGACGCCGCGTCCGGCGGTGGGCCGGAGGCGTTCTGCCGGCGGCTGGCCGCCGCCGGATTCTCCGGGCTGATCGTGCCTGACGTGCCGATCGACGAGCTCGACCAGCTCGAGGCAGCCGCCGCGGCGTCCGGCATCGACCTGATCCTGCTGGCCGCGCCGGTCACCCCGCCGGATCGGCTGGCCGAGATCGGCGCCCGCAGCCGCAACTTCGTCTACGCGGTGAGCGTCATGGCCACCACCGGCGAAAGGGACGCGCTGGCCGAGTCCGCGGCGCCGCTCGCCGACCGGATCAAAGCGGTCACCGACCTGCCGGTGCTGATCGGTTTCGGTATTTCCACGCCGGCACAGGCCGCCGAGGCCGCCCGCGCCGGGGACGGGGTGGTGATCGGAGCGGCTCTGATGCGTAGGGTTCTGGACGGTGCGTCACCCGCTGACCTGCGCGTCGAGGTCGCCGCGTTCCGCACCGCCCTTGATCAGCTCGACCAGGAGGTGCCCGCTGCCCCCGCGCACGCCGAAATATCAGGTGATCGCCGATGACCTGACCAGCAAGATCAAGGACGGCGAGCTGCCGCCCGGTTCCGCCCTGCCCCCGCAAAAAGAGCTCAGCACGCGGTACGGGGTGACCCTGGCGACGCTGCGGCAAGCCCTCAAGCAGCTGGAGGACGAGGGCCTGCTGTCACAGCAGCCCGGCCGGGGCACGTTCGTATACCCCCGGGTGAAATATCAGCTCACCTCGCTGCACGGCTTCGCCGAGGACCTCCGGGCCCAGGGCCAGACGGTGACCACGGAGATCCTCGACCAGTCCGCGGGCACACCACCCGACTGGGCCGCGGAGCTGCTCGGCCACGACCCGGCGCTGCGCCTGGAACGGCTGCGCCTGGTCGCCGGGAGGCCCGCGGTGCACCAGCTCTCCTGGGTCCGCGGCACCGACCTGGTGGAGGCGGACCTGAGCGACACCTCGCTGTACGCGGCCCTGAGCAGCCTGGGGCGCCTGGTGAACCGGGCCTCCGAAGTGGTCCGGCCCGGGCTGCTCGACGAGCCGGTGGCCGCCCTGCTGCGCCGGACGCCGGGCGAGCCGGTCCTGGTGTCGGAGCGGGTGACGTACGCGTTGGACGAGAGCGCGCTGGTGGTGGACCGCGCAACCATGCTCGGCTCCGCAATGGAGATCCGGACCGAACGCGCAGCGACCGGCCTGTCCCTGCAGTGGAGTCGCCCCACCACCTGACCCTCCCGAGCCCGGCCATCTGCACGCGACCAGATGGCCGGGGCGCCCCGGCCGCAAGATCAGGGCAACCGAGCCCGCAGCCGCTGCCTGCCGGGCACCCGTCACCCGGCCACGCGGAGGCTGTGCCCAAGGCGATCCGGGAAAGCCGCCATGAGCCTGCGGCCAGCGGCGACGGATGCCATCCGGCCGCTAATGCGCCTGCGGTCAGCGAGCGAGAGATGACATCCGGCCGCCCACGCGCCTGCGGTCGGCGAGCAAGGGATACCGTCGGGCCCCGGGCCTGCGGTCAGTCGGCCGGCGGCGGGCCGGTGCGGAACCACGGGGTCAGGGCCACGCCGACGGCGACCTGGACGGCCTGCTGGACCGCGGCCGGGTCGGTGGAGGGGTCAAGATCCTCCAGTAGGACCTGCAGGGCACCCATGACGGCGCCGACGAACGCTCCGGTCAGGGCAGCGGCGCCGACCTCGTCGATCTGGTCGGGGAACGCGGCGGCCAGATGACGGGCGATCTCCCGCTGGGCGTCCAGCTGCAGCTGGAGCCCACGGCCGCGGACCGCCGGAACCGTGCGCACCAGGTGCAGACGCAGCGCGGCGAGACGGCCGGCGAGATCATCGCTGTCCTCACCCACCTTCCGCAGGGCGCGCAGCAGCACCTCGGCGGGGCCGTCCGCCGGGCCCCGGACGGCGATGGCGTCGACCGCGGCGTGCACCCGGAGGTCGACCTCCGGGAAGAGCAGGTCTTCCTTGCTCGGGAAGTAGCTGAAGAACGTCCGGGTGCCGATCTCCGCGGCCGACGCGATGTCCGCGATGGTGGTCTCGTCGTAGCCACGGGACTCGAAAAGTTCGGTCGCGGCGGCGACCAGTGCCTGCCGGGTCCGGGCGCGCTTGCGATCACGAAGGGACACGTTCTGCACCTTACCGCACCAAATGCAAAACAGCACTCATTGCAATTCCGCACTGACTGCGGTTTTATGGAGGCATGACGAAACGCACCGCACTCGTGTCAGGCGCCGGGATCGCCGGCGCCACGGTCGCCTACTGGCTGGCCCGCGACGGCTGGGCGATCACCCTGGTCGAGCGAGCCGGAGACCTCGTCTCCAGTGGCAACCCCGTCGACGTTCGAGGCCCGGCCCTGCCGGTCGCCGAGCGGATGGGGATCCTGCCGGAGCTGCGGGCCATGGCCACCCACGCGAAGGCGATGCGTGTCCTCGACCCGGAGGGGCGCTCCCTCGCCCGGATCCCGATGCCCTCCCGCGACGGCGAGGTCGAGGTCCTCCGGGGCGATCTGGCCGGCGCCCTCTGGTCGGCCACCGAGGACGACGCCGAGCTGCTGCTCGACGACACGATCACCACCCTGCGCCAGGATCCCGACGGCGTTGACGTCACCTTCGAGCATGCCGCGCCGCGCCGATTCGACCTGGTCATCGGGGCAGACGGGCTGCACTCCGCGGTGCGCCGGATCGCTTTCGGCCCGGAGCAGGAGTTCCGCCGGCACCTGGGGCTCTATGTCGCGACCGTGCAACTCGGCGGACCACCCGCCGAGCCGGAGGAGGTGATGCTGCTCAACGTCCCTGGCCGGCTGCTCGCGCTGCACCCCGCGCGCGGCGTGGCGGGTGCCGCGTTCATCTTCCGGCACCCGGAGATCACCGGGCTCGACCGCCGGGACACCGCCAGGCAGAAGCAGGTGGTGGCGGAGGCATACCGGGGCATGGCGTGGCGCGTACCGGAGATCCTCGCCCGTCTGGAGGAGTCCGACGACCTCTACTTCGACGCGGTCAGCCAGGTCAGCATGGACACCTGGACCCGCGGCCGGGTCGTCCTGGTCGGCGACGCCGCGTCCTGCGTCTCACTCTTCGGCGACGGCTCGACCCTGGCGATGGCCGGCGCCCACAGCCTGGCGACCGCGCTCAGCGAGGGGTCCACCGACCTTGCGACCGCTTTCCGGCGGTACGAATCCAGCCACCGCAAGCTGACCACCCCGAAACATCGCCACGTCCACCGCACCGCGGCCCTCCTGGTCCCGGCCAGCCGGCTGGCTCTGGCCACCCGCAACCGAGTCGCCCGCCACCTCCTCAGCCGCGCCTGACCCGGCCCTCCCCGCTGACCAGACCCCTCCCCGCCGGACCACCCCGCCAGATTCCACCCCGCCAGACCCCGCGCCACCAGATCGCCCCCACCAGATCGCCGCCCGGCACGCCGGCGACGCCACGCGCCCCCATCCGGTACCGGCTCCGGCCCAGCGACACCAGGGTGCACTCGCGTGGCCGGCGTAGATCGAGGATCCGGGCGAGGTCCCGCGCACCAGCCGCTCGCCACCGCGCAAGATGCCCGCCGCCACGCGATGCTCCGGACCGCACGCGAAAAGGCACCGACCACAGCACGGCCGAACCGGATCACCCATTCGTGCGCGTTGAGGAATGTGGGCAGCGCCAGGAAAGCGCCGGCCAGGAACGGCCGATGATCACACGGCGCGTTGATCACCTTTCGGTGGGGGAAATGATCCAGAATGCCCGACGTGACCGTTGATGAATTGGCGGATCACTCGCATATCCGGCTGGTGGCCGGGCTCGGGGCGGGTGGTCAACTTGTCTACGAAATGGTGCTGACCCGGACCGTCGAGCCGGATCTGCACCTCGTCCTCGGTACGCCCGCGCTGGTGGAGGGGATAGCGGCCGGTGATCGGATCCGGATGCATGCGGGCGGCGGCTTCGAGGTGGTGCAGCGGGGCGGCAACATCTGCCTGCTCGTGGTGCTCGCGACACCCGCCGACGCCGAGGAGCTGGCGCCGTTGCGGGATGCCTTCGACGATCTGGGCGGGATCGTGGAGATGCCGCCGGACCGGCGGTTCATCGTCATCACCGTGCCGGCGGCCGCCGGGTTCGACGCGGTCGAGGAGACGATCGACGCCTGGACCGCGCCGCGCGGCGACCATTGGGAGTACGGCAACGTCTACGACCCGGACGGCCAGCCCCTGAACTGGTGGGAACAACCCCACCCCGGCTGACCACCCACCCCCGTCCTACCGCGACCTCGACGACTCACGGCCGCATACCGACCCAAGATCGCGAGACGGCAAGCGGCGGCAGAGCAAGGCGAGGGCGGCGGCAAAGCAAGGCGAGGGCAGCGGCAAGAGACAAAGGCAGGCGGCAACGAGAGACGGGCAGCGACAAGGGCCAGGCCGCAAGCCAAGCGAGAAGCGCGGGTCACCGGGCGGCACTGCGCCCACGAGCTCGGCCACCGGCTGCGGCTGCGGCAGACGAACGCGAGCGGCCGCCCAAACCCGCTACCCCCGCAGAGCGGGCTCCTCCACCGGCAACACCCGCTGCCGGGGCACCGCACCCACGCCCACCAGCTCCGGCACCGGCACCGCCACCGGGTACTGCGCCCGCACCACCCAGTACGCCACCCCGAGCAACCCCACCGCCGCGATCGCGTCCAGCCAGTAGTGGTTCCCGGTCCCCACCACCACCAACAACGTGACCACCGGGTGCGCCAGCCACAGCCCACGCCACCGCCCGGACGTCGCGGCGATCAGCGCGACCGCCACCACCACCGCCCATCCGACGTGCAGCGACGGCATCGCCGCGTACTGGTTGGAGAGCTGGTCGGTCTCCGGCGCGCCGTAGACGGCCGGGCCGTAGAGGCGGCCGAGGTCCAGCATCCCGGTGTCGGTGAGCATCCGCGGCGGGGCCAGCGGCATGACGAAGTGCACGAGCAGCGCGGTGCCGGTGAGCAGGACCAGGATGTTGCGGGTCCACCGGTAGTGCGCCGGGCGGTAGACGTACAGCCAGATCAGGCAGGCGATGGTGGCCGGGAAGTGGACGTACGCGTAGTAGCTGTTCGCCACCTCGACCAGCCAGTGCCAGGTCAGCAGCCGGTGCTGGAAGCTCAGCTCACCGGGCAGGTGCAGCCGGTGCTCCAGGTCCCAGACGGCGCGCGCGTTGCTGAACGCCTCGGACACGTGACCGTTCGCCGCAAGGCGGCCGACCTTGTAGATCAGGAACAGGACCGCGACCAGACCCAGCTCACGGAGCGCAGACAACCAGCGGGATGGGGCGACGGTCACAGCGAGCTCCTCGATGAGCCGACACCGGCCTGACACACCGGCACGATAAAAACGAAAAGTCGTCACATCGTTGAGGGAAACCGATATGACGGGATACCGGGGGCCACGGTAGTGATCGCCCGCAACACCGCCCTGACCAGCGGATCTTCGCGAGAGGTTAAACGGAGCTTGAACGAACCATGACGCCCAGCATCCGTAGATCTTGCCACTTGTGCAAGATTCACCCTGCGGATAGTGACGTAACCCGCACCCGAAACGCGCCCGACATCATCAGCAGCCCCACCGCCCCCACGGCGAGCAGCAACGGCAGCCAACGTCCGGTCACCGCGTACGTCAGAAGCATCGCGACCGAACCACCCGCCGCCACCAACCCGGTGATCACCCCGCGCCGCGGCAGGAATGCCAGGCACCGCCAGGGCACGCGTCCGGCCGGCAGCAGCACCCGGGCCGCGAAGCTGACCATCACGACCGCCACCACCAGCGCGATCGCCTGGGCGAAGCACCCCGCCAGGGCCCACCAGCGGGCCGTCAGGCGCACCGCGAGGACCAGCGGCACCCCGACCGCGAGCCCCCGCCGCAACCCGGCCAGCACCCCGACGATCGGCCAGGCGAGGGCCTGACCGTCGAGCCGGGCCGGATGGTCCGCGGCCAGCTCCCGCAGTCCGCGCATGGCGTCGGCGACGTGCAGGCGTTCCGCGTTGAGCAGGGCGATCAGCCAGCGGCCGCCGGGATGCTCCGGATCCTCGGCGAGCGCCGCCTTGGTGGCACGCGCGGCGGCCCGGCGGCGGCCGGCCACCCGCTCCACCTCGGCCAGGGTGAGCAGGCTGGGCACCGACCGCGGGTCGAACGCGAGGGCCTGCCGGGCCGCGGACCGGGCCGGCCCGAAGTCCCGGCCGGCCAGGTGCGCGCGGGCCAGCACCCGGTGGACCTCCGGTTCGGCGGGGCGCAGCCGGACCGCCTCGCCGGCCGACGCCACCGCCGCGGCCGCCCGGGACAGCGCGATCAGGTTCTCGGCGCGCTCCGCGTGCGCACCGGCCCAGCCCGGTTCGGCCGCCACCGCGGCGTCCGCGGCGACCAGCGCGTCCGCGGGCCGGCCGGCCACCCGCAGCACCGCAGCGAGCAGCGCCAGCAGTTCCGGATCGCCGGGCCGGTCGAGCAGCCCGAGCCGCAGCTGCTCCTCGGCCTGGTCATACCGCCCCAGCTCAGCGAGCACCCGCGCACGAGACCCCGCCGTCATCGAGGCCCGCGCTTCTCAAAAAAGATCATCGAGGCCCGCGCTTCTCAAAAACCTCACCGCGGCTTGCGCTTCTTGAGGTACGCGGCCAGGTCGTCGTACTCGCCGCTCTGATTGGCGAACATGGCGACGTTGCGGGCGGTGGTGAACCACGCGTCGGTGGACGGCCGGATCTCCCGGGCCGCGGCCAGCATGTCCGCCTGGTTGATCATGCGGATCTCGCCGCTGTCGATGGAGTCGCGCATGGCGAACTCGGCGGCCGTCTCGCACAGGTGCGCGAGGTCGGCGCCGGAGTAGTTGTCGGTCGCCGCGGCCACCACGTCCAGGTCGATCCCCTCGACCGGACGGTCCCGCAGGTGGTACTCGATGATCGAGGCGCGGGCCGGCACGTCCGGCGGCAGCACCAGCACGGTCCGGTCCAGCCGGCCCGGCCGGCGCAGCGCGGCGTCCACGTCCCACGGCGCGTTCGTCGCGGCGAGCACGAAGACGCCCTCGTTGCCGCCCTGCACCCCGTCCAGCTCGGTGAGCAGCTGGTTGACCACGGTACGCATCGCCGACGAGTGCAGCTGGCTGCGCTTGTGCCCGAGCGCGTCGATCTCGTCGAGGAACAGCACGCACGGCGCGTGCCCGCGCGCCGACTCGAACAGGTCGTGCAGGTTGCGTTCGGAGCTGCCCACCCACATGTTCAGCACGTCGGTGATCGACAGCGAGATGAACGCCGCGCCCATCTCCCCGGCGACCGCCCGGGCCAGGAAGGTCTTGCCGCAGCCGGGCGGCCCGTAGAGCAGCAGACCGCCGCGCAGGCTCTTGCCGAACAGGCTGCGGAGTTTCGGGTTGCGCAGCGGTCCGAGGAAGGAGACCTCGAGCCGCTTCTTGACGTCGGCCATCCCGCCGACGTCGGCGAGGGTGACGGTGGACCGCTCCACGTCGAACGACCGGTCCCCGTGCCCGCTGACCGGTTCCGGCTCGTCTCCGGACCGGTTCCCGGCGAACCGCGGCGGCACCACGTCGCCGAACTGCTGCTCCATCGCCGCCCAGTCCACCCCACCCGGCCGCGGCACCGGATCGCCGGCCGCCGGATCGTCCGCAGCGGCAGGCTCCCCCGGCTCGTGAGCAGCCGGCTCCCCGGGTTCTCCCGCCGCCCGGGGCTCCCCCGGCGCCCGGTGACCACCCTGCGGCGGACCGCTCAGCGCCATCGTCATCAGCCGCTGGGCGGCCGCGTTGCCCGGTTCCCGGCTGAGCACCTGAGCCACATGCCCGATCGCTTCGGCACCCCGCCCGGCCGTCACCAGCAGCTCGGCCAGATGCAGCCGCAGCGGCAGGTCGTCCGGGCGGGCCTGCACCGCCGCAGTGAGGCTGTCGATCAAGGCGTCGCTCATGACCGCGATTATGCCCGCGCCGCCCACAACCCCCATCGCACCACCGGCCCGTCCCCCCGCTTGCGGTCCGCGTTCCCTTTCAAAACCCCCATGCGGTACGACTACCGAGCGCTCGTCCGCAGGCTACGAGCCACGCCCCGCCCGTGAGGCCGCCGCGACACCGTGCCCACCCCGGACCGCAACGCGCCTCCGGGTCCTGGCTGGGCCTCAGGGGTGTCTCCGCGCTGCGGAGACACCCCTGAGAGCCAGCCGCCCAACCGCGAGCGCGCCGACCGCCGCGAGCGGCAGCTGGCACACCGGGAGGGCGCCGACCGCCGCGACGGGTCAGCGGTTGGTGAGGGTGCGGAAGAAGTTGGTGACGTCGGCGGCGAAGAGATCCGGGACCTCCAGGGCGGCGAAGTGGCCGCCGCGGGGGAACTCGGTCCAGTGCCGGATGTCGAAGCGCTGCTCGGCGAACGGGCGGATCGACTGGGTGAGGTCACCCGGCAGGACGGCCACCCCGAACGGCACGGTGACCACCGGCGGCCGGGTCGTCCAGCTCTCCTTGATCAGGCGGGCCGAGGATCCGGCCGTCCGGTGGAACCAGTGGTGGGCCACCCCGGCCAGGATCCGGTCGTCCGGCACCGGGGTGGCCGGGTCGGACCAGGTGTCGAACTTCTCCGCCCAGAACGCGAGCAGGCCGGCCGGTGAGTCGGTGAACGCGTACGCCGGGGTCTGCGGCCCGGCCGCGAACAGCAGCTGGTGCGGGTGCCGGTTCGCGGCGAGTGCCATGGTCTTGGCCAGCCGGGCCTGGTCCGCCGGGGACAGGCCGTCCGGGGCGCCGGTGGTGGGCAGGTAGTTCACGTGCACCCCGGCCACCCGGTCCGGGGCGAGCGCGGCCAGGTGCTGGGAGATCCCGGCGCCCCAGTCGCCGCCTTGCGCGCCGTACCGCCGGTAGCCGAGCGCGGCCATCAGCTCGGCCCAGGCGCCGGCGACCCGCCGGACGTCCCAGCCGCGCCGGGTGGTCGGCCCGGACAGCCCGAAGCCGGGGATGGCCGGCACCACCACGTGGAAGTGCTCGGCGAGCAGCCGGAGGACGTCCAGGAACTCGACGGTGCAGCCCGGCCAGCCGTGGGTGAGCACGATCGGCAGCGCCCCCGGGTCGGGGTGGCGCAGGTGCAGGAAGTGCACCCGGTCGCCGCCGATCTCGGTGACGTACTGCGGGTGGGCGTTGAGCTCGTCCTCGTGGGCGCGCCAGTCGAAGGCCTGCCAGCGGTCGGCGAGGGCGCGGACCCGGGCGAGCGGGAGGCCGTACTCGTCGCCGGCGTCGGGCAGCTCGTCCGGCCAGCGGGTGCGGGCCAGCCGGTCGGCCAGGTCGTCGAGGTCGGACTGCGGGAGGCGGAGCCGGAATTCATTCATGCGACTAACGTTAGACCGACTAACGTTAGTTCGTCGAATGGTATTGTCGGCACGTGGAGAACCTGCCGAGCTGGCTGCTCACCCAGACCGCCGCGCACGCGCACCGCCTGGTCGGCGACGGTTTCGCCGAGGTCGGCGCGCGGGGCTACCACTACCGGCTGCTGGCGTCGCTGATCGCCGAGGGGCCGGCCAGCCAGGCGGCGCTGGGCCGGCGCACCGGCATCCACCTCAGCGACCTGGTCGGCGCGCTCAACGAGCTGGAGACGGGCGGGTTCGTGGGCCGATCCCCCGACCCGGCCGACCGCCGCCGCAACGTCATCACGGTCACGACGGCGGGGCGGGAGCGCGCCCGGGAGCTGGGCGAGCGCGCGGCGGCGATCCAGGACGACCTGTTCGCCCCGCTGACCGCGGACGAACGGGACCAACTGGCCGGGCTGCTGCGCAAGGTGCTCGCGCACCATCAGTGATCCCGGCTGGGCCTCAGGGGTGTCTCCGCGCTGCGGAGACACCCTGAGAGCCAACCCCCTGGCGGCGCGCTGCGGCCGGGAGTGGCCACGGTCGCGCGCGAGACCATCACGGGACTCGGCTCGTAGCCTGCGGGCGGGGAGTCATCGCTCGTACCAAAAAGGTGGTCGGGACCGAAAGCGGTCAGGAAGCGAAAGGGCCGCCCCCGAGAACAACCGGGAGCGGCCCTGCCTGATCTGGAACGGTCTAACCGGGCCGGCGGTAACCGGCGATCGGACCGCGGTCGATCGTCGCCATCCGCACGAAGTCGCCCGTGTGCGGTGCGTGCACCACCATGCCGCCACCGATGTAGATGGCCACGTGGTGCACGTCGGAGTAGTAGAAGACCAGGTCACCCGGCTGCAGCTCGCTGCGGCTGACCGACTTCCCGGAGCCCCACTGATCCTTCGTGTAGTGCTCGAGGTGCACCCCGACGGCCGCCCAGGCCTCCTTCGTCAGACCCGAGCAGTCGTAGCTGTTCGGACCCTCGGAGCCGAAGACATAGGGCTTGCCGATCAGGTCACACGCACGCTGAGCGGCACGGCCGCCCTTGTCGTTGGTGTAGTCGACCGGACACGGACCGGTCTTGTACGGCCCGTCGCTCGCGCCGGACGCGCCATACGCCTTGATCCGGAGCTTCTGGAGGGAGTTGATCTCCTTCTCGATCGCCGACTTCTTGGTCTTGAGGTCGGTGTCCCGAGTGGAGATCTCGGATGCCAGCGCATCCACCTTCTCCTTGTCGGTCGCGTACTTGTCGCGGAGCTTCACCACGCCCTGGATCGACGCCGTGCGCTTGCTGGCCAGCTGCTCGAGAAGGGAGAGCTTCTCGGTCAGGCCGGTCGGCTTGCCGCTCAGGATCGCCCCGATGGTGCTCGGCGGACCCTGCATGTAGGCGTCGGCAGCCAGGCCACGGACGTCCGTCATGGCCGCGTCGACCTGCTTCTGCAGCGGAGCGAGCGTCTTGTTCAGCTGCTTCTGCTGCTTCTGCAGCTTGAGCAGCTTCCCGTGCACGTCGTTGTAGTCCTCGATGACGGGCTCGAGCTCGTTCCACTGCTTGTCGATCTGGGTCTCGACGCTGCCCGGCGAGGGCGTGGCGTGGGCAACGACAGGACCGGTGAGAACGAGTCCGGCTGTGGCGGCCGCGCAGAGAACACTGCGCAGCACACCACGCGCGCCTATCCGTTTCACGTAGGTGCGTTGTCCTTTCTTCCCACTCGGCCGCCGACCGGGTTAGCTGACGGGTTCGGGCGGGAAGCACGCCCGGCCGCGCGAACGCGGCTTCACCCCGGGTGCGTGGGTCCCCGGCTCGCCTCGCGGCGATTAGGCGGTGGTTCGTCAGATCGGCCGGATGGACGATGGGGGGCTGCCGAACCGGGGATCACCGTACTCGGATCATGCAGGCAACAAAAGCATGCGTGAGGGGGGAAACCGCACGCACACTCACCAGCACTCAGAGTGAGCGGAATGGCCAGGCGTCCAGGGCCCGGCCGAGCCAGGGCACCACCAGGATCACCGTGGGTAACACCAGGAGACCCGCCGCGGCGAGGCCGGCGAGGACCGACAGACCTGTCGCACCGGGCGCCGGACCGGCCAGCCGGTCGAGACGGCGACGCCGGGATTCACCCGCCGGGTCGGCCGGGGCCTCCTCCGCGAGGGGTACGGCGTCGGAGAGCCGGGCCAGCGCCTCCCGCAGCGGCACCGGCCCGGTACGCCGGCGAGCCGCGTCGTCGGCGACCATCTCGAGCAGCAGGTGCACCGCGTCGAGGGGCGCCCGGCTGCGCAACGGCCGCGGCACCGCCTGATAGAACGCGGTGAACGACTCCATCACCAGCTCGTGCCGGTGCCGCAGGTGCGCCTGCTCGTGGGCGAGCACCGCGTCCACCTGCGCCCGGTCCAGAATCCGCAGCACCGCGTCGCTGAGCACCACCCGCGGCTCCCGCCCCGGCACGCAGTAGGCGAGGGGCAACGCCCCGTCGAGCACCCGCACCTCGGCCCCGCCCAGCTCACGGTGCCGTTCCACCCGGTCCAGCAGGTCGACGAGCATCCGGTGCCGGGCGCGCCGGGCGCGGGCCCGGACACTCACCTTGACCAGCGAGATCAGCAGCCGGATCACGATCACGGCGGCCACCACCAGCGAGAACACCAGCGCCGCGACGGTCCACGGGTGGTCCGCGCCGGACGCCCGGGTCATCTCCTCCGGGGCGGCGAGGACCACGCCGAGCGCGCAGAGCACCGCGGTCAGGGTGAGCGCCTGCCAGAGCAGGACGGCGGCGACCGGGGCACGGTCCGGCCAGCGCGCGCCGGCCAGCACGCCCGGTACGGCCAGCGAGAGGGTGAGCCCGAGGGCGCCCAGCAGGAGTGCGGTCACGTCTCTTTCGGTGGGACGTCCAGGGCGGCTCGGATGGCGCCGGGGGGCAGCTGACCGAGGAAGTATGCCAGCGCGGCGTCCCGATCGGGAGTGGCGCTGAGCGCGTCGAACATCAGCGCCGCGGTCATCTCCTCGCGGGACTGGGCGGGGGCGTACTTGTAGGCACGGTCCGCCTTCTGCTGGACGACCAGCTTCTTCTTGGCGAGACGGTCGAGGACCGTCATCACAGTCGTATACGCCAAATCACGATTTCTGCTGAGAAGGTCGTGCACCTGCCGCACGGTGAGCGGCTCGGACGCGTCCCACAGCTGTGTCATGACCTCACGTTCAAGGTCGCCTAGTGCCATGTGACCCATCCTACTAGGGCCGGTCGTACTACGTCTCGTAGTATCTACTACGAAGAGTCGTAGAGGGGACACCCGATGGACGTGCTCGACCTGACCAGGCTGCAGTTCGCGGTCGTGACGGTTTACCACTACCTGTTCGTACCGCTGTCGATCTGCCTGTCGGCGGCCGCGGCGGGGCTGCATCTGACGTGGCTTTTCACCCGGGACGAGCGCCATCTCGCGCTGACCAAGTTCGTCGGGAAGCTGCTGATCGTCACGTTCGCGGTCGGCGTGGTGACCGGGCTCGTCCAGGAGTTCCAGTTCGGGCTGGGCTGGAGCGCGTTCGCCAAGTTCTACGGCGACGTGTTCGGGCCGACCCTGGCGGTCGAGGGGATGCTCGCGTTCTTCCTCGAGGCGACGTTCCTGGCGCTGTGGTACTTCGGCTGGGATCGGCTGCCCCGGCGGCTGCACGCGGCGACCATCGTGGTGGTGGCGGTGGGGACGCTGCTGTCGGCGTACATCATCCTGGCGGCGAACTCGTTCATGCAGAACCCGGTCGCGTACGCGATGGACCCGGTCACCGGGCGCGCGCACCTGACCAGCTTCGGCGAGCTGCTGACGAACGAGGTGGTGCTCGCCGCGTTCCCGCACACGATGGCCGGTGCGGCGATGGCCGGCGGCGGGCTGCTGCTCGCCATCGGGGTGTGGCGGCACGCGGCCGATCCGGCGTTCCGGACCCTGGCCCGGCTCGGCGCGTGGCTGATGCTGATCGGCGGGGCGATGACCGCGATCACCGGCGACCACCTCGGCAAGGTGATGACCGCGGTGCAGCCGATGAAGATGGCCGCCGCCGAGGCGCTCTACGAGACCACCACCGGGGCGCCGTTCTCGGTCTTCGCGCTCGGGACGCTCGGGCACGACAAACCGTTCCTGACCGTGGAGATCCCCCGGCTGCTGTCCTTCCTGGGCACCGGATCGTTCGGCGGGACGGTGCAGGGGATCGACGACCTGCAGGCGCAGTACGTGGCGCAGTACGGGCCGGGCAACTACATCCCGATGATCCCGGTGGCGTTCTGGACGTTCCGGCTGATGATCGGGGCGGGGGTGGCGGGGATGGCTCTGGCCGCCTACTACCTGTGGGCGTCGTCTCTTCGCCGTCGATTCCGGATCCCGTTGCTGCCCGCGTTCCTGCAGATGGGAGCCGGTGTCCCGACATGGATCAAGCGGATTCTCCTGCTCTCGCCGCTGCTGCCGGCCGCCGCGAACACGTTCGGGTGGGTGTTCACCGAGACGGCTCGGCAGCCGTGGCTCGCGTTCGGCATCTCGAAGGTGTCCGACGGGATCTCGCCGGGGTTGACCAGCGCTGAAGTCTTGCTGTCGCTGGGCGGGTTCACGCTGGTCTACGGGTTGCTGGCGATCGCTTGGTACAAGCTCGTCGTCCACTTGTCGCGCCAGGCACTATTTCCCGAGATCTCGGAGAAGTCGCCTGTCGAACCTGCCCCCGCCTACTGAGGAGCGCCTCCCATGATCACTTTCTGGTTCGCGATCCTCGTCCTCGCCTGGGTGCTCTACTTCGTCCTCGAGGGCTTCGACTTCGGCGTCGGCGTGCTGGCACCGTTCCTCGGCCGGGACGAGCACGAGCGCGGGGCGGCCATCCGGACGATCGGCCCGTTCTGGGACGGCAACGAGGTCTGGCTGGTCGCCGCGATCGGCGTCACCTTCGCCGCCTTCCCGGACTGGTACGCGGTCCTGCTCTCCGGCCTGTACCTGCCGATGGTCGGCATTCTGCTGCTGCTCGCGGTGCGCGGCGTCGCCCTGGAGTTCCGCGGCAAACACGACTCGCCGTCCTGGCGCCGCCGCTGCGAATGGCTGCTGTCCGCCTCGTCGGCCGGCGTGGTGCTGCTCTGGGGCGCCCTGCTCGGCGTCTTCACCCACGGCCTGGCCCTCGACGCGAACGGCACGGTCACCGGCCACGGCATCAGCCGCAGCCTGTCCCCGCTGTTCACCCCGGCGGCCGGCCTCGGCGCCCTGGCCGCCCTGATCGCGACGATCCTGCTCGGCGCGACGTTCCTCTCCCTGCGCACCACCGGGCCGGTCCGCCGCCGCGCGGTCGCGCTGGCCCGGCAGGCCGGCAACATCGGCACGGTCGGCCTGCTCCTGGCCGGCGTCGCCACCGGCTCCCGGCTGACCCTGGTCGCGGCGGTGGTCAGCTTCATCGCCGGCATGCTGGCCCGCCAGGGCCGCGAGGGCGCCGCGTTCACCGCGACCGCGATCGGGGTGGCCGGCGCGGTGGTCGCGGTCTTCACCACGAACGGCTCCGTGGTGTTGCGGAGCACGCTCGACCCGCTGTGGTCGCTGACCCGGTCGTCGGCGGCCGCGAGCCCGTCCGCACTGAAGGTGATCACCGTGGCCGGCGTGCTGATCCTGCCCGGCGTGCTGGCCTATCAGGCCTGGTCCTACTGGGTCTTCCGCCGCCGCGTCGCCAGCGAGCGGGTGCCGTCGTGACCCCCGCGTCCCCCCGCGGTCTTGTCCGCAACGGATCGCTGCGGCCGGGCCGCGGGTGGGCGCGGTTCCTTCCCCGCCCCCAGGCCGATTCTCCCGGCAAACCCCTTTCCGGTACGCCCTCAGCACCGTCCCCGCACCTTCCCGGCGCGGATTCCGCTCCTGGCGGGCGGCGGGGATCGGACTCCTCCCGCTCGCCCAGCGGGCCGGACTCCTCCCCCGGGCCGGACTCCTCTCCCACGCCGGGCTCCTCCCCCGGGCCGGGCGGGCGTCGTGCCGGCCGGGGGCCGATCGATCCGCGGCTGCTGCGGCACGCCCGCAGCGGCCGGGCCGGGGTCGCTCTGCTCGCCCTGATCGGAACCGGACAGGCCACCGCGACGCTGGCCATCGCGGTAGCGCTCTGCTGGATCGTCGCCCCCTCGATGTCCCCCTCGCTGCTGCTCGGCGGCTCCCGCACCGCGGCGATCACCCTGCTCGCCGGGGCGTTCGTGGCGCGCGGGCTGCTCTCCTGGACCGAACAGGTGGTCGCCCGCCGCACCGCCGCCCGGGTCACCGACGAGCTGCGCCGTTCCCTGCTCGCGGCGATCGTCCGGCGCGGACCGGCGTGGGTGGCCTCCTACGGTGCGGGCCGGCTCACCACCGTGCTCGGCGCCGGGCTGGACTCGCTGCGCCCGTGGTTCTCCGGATACCTGCCGTCCCTGGTCCTCGGCGTGCTCCTGCCACCCGCGGTGATCGTCGTGATGGCCCTTGTCGACCCGGCCTCCGCGATCATCGCCCTGCTCACCCTCCCGCTGGTACCGCTGCTCGGCGCTCTGATCGGCTGGGCCACGCAGGCCCGCTCCCGTCAGCGCTGGGCGGCCGACGCCCGGCTGGCCGGCCACTTCCTCGACGTGGTGCACGGCCTCGGCACCCTCCGGATGTACGGCCGTGCCGAACGCCAGATCACCGTGATCGCCGACCTGACCGAACGCCACCGGCACGCCACCCTGCGGGTGCTGCGCGTCGCCTTCCTCTCCTCGACCGCCCTGGACCTGGTCGGCACCCTGGCGGTCGGCCTGATCGCGGTACAGGCCGGCCTGCGGGTGGCCGGCGGCTCGATGTCCCTGGCACCGGCCCTGCTCGCGATCCTGCTGGCCCCGGAGGCCTACCGCCCGCTCCGCGAGATGGCCGCCCGCTACCACGCCGCCACCGACGCCACCGCAGTCATCGCCGACGTCGACGACATCCTCACCACCCCCACCCCAGCGAGCAGCGATAGTGCATTCGCGGCCGCTCGCCACGCCGCGGGTGGTGCCTCCGGGCAGGACGACCCGGAGGCGGCGAGCGCCGGACGCGCGGAGTGGGCGGCCCTCACCGACGCGGCCCGGTGGGGAGTGCTCGCGGCGGGAGTCCGGGCCGCCTACCCGGGCACCTGCGGTGACGCGCTGTGGCTGCCGGAGCTCGCGGTCCGAGCCGGAGAGCTGGTCGCACTGCGCGGGCCGTCCGGTGCGGGCAAGAGCACCGCGCTGCGGGTCTTCGCCGGTCTGCACCCGGCCGAGGCCGGCGCGGTCGCGGTAGGACGCGCGTTCCACCTGTCACAGCGCCCGGCGCTGCCGCACGCCCGCACGGTCGGTGAGGCCTTCGCTGACGACACCACCGCCGAGGAGATCCTGGCCGCGCTACGCATGGTCGGCCTGGATGACGAGGTCGCCGCGGACACCCCGCTCGGCGAGCACGGCAACGGCATCTCGGCCGGCCAGCGCCAGCGCCTGGCCCTGGCCGCGCTGCTGCACCGAGCCGGCCGCGCCGCCGCGCTGACCCGGCGCGCCGCCGCCCGCCCGCAGCGCGACGAGCCCGGCCCGCGGCGCCACCCGTTCCCGGTCGTCACCCTGCTGCTCGACGAACCGACCGCCCACCTCGACCCCACCGCCGAACGCCTGGTCGTGGCCCGCCTGCGCGAATTCGCCCAACGTGGCTGCGCGGTCCTGGTAGTAGCCCACCGCCCAGCCCTCCTAGCCGCCGCCGACCGCGTCATCACCCTCCACCCCCAAACCCCAGCTGGCCACGAGGGGTGTCTCAAGGACCCCGAGACACCCCCCGACGCCAGCCACCACAGCTCGGCTGGCGCTCAGGGGTGCCTCAACAACCCCGACACACCCCTCAAGACCAGCCAGCGCAGCTCGGCTGGGGTTGCGGGCTCTGACACGGCCGCCGGCGTCGGCCGGATGCTGGCGTGGCGGCGGCCGTGGGTGGCGGTGGTGCTCGGGGCCGGGTCGGTGCTGGGTGGGATCGTGCTGACCGGGTCGGCGGCGTGGCTGCTGGTTCGGGCGGCGAGTCTGCCGCCGGTGCTCACGCTGTCCGCGGCGGTGGTGCTGGTGCGCGGCAGTGCGGTGGCCCGGCCGTTGCTGCGGTATCTGGAGCGGCTGGTCGCGCACGATGTGGCGTTCGCGCGGTTGGGGAGCCGGCGGGCGCGGGTCTATGCGGACCTGATCCCGCGAGTGCCGGGGCCGCGGCTGCATCGGCGCGGGGATCTGCTGACCCGGCTGGTCGACGACGTGGACGCCCGGGTGGACGGTCTGCTCCGGGGCCGGCTGCCGGCGCTGACCGCGGCGGTCACGATCGTCGTCGGGGGCGCGGCCGCGGTCGGCATGGCGATCGCCGGGGCATCGGCGGCAGGAGCAGCAGGCGGCGCGCTGGGGATCGCGCTGGGCGTGGTCGTGCCGCTGGTGGCCGGGGTGCTGATCGCCGGGGTGCTCGCTCCGCTGGTGGCCGGGTGGCAGGCGGATCGGCAGGACGCGGCCACCGGGGTGGCCCGGGCCGCGCTGCGCGATGCGATGGTGGAGACCGTCGACGGCGTGGAGGAGTTGGGCGCCGGGGCGGGGCGGTCCGGCGTACCGGAGGAACGGAGCCGGACCCTCGCGAACCTGGAGGCGCGCGCGGCCCGGACCGCCGGACTCGCCGCGGCGATCGCTCACCTGGGGTGGGCGGTGGCGGCCGCCGGGACCGCGCTGGCACTGGACCGCACCGGACTGTCCGCGGAGTGGAGCGCGGTGCTGATGCTCGGCGTGATCGCTTTCGGCGAGCCGATGGTGACCCTGCCGGAAGCGGCCATCGCCCGCCGGCGAGCGGCCGGCGCGGAACGCCGCGTCACCGCCCTGACCACCGAACCCACCCCGGAAACGACACCCGCGACCGGCAAGGAGAAGGACGCCCGAACCGCGGCGGGGGCGGTATCGGTCACCGGGCTGGTCGCCGGCTGGGATCCGCGCGCCGAACCCACCCTCGACGGCCTTGAACTCCACCTCGCCCCGGGTGCCAGGATCGCCGTCACCGGGCGCTCCGGCGCCGGGAAGTCCACGCTCGGCGCCGTGCTCGGCGGGCTCCTCACGCCACGGGAGGGGCGCGTCCAGGCAGGTGGCAAGGCAGTGCTCGTCGGGGAGGAGACCGGGCACGTCTTCGCTTCCACCGTACGGGAAAATCTGCGTCTCGCGTCGCCTGCCGCAACCGATCCGCAGCTCCTCGCCGCCCTGCGGCGTGTCGGTCTCGCACCGTGGCTCGCCGCGCTGACGGACGGTCTGGACACCTGGCTCGGCACCGGCGGCAGCACGATGTCCGGCGGGCAACGACGACGGTTCGCGACGGCGCGGGCCCTGCTCGCCGACCCGGCGCTGCTGATCCTGGACGAGCCGACCGAGGGCATCGACGAGGACGGCGCGCGGGAGTTGATGGCGGATCTGCTGGACGCGGCGTCCGGGCGGACCGTGCTGATCTTCGCGCACCGGGCGGAGGGGCTCGAGCTGGTGGACCAGGTTTACGAAATGGCCGACGGCAAGCTAAATGTCCGGTTGGACCGATCGGTCCTCTAGGGTGGGTTCATGGCACGTACGCCGGTTCCGGGCACCCGTGACACCATTCTGACCGCGGCCGCCGGACTGTTCTACCGGTACGGCGTGCGCGCGGTCGGGATGGCGCAGGTCGTCGAGGCGGCGCACTGCGGGAAGAACCTGCTCTACCGGCACTTCCCGGGCAAGACCGAGCTGGCCACCGCCTATCTCACGCTGTCCCGCCGGGAGCGCGAGAAGGCCGCCGCCGAGGCCCTGCGCTGGGCGAACACCCCGGCCGCGCAGCTGGTCGCCCTGGTCACCGAGATCGCCGAGAGCACCCGCCGGCCGGGATACCGGGGGTGCGCGTTCCGCAACTACCTGACCGAGTTCCCGGGTGCCACCGACGAGCCGGCGCAGGTGGCCCGGGCCTACCTGGCGGACAGCCGCGCCCAGGTCGACCGGCTGGTGACCGAGCTGGGCGGGAACGACCTGCTCGCCGACCGGATCTGGCTGATCGTGGACGGGGTGCACAGCGGGCCGCCGGAGCAGGCCCAGGTGGCCGTGGACTGGGTGGCCGAGCTAGTCAAGGTGCCGGGCATAAAGTAATTTGTCGTAACGACGCGCACCAAAAGTGACAAAGCGCTCCAGGACGCCATATTTCCGAAAGCCCAGCGACTCGTACAACGCAGCCGCCCCCACATTGTCCCCGCGAAGATCGAGCGTGAGCACCTCGATCCCCGCCTCCTCAGCCGCCGCGATCAGGGCAGACATCACCGCCCGCCCCACCCCCATGCCCTGAAATTTCGGACTTATCGCCAATTTCTCGATGTCTGCGTTCATCCGATGGGTCGGCCGTTCATAACGCCGCCAATACCCGAACCCGATCGCCTCGCCGCCGGAGAAAGCGACAGCCAACACCGTCACCCCGGCCAGCAGCTCCACCACCTCCGGCACCGGCGGTGGCTCCACCCATCCCAGCGCCGCTCCCCCGGCCACCAGCTCCCGCACCACTCCCGCGAGCGCCACCGCGTCCCGCTCGGACACCGCGCCCAGCCGCACCTCGACATCCGCCACCCGGCAAGTCAATCAGGTCCGGTAGTGCGCCACCGTCGACTGCAGGTCCGCCGCCGTCCGCGCCAGATCCGCCGCGGTCTGCTGCGTCTCGGTCGCCCCCGCCGTCACCTGCGCCGCCGCCTGCGCCACCCCGGCGATCGTCCCGGCGATCGCGGTCGAGCCCTCGGCCGCCTGCCCCACACTCCGGGCGATCTCCGCGGTCGTCGCGGTCTGCTCCTCCACCGCCGCCGCGATCGTCGTCGCGTAGTCGTTGATCGTCGCGATCACCGCCGCGATCTGCCCGATCGCGTGCACCGCCCCGTCCGTCTCGGACTGGATCGACGCCACCTGCGCGGTGATCTCCTGGGTGGCCCGGGCGGTCTCCTGGGCCAGGTCCTTGACCTCGGCCGCGACCACCGCGAACCCCTTGCCCATCTCACCGGCCCGGGCCGCCTCGATCGTCGCGTTCAGGGCCAGCAGGTTGGTCTGCTCGGCGATGCTGGTGATCAGCTTGACCACCGTGCTGATCTGCGCGGACGCCTCGCCGAGCCGGGACACGCTGGTGTTGGTGTTCTCCGCGGTACGGGCCGCCTCGGCCGCCACCCCGGCCGCCTCGTTGGCGCTGTTCGCGATCTCCCGGATCGACACGCCCATCTCGTCGGCACCGGCGGAGACCGCCTGCACGCCGTCGGAGACCCGGCCGGCCGACTCGGAGACCGTGCTGACCTGCGCGGACGTCTCCTCGGCGGAGACCGACAGCTGGGCCGAGACCGAGGACAGCTCCTCGGAGGCGGAGGCGAGCACGTCGGCGCTGCCCCGGACCCGCCCGACCAGGGTGTCCATCGCCTCGGCGGTGTGGTTCAGCGCGTCCGCCATCCGGCCCACCTCGTCGCGGCTGCCGACCTGCGCGCGGGCGGTCAGGTCACCGTCGCGGAGCCGGTCCAGCACGCCGACGCAGCGCGACAGCGGCCGGACGATCATCTGGCTGACCAGGACCGCGAGCGCCACCCCGATCAGCGCGCTGAGCACCAGCATGATCAGCACCCGCCACTTGGTGTGCTGGTAGCGGTCCTCGGCGACGGTCTCCTGCTCCGCGGTGGCCTGCACGGTCAGGTCGGAGAGCGTGGTAAGCCGGGTACGCACCTCGGTCATCAGCGGGGTGATCTTCTCGGTCCGGATCGTGTTCACCCTGACCTGGTCCCCGGCGGCCGGCAGCAGGGTGCCGGTGAGCACGTCCAGGTACTGACCCCACCCGGTGCGGAACGCGGCCAGCGCGGACGCGGCGGCCTCGCTCAGCGGGTAGGCCTGGTACTTCGTGGCGTACTGCTCGACCTGGTCCTCGGCGGTGGCCAGCGCGGCGGCCGCGGTCGCCCGGCCGGCGGCGTCGGCGGCCAGCAGGTCGTCGCCGGCCGCCAGCCAGGACCGGTTCACCGCGCTCCGCAGGTTCCCGATCGTCTCCAGCTCCAGGCTGTGCTGATAGCCCGCCTTCACCTGGCCGTTCGTGGCGCCGAGGCTGCCCATCGCGAAGAGGCCGTCGGCGACGCTGAGCACGGCGACGACCAGCACCGCGAACATGATCTTCGCGCCGACCGGCCGATCGGCCAGCAGACGGAACGAGCGTCCGGTCATCACCTCACAGTGTCAGCACCGGGGTGGCCCGATCAGCTCAAACGCCGAAACGCTCGCGCCGGTAGCCGTCCCGCGCGCTCTCCAGCCGCTGCTTCTCGAACGCCGACCGGCCGGTCCGGTACCGCGCCCGGCCCGCCTCGGTGCGGAACGCCGAGCGGGGCACCGCGTACCGGCCGAGCATCCGGCGGGTGACGAAGAGCAGCACCTCGTCGAGCGCGGCGGCGGCCTTCGCCAGGTCCTCGGCGGCGTACCGGTCGGCGACCAGCATCCACTGGCCCGGATCGAGCAGCTGGGACGGCGTGCAGCCGTCACCCCACCGGAAGATGTCACCCGTCCGGGGGAACGGTTCCGGCTCCCCCGGGGTGCGGAAGTGGTACTCCCGGGGGTGGCCGCACCCGGGGCAGGCCCAGTCGTACCGGACGGTGTTCTCCCGGCCCACGTCGAGCACCGAGGCACTCCACGGCAGGCCCCGGCCAGGGAAACTCCCGTCGCCGCAGGGGCACGGGTGGAACGCCAGGAAAAGGGTCGTTTCCGCAGAGGTCCGCGCGAACGGTATGCGCATGCGAAGACGCTAGCGAGCCGCTGCCCGAGACGCCATCACGTGCCCTGACCGGCCGCTGTTAGGGTCCCGAGCTGTGAGCGACATCAGCGGCGCCCGGATCATCGGCGGCCGGACCTTCGATTTCTCCCGCCGTGCCGTCGTGATGGCGATCGTGAACCGGACCCCCGACTCGTTCCATGACAAAGGGCGCACCTTCGCGCTGGAGAAGGCCACCGAGGCGGTCCGGGCCGCGGCCGCCGACGGCGCGGACTGGATCGACATCGGCGGGGTGCCGTTCGCGCCGGGTCCCGAGGTGAGCGCGGCCGAGGAACTGGACCGGGTTTTGCCGGTCGTCGAGGCCGCGCAGGGGCTGGCCGTGGTCTCGGTCGACACGTTCCGCCCGGAGGTCGCCGCCGAGGTGATCAAGCGGGGCGCGGGCGTCGTCAACGACACCTCCGGGCTGCGCGATCCGGCGATGGCCGAGGTGGTCGCCGGCACCGACGCCCAGCTGGTGATCTGCCACAGCCTGGCCGCGCCGCGCACCCTGCACCCCAGCCCGCAGTACCGGGACGTGACCGGTGAGGTCGCCGCGTTCCTGCGGGCGAAGGTCGCGCTGGCGCTGTCCCGCGGCGTCCGCCCCGACCAGATCATCATCGACCCGGGCCACGACCTGAACAAGAACACGCTGCACTCGCTGGAGCTGACCCGACGCCTCGACGAGATCGCCGCGATCGGGTACCCGATGCTCGCCGCGCTGAGCAACAAGGACTTCATCGGCGAGACGCTGGACCGCCCGCAGCAGGAGCGCCAGGCCGGCACCCTGGCCACCGTCGTCTTCAGCCTGCTGCGCGGCGCGCGGATCATGCGGGTCCACGACGTGCGCGCGGCCGTCGACGCGGTCCGGATGACCGAGGCCATGCTGGGCTGGCGCGAACCGGCCTACCTCAAACACAACATCTAAAACCCTGTTCGGTACGACCTCGGCCTGCACCAACCGCAAGCAGCCCGTACCGGGCCTCCACGCGACGCCCAGCCCGCACCGGATCGCTGTGCCGTTCCGGGCTGGATCCGGTGGTCCCGGCCGGCGGTCCCCGGCGCGGCGTCAGTCAGCCGTGTCGCCCTCGGCCGGCAGCGTGCTGAGCAGGTCGATCATCCACGACTGCTGGGCGACCGCGTCCGGGCCGACGACGCGCATCGCGCCGAGCACCGTGAGCAGCATGCCCATCGCGAAGAAGTCCCGGGTCTCCTCGGCGCTGGCCCCGGTCAGCTCCCGGACCAGGTCGTACTGACTGCCGAAGCAGGCGCGCACTGCGTCACCCAGCACCGGATCGTCGCCGCCGGCGGCGAACCCGTGCAGCAGCACGGTCAGCAGGTCCCGCTCGGCGAGCAACTCGTGATACGCGTGACCCAGCCCGGCGAGGGTCGGCTCATGCTCGGCGGCCGCCCGCCACAGCGCCTCGATCCGCAGGCTCGCCTGACGCACCGTGGCCAGGAAGAGCTCCTGCTTCGACCCGAAGATCCTGATCACGTACGGCTGTGACACACCGGCCAGCCGGGCGACCTGGTCGGTGCTGGTGCCGGCGTATCCGCCCTGCGCGAAGGCGGTGATCGCGGCGGCCACGATCTGTTCCTGACGTTCCGATGCGGTGAGGCGGGTCCGAGTCACGTTGACATGTTATCAGTTGATGCTTACCGTACTTAGTTATCAGCGGATAACAACTTCCGTGGACTCCAGGGGGATGTCGTGACCACTCTCGTACCGGAAAAGCCCGACTCTCTCGCGCCGGACGGACCCGCCGCCGGGGCGCGGACCCGGACCGCCCGGCCGATCGCGGCGATCCTCGCCGCCGTCGGCATCCCGACCTTCATGGTGTCGCTGGACAACCTCGTGGTCAGCACGGCGCTGCCGGTGATCCGCACCGAGCTGCACGCCTCGATCGCCGACCTGCAGTGGTTCGTCAACGCCTACACGCTGCCGTTCGCGGCGTTCCTGCTCACCGCGGCCGCGTTCGGTGACCGGATCGGCCGCCGCCGGATGTTCATCGCCGGCATCGTCGTCTTCACCCTCGCCTCCGCGGCCGCCGCGCTCTCCACCGAGGCCTGGCAGCTCACCGCGGCCCGGGCGGTGCAGGGCCTGGGCGGCGCGGCGATCACCCCGCTGGCGCTGACCCTGCTGGCCCGGGCGGTGCCACCGCAGATGCGCAACGCCGCGGTCGGCATCTGGGGTGGCATCACCGGTCTCGGCGTCGCGGTCGGCCCGGTCGTCGGCGGCGCGGTCGTCAACGGCCTGCACTGGTCCTGGATCTTCTGGCTGAACGTGCCGGTCGGCGTGATCGCGGTGATCCTGGCGACCACGGTGCTCGACGAGTCCCGCGGTGACGGCCGCAAGCTCGACCCGATCGGCCTGGTCCTCTCGGCCGGCGGCATGCTGCTGCTGATCTGGGGCGTGGTGGACGGCCCGGACCGCGGCTGGACCTCCGGCCGGGTGCCGGTCATGCTGGTCACCGCGGTCGTGATGCTCGCCGGGTTCCTGTTCTGGCAGTCCCGCAACAGCTCGCCGATGCTCCCGCTGCGACTGTTCCGCAACCGGGGCTTCAGCCTGGTCAACGCGGTGACCCTGACGTTCTCGGCCGGCGCGTTCGGCTCGGTGTTCCTGCTCGCCCAGTTCTTCCAGGTGGTGCAGGGGCTCAGCCCGCTGCAGTCCGGCCTGCGCACCCTCCCGTGGACCGCCGCCCCGATGCTCGTCGCTCCGCTGGCCGGCCTCTTCGCCAGCCGGATCGGCCAGCGCAACCTGATCGTCACGGGCCAGGCGTTCCTCGCGGCCGGCCTGCTCTGGGTGGGCCTGACCCTGTCGGTCACCGTGTCCTACACGTCGCTGATCGGCGCGTTCGTCCTGGCCGGCATCGGCATGGGCCTGACCTTCGCCCCGGTGAGCACCATGGTGCTGGCCAGTGTCGACCCCGCCGAACACGGCGTCGCCTCGGGCACCAACAACACCATCCGCGAGTTCGGCGTCGCGGCCGGCGTGGCGGCGCTCTCCTCGATCTTCAGCTCGCTCGGCGGCTTCTCCAGCTTCGACAGCTTCCTCGACGGCACCCGCCCGGCGGTCCTCACCGGCGCCGCGATCCTCGCCGTCGGCGCCGTGATCGCCCTCTGGCTCCCCCGCCGCGCCTGACCCCGCCCGCGCCCGCCCCGCCTCGCACCTGACCCGCCTCGCACCCGACCCGCCGCACCGGGCCCGCCGCACCGCATCGCACCGCGGCCCGCCCGCACCCTCGCGGCGCGGCGCCTCCCGACTTTGGCTGGCTCTCAGGGGTGCCTCCGCGCTGCGGAGACACCCCTGAAGCCCAGCCCCGGTGCGGCGCGGCGCGGCACGGCATGGCACGGCGCGGCACGGCATGGCACGGCACGGCACGGCGCGGCGCGGCACGGCGCGGCACGGCGCGGCACGGCGCGGCGCGGCGCGGCACGGCGTGGCGCGGCACTGATCGAAAAGCGACGGCCGGAAACAATCCGAAGTGAACTGTTGCACTCACGCAACATGGCTGCAACGATGACCTTCAATTCCGAGCTGCATGGTCACCGTGAGGACATCGGCCTCGTCCGGCCGGTCCAACCCCACCTCACGGCAGCCGTCACGGCAGCACGGAGAGCACCGCCCGCCACCCCCGGCGGCGCGAAGACAGCGTGTGCCGGACCTCCGACCGGCACACGCTGTTACGTTCCCGGCTGGCATTCACGGTCGCCTCAACGCCCCGGACACAGCCCTCAGCACCAGCCGAAACCCGCACCGCGCCGCGGTCCCGGCCCGCAGCGAGGTCCCGGCTGGCGCTCAGGGGTGTCTCGGCGGGCCGGAGGCACCCCTGAGGACCAGCCGGGGCCTGGGGGCGCGGCTGGGCATGGGGGTGGGCGGATGTGGCGCGAGGCCACCACGGGACTCGGCTTGTAGCCTGCGGCGGGCGCTCCGTCTCCGTACCGGACAAGGGCGGTCGGAAGCCGGGACTTCCGGGAGTTAAGGGACGACCAGGAAGTCGGTGACAAAGCAGGCGACGTCGCCGGACTCGGTGAGGCCGACGTAGGTCGGGTAGTAACCGTCGCCCCAGCCGGACTCGACCATGATCAGGTTGGCGCCGGACTTCTCGTCGACGACCTGGGCGAAGTGGCCCGGGACCGGCGCCTCCGGGAAGTCGTCCGGGTCGAAGGCCTCCTCGAAGTCCTCCGAGTCCCAGCGGGCCAGGATCTGCCCCACGGTGATGTCGGCGAAGGCGCCGCCGCCGGTCTCCACCGCGTAGCCGAAGAACTCGCCGTCCTCCAGGTCGGCCGGGTCGTCGCCGTCGACGAGCGCCAGCTCCCAGGTGGCGACCGGCTCGTCGCGGATCGTCAGCTGGACGGCGGCGACCCGGCGCTGCCACTCGCGGTCCTCCTTCTCGAGCACCGCGACCCAGGCGGTCACCGGGTAGGCGCCGGGCGCGACGGTGATCGAGAACGGCTCGTCGTCCTCGTCGGTGATGCCTGGGTCGAAGGCGGCCAGCCGGCCGGTGGGCAGCGAGAGGTCGCCGAGCGGGTGCGCCTCGACGACGTAGGTCACGTCGTCGTGGGCGTAACGGGAACCGGCCTGCAGCAGGCGGTCGAGTTCAGGCATGCGCGCAAGGTACCGGACCGGTACGACACCTACCCGATCTGCACCCACACATCGTCGATCGTTCCGCGGAACTGGTCGCCGCCGACGGTCAGCGGCGCGGTGCTGTCCAGCGCGAGCGTGGCCGGCACCGGGACGGTTTCCTGCAGCACGTCGTCGACGTACAGGGACAGGCCCGGATCGGAGCGGCGGCACTCCAGGGCGTGCCAGGCGCCGTCGGTGACCGGGACCCTCCCGTGCGCCACGTGGACGGCGTCGATGCCACAGGCAGGCGTGCCGGCCACGACCTGGAGTGCGTACCGGCCGCCGGACAGCAGGGTGGACGTCTCGGGGGCGGCGAGCTGCACGCTCGCGCCGTACCGGAGGGGCCGGGTGCCGGGGGTGAGATCCGGGGTGGCCTCGCTCTGCAGCATCAGCCCCGGGAAGCGCAACGCCTGCCCGGTGCCGTGCGCCACCAGGGTGGGCGCGGCGGCGGTGCCCGGCACGGTACGCAGCGGGTGCCCCCGACCCGACCCGTCGTCGAAGGTACCGTCCGCGACGGTCGTGTCGAAGTTGTACGAGGCCACCACGGGTGACGTGACCGGGGCGTCCTTGAGGTTCGCCGCGGCCACGCCGAACTCCGCGTACCGCTTGCGCGGCTGCCCGCCGACCGTGGTGAAGTCACCGGCCGCACTGACCGACGCGAGCTCCGCGCTGGCCGCCAGGGATCGGGTCCCGGCGACACCGTTGGCCTGCGGCGCCCAGTCGAGCAGGTTGCCCTGCTGGTCGACGGCGGCCAGCTTGCCGCGCGGCACCGAGCCGTCCGTGCAGATCCCCTTGACCCCGTTGTTCGTGGTCGTGCAGGCCTTGTCGAAGTGCCCGCCGACGTAGACGGTCCCGCCCAGCACGGTGATCGCCTGCGCGTCACCGTCGAACACCCGGGTCCAGCGGATCGCCCCGGTACGCGTGTACGACACCGCCCGCCCACCCTGCCCGCCGAGCGCCGCGTACACCCCGTCGTCCGCAGCGGCCAGCGCGAACACCTGGGACACCGGCTTCGGCAGGAACGTCGGGTCGAGCACCCCGGTGACCGGGTGCACCGCGGTCAGCCGCAGCGTCGAGCGCGCCCCGTTGGTCCGGTGGAAGCTGCCGCCCAGGTAGATCCGGCCGGCCGTGGCGGCGAGCGCGTGCACGGTGTCGTCGGTGGTCGGCGCCCACGCGTCGAGCGCGCCGGTCGTGGTGCTGAACGCGGCCAGGTTGGTCCGCGGCACCCCGTCCACCGCGGTGATCCGGCCGCCGACGTAGACCCGGCCGTTCCCGGTGGTGAGCGCGTTCGGCTGGCCCAGGACGGTGTGCCGCATCGTGGTCAGCACGCCGTCGGCGGCACCGATCCCGGCGATCGCGTCCCGGGGCTCACCGTTGACCTTGTCGAAGTCGCCGGCCGCGAAGACGGTGTCGCCGTCCACGGCGAGAGCCCGGACGTTGGCGTCGGCGCTGGGCTTCCAGTCGAGCAGGGCGCCGGTACGCGAGTCGAACGCGGCCAGCCGGGTGCGTTCCACCGCGCGGCCGGCGGCGACGGCCTTGGTGAAGTTGCCGCCGACGTAGACGGTGCTGCCGCGGTAGGCGACCGCGTAGACCGAGCCGTTGAACGACGGGGAGGTCACCGGGCTGGAGGAGACGATCTCGGCGTACGCGGTGCCGCCGACGGCGACGAGGACCGCCGCGATACCTCCGATAAGTGCTTTTCCAGGGAGATTGGCCACGTTGGTAGCTAACTTCCCGACCCGGTAAAGGTGGCGCGCGGCGGGCGACTGCCGGTGGGGCGAACTATGCTGCCGCGTACCCGTCATCGAGAAAGGGGAATGCCGATGCGCCACCGCACCGTCATGCCCATCACCATGATCGCTATCGCGGCACTGGCCGCCGGCTGTGAGATCGACATCCCCCCGGAGGCGATCCCGGCGCCGTTCAGCGTCGCGCCGATCCCCTCCGCCTCGGCCGGCCAGCCAAAATACGTCTGCACCGCGGTCTACAAGATCCTCACCGACGGCGCGATCCGGGCCGCCGCCTACGCGACCGGCTCGGGTGACGACGCCCGCGAGGGCCTGCAGAAGACGTTCGCCGACATGGCCGCCCAGGTCACCGCGGCCGGCGCGAAGAGCGACGTGGCCACCCAGCGGGCCGCCGTCGACGAGGTCGCCGCGGCGCTCACCCAGGGCGCCCAGTCCACGGATCCGAAGGCGTTCCTCAACGGGGAGTTCGCCACCGTCGGGCAGAAAATCGACAGCACCTGCCCATAAGCTCGACACATGATCGATAGGCCGGTTCGGATCGGGCTGCAGTTGCAGCCGCAGCACATGGACTACGACACCATCCGCCGGACAGCCTCGGAGGCGGAAGAGGCCGGGGTCGACGTCCTGTTCAACTGGGATCATTTCTACCCGCTGTACGGCGAGCCGGACGGTCCGCACTTCGAGTGCTGGACCATGCTCGCCGCCTGGGCCGAGTCCACCTCCCGGGTGGAGATCGGCGCGCTGGTGTCCTGCAACAGCTACCGCAACCCCGAGCTGCTGGCAGACATGTCCCGCACCATCGACCACATCAGCGCCGGCCGGCTCATCCTGGGCATCGGCTCGGGCTGGTTCGAGCGCGACTACACCGAGTACGGCTACGAGTTCGGCACCGCCGGCGGCCGCCTCGACGACCTGGCCGAGGCGCTGCCCCGGATCGAGTCCCGGCTCGGCAAGCTCAACCCGCCGCCGACCCGCAAGATCCCGGTGCTGATCGGTGGCGGCGGCGAGAAGAAGACGCTGCGCCTGGTCGCCAAGCACGCCGACATCTGGCACTCGTTCGCCGACGCGGAGACCCTCGAGCACAAGCTGGGCGTGCTGCGCGGGCACTGCGAGACGATCGGCCGCGACCCGGCCGAGATCGAGGTGTCGGTGGCCGGCAACCCGGAAAGCCTCGACCGGATGCACGAGCTCGGCGGCCGGCTCTTCACCCTCGGCGTCGGCGGCCCGAAGCCGGACCTCGGCGAACTGCGCGAGCTGCTCGCCTGGCGCGACGACATGAACCGGAGCTGAGAGACAGGTCGTGTCCCGCGGATCACGCGGGACACGACCTGAGCCGTTCCGCCGTGGTGAACGCACCGCCAGGACCCCTTCTAGATCGACATATCTTGATACGCTGCGGGCAGGTCCGAGCGGTCTCGTCGGGGGATCTCCGCCTCGATCCATCCGTTCCCTCGTGACGGGACGGGTCGACGATGAGCGACGAGATGCACGGCGCCGTGTTCGGCGGCCCGCTCGAACGGCTGCGCGAGGGCGCCCGGGTCGACCTCCCACGTCTCGCGGACGAGTACGCGAAGATCCGCAACGACTGCGAGACCAGTTCCGGCTCCGACGACAAGCTGGACCGGCCCGCCTATTTCCGCTCGCCGGCGCTCAAGGGCGCCTGGACGCAGCTGCGTGATGTCGTCTGGACGGCCGCCGGAGAGACCAGCGAGAACGTCTGGGCCCTGTCGCAGGGCCTGGAGACCGCGCTCGACACGTTCATCGCCCAGGACACCGAGGCCGGGAAGGAGCTGGCGAAGAGTCGGCTGGACCGGCAGGGCGACGGCACCACGACAAACGACGAGTGGACGGCTGGGTACGACACCGGCAACTACCCGCACGCGAGCCGGTAGCCCTCGATGGCCGACTTCCCGCAGAGTCTCGAACTCGCGATCAGCAGCCTGGTCAACACGCTCGTCCACAAGCTCATGAGCCGCGAGGGCGACACCGACGCTCTCGCGGAGTTCGTCCAGGTCACCGGAGTCCCCTACGTCAGCGACGTGACCGTCCGGAACTACGCGAACGACAAGGCCGAGGAGATCTGGGGCCCCTACCGGGAGCTGCCCCCGCCGTCCTCTCTCGACCTGTCGATCCAGGCCCTGGCCGGCGCCCACGGCCGGCTCACCACCACCGGGGTGACCGATCTGCAGGACGCCGAGCACTTCAGCCTCGGCGCCCTGGTGCCGGACATCATGGACGACTTCCGGATCAATCAGGCCGGCTGGCGCGGCGAGACGATCGAGGCCGTCCGCAGCGGCTACCTCGACCGGTGGGGCGCCATGGTGTTCCTGCAGGCCAACACGCTCGCGCTGCTCTGGCTGGCGCTCAGCGCCTATCGGGAGCAGCTCGTACAGGCGCAGCAGGACGTGGTCAACCTGGTCAACCGCGCCGAGGAGGCGATCGCCGCCTACCGCCCCGACTCGATGTGCGGGTCGAGCGACAAGAAGAACGTCACCTTCAACATCGCCGTCGGCGTACTCGGTGTCCTCTCCGCGGGCGCGGGGCTCGCAACCGGAACCGGGGCGGCCGTCACCACCATCGTCGCCGCGCTCGGCGCGGGTGGCCTCGGCGTGGCCAAGGACAAGTACGAACCGGAAGGGCCCAGGGACCACGACATCCAGGGCGACAGCGTCGCCGAGCTGTGGCAGAGCATCCTCGATGCGACCGAGAAGCTCCGGCAGCAGTTCGAAGCGTCGGAGAAGGAGCTTCACGACATCGTCGCCAGCTTCCACGACGGAGTCGTCAACGGAAGCGTCACCATCGGAACCTCCGGCCAGGGCCGCCCGGTGACGACGCCGGCGATGGAGGTGTTCCGCTCGAAGCAGCTGGGCGGGGGCACCACCCATCTGCAGCGCCCACTGAGCGGCTCGGCCAACGTGGACCCGGCCCATCCCGTCGAGCCCACTGATCCATACGGGAGGTGACGGTCCATGGGCACCATCGCGAATGATCTCAACGAAATAGTCGTGACCGTGACCTCACCGGACGGACGTGTTCAAGGGCGGGCCGAGTCGCTGCAGTACCTCACGCTGCGTTTCCTGCACGACAGTTACGAGGGCTACTATCGGCACCGTGACGCCGCGGTGCTGGCACATCAACTGGGGCGAGCGGCCACCTTGATGTCCACGGCGTACCAGAAGGCTCGGCGTGAGGTCATGTCCGCGCACGACTTCGAGCGGTCCAGCGTGCTGCAGCCGCCGTTCCACTCCCGCCACCGCGAGTACAACGAGCGCGGGCTGAAGATCACCGCACAGGGCGGCTCGCCGGATGGGGAGATCCGGGTGACGACGACCGGCCTGCTCGACTTCGACGTCCGCATCCGGCACGACGTGCTGGACCGCCTCGGTGAGCGGCCGTTCCTGCAACTCGCCGACCAGGCCGTGCACCACCTGCGGGCGGACTACCAGCGGGTGCACACCGAGCTGCGCCGCGAGCTGTACCTGAAGTATCAGGGCAGGGAACGATGACCCGTGACCGGCGCCTGTCACGACGACGTCTGCTCCTGGCCGCGCTCGGGATCACCGCCGGAGTCGCCGCGGGATGCACCGGGCAACCGCCCAGCAAGGAGCCGTCGCCGAGCCCGGACGCGTCGCTGCTGCACGACGACATCTCCGACGGCGTCACCGTGCAGGACCGCGGGTTCTCGACCTTCGCGGTGGCCGGCGGTGAGGCCGGCCGGCGCATCGTCGGCGCGGCCGCGGTCCTGAGGAACACCACGGGCAAGCCGATGCGAGCCCACGTCCGCCTCCGGCTCGTGGACGGCAGCGGCCACGGATGGCGGTCTGCGGAGCAGAACGACTGGACATCGGTCATCAACACCGGCTGGGTCAATCTCCCTCCCGGACAGTCCGTCGACTTCGGCGGCGCCTACCAGGTCGACGCGAGCCAGGCCGCCCGGGTCGCCGGGGTCGTGCTCTACGTGCGGGGCGAGACCGTGGACCAGTCCGTCCTGCTCCCCGCGACGATCGGCAAGCTGACGCCCCCGACCACCCCGAAGGACGAGTGGAGCTACGTCACGTTCGGCGTGGACAACACCGGCGCCGGCTTCAAGGAACCGAACTACAGCCTGGTCTTCCGCTCCCCCGAGGGACGCCTGATCGGCGGCTGGTTCGTCGACCGCGCCACCTCGCTCACCATCACACCGGCGCTGCCCGAGGGCGAGACCGACGAATACCCGAGGGGCGCGAGCGAGCACACGCTGCCCACCTGGCTCCCCCCGGGCATCCAGCCGAAGAACACGACCATGTACGTCTGGCCCTGATCTCCGAAAAGCTGGAACCGCGCCGTCTCAGCCGATCGTCACGTCCAGCGTCCGGGTGCCTGACCCGGCCACCCGCACCGGCGTGGTGCGCGCCCAGCCGGAACGACTCTCACCGCCGGCCTGCACGCTCCAGCGGACCTTGATCGATTGCGGACCGGCAAGCGGCATCGCATAGCTCCGGTCCACGGCCGTGCCGGAATCGGCGACACCGATCTGGTCACCGGTGACCGCGCTCACCGCGGTGAGCCGCCAGCTGTCCACGGCCGCACCGCCGCGCACGGTCACCCCGCCGCGCAACAGACCGCCGCGGGCCAGTTTCAGGTCGTGCGTGGTGTCCAGCCCCGCCCGGACCCGGACCCGATCGGCCTGGAACCGGTTGCCCACGCCACCCGACCACTGCCGCGGCAGGACTCCGCCCGAGGTGGCGGAGAGCGGCCAGGAGTACGGCCCGAGCACGTCGAGCCGATACCGGCCCTGATCATCAGCGGTCACCGCGCCGAGCGACGGGCCGACGCCGAAACCCCACGCGGTGATCGAGACGTCCGCGGCGGGCACCGGGGCGCCGGCCGGATCGCGGACCACCCCGGTGATCGCGCCGGGCCGGTCGAGCCGCACCGTGGCGGCCTGACTGGTCCGCCCGGCCCGGACCTGGATCCGGGCGGCATCGCGCTGGTCGCCGGTGCCACCGTTCGCACCGGCCCACTGGTAGCCGTATCCGGTGGGGGTGAAGACGAACATCTGGTAGGTGCCGGCCTGAACCCGGCCGGTGGTCACCCGGCCCCGCTGGTCGGTGACGTCGCCGCAACCGTCCGGCAGGCCACCCTGCCCGGGCTGCACCAGCACGACGCAGGCGTCGGCCACCGGGTTCCCGGTGGCGCGGTTGACGACGGTCACGGCGACCCGGCCGCCCGGCGCGGTGCCGGCATGAACCGGCGCGCCGAGGCCGACGGCGGACAGCGCGGTGGCACCGAGCACGGCACCGACGCGTAAGCCACGTTGACAGGTCATTTCACAAGCCCCCGTTCCTGTTGTTGGCCAGGAGCGTAGGCAGGGCAGAACCCAGCAAAGCGTCCATGAACCGACCCGGATCGGGTCGGTTCATGGACGAAACAGAACGGGCTCAGACCACCAGGCTGAGCAGCATCACGCACGCGAACCCGACCACCGAGATGATCGTCTCCATCACCGACCAGGTCTTGATGGTCTGCCCGACGGTCATCCCGAAGTACTCCTTGACCAGCCAGAACCCGGCGTCGTTGACGTGTGAGAAGAACAGCGAGCCGGAGCCGATCGCCAGCACCAGCAGGGAGAGCTCGGGCTTGTCCAGGGTCGCGGCGAGCGGCGTGACGATGCCCGCGGCGGTGATCGTGGCGACCGTGGCCGAGCCGGTCGCCACCCGGATCCCGACCGCGACCAGGAAGCCCAGCACCAGCGCGTTGAGGTTCGCGTCCCGGGCCGCGTCGGCGATCACGTTGCCCACCCCGCTGTCCACCAGCACCTGCTTGAAGCCACCACCGGCGGCCACGATCAGCAGGATCCCGGCGATCGGGGGCAGCGCGCCGCCGACGATCGAGGACGTCTCCCGGCGGTCGAACCCGGCCCGGAAGGCGAGCGACCACATCGCGACCAGCACGCCGAAGAGCAGCGCCACGACCGGCGTGCCGAGCACCTCGACCGCGGAGCGGAACCCGTTGCCCTCGGGCAGGGTGAGCTCGGCGACGGCCCGGCCCAGCATCAGCACGATCGGCAGCAGCACGGTGAGGATCGCGGGCCAGAAGCCCGGGTTGCGACGACGCCCCTCGGCGCGGTCCGGCGTCCCGTCGGCGTCCAGGTCCTGCGGGTCGCCGTGGCCGCCGGCCGCGCGGTCCGCGTCGGCGTCCGGGACCTGCCCGCCGCCGGAGCCGACCAGGGCCGGGACCGCCAGGGGCACCCGCGGCGCGATGAAGTTGGCGAAGACCGGTCCGGCCACGATCACCGTCGGGATCGCGCAGATCAGCCCGAACATCAGCGTCAGCCCGAGGTCGGCGTGCAGGCTGTCGATCGCGACCAGCGGTCCCGGGTGCGGCGGCACGAGCCCGTGCAGCACCGACAGCCCGGCCAGCGCCGGGATGCCGATCCGGAGCAGACCCACGTCGGTACGCCGGGCCACCAGCACCACGATCGGCACCAGCAGCACCACGCCGATCTCGAAGAACAGCGGCAGCCCGACCAGCGCCGCGACCCCGGCCATCGCCCAGGGCAGCGCCGAACCGGACACGCTCGTCACGATCCGTTGCACGATGCCGTCCGCGCCGCCGGTCTCGGTCAGCAGCGCCCCGATCATCGAACCGAGCGCGATCAGCACACCGACGCTGCCGACCGTGTTGCCCAGCCCGCTGGTGAACGAAGTGACGATCTTGGCGGGCGCGGCGCCGGCCACCAGGCCCAGCACGCCGGTCCCGATGATCAGGGCGAGGAACGGATGCCACTTGGCCCAGGCGATCAGCACGACCACGGCCGCGATACCCAGCACCGCGGCGACGATCAGCTGGCCGGTTCCGGCATCGGTGATGGTCGACATGACGCGCCGTTACCCATCCGGAGAATGTTTCACTCCTGTTTCCGGCCGCCAGATCAACATCAACCCCATTTGGTACGAATACGGAGCGCCCGTCCGCAGGCTACGAGCCACGCCCCGTGGTGGTCTCGCGCGACGTCCGCGCCGCGAGCCGACCGCAGCGCGCCGCACCGGCGCCGGCTGGCTCCCAGGGGTGTCTCCAGGGGTGCGAAGCACCCCTGGAGACCAGCCGGAACGGGGACGCGCGCCACGGCCGGGAGTGGGCACGGTGTCGCGCGAGACCATCACGGAACCTGGCTCGTGGCCTGCGGACGGGCGCTCCCCGTCGTACTGGAAAAGGATTGTCAGGCGGAGAGGCCGGCCTTGACCGTGCGGGACAGGTCGTCGGCCAGCACCTCCGGGGCGCCCGCCGCGACCGCCTCCAGGGCGAGCTTGGCGACCAGCGCCGGGTCGATCTTCTGGTCGGCGGGGACCGAGGCGGCCATGTCGGTGTCCATGTAGCCGACGTGCAGGCCGGTGACCACGATGCCCTTCGGCGCGAGCTCCTCGCGGGTGGCGTTGGTGAGGGCCCAGGCCGCCGCCTTCGTCGCGGAGTACGCGCCGAGCGGGGCCGGGTGCAGCCAGGACAGCACGGAGAGCACGTTGAGGATCGCTCCCCCGCCGTTCGCCTCGAGCACCGGCGCGAACGCGCGGGTGGCGCCGAGCACACCGAAGTAGTTGGTCTCCAGCTCGGCGCGGATCAGGTCGAGATCGCCGGCGACCAGCGACTGACCGGTCGCGGCGCCGGCGTTGTTGATCAGCAGGGTGGCGTCGGCGGCCGTCACGGCGGCGGCGGCGATCGAGGCGGGGTCGGTGACGTCGAGGCGCAACGGGATCGCGCCGGGCACGTCGACGGTCTCCGGGTTGCGGGCCGCGGCGTAGACCTTGGCACCGCGGGCGATCAGCTGGGTGGCGAGGTGACGGCCGAAACCGCGGTTGGCTCCGGTGACGACGGCGACGGCGTTGGTGAGTTCCATGGGACTTAGATTACGAGCATCATCTAAAGCTCGCAAGGTAATAGATGACACACGTCATCTATAGTGGCGGCCATGGCACGGGTATCGCAGGCACAGGCCCGGGAGAACCGGGAACGGATCGTCGCGACGGCGGCCCGGCTCTTCCGCGAGCGGGGTGTCGCCGGGGTCAGCGTCGCCGACGTGAGCGCCGCGGCGGGGCTGACCCACGGCGGCTTCTACAAGCAGTTCGCCTCGAAGGACGCGCTCGTCGACGAGGCGATCGGGTACGCCTTCCAGCAGCAGGCCGCCCGGCTGGGCGACAGCGCCGGGCTGCCGGCGTTCCTGGACACCTACCTGTCCACCGGGCATCGGGACGACCCCGGCCCGGGTTGCCCCACCGCCGGTTTCGCCGGCGACGTCGCCCGGGCGGCGGGCGGCCCGGCGGCCCGGCAGACCTACGCCGACGGGGTGGCGGCCTACGCCCGGATGCTCGGCACGGACGGCGAGCCGGACCTGGCCGCGGTGAGCATGCTGGTCGGCGCGCTGATGCTGTCCCGCGCGACGGCCGGCACCGAGATCTCCGAGCAGCTGCTGACCGCCGCCCGGGACCGGCTACGCGAGGGGTAGCCCCCGCTGGAGCAGGTCGAGCCCGTCGAGCAGCCGGGCGAAGTCCTCGGTCTGGATGGACGCCTCGCCGGTCATCCGGCCGGGTGGCATGACCGCCATCACCACCCCGGTGATGGCGCCGCTCATCGCCCGGATCCGGATGTCGTCGGCGGCCAGGCCGGTCCGCTCGGCGAGCACCACGGTGATCATGTCGATGGCCTCGCCGAGCTGGTGCATGGCCCGCACCCGCAGCTCCGGGACCTCGGACATCAGGCGCTGACGGCGGCGCTCGTCCTCCCAGATCTGCGGGGTGAAGGTCTCGAACACCTCGCGCATCCCGCGTTTGATCGCCTCGATCGGCGGCACGTCCGGCGGCTGGCGGCGGACCGCGGCGAGGATCACCGGGTCGTAGTCGTCGACCAGGATGACGTCCTCCTTGGTCGGGAAGTACCGGAAGAACGTGCTCGGCGAGACCTCGGCCGCCTCCGCGATCTGGTCCACGGTGGTCGACGCGTACCCCTGCTCCTCGAACAACCGCATCGCGTGCTCGCGGATGGCGGCCCTCGTCTTCGCCTTCTTGCGTTCGCGCAGGCCCGGGGTCGCTGTCATACCCCCGATTCTGCCAGCACGATCGGCGCCGGATCGCCGGCCGGGCGCCGGGTGTGCCGGGGCAGGATCAGCACCAGCAGCACGCCGGCCGCGGCGACCGCCCCGGTGGTGACCAGCGCGACGTCCAGTCCGTGGGTGAACGCCTGGCGCACCGTGTCGAGCATCCCGGGGTCACCGGAGCTCTTGGCGATCGCGACGCCGGCGGCCGCGCTGTCCCGGGCCGCGTCCGGCAGGCCGGCCGCGTCGATCCGGTCGCGGTACCCGGAGTTGAGCACGGTGCCCAGCACGGCGACCCCGATCGCGCTGCCGACCTGGCGCATCGCCTGGATCAGGCCGTTGCCGACGCCGCTGCGTTCCGGGGTGAGCGCGCCGAGGGCGGCGTTCATGGCCGGCGGCATCGTGAAGCCGAGCCCGACGCCGGCCGCCGTGATCCAGGCGGCGACGTAGCCGTAGCCGGTGTCCGCGCCGGTCCGGGCGCCGGCCAGCAGCGCGCCGGCCATCAGGATCAGGCCGGCGCCGACCACCACCCGCGCGCCGAGCCGGGCGACCAGTTTGTCGGCGGTGCGGGCGCCGACCAGCAGGCCGCCGATCACCGGGAGCAGCCGCAGGCCGGTGCCGAGCGCGTCCTGGCCGCCGACCGCCTGGAACAGCTGCGGCAACGCGAAGAGCAGGCCGAAGAACGCGAAGCTGGCGATCGTGGAGAGCAGCGCGCCGCCGGTGAAGCCGCGCGAGCGGAACAGGTCGAGGTCGATCAGGGGCGCGGCCGCCCGTCGCTGCCAGACCGCGAGGGCGACAAGGGCGACGACACCGCCGACGATGGTCCCGGCCGCTCGCGGGTCACCGAGGCCCTTCTCGCCGGCTTCGATGATCCCGTACGTCACGGCGACCAGTCCCGTCGCGGAGAGCAGCACGCCGGGCAGGTCCAGCCGGCGGCGCCGGTCGCCGTGCGACTCGGGCACCCAGGCGGTGACCGCGAGCAGCCCGAAGGCCACGATCGGCAGGTTGATCAGGAAGACCGAGCCCCACCAGAAGTTGTCGAGCATCCAGCCACCCAGCAGCGGGCCGAGCGGGATGCCGAGCGCGTTCGCGGTGACCCAGATGGAGAGCGCTTTCGGCCGGGTCTGCTCGTCGAAGACCACGGTGAGGACCGCGCCGATCAGCGCCATGATCACCGCGGAGGCGAGGCCGAGCACGGCCCGGGCCGCGATCAGCTGACCGGTGCTGGTGGCGTAGGCGCAGGCGACCGACGCGGCGCCGAACATCGCGAGCGCGCCGAGCAGGAACTTCTTGCGGCCGTACCGGTCGCCGAGCATCCCGGCCGGCAGCAGCGTGGCGGCCAGCACCAGCAGGTACGAGTTGGTGAACCACTGCAGGTCACCGGTGGAGGCGTCGAGGTCGTGGGCGAGCGTGGGCAGCGCGACGCTGAGCACCGTGCCGTCCAGGCCGACCGCGAGGGTGCAGAACGCCAATGCGGCGAGCGCGAACCAGCGCGCTTTAGAAGTAGCCATGAAATGAAGGTAACTGTCAAAATCTAGTGACTTCCAGTTTCCTCAGTCTCCTCTCAGGTTCTGGCGTGCCTTCCCTACAGTTCTCCCTGACCGTGTGAGGATCTTGGATGGCGCTGTGGGGGTGGGGAGAACCATGAAGAAGGTGCTCAGCTGGGTTCTGCTGTTCTTGCTGGTCTTCTGGATCGGCACGAACCCCGGGCCGGCCGCCGACGTGGCCCGGGGCATCGGCGACGGGGTCTCCGAGATCTTCACGAACATCGGCACGTTCTTCGTCGATCTGGCAAACGGCTGATCGGCCCGGTCATCTCCGTCGGGTAGTCCATTGACGACTGCTCGTGATCACGCCTACCGTCGTCCGATCAGGATCTCCGCGCTCCGCCGACGACGGATTGACGCCGATGACGACCGTGCACCACCAGCGTGAAGCCGGCAACACCCCGCTCTCCATGCCGCACTACACCCCGGCGGGCACCCGCCTCAGCAACACCACGCGCTATCTCTGCACCGCCGCGTTCCTGGTGCCGGGCTTCGCCGACACCGTCGTCGACACGCTGATCGGCGACATGCGCCGGTCGGTGCCGCCGTCGCACGGCTTCGACCTCGACCCGATCGTGCGGCAGTGCTTCCGGGTCCGCCGGCGACAGGCCGCGCAGCACGCGATCGGGACCGTGCTGCTGCTGATCGCGGCCTATCTGAGCATCGTCACCGTGCTCGCCGTCGCGGCCCTCGGCGCGCTCGTCGCGTTCGCCCGCTCGGCGACGCTCCGCGAGCTGCTCGAACGCCTCCGCCTCCCCTCGCTGCGCTGGATCCTGGCCTGGGCCCTGGCGCTGTTCGGCGGCTGGATCGTCTACGGGCTGTGGCAGCTGATCGACGAGGAGGTCCCGTCGGACTACACCGACACCGCGGCCGACGCCGCCGGGGACCACCCGTGGGTGGCCCTGGCCGTCCTGCTCGGCATCGCCGGGATGCTGTACGCGTTCCGCCGCGAGGACTACCGGATCGTCACCGCCGAGTTCGCGCCCGGCGCGGCGCCCCGGCGTCTCCGGCTGCGCGACACCCTGATCGAGGACCGGCTGGCCCTGATCGCGGCCGCCCAGCGCGGCAACGTGGTGGTGCACCACGACGACCCGTTCCTCGGCTGCGGCCGGGTCCGGCAGGGCTGGTCGCTCAGCCTGACCCTGCGGCCGCGCACCCCGGACGGCAACCGCCCGGAAGAGCCGGTGGCGATCGACGCGGTGGCCCTGAACCAGCGGATCAAGAAGGCCATCGAGTCGATGCGCGCCGACTGGCTCGACGAGGGTCAGCGGGTCGCCGGGCTGTCCGTCCGGTCGTACGTGGTGGCCGACGGGATCCGTGACGAGCACGATCCGGTGCTCGACCCGGTGAGCGGGATGCCGTACACGATGGCCGACGACGCCACCGTGGACGCGATCGTGGCGAACCCGCAGGGCGGCCTGCGGCAGTACCTGCGGGTGGTCATCCCGGTCCGCGGCAAGGCCATCCGGGACCAGCACGACGACGTCATCCTCGGCGCGCAGGCGCTGGGCATCTCGGTCAGCGCGTTCGTGCACGTGGCGGTCGAGGGCGGGATGCTCTACGCCGAGTTCATCGGCACCGTGCTGCCGCCGCTGCGCCCGGAGTGCCTGCTCGCCGACAGCCTGCGCCCGGAGAAGGCCGCCTCGTACGCCCTCGGCAGCACCCTGCGCACCGCGATCGTGGACGTGGTCGCCGGCCCGCTGCGCCTGGCCCAGGCCGCCGACCGGGCGATCCGGTTGCGCCTGGCGATGAGCCGGTCGGTCGCCGCGTCGACCGAGTTCCGCACCCACGACTACGGCGCCCGGGTCAGCGTCCGCGACCTGGCGTCCGACCGGGTGCCGCAGAGCTATCTGCAGAAGCTCGACGGGGTCAAGTACGTGAAGCTGGTCGACCGGATCGTCGGCGAGGCGATCATCGACTTCCTGGTGGAGGCGGGTGTCGACCCGCTCGAGTTCCGCCAGGCGGTCAACCAGATCACCATGAACAACAGCAGCCTGGTCCAGGTCGGCACGGTCCTGGGCGGGCAGAACAACTTCGGCGGCTCCGGCAACGTCTTCACCAGCAGCGGAGGATCGGCCCATGCCTGACGCGAACAACTTCCGGATCGGCAGCATCAGCGGCGGCCAGAACAATCTGGGCGGCGACGGCAACGTCTTCAACCAGCAGAACAACGGTCTCGACGCGGCGCAGGTGGGCGCGCTGCTCGGCCGGGTCCGGGCGAACCTGGCCGACTTCGCCGACCCGGAGGCGGCCGCGCGGACGCTGACCGAGCTGGAGAAGGCGCGACCGGCCGAGCTGGCCCAGCCCGGCCGGATCCGCACCATGCTCGACGACCTGGTCCGCTATGCCGCGCCGGGCACCGAGGCACTCGCCGCGCTGACCGCACTGGTCACCGCCCTCAACGGGTGAGCGGCTGACCCGGCGTCCGCGCGCCGCTCGGCCGAAAGCCCGGCGGCGGCCGGAAAGGCGGCTAGATCCCGTCCCGCTCCCGGGCCGGCAGGCCGAGACCCACGGCCACCGGATTCCACAGGCTCAGGAATTGTTTTTTCGCGGCGCCGGCGGATGTCGACTCGGCATCCCCGGCGATGCGATGAGCCTCGGCCTTCGTCGTTTTGCGGCAGCCGTTCCCCTGCCTTTCCTGTGCCCATTTCACATAATGCCGGTCGGCGGCCAGCGAATGTGAGAACGCCGTGTCCAGCGTGCTGCGGATCTGTTCGCCGTTCGCCAGCGCGGACAGGTCAAGACCGTTCAGCGTGGCCCGCTCGGCGCCGCGTTCCGTGCCGACCTCCTGCAACCGCTCGATCGCGGCGGCCAGGTCGCCGCACGAGAAGACCACGTCGTTCGCCTCGACCAGCTTGAGCCGGCTCTGCCCGCTCAGGTCGAGCAGCCGGTCCACGGCCGCGCCCTGCACCGCCGGGTCGGCGGCCGGCGAGGCTTCCGGCACAAACGGAGCCAGGGACGGGTCGACGGACGGTTCGGCGGATGGGACGCCGCCCGGCTCGGCGGCCGAGGGCTCGACAAAAGAGCTGGTGGTGACGGGTCCAGGATCGGCGGCTTGCTTCTCGTCACGGTGCAGCGCCAGCGCGACTCCCCCGGCCGCACCGGCCAGCGCCAGCACCGCGACCCCGATCAGCAACGGACGGGTCAGCGGCCGCGACGGCGCGGGCGGCGGGCCGGGCACGACGACCCGGGTCGCATCCCGGTCGTAGCCGTAGTCGTAGTCGTAGTCGTCATCGTCGTCGCGCGGCGCGGGGGCCGGCGCCGGGCGGGGGCGCGGCACCACCACCGGCTGCGGCGCGGAAATGACGGTGGCGCCGGAATCGCGCAGCGGGTGCTCACAATTGTCGCAGTATTCCAGCGACGGATCGTTGTCCAGACCGCAGGCTTCGCACCTCATTCACCGAGGATAGCGACATCGACCGTGATCATAAACAGAAAAGCGGCCCCGGAAGAGATCCAGGGCCGCTTTCACCATTTTTCAGACGATCAGACGGTACGAGCCAGCCGGTCGGCGAGCAGTTTCGCGAACCGGGCCGGGTCCTCCAGGTCGCCACCCTCGGCGAGCAGGGCCGTGCCGTAGAGCAGCTCGGCCGTCTCCGGCAGCGCCGGGTCCTCGGCGCCGCGCTCGTGCGCCGACCGCAGCCCGGCGACCAGCGCGTGGTTCGGGTTGAGCTCGAGGATCCGCTTCACCCGCGGGCCGTCCTGGCCCATCGCCCGGTACATCTTCTCCAGTGCCGGGGTGATGTCGTCGGAGTCGCTCACCAGGCAAGCCGCCGAGGTGGTCAGCCGGTGCGACAGGCGCACCTCCTTGACCTGCTCGTCCAGCTTCTCCTTGAGGAAGCCGAGCAGCGGCGCGAAGTCACCCTCGGGCTCCTTCTCCTCCGCGTCGTCCTTCTTCAGGTCGACCGAGCCGCGGGCGATCGAGCGCAGCTTCTTGCCGTCGAAGTCCGGCACCGCGTCGACCCAGATCTCGTCGACCGGGTCGGTGAGGATCAGCACCTCGTAGCCCTGCGCCTGGAACGCCTCCATGTGCGGGGAGTTCACCACCTGGGACCGGGACTCGCCGGTCAGGTAGTAGATCTCCTCCTGGTCCTCCTTCATCCGCTCCACGTAGGCGGCGAGGGTGGTCGGCTCGTCCTGGGCGGTGGTGCCGAAGGACGCGATCTCCAGGATCGGCTTGTGGTTGTCCGGGTCGTTGAGCAGGCCCTCCTTGACGGCCCGGCCGAACTCCCGCCAGAACGTCGCGTACTTCTCCGGGTTGCTGCTCATCAGGTCCTTGATGGTGGACAGGACCTTCTTGATCAGCCGGCGCCGGATCATCTGGATGTGCCGGTCCTGCTGCAGGATCTCCCGGGAGATGTTCAGCGACAGGTCGGCGGCGTCCACCACGCCCTTGACGAACCGCAGGTAGTCCGGGATCAGCTCCTTGCTGTCGTCCATGATGAAGACGCGCTTGACGTAGAGCTGCAGCCCGCGGCGGGCGTCCCGCTGGAACAGGTCGTGCGGCGCCCGGGACGGGATGAAGAGCAGGGCCTCGTACTCGAACGTGCCCTCCGCCTTCATGTTGATGATCTCGAGCGGCTCGGACCAGTCGTGGCTGATGTGCTTGTAGAACTCGTGGTACTCCTCGTCGGTGACCTCGCTGCGCGGACGCGCCCAGAGCGCCTTCATCGAGTTCAGCGCCTCGTCCCCCATCCGGATGGGGAAGGAGATGAAGTCCGAGTACCGCTTGACGATCTCCTTGATCCGCCACTCGTCGGCGTAGTCGTAGAGCGCGTCCTCCTCGTCCTTCGGCCGCAGTTGCAGCGTGACCGTGGTGCCGACCGGCGCGTCCGGCTCGTCCTCGATCGTGTACGTGCCCTCGCCGGCCGACTCCCAGCGCGTGCCGTGCCCCTCGGTCCCGGCCTTGTGGGTCACCAGGGTGACCTTGTCGGCGACCATGAACGTCGAGTAGAAGCCGACACCGAACTGACCGATCAGCTCCGCGTCGCCCTTCGCCTCGTTCGCTTCCTTGAGCTTGGCCAGCAGATCCGCGGTCCCGGACTTGGCGATCGTCCCGATCAGCGCCACGACCTCCTCGCGGGTCATGCCGATGCCGTTGTCCCGGACGATCAGCGTCCGCGCCTCGGTGTCCGCCTCGATCTGGATGTGCAGATCGGAGGTGTCCGCCTCCAGGCCGTCCTGCAGCTTGGCCAGGCGCAGCTTGTCCAGCGCGTCGGACGCGTTCGAGATCAGCTCGCGCAGGAAGATGTCCTTGTTCGAATAGATCGAGTGGACCATCAGCTGCAACAGCTGGCGCGCCTCGGCCTGGAACTCCAACGTCTCCATCGTCACCCGTTTCCGTCCTTGTCCGGCGTTACAGGCCGATGGTATGACGCCACGATCCGCCACCGGTCACCACCACGGCCCTAGGCGTTCAAACCTTTTGGGTACGCACGTGAAGGCGCCGGAAGTCCCGCCGCCGGGCCAGCCGCAAAACGAGCGCCGCCGGGTGACCGAAAGCGGCCAGACCAGCGCTGGGCGGGACCGGGTCGACGCGGTCTATCTGATAGGTGACGCCCCGGTGCAGCACCGTGCAGCCCCCGGCCGCGAGCGTGTTGCGCAGCCACGCGACATCGGGGCCATAGGTCAGCTCGGCGAGGAAGTCCGGCCCCACCCGCACCAGCAGCATCGGCGTCTCGTAACGGGTGCCGGTCCGCCGTCCCACGTGCTGCACCAGCGAGAGCGGGCCCCAGCCGCGGCGCACCACCGCCACCGCGACCGGGTTGACCGTGGTCGTCAACAGCCGGAACCAGCCCCGCTTGATCGTGGAACCCGCCGTCATGGGACTCATCCCACCACGGGGGTTTTCCCGGTTTGACCGTGCCCACCCACGGACGTCGCCCCGGAGGGCTTCGCGTTCTGGACGCGCCAGCGGCCAGCGAAGCCCGCAGGGGTCCCGGCGGGAGCGACGATCCGCACCCCGGCGGACGCACGACATCATGAATTTGATCTTGCTTTTTCCTCCTTGGCCACCGCCGGCGTCTTCCGCCCGGTGCCGTTGAACAGCAGGTTCAGCAGGAAGACGACAACGACGGTTGTGGTGATGCTGCTGCCGAAGATGATCTGCAGCTCGTCGGGCATCTTCTCGTAGAAGTTCGGCGCGACCACCGGGATCATGCCGACGCCCAGCGAGACCGCGATGATCAGCAAGTTCTGGGTGCCGTCGAACTCGACGCGGCGCAGGCTGCGGATTCCGACCGCGGTGACGGTGGCGAACATGACCAGGGCGGCGGCGCCGATCACCGGGCCCGGCACCGCCGCGATGATCTCGCCGAGCTTGGGGATCAGGCCGAGCGCGACCAGGATGACGCCGGCCGCGGTGACCACGAAGCGGCTGCGCACCCGGGTCACCTGCACCAAACCGACGTTCTGGGCGAACGCCGTGTCCAGGAACGAGTTGAAGACACCGGCCAGCACACCGGAGAGGCCGTCGGCGGCGAGCCCGCGGGCGATGTCATTTTCGGTCGGCGGCTTCTCGACCGCCTCGCCGACAGCGATCATGTCGGCGGTCGACTCCACGAAGATCACCAGCATCACGATGCACATCGAGACGATCGCGGCGACCTGGAACTCGGGGGCACCGAAGTAGAACGGCCGGGCCAGCCCGAACCAGTCCGCGTCGCCGACGCCGGAGAAGTCGACAAGGCCCATGAAGGACGCCGCGACGATGCCCGCGACCAGGCCGATCAGCACCGACAGCGAGGCGAGGAAACCGCTGGTGAAACGGTTGAGCAGGATGATCAGCAGGACGATCGCGCCGGCCAGCGCGAGGTGGCTGAGCGAGCCGTAGCCCGGCGCGTCCTCGTTGGTGCCGGCGATCAGACCGGCTCCCGCGTCGATCAGCGACAGCCCGATGATGGTGATCACCGTGCCGGTGACCAGCGGCGGGAACAGGTGGATGACCTTCGCGAACGGCTTGGCGATCAGCAACCCGAAGACGCCGGAGACCAGGATCGCGCCGTAGACGGCGGGCATCCCGTACTTCGCGCCGATCAGAATCATCGGGTTCAACGCGGTGAAGGTGGCGCCGGCGACCACCGGCAGGCGCACTCCGAAGATCTTCCAGATCCCGAAGCTCTGCACCACGGTGATCACACCGGCCACGAACAGATCCGCGTTGACCAGGATCGCGATGGTGCTGCCGTCGAGCTTGAGCGCGCCGCCGACGATCAGCGGTACGGCGACGCAGCCGGCGTACATGACGAGCACGTGCTGCAGCCCGAGCACGGCGAGCCGGCCGAACGGGAGCATCTGGTCGACCGGGTGCTTCTCGACCTCTGTGGACATGCGAAACCCTTCCAGCTGGAAGAAACGTTTCGCGGATTCTCGGCATCGATTGTTTTCAGCAGAGGTCGGCGCGTTGCGGCCCGGTGAATTATCGGTATACCAGTAGCCGGGCAAGTCCTGGGCGGCCCCGGGGCGGCTCTGGCCTCAGCCCTGGCCGGCCCTGACCACAGGCTGGAGCGGGCCTGACCTCAGCCCGGAGCGGGCCTGGCCCGGCTCAGCAGCCCGGTCCGGCGGCCACACCCTTGACGATCCGGTAGCGGGAGATGTCGCCCTTCACGTACGGCCGGAGCTGGGCGACCGACGTCGGGTCGGTGCCGTTCACGGCGATGAACCCGACGATCGCGGTGTCCACCGTCCGGCACGTGGCACTGTCCGCCACGATCCTCGCCTGAGCCTCCAGCTTCTGCGGATTTAACGCAGAGTAAGAAGCGCCGGAAATACCCAGCGTCACTGCACATACCGTTGCCATCTCGATCAAACGCACGTCAGCAGGCTAATGATCATCACGCCGGGTAGCCAACGGACCGTTCGGCCACGATCGTCGGTACGGACAGCAACGCAGCGCGCCGGTGTGCCAATCCGGAGGAATGAATACTCGTGAGGGTTTACGCAACACCTGCCGGTTTTATACCGTGATTACTCGCAGCAACGGTTTGATAGCGCTGGAGGATCCCATGCGTCGTGCCGCTGTCGTTCTCGCCCTCGTCGTCGCCGGTCTGTGGATCGCGTCGCCGGCCCAGGCGTTCGCCCACAACAACGTCCACAACACCTACCTGCACGCCGTGCTCGACGGTCTGACCCTGCTGGTCGCGTCGGCCCCGGTGTGGACCGCGATGCTGTGGAACGGCGGCCGCAAGTGGCTGCTGGCGGCACTGATCGCGGTGGTGCAGATCCCGGTCGCGGTGATCGGCTTCGTGCCGATCGTGAACCCGTACCTGCACTTGACGCTCTTCGTCCTGGCGATCGCCCTGACCGCGCTCTCCTTGCGCCTCGTCCGCAACCAGGCGCGGGCCGTCGCCCCCGCCCACCGGTAGACGGCCGGCGCGCTCACCGCGAGGCGCGGCATCCACCCCGCCTCGCGGCCGCCTGGCGGCACACACCGCCCGCCGCCAGGCACGGCACCCGCCGCTCCGCCACCGGCCAGCGCCGCCGGCGGCGGCATCAGTCGCTCCGCCGTCGGCGGTGTCGGTCGCTCCGCCGCCGGGGGGTGTCGGTCGCTCCGCTGCCGGGGGTGTCAGTGGCTCCGCTGCCGCCGGGGGTGTCAGTGGCTCCGCCGTCGGCGGCGGTGTCAGTGGTGGAGGGCGCGGATCCAGTCGCCGGTGGAGGCCTGGACGGCCAGGCCGACCACGGCCGGGCCCTCTCTGATCAGCTCGACCTGCGGACAGCCCGCGACGGCCGGGTGCCAGCCCCCCGCCCGGTCCCGGACGGCGTTGTGCCGGCAGTGCTCCTCGTCGACATATCCCCAGGCGAGCAGCAGTTCCTGGTCGCCGAGCGAGTACCGGCCGACACTCGCGACCCGGTCACCCTCCGGGCGGCGGAAGAACTCAGCCCGGAGCCCCGGTACCGTCATCCCTTCGAAGGACGCGTCGTCCTCGGTCCGATGCGGCACAAATTCCGACAATTCGGGTAGATCCACTAGCGCAGTCAAACACAGCCGGTGGCCTGAGCTGGGGAAGGCGGCGCTTCCGGACCCGGATCGCCGATCGGCCCGGCTGACGCGAAACCAACTCACCTTGATCTGGTCATCCGTTGTGATCCGGTTTTAACCTGACTGTCGGTGAGCGCCGCCACAATGGGCCTCGTGGTGACCGAGACGATGATGCCGGTCAACGGCATCCAGGTGTGCCTGGAGACCTTCGGCGAACGTACCGAGCCTCCTCTCCTGCTTCTCGCCGGAGAGGCCAGCTCGATGGACTGGTGGGACGACGAGTTCTGCCGCCGGCTGGCCGCCGGCGGCAGGTTCGTCATCCGGTACGACCATCGCGACACCGGCCGCTCCACCCCGTTCCCAGCCGGGGCCACGTATTCGGGTGTGGACCTGATGAACGACGCACTCGGCGTGCTGGACGCGCTCGGTGTGCCGGCCGCCCACCTGGTCGGCCTGTCGCTCGGCGGCGCGCTGGCCCAGCGGATCGCGGTCGAGCATCCGCACCGGGTGCTCACCCTGACCCTGATCGCCACCAGCGCTGGTCTGGGCCCGGACGCCATGCCGGTGCTGGCCGGGGTCGGCGCCGTCGCGGTCCGCACCGTGCCGGCCACCGAGGTCCGGGTCCGCACCGCCACCGACGAGGTCGACTGGTCGAACCGCCGGTCCGCGGTCGCCGGGATCATCGCCGAGGTCCGCGCCCGTGGTGGCCCGTTCACCCCGGACGAGCCGCAGCTGCGCCGGCTCGCCGAGCGCGTCTACGACCGCTCGGCCGACCTGGCCGCCGCCCGCCTCAACCACCGCTGCGCCGGTTACGGCCCTCCGGTCCGCGACCGGCTCGCCGCCATCGACGTGCCGACGCTGATCCTGCACGGCACGCTCGACCAGCGGTTCCCGTCCGAGCATCCGCGCGAGCTGGCCCGGGTCATCCCCGGTTCCCGGCTGGTGTGGCTGGAGGGCGTCGGCCACGAGGTCCCGCCCCGCGCCGTCTGGGCCCAGGTCCTCACCGAAATCCTCGGCGAACCCGCCGAACCCTTGTCCCCCGCCCCCTGACCACCCACCCGCTCCCGGCAACCGGCTGGCCCTCAGAGGTCCCTCGAACACATCGAGACACCCCCAGAAACCAGCCCGCTCCCGGCAGCAACCAGCTGGCCCTCGGAGGTGCCTCAAACACCACGAGACACCCCCAGAAACCAGCCGGCTCCCGGCGGCGATCGGCTGGCGCTCGGGGGTGTCTTGATGCGGTCGAGACACCCCCGAGGACCAGCCGGGGCCGGGAGCAGGGCTGCGGGTCAGCGGGGGTCGGGGTGGCGGAGGCCGATCAGCAGGGACAGACCCGCCACCACTGAGCCGCCGCAGGCGACCAGATACGCCAGGAACAGCGCGAACGCCTCACCCGCGCCCGTGCCGATCAGCGCCATCGCCATCAGCAGCGCGAACGCCGCCGTGCCGCCGGTCAGCACCCAGGCCGCCGCCTTCTGCCCGGTCGACCAGCGCGGTGACCCGGTGGCGATCAGCAGGCCCGCGACCGGGCTGATCACCGGCATCAGGAACGTGCCGCCGACCAGCAGCGCGATCGCCGTCGAGTCGGCGCCGCCGACCACCGAGACCCGGGCCGGGCCGGGTGGCGCCGGAGCCGGCAGCGGGACGCGCAGGTGCAGCGGCAGGTAGCCACGGCGGGTGGCGTCGACGAGCTGCTCCGGCGGCCCTAACCGGGCCAGCACCGGGGCCGGGTCGGCGCCGGGCTCGTGGCGCAGCGCCAGATAGTCGGTCACCGTCCGCATCAGCTCGTCGCGCAGGTCGGGTGGCAGGTCGGCGCTCCCGGCCCACAGCTCGGCCAGATAGTCGAGGACGAGCTCGTCGGAGCGGGCCAGCGCGGATTGGGCCAGTGCGGTTGTCGTCATCTCGGTCTCCCCCGGACGTTCGAGCGATACCGGTCAGCTTTGTCGCCGCAAGCGCCCGGCACATCGGACCGAGGTCGTATTCCGCACGGCCCGCATCCCACTTTCGGCCGAGGCGGGATGAGGCGCCCCAGGGCTGCGGGAGGGCAGGATGAGGGTATGCGCCTGGTCTCCCTGCTCCCCTCCGCGACCGAGATCGTCTATGCCCTGGGCCTCGGTGACGACCTGGTCGGCGTCACGTTCGAGTGTGACGAGCCGCCCGCCGCGCGCACCGCGAAGACCGTGGTGGTCGGCGGCCGGGACACCCGGGACCTCACCCCGGCCGAGATCGACGACTACGTGCGCACCCAGATGGCGGCCGGCGGTGACCTCTACACCCTGCACCCCGACGCCCTCGCCGGGCTGGCCCCGGATCTGATCCTGACCCAGGACCTGTGCCGGGTGTGCGCGCTGCCGTCCGGGCACGTCGACGATGCGCTGAGCCATCTCGGGTGCCGGGCCGACGTGCTGAGTCTCGACCCGTACAGCCTGGCCGACGTGCTGGCCACGTTCGTCGAGGTCGGCGCGGCCGCGGGCGTGCCGGAACGGGGTCACGAGCTGGTCAGCGGCCTCGAGGAGCGCCTGGCCGCCGTGACGGCGGGAGTGGCCGGCCGGCCCCGGCCCCGGGTGGCGATCGTCGAGTGGGTGGATCCGCCGTTCACCGGCGGGCACTGGGTGCCGGATCTGATCACGGCGGCCGGTGGTGAGGCGGTGGCGGCGCGGGCCGGTAAGCGGTCGGTGCAGGTGTCCTGGGCCGAGCTGGCGGCACCGGAGCCGGAGGTGGTGCTGGTCACCCCGTGCGGCTATCACCTGGACGGCGCGGTCCGGCAGGCCGAGGCGGTGCTGCCGCACTTCCCGGACGCCCAGGTCTGGGCGATCGACGGGGACGGCCTGGTGGTCCGCCCGGGCCCGCGGCTGATCGACGGTGTCGAGGCGATCGCCGCGATCCTGCACCCCGGCGCGGTCCCCGCAGCACGCTCGGGGACTGTCCAGCGCGTCCAATAAGAAAGCGGGTCCGACAGGAAAACGGGTCCGACAGGAAAACGGGTCCGATAAAACAGTCAGCGCGCGAGGGCCGGCTCGCGATGCGACGACGACCAGCGCGTCTGCGCCGCCGCCCGCACCTGCGACGCCTTGTGCAGCCACGCGATGTCCCGCCCGAACGACCAGGTCAGCGAGCCCAGCGCCACGGCCAGGACCCCGGCACCGGCCCAGAAGGGCAGCAGCCCGGACGCCACCACCACGAGCAGGATGCCCTGCTGGGCGGCGACCACCTTGCGGGAGAACTTCGGCGGCAGCGCGGCGTTCAGCCAGGGCAGCGCCCACGAGGCCGCCACGAAGGCGTACCGGAAAATGCCGATCGCGAGGGCCCACCAGCCGTAAGTGACAGCGGCATAGACGCTGAGCACCAGGATCAGGAACGCGTCCACCTCCATGTCGAAGCGCGCGCCCAGCTCCGAGGTGGTCCCGGTACGCCGGGCCACCTGCCCGTCCACCCCGTCCATGGCCAGCGCCACGGTCGCGATCGTGACCAGCAGCCAGACCGGCACCGGGTGGCCCAGCACCGAGCTGGTGACCAGCGCGGTCACCCCGCCGGCCAGGATCGCCCGGCTGAAGGTGACCAGGTTCGCCCAGCCGAGGAACGTCATCCCGGAGCGCTGCAGGGCCATGCCGAGCAGGCCGCAGAGCACCACGCCGTACGTGATCCCGGCGATCCCGCCGCCCAGCGTCAGCCCGGCGGTCAGGGCGAGCAGGGCGATGAGCAGCACCTGGGCCGCGAATCCGGTCATCGGCGCCCGGGACGGGGTCGTGGCGGTACTGGTGGTCACCGTGCCTCCTGGACTTAGGGTTAACCGCTGTCCCCCACACACACGCTTGCCGGGGACTTTCGGTTCAGAGGAGTTGGTTCGTGTTCGACGCGAGTGCCTTTTGGTTGGCTTCCCCCGGATCGGGGGAGATACGCACGGAACAGGTGCCGGATCCCGGTTCGGACGAGGTGATGGTGCGCACCCTGCACTCCGGGGTGAGCCGGGGCACCGAGACGCTGGTGTTCCAGGGCCGGGTGCCGGAGAACCAGTGGGCGACGATGCGCGCGCCGTTCCAGGCCGGTGACTTCCCGGCGCCGGTGAAGTACGGCTACCTGAACGTCGGCGTGGTCGAGGCCGGCCCCGCGCACCTGCTCGGCCGTACCGTGTTCTGCCTGTTCCCGCACCAGACCCGGTACGTGGTCCCGGTCGCGAGCGTGACCGTCGTCCCGGACGGGGTGCCCGCCGCCCGTGCCGTGCTGACCGGCACCGTGGAGACCGCGGTGAACGCGATCTGGGACGCCGCCCCGCAGCTCGGCGACCGGATCAGCGTGGTCGGCGGCGGCATGGTCGGCTCGTCGGTGGCCGCCGTCCTGGCCGGCTATCCGGGCGCGGACGTGCAGCTGGTCGACGCCGACCCGGCCCGCCGCGCGGTCGCCGACGCGCTCGGTGTCGACTTCGCGCTGCCCGAGCACGCCCGCGAGGAGCGGGACCTGGTGATCCACGCCAGCGCGTCGCCGGCCGGGCTGTCCCGGAGCCTCGAGCTGCTCCGCACCGAGGGCACCGTGGTCGAGCTGAGCTGGTACGGCGACCGCGAGGTCCCGTTGCGGCTCGGCGAGGGTTTCCACTCCCGGCGGCTGACCATCCGGAGCAGCCAGGTCGGTGGGATCGCCCCGCAGCGCGGCCGTTCGTACGCGGAAAGGTTGGGTCTGGCTCTGCGGCTGCTGCGCGATGACCGGTTCGACGCGTTGATCACCGGCCGGTCCGGTTTCGCCGAGTTGCCCGCGCTGCTGCCGAGGCTCTCCGACGGCAGCCTGCCCGCGCTCTGCCACGTGATCGACTACCCGGACGGGAATTGATCTTCCCGCTCCGGGTACCCGTAGTGCACTGCAGATCCACGACCCGAGGAGTAAGCCCTTGTTCAGCGTCACCGTCCGGGACCACATCATGATCGCGCACAGCTTCTCCGGCGAGGTCTTCGGACCCGCGCAGCGGCTGCACGGCGCGACCTTCGTGGTCGACGCCACGTTCCGCCGCCCGGAGCTGGACCAGGACAACATCGTCGTCGACATCGGCCTGGCCAGCGAGAAGCTGCACGCCATCTGCGGCAGCCTGAGCTACCAGAACCTGGACGACGACCCGGAGTTCGCCGGCGTCAACACGTCCACCGAGTTCCTGGCGAAGCTGATCGCCGACCGGCTGGCCGTCCGGATCGGCGCCGGCGAGCTCGGCCCCGGCGCCACCGGACTGACCGGCCTCGAGGTCACCCTGCACGAGTCGCACATCGCCTGGGCGAGCTACGAGCGAACCCTGAGGTGATCTCTCCGCTCTACGCGGTGCTGCCGGCCGGCGTCGACGACCCGGCAGCACCCAGCGGCGGCAACCGCTACGACCGCGAGGTCCTCAACCACCTGACCGACAAAAACCCCGATTTGGTACGGGAAACGACCGTCCCCGGCAGGTGGCCACGCCCGGCCGCGTCCGATCGGGATCACCTCGCCCGGGTCCTCGGCGAGTTCCCCGACGGCGCCCTGGTGCTGCTCGACGGCCTGATCTGCTGCGGAGTCCCGGAGGTGCTGGAGCCGCACGCGGCCCGGCTGCGCCTGGTGATCCTGGTGCACCTGCCGCTCAGCGACGAGACCAGCCTCTCCGCCGAGGAGGCCGCCGAGCTGCGCACCCTGGAGGGCCGGGCCCTGCACCTGGCCACCGGGGTGATCGCCACCAGCGACCGGGCCGGCGCGCACGTGGCGGCGATGCACGACCTGCCGGTGGTCCACGTCGCCGCGCCGGGCGTCGACCGGGCCACCCCGGGTACGCCCTCGCCGACCGGCCACCGGCTGCTCTGCGTGGCGTCACTGGGCCCGCGCAAGGGCCAGGATCTGCTGCTCACCGCGCTGGAACAGCTCACCGACCGGTCCTGGGAGTGCACCTTCGCCGGGGCGGGCCGGGTGCCGCCGGTGCCCGCCACCCTGTCCGGCCGGGTCACCTTCACCGGGCCGCTGGCCGGTGGGGCGCTGGCCGCCGCGTACGAGAATGCGGATCTTTTTGTGCTCCCGTCGCGGGCCGAGACGTACGGCATGGTGGTGACCGAAGCCCTGGCACACGGCCTCCCGGTGGTGGCGACGGACGTCGGCGGGGTCGCCGAGGCGCTCGGCGCCGCCGAGGCCGGAGGACGGTCCGGCGTGCCCGGACGCCTGCTGCCCCCGGAGGATCCGGACCTGCTCGCCGCGACCCTGCGGACCTGGCTCACCGACGCCGCCCTGCGCGACGACTGGCGGGCCCTGGCCCGCGCCCGCCGGGAAACCCTGACCGGCTGGGACGAGACCGCCCGCCGGCTGGCCACGATTCTGAGAGACATCGAGGAAGGAACCGCATGACCGGAGAATTCAGCGCCGGATGGCTGGGCCTGCGCGAGCCCGCCGACGCCGACGCCCGCTCCCTGGAGCTGGTCGGGCTGCTGCCCCGCCCGGTCAAGGTGATCCGCGACCTGGGTTGCGGCACCGGCTCGCTGAGCCGCTGGCTGGCGCCGCGGCTGCCGGTCCCGCAGACCTGGATCCTGACCGATCTCGACCACGACCTGCTCGAGATCGCCGCGGACCGGATGCCGGAGGGCGCCACCCCGGCCATCGACGAGCGGAATGTGACCGCACTCACCCGGGACGACCTGGCCGGCGCCGACCTGGTCACCTGCTCGGCACTGCTGGACCTGCTGACCGCGGGCGAGGTGGACCGGCTGGTCGAGGTGTGCGCGCAGGCCCGGACGAACGCGCTGTTCACGCTCTCGGTCACCGGCGACGTGCGATTCACCCCGGAGGACCCTCGTGACCAGCGGGTCCGTGACGCGTTCAACGCGCACCAGCGCCGGGAGACCGGTGGCCGGGTGCTGCTCGGGCCGGACGCGCCGGACTACGCGACGGCGGCGTTCGAGAAGGCCGGCGCCCGGGTCGTCACCCGGGAGAGTGCCTGGCAGCTCGGTGCGGCCCGGCCGGAGCTGACCGCCGAGTGGCTGCGCGGCTGGTTCGGCGCGGCCGCCGAACAGGACCCTGACCTGCGCTCCGACGACTATCTCGCGGCTCGCCTGGCGGCGCTCCCGGAGGTCACGGTTGGGCACAAGGATGTTTTAGCGATCTTCGAGTGAACCTTGTCCGGGCGGTCCGGCGTACTAGTCCCTGAGGGATCGACGAGGGGACAAGACAAGTGAGCCGATCGTTCTGGGCATGGGTACGCCTGCTGGGCGGAGCCGGGATCATCGCGCTGGTGCTGTGGCGACTGGGCACCGGCGCGTTCCTGGACGGGCTGCGGGTGCTCGACGCCGGCACGCTCGCACTGGCCTTCGGGATCGGTGTGCTGACCACGGTGCTCAGCGCCTGGCGCTGGTGCCTGGTGGCCCGCGGCCTGGGCATGCGGCTGTCGCTGAAGGCCGCGACCGCCGACTACTACCAGGCGCTGTTCCTGAACGCGGCGCTGCCCGGCGGGGTGCTCGGCGACGTCGGCCGCGCGGTCTCGCACGGCCGCGACGAGGGCGACGTCGGCCGCGGGGTCCGCGCGGTGGTGCTGGAGCGGACCGCCGGACAGGTCGTGCTGCTGGTCGTCGGCGGTGTGGTGCTGGTCTCGGTGCCGTCCCCGGTGCTCACCCTGATCGGCGAGCACGGGACCGCGGTCGCGGCCGGTGCCGCGATCATCGCGATGATCACGTTGCTGGTGGTCGGTACCGTGCGGCGGATGAAGCGCGGCGGCTCGAAGCTGGCCGGCGCTGCCCGCACCGGCGCCGCGGAGATCCGCTCCGGTCTGCTGGCCCGCCGCAACTGGCCGGGTGTGCTGTTCGCCTCGGCCATGGTGCTGGCCGGTCACCTGGCGACCTTCCTGGTCGCGGCGCGGGTGGCCGGTAACGGCGCCTCGCTGCTGACCCTGGCCCCGATGCTGCTGCTCGCGCTGCTGGCCATGGGCATCCCGCTGAACGTGGGCGGCTGGGGCCCCCGCGAGGGCGTGCTGGCCTGGGCGTTCGGTGCGGCCGGGCTGAGCGCCGAGCAGGGCGTGACGATCGCCGTGGCGTACGGGATCTGTGCCTTCGTGGCGGCGGCGCCGGGCCTGGTCGTGGTCGTGGTCCGCGCGGTGCGGAAGGCCCGGCGGCCGGTGGCCGCGCCGAACCAGCCGGTGGCCGAGGCGATCCTGGAGGTCGCGGTGCAGACCGACTTCCGGGTACGGGCGACCGCCCCGGTCTCCCCCGCCGTCGTCATCTCCACGCCCGAGCCGGTCCGGATCCGCCGGACCACCGTGCGCCAGCCGGCGGGGGCCTCGGCTTGACCGAGCAGCCCGCCGGGTCAGCCCCCGTCGAAGCGGTCCGAGAGCGCGTATCGGAGCAGGACCACGTCGCCGATCTGGCGGACCTCGGCCAGCCGGGCGCGGTTCTTCGGGCCCGCCGGGAAGGCGCCGTCGTGCACGAACCGCGGCGCCCGCGAGTCACCGACGAAGAACGGCGCCACCACCAGCTGCAACTCGTCCGCGAGGTCGCGGGTGAGGAACTGGGTGTGCATGCTGCCGCCACCCTCGACCATCAGCCGGCGCACCCCTCGCGCGGCCAGGTCGGCACTGACCAGGTGGACGTCGACCGGGTCGCCGCCGTCGACCACGGTGGCCACCGCGCCGAGCCGTTCGCGCGCACCGGCCACGCTCGCGGTGGCGCAGTAGACCAGCTTCGCCGACTCGCCGGTGGCGAAGAACGCGGCGCCCGGATCCAGGTCGCCGCGCCCGGTGACGGTCACCTTGACCGGGTTCGCCGCCGTGCCGCGGGCCACCCGCGCCGCGCGGCGCCGCTCCGAGCGGACCAGCAGGCGGGGGTTGTCCTGGCGGATCGTCGTCGCGCCGACCAGGATCGCGTCGCACCCGGCGCGCTCCTCGTCGACGCGGTCGAAATCCGCGTCGTTCGAGAGGAGCAGCCGCTCCTCGGTGGTGTCGTCGAGGTAACCGTCGATCGACATCCCGCAACTCAACAAGGTGTAAGGACGCTCAGCCATCGTGCGTCCACGATAATCCGCGGTGTGCGGCGACCGATCTTCGGGCATTGCCTCTGCCACGGCGTCATGAAAAATGAGGAGGACCGATGTCAATGGCCACCGTCCGGCGTCAGGTGACCGTACCGCTGCGGTTTTCCGACGGATACGCCACTACTGCCCAGGTGATGACGTTCGACGGGCTGGCGGACGGCCGTGAGCACCTGGCGCTGGGCCTGGGTGACTGGCGGCGTGCGCTGACCAAGTCGGCGGCCGGCGGCCGGGCGCCGCTGGTCCGGCCGCACAGCGAGTGCCTGACCGGTGACGTGTTCGGCAGCCAGCGCTGCGACTGCGGCCCGCAGTTGCGCGAGGCCGCCGAGCGGATCACCGAGCAGGGCGGTTTCCTGCTCTACCTGCGCCAGGAGGGCCGCGGCATCGGGCTCTACGCCAAACTCGACGCGTACGCCCTGCAGGACGACGGGCTGGACACGTACCAGGCGAACCTGGCGCTGGGCCGGGGCGAGGACGAGCGGGACTACACCGCCGCCGCGCAGATGCTCCTCGCCGTCGGCGTCGACCGGATCCGGCTGCTCAGCAACAATCCGGACAAGGCGCTGCAGTTGGACGAGCTGGGCATCGAGGTGACCCAGCGGATCCCGACCGGGGTGCACGTGTCGGCGGCCAACGTCCGCTACCTGCGCACCAAGGCGTCGCACACGTCACACACCATCGAACTGCCCCTGGCGGAGTGACGCCGGGCTGCGCCTGGCGGCACCTGGCAGGGTGACGCCGGGTTCCTCCCGGCGGCATTTCCGGCACGATGGCATGGTGACGGACGTGAACATCCCGGAGGCGGGCGACCTGGACGCCATGGTGGCCGCGATCGACCACCTGCCGTTCATCGTCGCCGTCTTCGAGGGACCCGAGCTGCTGATGGTCGCCGCCAACGCGGCGACCCGCGCGGTGCTGCCCGGCCGCGACTTCCTCGGCCGCCCGTGCCGGGAGGTGCTCAGCGACCTGGTCGGGCAGCAGTTCGTGGACGCGTACCACGAGGTCTACCGGACCGGGGAGCCGATCACCGGGCGGCAGTGGCGGGCGCACCTGGACCAGCCGGACGGTTCGGTGCACGAGATGTTCGCGACGTTCACCATCGTGCCGTGGCTCGCCGCGGACGGGTCGGTGCGCGGCGTGATCGGCGCCGGGTTCGACGTCACCGAGCAGGCCCGGGCCCGGCAGGCCGCCGAGACCGAGGCGGATCGGCTGCGCCGGCGCTACGAGCAGAGCCGGGACGTGGTCACCGAGCTGCAGCGGGCGCTGCTGCCGTCCGGGTTGCCGGTGCTGCCCGGCCTGCAGATCGCGGCGAGCTACCTGCTCGCCGACGCGGACACCGCGGCCGGCGGCGACTGGTTCGACGCGATGGCCCGCCCGGACGGGCTCGTCGCGCTGGTGGTCGGCGACGTGGTCGGGCACGGCATCACCGCGTCCGGGACGATGGGTCAGCTGCGCGCGGTGCTGCAGGAACGCCTGGACGCCGGCGCCTCGCTCACCGAGGCGCTGGCCGCCGCCGACCGGTTCGCCCGGCGGGTCCCGGCCGCCCACGCGACGACGGTCTGCCTGGCGCTGCTCGATCCGGGCAGCGGGGAGCTGCTCTACTGCACGGCCGGGCACCCGCCGCCGCTGGTGGTGAGCGCGGCCGGCGAGACCCGGTTCCTGCCGGTGACCGGGGGCGCGCCGCTGGGCACCGGCGGGGCCTTCCCGGTCCGGCAGGACCGGCTGGAGCCCGGTGACCTGGTGCTGCTCTATTCGGACGGGATCCTGGAGCGGCCGTTCGTGGCGGATTCTCCGTCCTCTGCTCCGTCCGCTGCCTCGACTTCGTCCGCTGCCTCGACTTCGTCCGCTGCCTCGTCTTCGTCCGCTGCTGAGCTGGCTCGGGTGGCCGCCGACGCGGCGGCCGGGCGGGCGCTGCGTGACCCGTCGGCGACCGTGGCCGAGCGGGTCTGCGCGCAGACGATCGAGCTGCTGGTCAGGGCCGGTGGGCACGCCGACGACATCACGCTGCTGGCGGCGCAGCGGGTGACCGTCGTACCGGAGCTGGTCCTGGAGCGGGCGGCGGACCCGGCGTCGCTGCGCGGCATCCGCGTCGAGCTGGGCCGCTGGCTGACCGCGCTGGGCGCGGCCGAGCACGACGCGTTCGTGCTGCAGCACGCACTGGGCGAGCTGACCACCAACGCGATCGAGCACGCCTTCAGCGGGGTGTCCCCCGCTGCCACCGAACCCCGGACGATCGCGGTACGAGCCGTGCTCACCACCGCGGGCCGGGTCGAGGCGACCGTTTCTGATCACGGCGGGTGGCGCGCGCCGGAACGGCAGCCGATCCGGGGCCGCGGCCTGGCGCTGACCGCACAGCTGGTGGAGAGCCTGCGGGTGGAGCCGGGCGAGAACGGCACGGTGGCCACCGTCCGGCATCCGCTGAACCGGCCGGCCCGGCTGCTGACCGGCTTCGACGACGCGCCCCGGACGCCCGAGCCGGCCGTGCTGCTCATCGCCGAGCTGCCCGGCGACGACGAGACCCAGGTCCGGCTGGCCGGTCCGGTGGACGCCGCGTCGGCCACGCACGCCCGCCAGGAGCTGCTGCGCCGCAGCCGGGGCGGCGCCGTGCCGATGACCGTCGACCTGACCGGGGTGACCCACCTGGCCAGTGCCGGGGTGGCCGCGCTGTTCCAGATCGCCGAGCAGCACCACGACCAGAAGGCCGCGCTGACCCTGATCGCGGACCCGGGCAGCCCCGCCCGCGAGATCCTCGACCTGGTCGGCCTGCCGGTCACTCCTTAGGGTTGTGCACAGGGCTGGGCAGAATGTCGGTCGGGCTCTCTACTATCGCTGGGTGACCCCGGCTCCCCCGATCCCCGTTTCCAGCGCCACCGACGCGCTCAACCGCATCTTCGGTTACCCGGAGTTCCGCGGCCAGCAGCGCGAGATCGTCGAGCACGTGATCGACGGTGGCGACGCCCTGGTGCTGATGCCCACCGGCGGCGGCAAGTCGTTGTGCTATCAGATCCCGGCGCTGGTCCGGCCAGGCGTCGGCGTGGTGATCTCCCCACTGATCGCGCTGATGCAGGACCAGGTCGACGCGCTGCGCACGCTCGGCGTCCGGGCCGGCTTCCTGAACTCGTCGCAGGACTTCGAGGAGCGGCGCCTGGTCGAGGCCGAGTTCGTCGCCGGCGAGCTGGACCTGCTCTACGTCGCGCCCGAGGGCCTGGGCACCGCAGGTGTGCAGCGGCTGCTCGACCGCGGCAAGATCGCGCTGTTCGCCATCGACGAGGCGCACTGCGTCGCCCAGTGGGGCCACGACTTCCGGCCCGACTACCTCGCGCTCTCGATGCTGCACGAGCGCTGGCCGGACGTGCCGCGGATCGCGCTGACCGCGACCGCGACCACGGCCACCAAGGACGAGATCGCCGGGCGGCTGCAGCTGACCGAGGCGCGGCACTTCACCGCCAGCTTCGACCGGCCCAACATCCAATACCGGATCGTCGCCAAGAACGAGCCCAAGCGTCAGCTGCTCGAGCTGCTGCGCGCCGAGCACGCCGGTGACGCCGGCATCGTCTACTGCCTGTCCCGGGCGTCGGTCGACAAGCACGCGGCGTACCTGTCGGCGAACGGCATCCCGGCCCTGCCCTACCACGCCGGTCTGGACTCCCGGACCCGCGCGACCAACCAGTCCCGCTTCCTGCGCGAGGACGGCCTGGTCATGGTCGCCACGATCGCGTTCGGGATGGGCATCGACAAGCCCGACGTGCGCTTCGTCGCCCACCTCGACCTGCCGAAATCGGTCGAGGGCTATTACCAGGAGACCGGCCGGGCCGGCCGCGACGGGCTGCCGTCGACGGCCTGGCTGGCGTACGGGCTGCAGGACGTGGTGCAGCTGCGCAAGATGATCGACGGTTCGGAGGGCGACGTCGCGTTCCGTCGCAACGCCGGCCGGCACCTCGATGCGATGCTCGCCCTCTGCGAGACGGTGTCCTGCCGGCGCGGCCAGCTGCTGGCGTATTTCGATCAGGAAGCACCGTCGGCGTCGTGCGGCAACTGCGACAGCTGCCTGACCCCGCCGGAGTCCTGGGACGGCACGGTGCCGGCCCAGAAGCTGCTCTCCACGGTGCTGCGGCTGCAGCGCGAGCGGGGGCAGAAGTTCGGCGCCGGCCAGTCGATCGACATCCTGCTGGGCAAGCACACCGAGAAGGTCGCCCAGTTCCGGCACGAGGACCTGACCGTCTTCGGCATCGGCACCGACCTGCGCGAGGCGGAGTGGCGCGGCGTGGTCCGGCAACTGCTGGCCGGGGGTTATCTCGCGGTCGAGGGCGAATACGGCACGCTGGTGCTCACCGAGCGCAGCTCCGAGGTGCTGCGGGGCGAGGTCACCCTGATGATGCGCCGGGAGATCCCGTCCCAGCGGTCCCGGGGCGGTTCGTCCTCCGGGTCCGGCTCCCGCTCGTCGCGCACCCCGGCCGCCGCTCCCGCCGACTTCCCGGCCGAGGCCGAGCCGATGTTCGAGAGCCTGCGGGCCTGGCGGGCCTCGGTGGCGAAGGAGCAGGGCATCCCGCCCTACGTGATCTTCCACGACAAGACGCTGCGCGCGATCGCCGTGCTGTTGCCGTCCTCGTTGGACCAGCTCGGCACGGTCAGCGGCGTCGGCCAGAGCAAACTGACCAAGTTCGGCGACCAGGTCCTGGCCGTGGTCCGCGGCGAGGACCCGCCCGCGCCGGGCGGCGGTGAGCCGTCCTCGTCCGCCGGCGGTGAGCCGCCCTCATCCGGCGGCGGTGAGCCGCCCTCATCCGGCGGCGGGATCCCGCTGGATGAGGAGCCGCCCTACTACGACGAGGAGCCGCCCTACGAGGAGTGAGCCGCCGTCACTGGCCGCCGGCGACGTTGACCATCCACGGGACGCCGAACTTGTCGGTGAGCTGGCCGAACTCGTCGCCCCACATCTGCTTCTCGAACGGGACGGTGATCGAGCCGCCGTCGGCCAGTTTGTCCCAGAAGGCGCGCAGATCGTCGCTGCTGTCGCCGCTGAGGCTCACGGTGATGCTGCTGCCCGGGGTGAACGGCATCCCGGGCGGCATGTCGGAGGCCATCAGGGTGTAACCCTGCGGCGTGTCCAGCATCGCGTGCATCACCTTGTCCTTGAGCTCCGGGTCGGGCGAGCCGAACTCGCCGAACGTGTTGACCCGCAGCTCCCCGCCGAAGACCTGCTGATAGAACTCGATGGCCGCGCGGGCGTTGCCCTGGAAAGCCAGGTACGGGTTGAGTCGGGACGTCATCACAGGCTCCCTTGCCTTCGAACGATGTCCCCTCGGACGCTAGACCCGGCCACCGACATTTTTCGAGGGATCGACGCGGCGCTACCCCGGACGAGACCACCGGGAGGCAGATGACGGCGATCGTCGCGAACGGGACAAAAATCCCCAGCAAGATCAACTTCAAGATCACGATGTCGTGCGTCCGCCGGGGTACAGACCGCCGCTCCCGCCGGGACCCCTGCGGGGCCCGCAGGCCGCTGGCGCGTCCAAACCGCGACCCCCTCCGGGGCGACGTCCGCGTCCGGTAACGGTCACCCCCGGTCCCCGCCGTGCCCGCTCCCCCAACCGGCAGGCACCGCCAGTGGTCACGACCTTCCCGAACCCACCACAGCCGCTCGCCACCCAGCCCCAGCGAGCACCCACGGCCGCCACAACGGTCCCGAACCCACCGCCACAGCCAGCCGAGTGGGACCAGCTGGTCCTGACGGCCGTTAAACCAGCCGGAATACGGCCGCCAGAGCCAGCCGAGTGGGACGAGCTGGTCCTGACGGCCGTTAAACCAGCCGGAATACGGCCGCCAGAGCCAGCCGGGCAGCAACGCGCGCTGCTGCCGCCCCGGAACGCGGAACACCGCGTGGGACAGGTCGGACCGGGGGCTCGTCCGCCTGGTGGGTGCCATGGCGCGGACGAACCCCCGGTCCGAGGTGTGACGGGCGGCCCCGCTCTCCGCCGCGAAGTGGTCGCGGGGCCGCCCGGACGTGACCGGATGGCGAACCGCCACCCGTCCACGCCGGTTCTCGATCAGCGGTGGTCGGAGCCCTCCGACTCCACCGCCGCGCGGCCCGCCTCCAGGCGCGCGATCGGCACCCGGAACGGCGAGCAGGACACGTAGTCCAGTCCGACCTCGTGGAAGAAGTGCACCGAGTCCGGGTCGCCGCCGTGCTCGCCGCAGACGCCCAGCTTGAGGTCGGGGCGGGCGGCCCGGCCCTCCTCCGCGGCGATCCTCACGAGCCGGCCGACGCCCTCGACGTCGATCGACTCGAACGGGCTGATGCCGAAGATGCCGAGTTCCAGGTAGCGCCAGAAGAACGCGCCCTCGACGTCGTCCCGGGAGAATCCCCAGCCCATCTGGGTGAGGTCGTTGGTGCCGAAGGAGAAGAACTCGGCTGCTTCGGCGATCTGGCCGGCGGTCAGCGCGGCCCGGGGGACCTCGATCATCGTACCGATAAGGATCGTGACGCCGGAGTCGCCGACCACCTCGGCGATGATCTTCTCGGCCTCGGCGCGGACCGTCTCGAGCTCCTGCACCGCGCCGACCAGCGGCACCATGATCTCCGGTCGCGGGGTGCCGCCCTCGGCGGCGAGCGCCACCGCGGCCTCCGCGATCGCCCGGACCTGCATGCCGAACAGTCCGGGAATGACCAGGCCGAGGCGAACCCCGCGCAGGCCCAGCATCGGGTTCTGCTCGTGCATCCGGCGGACCGCGGCGAGCATCTGATCGTCCTTGCCGACCGGCCGGCCCAGCTCGTGCGCGACGGCCACCTTGACCGCGAGTTCCTCCAGCGACGGCAGGAACTCGTGCAGCGGCGGGTCGATCAGCCGGACGGTGACCGGCAGCCCGTTCATCTCCCGGAAGATCTCCAGGAAGTCGGCCCGCTGCAACGGCTGCAGCGCCGCGAGGGCCTGCGACCGGTCCGTCTCGGTACGCGCCAGGATCAGCCGTTCGACGAGCTCGCGCCGGTCGCCGAGGAACATGTGCTCGGTACGGCACAGCCCGATCCCCTGCGCGCCGAACCGCCGGGCCCGGGCCGCGTCGGCGCCGGTGTCCGCGTTGGTGCGCACCCGCAGGCGGCGCTTCTCATCGGCGTGCGTGAGGATCCGGTGCACCGCCGCGACCAGCGGCTCGTTGGCCAGTTGCGGGTCCAGGTCGCCCTCGAAGTACTGCACCACCTCGCTGGGCCGCACCGGCACCTCACCGAGGTAGACCCGGCCGGTGGTGCCGTCGATCGAGATGACGTCGCCCTCGTTGACGACCGTCTCACCCACCGTGAACGAGGACGCCGCGACCGACACCTCGTCGGCGCCGCAGACGCAGGTCTTGCCCATCCCCCGGGCCACCACCGCGGCGTGCGAGGTCTTGCCGCCGCGGCTGGTCAGGATGCCCTGCGCGGCGATCATGCCGGGCAGGTCGTCCGGGTTGGTCTCGCGCCGCACCAGGATGGCCGGCCGGCCCTCGGCCGCGACCTCGGTCGCCCGCTGCGAGGTGAAGACCACTTCGCCGTACGCCGCGCCGGGCGACGCGCCGACGCCCCGGGTCAGCGACGTGGGGTCGCCGCCGAGGTCGAAGCGCGGGAACATCAGCTGGCCGAGCTGGCTGCCGGTGACCCGGATCAGCGCCTCGTCGAGGTCGATCACACCCTCGTCGATCAGCTGGGCGGCGATGGTGAACGCGGCGGCGGCGGTGCGCTTGCCGACCCGGGTCTGCAGCATCCACAGCTTGCCGCGTTCGATGGTGAACTCGATGTCGCACAGGTCGCGGTAGTGGCCCTCGAGGGTCGCCATGATCTGCATCAGCTCGTCGTAGGAGCGCTTGTCCAGCTTCTCCAGCTCGGCGAGCGCGAGCGTGTTGCGGATGCCGGCCACGACGTCCTCGCCCTGCGCGTTGGCCAGGTAGTCGCCGTAGACGCCCTGCTCACCGCTGCCCGGGTCGCGGGTGAACGCGACGCCGGTGCCGGAGTCGGTGCCGAGGTTGCCGAAGACCATGGCGACCACGTTGACGGCGGTGCCCAGGTCGGCCGGAATGCGTTCCTGCCGGCGGTAGAGCACCGCACGGTCCGCGTTCCAGGACCGGAAGACCGCTTCGACCGCGAGGTCGAGCTGTTCGCGCGGATCCTGCGGGAAGTCGTGCCCGACATGTTTGGCAAACACTTTTTTGTACGCCGTGACAAGCGCCTTGAGGTCCTCCGCGCCGAGCTGGACATCGTCCTTGACGCCCTTGGCCACCTTCGCCTCGTGCAGCGCGTCCTCGAATTCGTGGCCCGGCACGTCGCACACCGTCTTGCCGAACATCTGGATCAGCCGGCGGTACGAGTCCCAGGCGAACCGGTCGTTGCCGCCGGCCTGCCGGGAGAGCCCGGCCACCGATTCATCGTTCAGTCCGACGTTGAGGACGGTCTCCATCATGCCCGGCATGGAGAACTTCGCGCCGGAGCGCACCGAGACCAGCAGCGGGTCGGCCGGGTCACCGAGCCGGCGGCCCATCGCCTGCTCCAGCCCGGCCAGGTGCGCGTCGACCTCGCCGGCCAGGCCGTCCACGTGCGTGCCGTGCCGCAGGTACTGCTGGCAGGCCTCGGTGGTGATGGTGAAACCGGGAGGCACCGGGAGGCCGAGGTTCGTCATCTCCGCGAGATTGGCGCCTTTGCCACCCAGCAGGTCTTTGAGGTCCTTGTTGCCCTCATGAAAGTCGTAGACGAACTTCATGCCGCACCCACCTCCGCCTAAGAATCCGCGGCTGAATACGTCCTTGCCCCGGGATTCGTAAGGCTAAGCATGGTTGAGGTGAATAGTTAACAGTCCCGTGGCTTTTTCCACACCGGCGCGGAGACGCGTGCTCGGATCACGCTCTCTCCGCGCAGTTATGAGCACCGAGCGAGGGCCGGGTACCGTTTCCGCAATGGAGGGTCTGCGCCGTCGTGCCGAGCGGCGGTTGCGTGGCATCCAGGTGCCGCACCCTTTCGATATCGACCTTTTCAGCGCTGAAGTGGCCGCCCGGCGCGGCCGCCCGCTGCACCGCCGGCCCCTGCTCGGCCTGAGCGCCGGCGCACCCTGCGGACTGTGGCTCGGCGGGCCCTCCGCCGACTACGTCTTCTACGACCCCGGCACCTCCCCGCTGCACGCCGAGCACATCGTGCTGCACGAGATCGCCCACATCCTGTGCGGGCACTCGGCCGGCCCGGGCCTCGCCCACCTCTTCCCCGACCTCGACCCGGCCCTGGTCGCCCGGGCGCTGGGCCGCAGCGGCCACACCACCGCCGACGAGCGCGAGGCGGAGATGCTGGCGTCGCTGATCCGTACGGCCGGCACGCCGGAGACCGACGACCCGCTGGGCCGGTTCGCCGCCGCGCTCGGGGTGCCCCCGTCGTGACCGTGCTGGCCGTCCTGCTCTGGGCGGTGGTGCTGGCCCGGCTGGCCCTGCTGCGCCGGGACCGGCGGCAGCGGCTGCTCTGGGGCAGCCTGTGCACCGGCGCCACCGCGATCACCATCGCGCTGCCCGCGCTGCAGAGCGGCCGGGACGTGCCCCTCGCCGCGCATCTCTGCGCGATCGTCGGCGCGCACCTGCTGCTCCGGCTGGTCTCGGCGGTGACCGGGGCCGGCCGGGCCGGTGTGCAGTGGGCGCTGGCCGGCGCGGTGCTGCTGGTCCTGGCCGTGACCGGCCGGCACGGGGTGCCGGCCAGCCCGGCCCGGCTCACCGCCGGCGTCACCCCGGTCGAGACGGTCTACTGGGTGGTCTTCGAGGGCTACCTGGTGACGGTGCTGGTCCTAGCCGGGTGGGCCTGCGCGACGGTCCGGCGGGCCGCTCCGGCCGGGGCGCTCCGCGGCGGGCTGCTGGCGATGGGCGCCGGGTGCCTGCTGCTGGCCGGGTTCGGCGCCGGCCGGCTGGTGCTGGTGCTGGCCCGCAGCGGCGGGGTGGCCGTGGACTTCACCGCCTGGGACCCGTGGCTCGGCGCCCTGCGCGGCGCCGGGCTGGTGCTCTTCGTGGCCGGCGGGGCGGCGCCCCCGGTCGCCCGGCTGCGGGCGGTGCTGGCGGCGTACCGGTCGTTGCTGGTGCTGCGGCCGTTGTGGGGCGCGGTCCGGCAGGCCTTCCCGCACGTGGTGCTGATGCGCCCAGCGCACTCCGCGCTGGCCTGGCCGGGCGCGGCCGGTGGGCGGCTGCGCGTCTACCGCCGGGTGATCGAGATCCGGGACGGGATGCTGGCGCTGCGCGAGCATCTGCCCGCCTGCCCGGCCGCCCCGCCCGGCGAGGACCCGGCGGTGACCGAGGCCCGGGCGCTGATCGAGGCGTTGCGGCGGCGCGCGCACGGCGAGCCGCCGGCCGACCCGGGCGGCAACTGGGCGCCGGTCGGGCCGGAGATGACCGACGAGGTGGTCTGGCTGTCCCGGGTGAGTGTGGCGTTCCGCGGCCTCAACCGGGCGGCTGCGGGCCGTGCTCGGCTTCCCAGACCTGCCGGATCGCCTCGCTGATCGCCTCCCGGCCGCGGGGCGACACGTCCGCGGCCCGCAACGCGATCTCGGTCACCCCGGCGGCCCGCAGGCTGCGCAGCAACGCCAGCTGCGCGTCCACCCCGGCAGCCACCTGGTCGTCGAGGAAATACGCCACCGGCACGCCGAAGTAGCCGGCCAGCGCGGTCAGGTGCTGCAGGGTCGGATTGTCCCGGCGCCCGGTGCGCAGCTGCCAGATGTAGGTGTGCGAGATCGGCACACCCTGCTTGTCCCGGATCGCCTCGGCGACCGTCATGTGACTGGGCTCACCGGTGGTGCGGAACAGCCGATCCAACTTCTCCGCGATGGAGAAGACCCCCTCCGTACCGGCCATTCCGCACCACCCCTGTCGCTCCCTCACGAACGCCATGAGCAGCGGCGCTGCCTCGCGGAAGGCAGGCCGATGCACATCCCCCGATGCCGGCGGTCATAAACTGAGGTTGATGAGCCAGGCATGAGCCTAGGCCACGGTTGAGCATCGCTCAAGGTCAGTCACTGAAGAGGGTCAATTCACGACCCGGGGCCTCTGTGGATCGTCGAGGCCGGAAATTAAGGGCGCCGCTGCGAATTCCACGGGGGAAGAACTCGCAACGGCGCACCGCGAACATTAGACCAACCGCGTCCGGCTGTCTATCCCACCCGCTGGACGACCGAGCCGACCAGCTTCTGCCAGTCGGCCTCGAAGCCGGCCGCGGACTCCGACTTGTTCAGCTGATAGATCGCGTAACTGTCCACCAGCACCACGTTGCGGCTGGTCAGCACGGCCACCGCGATGTCCGCGACACCGGGGTGCGAGGCCTCGTACTTCTTGTGCCGCACGAGCACGAACCCGGACCAACCGGTCTCGGCGAGCTCGCGCACCTCGACGCTCTCGGTGTAGGCAGGCTCGGACTTGTCCGAGGTGACCGTCGCCGGCACCGACAGCGTCGGCTGGCAGCCGTCGGCGACCGCGCGCAGCAGCGCCTGCCCGGCCTGCGCCGCCTTCTCGTCCGGATAGACCAGGGCGAGCTGCTCGAGGGTCTGCGCGCCGGTCTCGCCCTCGTCGGCGAACGACGAGGACACCGGGTCGGCGCCGGGCGGGATCGACGGCGGGGCCACCGTGCCGCCGCAGAAACTGACCATCTGCTGCGGGTCGGCGCTGGCCTCCGGCGCGGTCCAGGTCGGCCCGATGTCGGCGGCCTGCAGGAACGCGCCGCGCATGGTGGTCACGTCGATCCGGCCGGCGTCCGGCTTGTCGTCGTCGGAGGTGCAGCCGGCCACCGCGAGCAGGGCGAAGACGGCGGCCACGGCGACCCGGCGAGGTCTGGCGGTCACGAACATCCGGCCATCTTGGCACAGGTATTTCCGATCGCCGCCAGCCCGGACGGCACCATCGACAGGGCGTGACGCGGCACCCACCGAGGGCTGCGGAAAACCGGAGGCGACCGGCGACCGGGCACCGGTAGGGTCGCGTCCCGAACACCACGGCGTGTAGCTCAGCAGTAGAGCGCCCGGCTCTTTACCGGGAGGGGGCGGGGGCGGCACCCGCCACGCCGGCATGAACGAGATCGGCACCGCCTACCCGGAGCGCCGGCGCCGCCTGGCCGACGCGACCGCCACCTCCCACCTCGACCCGGAGACCCGGGAGCGGGCCCGGGCGAAGGCCGCCCGCTGGGCCGCCGCGATCAGCGCGATGGTGGGCGGGCGCGTCCGGACCGGCTCCCGAACCCCGGTCGCCGACCTGCCCGCCTGGGTCACCCTCGAGGTCCTGCACGGCGGTTTCACCACCGGGACGCCGCTGGCCGGCGGGCCGCTGCAACCCTGGGAGATCGCGTACGCGCGCAAGCACGGCCTGCCGCGCACCCGGGCGGCGATGTTCGAGCACCGGATCAGTGGCCGGCACCGTGACGGCTTGGACGCCCTGGCCGGCGCCCCGGCACACGTGGCGCTGCCCGAGGAGGCGGCGCTGCCGGTGATCGCCTGGTTGCGGCGCGCCGGCGACGAGCGGTCCGCGCTGAGCGCGCTGGCCCAGATCCATCCGTACGCCGGGGAGCTCCGCTTCGTCCCCGAGCCGCTCGCCGCGGGGCCGGTGCCCGGGCCGGAGACCGCGTGGCGCCAGCCGGTCGGTGTGGTGCGTGCCGCGCTCGAGCGCCGCCGGCCGAACCCGCGCGTCGAGTCGATGCGCGCCACCCTGGAGGTGTGGAACCTCCACGCCGACCGGGTGCTCGCGCTCTGGCTCCGCGCCCTCGTGGACGGCCAGCTGGTCGTACCCGGAAATGACGAATGGAACCGGGACGCGCGCGCCCTCCTGGCGGAACATCGCGACCTCGCGGCGACGTGTCCGCCGAGCCGGCGGCACGCCGGGCCGAAGGCGAACCTGACGGTGCTGCGGGTCGCCCTCGGTGACGTGCTGGCCGGCCGGGAGTGGCGCCGGGGCCTGGTGCGGACCGTGATCGACGACATGGTGCGCCGACGCGGCGCGCCGGGCAGCCCGGAGCACGCCGGCCTGCGTGCCCGGCAGGCCGGCGTCGCCGCGATCCCGCCGCACCACCTGGCCGCGCACGCCATCGCGGAGCGCCTCGCGACGCTGCCGCAACACACCGGCACGACCGAGATCGATCAGGTGCTCGCGGCCGTGGACGGTGTGCCGGACCGGGTCCGGGCGGTCGTGCGCCGGGCCATCGCCGCGCCGGTCGAGGAGCTGGTCGACGCCGGGCTGGTGTCCTCGGCCGAGGTGCTCGCCGGGCTGGCGCCGCGGATCGCCGCGCAGGCGGTGACCGCCGCCTACCCGGACCCGGACCTGCGCGCCCTGATGGCCGCGAACTACCTGGCCTTCCGCAACCGGCGCTCACTGCTGCTGACCGACCTGGGGTCGCAGGTCCGGCTCGAGGAGCTGCCCTGGGTGCGCACCGTCGAGGGCCACCGCGGCCCGGGCGGCGACAGCCGGGAGGCCGTGGTCACCGCGTTGCGGCGGCTGGGCGGGCTGACCCTGAGCGCGTTCCCGGGCACGCTGGTCCCGAACCCGATGGTCCGCGAGCTGTCCCAGCTCAGCCGGAGGCCGGGCTGGCGCTGCCCTGGGTGGAGGAGCTGGCCACGGACATTTTCGACGGCCGGTTCGTGGCGAAGTTCCCGCGCGCCGCCCAGATCGCCGGCGAGCTGCTCTTCGGCACGCTCTACGAGTGGTACTACCGGATCGACTACCGCGAGATCGCCACGATCAAGGTGGAGCGCGCCTACGGGCGGCCGAACGATCTCGACCCGCGGTTCGCCCAGATCTGCCGGGAGCGGGCCGGGACGACCTCGGGGTGGGGCTCGCCGGCCGAGAACGGGACGGTGATCGAGCAGGCCCAGATCCTCACCACCCACAACCTGGCGACGCTGGTCAAGGCCGGGGTGACGCTCGGCCCGGACGGCGCCGGACACTGCTTCGCGACGGCCCGGCGGCTGGCGGGCCGGCCGCTGGACCGGCGGGCGGTGAAGGACATCGCGTACGCCTGGCGTCAGATGATCTTCCATCTGTCGGTGACCGGTGACGCGGAGCGGTTCGTGGCCGGGCTGCCGGACGACGGACCGCTCGGCCCGGCCGTCGACGGGCTGCGCGCGGCGGTCCGCGGTGAGCAGGTGACGCCGTTCACCGGCTGGTCGGCGACCCGGCACTGGATGCTGCCGCCGCGCTGAGCCGGTTTCACCGGCGGACCGGCAACCGTCGCGCCGGGACCGGATCACCGTTAGCGTGGCGGTAGGCGTCGACGAGGAGGCCTGCGATGACCGGTATCGATGGACTGGCGGCCCGGCTGCGTGCCGGGATCGGCACCCAGCGGGTGCTCACCGACCGCCAGGAGCTGCGCACGTACGAATGCGACGGCCTGGCCCACTACAAGGTCATCCCGGCGCTGGTGGCCCTCCCGGTCACCGCCGCGCAGGTCGCCGCCGTGGTCCGGGCCTGCGCCGCGACCGGCACCCCGTTCGTCGCCCGCGGTTCCGGCACCGGGCTGTCCGGCGGTGCCCTGCCACACGCCGACGGCGTGCTGATCGTGACGTCCCGGCTGCGCGAGATCGTCGAGGTCCGGCCGGAGGACGAGCGCGCCGTCGTGCAGCCCGGGGTGATCAACCTGGACGTCACCAAGGCCGCCACGCCGCACGGCTACTACTACGCCCCCGACCCGTCCAGCCAGCAGATCTGCTCGATCGGCGGCAACGTCGCGGAGAACTCCGGCGGCGCGCACTGCCTGAAGTACGGCTTCACCACCAACCACGTCACCGGCCTGGAGGTGGTCACCCCGGACGGCGAGCGGGTCCGGCTGGGCGGCACCGCACCGGACACCCCGGGGTACGACCTGCTCGGCGTGTTCGTCGGCTCGGAGGGCACGCTCGGGGTGGCCACCGAGGTGACCGTCCGGCTGACCCGGCTGCCCGAGACGGTGCGCACCCTGCTCGCCGCGTTCGGCTCCACCGACCAGGCCGGCGCCGCCACCTCGGCGATCATCGCGGCCGGTGTGGTGCCGGCCGCGATCGAGATGATGGACGCGCTCGCCATCGAGGCCGCCGAGGCCGCCGTGCACTGCGGATACCCGGCCGGCGCGGGCGCCGTCCTGATCGTCGAGCTGGACGGACCGGCGGCCGAGGTGGACGCGCAGTTCGACGAGGTCAGCGCGCTCTGCACGGCGCACGGCGCGTTCGAGACCCGGGTCGCGGCCGACGACGCCGAACGGGCGCTGATCTGGCGGGGCCGCAAGTCGGCGTTCGCCGCGGTCGGCCGGATCAGCCCGGACTACATCGTGCAGGACGGCGTGATCCCGCGGACCGCGTTGCCCGAGGTGCTGCGCCGGATCGGCGAGGTCGCCGACGGGCACGGGGTGCGGGTGGCGAACGTGTTCCACGCCGGCGACGGCAACCTGCATCCGCTCGTGCTCTTCGACGCCGAGGTGCCCGGCCAGGCCGAACGCGCCGAGACGGTGTCCGCGGCGATCCTCGACCTGTGCATCGAACACGGCGGCTCGATCACCGGCGAGCACGGCGTCGGTATCGACAAGGCGAAGTACATGCCGCGGATGTTCACCGACGCCGATCTGGACACCATGCAGCTGCTGCGGTGCGCGTTCGACCCGGACGGGCTGGCGAATCCGGGCAAGGTGTTCCCGACGCCACGGTTGTGCGGCGAACAGCCGGGCCGGCGGCAGGGCACCCACCCCCTGCAGTCCTCCGGCGTAGCGGAGATCTTCTGATGCCCCCGCCGCCCGTGATCCTCTCCCGCACCGCACCCTTCCCCCCGGCCATGACCGGTTCGCTCACGGCGCCGCCGGTGCCCTGGAGCGCCGGCTGATGGCTGCGCTCGACGAGCTGACGACGCCGGCCGGGGACGACGACGTGGTGGGCGGGGTTCCGGCCCGGCTGGTCGCGGCACCGCGGGACACCGCGGAGGCGGCTGCGCTGGTCACGGCCGCGCGGGGCCTGAGTGTGGTGATCCGGGGCGGCGGCACCAAGCTGGACTGGGGCCCGCCACCGCGCGACCTCGACCTGATCATCGACACCCGGCGGCTGACCGGTGTGGTCGAGCACGCCGCCGGCGACCTGATCACCGTGGTCAGGGCCGGCACCCCGATGGCCGAGCTGCACCGGCTGCCCGGTCAGCAGCTCGCGCTGGACGCGCCACCGGCGGCGACGGCCGGGGGCACTGTCGCGGCGAACGCGTCCGGTCCGCGCCGGCTGCGCTACGGGACGGCCCGCGACCTGCTGATCGGGATCACCGTGGTCCGGCCGGACGGAACGGTCACCAAGGCGGGCGGCAAGGTCGTCAAGAACGTCGCCGGTTATGACCTGGGCAAGCTCTACACCGGCGCCTTCGGCACCCTCGGGCTGATCACCGCCTGCGTCTTCCGGTTGCATCCGGTGCCGGCCGCTTCCGCTTTCGTACGGGCGGCAGCCCCGCCCGGTCACGCCGCGCGAGTCCTGGCCGGGCAGTTCGCGGCGAGTGCCCTCGAAGTCAACGCGGAGCCGGGCGCGGAGCCGGAGCTGGCCGTGCTGCTCGAGGGGACACCGGCCGGGGTGCGGGAACGGGCGGCCGCCGTGGCCGCGGTGCTGGACGGCGAGGTGTCGGCGGAGCCGCCGGAGTGGTGGGACGTGCTGCCCTGGGCGCCCGACGGCCTGGGCGTGAAGCTGACCGGCGCGTTGTCGCAGGTGCCGGCGCTGGTGGCGACGGCGGTGGGCGCGGGCGCGACGGTGCGGGGGTCGGCCGGGACGGGGGTGCTCTACGCGGGCTTCCCGGCGGCCGGCACTCCCCCGGGCTCCTCACCGTCCTCCGCGTCGCCGTCTTCCGCGCCGCCGTCCTCTGCGTCGCCGTCTTCCGCGTCGCCGTCGGGCGCGTCGCCGTCTTCGGGGGTGGCTTCCTCCCGGGCGCCCTTGTCGGCGTCGGGGGTGGTGGAGGCCGGGCGGGCGGTGGAGCTGTTGCGGGCCGCGGCGATCCGGGCCGGTGGGCACGCCGTCGTGCTGACCGCGCCGGCCGGGGTGCGCGACACCCTCGACATGTGGGGGCCGGTGCCGGGGCTCGAGCTGATGCGCCGGGTCAAGGACCGGTTCGATCCGGAGCACCGGTTCGCGCCGGGCCGATTCGTGGGAGGCATCTGATGGCAGACCTGGACGCCACCCGAGGCACCGGGTCCGGCCTGCCCGACGCGCTGCGGGCGGCCGGGAACGCGGGCGCGGCGGGCGCGGCGGGCGCTTTCGACGATCATCACCGGCCGCGGGCCGACCAGGTGGCGGACTGTGTGCACTGCGGGTTCTGCCTGACCACCTGCCCGACCTACGTGCTGTGGGGCGAGGAGATGGACTCGCCGCGTGGCCGGATCCACCTGATCGCGCAGGGGCTCGAGGGTGAACCGCTGAGCACGTCGATGGTCACCCACGTGGACCGCTGCCTCGGCTGCATGGCGTGTGTGACCGCGTGCCCGTCCGGGGTGCGCTACGACCAACTGATCGAGGACACCCGCTCGCAGGTGGAACGACGCCATCCCCGTGGCGCACGGGACCGGGCACTGCGGGCGGCGATCTTCGCGCTGTTCCCGTATCCGCGACGGTTGCGGTTGCTGCGCGGGCCGCTGTGGGCGTACCAGAGGTCGGGCCTGCAGGCGCTCATCGGTCGTACACAATTGTTGGAACGTCTCGCACCGACTCTCGCGACCTTGGATGCTCTCGCGCCGCGGCTGCGCGGCGTGCCGCGGCCGCCGCGCCGGGTCGCCGCCCACGGTGACCGGCGGGCGGTGGTGGGCATGCTGACCGGTTGTGTTCAGTCGGCGTTCTTCCCGGACGTCAATGCCGCAACGGTACGGATCCTCGCCGCCGAAGGCTGTGACGTGCTGATCCCTCCCGGCCAGGGCTGTTGCGGGGCGCTGAGTGTGCACAACGGACGGCGCGCCGAGGCGGAGCGGTTCGCCCGGCGGCTGATCGACACGTTCGAGCGGTCCGGCATGGACTATTTCGTGGTCAACGCGGCCGGGTGCGGGTCATCCCTGAAGGAATACGGCGCACTGCTCGCGGACGATCCGGCGTATGCGACGCGGGCCGCCACGTTCGCCGCGAAGGTACGGGACCTGGCCGAGCTTCTGATCGAAATCGGACCAGTCGCGGAACGGCACCCGCTGCCGGTGACGGTCGCCTATCACGACGCCTGCCATCTCGGGCACGCTCAGGGGATCCGGGCGCAGCCACGCACGCTGCTACGCGGTGTCCCCGGCCTGGAACTGCGGGAGATCGCCGACCCGGAGATCTGCTGCGGATCGGCCGGGGTGTGGAACGTGCTGAACCCGGAGCCGGCCGCGGCACTCGGCGACCGCAAGGCCGCCGCGGTCCTGGCCACCGGCGCGTCGCTTCTGGTCACCGCGAACCCGGGCTGCCTGATGCAGGTCGCGGCGGCGGTCCGGCGGCAGGGCGGCGAGATCGCCCTGGCACACACCGCGCAGGTCCTCGACGCGTCGATCTGCGGTCTGGGCCCAGCCGCCCTGACGGACCGCTGACCACGCCCCCTGTCCATCATTCGAGGCCGGCGCGGTTTCTCCGCCCGCATGCCGCGCGTGAATGGCGCTCGACCTTCTCCCAAGGGGAAGGTTCACGCTGGTGGTAGCGGCGGATCCGGGATCGGGTCCGGTGGAGGCCGCGCGATCAGCGGGAGGTGAGGCGGTTGACGATCTCGGCGGGCGGGAGGTCGCCGGTGGATTCCGGGGCGCCCTGGGCGAGCGGGGTGGTGGCGATGTCGGCGTAGACGTCCGCGAGGGCCTGGAACAACGCGGGGGTCAGTCCGGCGCCGGCCTGGGTCGCGGCGATCTCGCGCATCTCGTCGACGAAGCGGGCGGCCTTCGTCGCGGAGCGGGCGATCCCGGCCGATCCGGTGAAGCCGTTGCGCGCCAGGTCCGCGAGCACCGGGTCGAGCACGCCGTGGTGTCCGGCGGTGCGCAGCGCCTGGGTGAGCAGCGCGGTCAGGCCCTTGTAGACACCGGCGGTGCACATCTTCAGGGCGCTGGCGGTGCCGATCTCCGGGCCGAGGACAACCGGTTCGACCTGCCCGTCCCAGGGCAGCGCGGCGACCTCGGCGGCCCGGAGCCCGGACAGGTAGACGTGCGCGCCAGGCGCGGTGGTCGGCGGCGGCCCGGAGATCGACCCGTCCACGACCGGCAGCCCGTCCAGCGCGCGGGCGATCACGGCCATCGTCTCCGGCGAGACCGCGTTGAGGTCAGCCACAACCGGCAGCCCAGCGCCCGCCCCACGGCCCGAGCCACCGCCAACCTGCTGGCCCGAGCCACCGCCAACCTGCTGGCCCGAGTCACCGCCGGCCTCGCGGCTTGGGTCGGTGATTGCGTCGCGGGCCGAGCTTGTGCCGGACCCGCGGGTCGAGCCGGCGCTGGGGTCGGCGTGCAGGCCTGCGGCACGGGCTGCGGTGGCGATGGCGTGGGCGGTGGCGACGGCCTGGCCGGGCGGGACCACCGAGAGGATCACGTCGCTGGCGGCCAGCACGGCGGCGAGGCTCGGCAACACCTCCAGGCCGGCGTCGGTGGCGAGCCGGGCGCTGCGGGCGGAGCGGCCGTCCAGGGTGGTCACCACGCGGGCGCCGCCCGTGCGCAGTGCCTGGCCGAGCCCGGCGCCCATGAAGCCGGGACTCACGATCCCCACGGTTGTCATCCCCCGATTCTGACCGAGGCCACCGACCGCTCTCCCCGGAGGACCGGCACCATCGGGCACCCATTGATATACATTGATGGGAGCGCTCCCAGGCCATGCGCTCCACCGCGCGTGCGCCGCCATCGCTTCCGTTCGGAGGTACCACCATGCAACGACGAAGGCTGGCCGTCCTCGCCAGCGTCTGCACCCTCGTCACCGGCGCCCTGTTCGCGACCGCCACCAGAGCGGACGCGGCGACCGGATGCTCCGTGAAGTACACCGTCTCCAGCCAGTGGCCGGGCGGCTTCGGCGCCGCGGTCGAGGTCACCAACCTCGGTGATCCGGTGACCTCGTGGTCGCTGACCTTCACGTTCGCCGCCGGGCAGAGCATCACCCAGCTCTGGAACGGCTCGGTGAGCCAGTCCGGGACGGCCGTGACCGTACGAAATGCGTCCTGGAACGGAGCGGTCGCGACCGGCGGCATAACCTCGTTCGGTTTCAACGGCGCCTGGACCGGCACGAACCCCGTGCCCACCGCCTTCGCCCTGAACGGGGCGGCCTGCACCGGCACGGTGACCCCGTCGGGCACGCCGTCGGGCACCCCGTCCTCGACACCACCGGCCGGCGCGAAAACCAAGATCATGGCGCTCGGTGACTCGATCACCGGCTCGCCGGGCTGCTGGCGTGCGCTGCTCTGGCAGAAGCTCCCCGCCGAGCAGGTCGACTTCGTCGGGACGCTGCCCGGTCAGGGCTGCGGTTTCGCGTACGACGGTGAGAACGAGGGGCACGGCGGCTACCTGGTCACCAACGTCGCGAGCCAGAACCAGCTGGTCGGCTGGCTCGCCGCGACCGGGCCGGACGTGGTGCTGATGCACTTCGGCACGAACGACGTGTGGAGCAACCTGCCCACCGCGACGATCCTGTCCGCGTACACCACCCTGGTCGGCCAGATGCGGGCCGCCAACCCGGGCATGAAGATCCTGGTCGCGCAGATCATCCCGATGAACCCGTCGACCTGCGCCGAGTGCGCGCAACGGGTGGTCACCCTGAACGCCGCGATCCCGGCCTGGGCCGCCGGCCTGACCACGACCGCGTCACCGATCACCGTGGTGGACCAGTGGACCGGTTTCGACACGGCCACCGACACCTACGACGGCGTGCACCCCAACGACGCCGGCAACGTCAAAATCGCCAACCGGTGGTACCCGGCGCTCGACGCCGCGCTCCCGTGACCGTTCCTGCCCCTCGTTCCTGACCGTCCCCGGCCGCCCGGCCTTCCCCTTGACCGCCTTCCGCAACCGGCGGGCTCGGCCCTGCCTGCGCGGGCCGGCCGGGGCCGGTTGGGCCGGGTCGGCCGGGCAGGTCGGCCCGCGCCGGGTCGGTTGGGCCGGTCGGGTCGGTCGGGTCGGCCGGGTCGGTTGGGTCGGTCGGCGTGGTCGGGTCCTTGGCGGGCGGCGGGAGTCAGGTTCGGTGGACGGCGACGGCGTAGAAGCGGGCGAACGCCGCGTCGGTCACCGTGGGCCAGGGCAGGGCGGCCATCGCCGCGGTCGCCGCCTCGACCACCTCGCCGTTGACCCGCACCTCGGCGGTCAGCGAGTCCGGAGTGACACAGAGGAACACCTTGACGCCGTTGTTCTGCTCCCGGTCGAGGGCGGGAAGCAGCTGCGGCGCGATCGTCCGGAGCAGCAGGTGACCGAGCATCGCGTCCTGTACCGCCGTGGCGCTCGGCTCGTCCGGTCCATACGCGACCACCTCGGAGATGAGCGTGTGCCAGCCCGGCAGCCCGGCCGGGTCGTCCTCGTCGAAGTGACCGGCGAACTCACCGGACCCGCCGGCCGCCATCTCCAGGAAGCACGCGCCGGACGTCTGCTTCCAGATGTCCAGCGCCACGCCGAGGGCCTCACGCGGTTCGCCGAAGCCGCTGACACAGTCCTCGATCAACCCCTCACCCGCGCGGTCGAGCCGAGTGGAGAACGCCAGATCGAAGTGGTTGTCGTGCGGCGTGTGATTCGGCAGCGCCATCACCGCCCACGGCACGTGCCGACCGAGCAGCATGCCGTTCTTGACCACGGCAGGCGCGGCGAGGTCCGGCGCCAGCTCCCTGATCGTCTCGCGGACCTGCCACATGATCTCGTCATCCGACGGCCGGCCGGTGGGATCCGGCTGCGCGGGCCGGCGCCTTCTCCAGAACACCGGCCCACCCTAAAGATCTCCCCCCATTCCCGCCAGCAACAGAGGTCGAGCCACCGCGAATCCCCACGCAACGCGGCTAGCGCTCCGCCCGCAACCCCACCCGCACCCGCACCCGCACCCGCACCCGCACCCGCGAGCAACGACGGGGCGCCCACCGCCCGCAGTCATCGTTGCGCGGAGCCACCGCCCGCACAGGGCCGGCAGAAGTCCGCGATCACCCTGCCGACGGCGCAGGGGCGCACGATGCCCGATCGGCTGCGCCTACCGCTGCCGGGCAGGGCGGTGCGAGTCCGCGTTGCCAGATCGCGTGCGGCTA